>NZ_JBSFVD010000207.1:0-1032 GCF_053592135.1 Streptomyces sp. NPDC002784 | reverse complement strand
CTGATTTTGTCATGATTTTACCATCAATGATGATCATTATTGTTTTTGTAACTATCATCCCACGGTTTAATTCTTGGTCTTTGATTGGGATTATCAGTATCTTTAGTTGGATAGGGACAACGCGTCTGATTCGGGCAAGAACAATGACGGAAGTCAATCGAGATTATGTTCGAGCATCAAAAACTTCGGGAACCTCTGATTTTAAAATTATGTTTCGGGAAATATGGCCCAACTTGTCCACCTTAGTCATTGCTGAAGCAACGCTTGTTTTTGCTGGAAATATTGGTTTAGAAACAGGGCTTTCTTTCTTAGGTTTTGGACTTCCAGCGGGGACACCATCTTTGGGAACAATGATAAATGAAGCGACTAATCCAGAAACAATGACTGATAAGCCTTGGACTTGGGTTCCAGCAACAGTGGTCATCCTAATTGTGGTGCTTGCTATTATCTTTATCGGAAATGCACTAAGACGAGTGGCTGACCAAAGACAAGCTACAAGATAAACAACATTCAAGAGTGATAAAAATGTTTATCTATTAAAAATGGATATGATAAATTAAATATTATATTGAAGCAAGCAAGAAATAAAAAGAAATTATTGGAGAAACTAAGATGAACAAATTAAAAGTAACTTTATTGGCAAGTAGTGTAGTTTTAGCAGCTACACTCCTAAGTGCTTGTGGTTCTAATCAAAGCTCAAGTACAAGTACAAAAAAATTAAAAGCGGGGAACTTTGACGTTGCTTATCAAAATCCAGACAAGGCAATCAAAGGTGGAAATTTAAAAGTCGCATATCAAAGTGATTCTCCAATGAAAGCACAATGGTTATCGGGACTTTCTAATGATGCTACCTTTGGTTCTATGTCTAGCCCTGGTGGTGGGCAAGATGGTCTCTTCTTTACCAACAGTTCATTTAAATATATCAATGGTGGGCCTGCTAATGTAAGTCTTTACAAAGATGCAAAAACAGCAACGATTACCTTGCGTAAAGATTTGAAATGGTCTGATGGATCAGAAGTGACAGCTAAAGAC
>NZ_JBSFVD010000206.1:0-1047 GCF_053592135.1 Streptomyces sp. NPDC002784 | reverse complement strand
GTCGCCGCGCCCGGACGCTTCGGCCGACCAGGACGGACACCAGCCGGTGAGGGCACGAGGGTAGTCGCCGACAGCCTTGCAGGACGGCACCCCCGGCTCCGCGGCAGTGTGGCAGGAGGCCGTCGGGATACCCCGTACGGTCGTCGCACTCCGCAGTATCCCGTTGCGCTCCTGCAGGCGGTCGAGTCCGGTCAGGCGAGACGCGTCGCCTTCAGTCCGTCCAGTGGATATTCTCCGGGAAGGTCGCTGCCCGGGACAGTGACCTGGACGTCGACGGGGCGGGACTGGCCAGCGGGCAGGAGCTGGTCGCCGACGGACTCCACGTAGACCCGTCCGTCGCTCTGCGCAGTCACCTCGACCCCGGACGACTCCACCGCGGCTCCTTCGGCCGGGGGCAGGTCGAAGGAAATCCGGAACTTGCGCACGTCCCGCTGGTCGTCCGGGTCGGCCGGGCTAACGGCCGTGACGGTGAGCGTATAGCTGTACACGCGGCCCTGGACGGGCCACGGGGCGGGCCAGGACGTCTTGAACTGCTTGTCCACGACGATGTAGTCGTAGCCGGGGTCGAGGGGAAGTGGTGCGATGCGCCCGGCGCCGTTCATGACCTCGAGGCCGTCGACAGGGATTCTGCCGTCGATCCGCTGTGCCTTGTCGGGGACGGTGTCGGGATCGGTGAGGTCGAGAAAGCACACGTTGCCCGCGGAGTCAACAACGTAGAACATGCCCTCCTGGTCGAAGAAGGCGGCCGCATACGCCTTGCGTGAGCCGTCGGAGCCGCTGGCCTCAGCCGGCGGGAAGACGGCCTGTTTAAGGACTTGCTTCATCGGCTCCCGGGCCGGGTCGATGTGGAGCAGGTCTCCGTTGTCCCCCTCGACCGCGTACAGTCGGCCGTTCTTCGGGTGGAAGGAGTAGTCGTCCCACCGACCACCGCCGGGGAGGTTGCCGGCGGTGGCCGTCTCGGCGTTCACGTCGATCGTGTAGCTGGGGACATTGGGCGTACTCACCACGAGCAGGGATGTGCCGTCGGATGCGATGTCGCCGTCGTAC
>NZ_JBSFVD010000205.1:0-1047 GCF_053592135.1 Streptomyces sp. NPDC002784 | reverse complement strand
GTACGGGCCGTGGATCACCCGGCTCACGGTCCGGGTCTCCAGGTCGTAGACGCGGATGAGCCCGTCCTTGCCAGCCGTCACCATCCAGGTTCCGTCCGGTGACAGGGCGAAGTCGCGGGTGAAGGGCGGCACGTGCAGGACCGCACGGACCGCCGACCGCGGCCAGGGGACGGACGGCGCCGGGGCGGTCAATCCGAGGGCCCGCAGCAGCCTTCGGGCCTGCTCTCGCGCGTCGCGGATGCTTCCGGGCGCCTGCCCGCTGATGACCGCGTTGATGGTCGAAGCGACGGCCCGGGACTCCGTGGAGTCGACCAGGGTCAGGTCCGTCAGGAGCCCTTGCACCTCAAGTCGTCGGATACGGGCGGCCTGCCAGCGTGGTCGCGCCACCAGCGCCGCGGCGGCATCGGGGTCGCTGTACCGCAGATGCCACACGAGGTGCTGCCACCAGTAACCGGCGTCGGTGGGAAGGTCCCACCATCCGGCTCCAGGAGGCACAAGTGCGCGGGCGTTGTCGAGGAGCCGGTCGTGCCACCTTGCGGCCTCCTGCGCCGACCAGCGCGACATCAGGCGTTCGTGCAGATCTGAGGGAACGGTGAGCCGTCCCCAGCCGTCGTCCCCCTCGGTGATGCTGACAAGGCCGGCGCGATCGAGGCTCTGGAGCGCGCTCAGGACGACAGTTTCCATGCCGGATTCGTCGGCTCCGCGCCATACCTCCTTGACGTCGCGCACGTACAACCCGACGCCTGGAGGGATGGCCGCGAGCCGCCGGGCGTCCACCGGCGGTCCGACAGCGAGATCGAGCTTTGTCAGTGCCGTGCCGAGGGAGTCGTCACCCCAGTTCTGGTGACCTGTCCGTTCCTCGAACTGGCGGGCCTTGCGCTCGTCGGACCGCCGCCTGTACCGGCGCAGTTGCCAGTCGTCGTAGGCCGCCCGTGGATTTCTCATCCCCGTGCACCGCACCGGAACCGTCGGCCGCGTCCTGCCGCACGTCGAGGTGAAGATCGTCGACCCCGCCACCGGAGTCACCCGGCCGCGCGGCACGGCGGG
>NZ_JBSFVD010000204.1:0-1056 GCF_053592135.1 Streptomyces sp. NPDC002784 | reverse complement strand
CGGGTGTGCCCCTGTAGGGGGGCGCGCTCGTCGGGGCGGTGCGCGCTCCTCCTTTCGGGCCATGGCCGGGCCCGGGCAGGGTTGGGACGGTGGTGCGGCACGGTCGCCCGGCCGGCGGCGTACGCGCTACGCCTGCTGTAACAGGCGACGGCTCTCCCGTGACTCCCGGCAGAAAGGCACATGTGATGCGGTTCCCCACGCGTGGCGGGATACGGAAGTACGGTGCGCTCACCGCGAGTGCTGCCGCCTTCATCGCTCTCGGGCTGACGCCCACCGCCCAGGCCGCCCCGGCAGCTTTGGCCGCGGGCGCGAGTCAGCAGGCTGCCCTGCTGGAGTGCCCCGGCTACGAGACCACCTCCTACAAGCCCGGCCTGACACTGTTCCCCCGGCAGGTCGCCCTGTCCGCCGACGGCGCCATCGGCCCGTGCCTGGGCCTGCCGCCGGACCACACCAACGGCACCATCCTCTTCACCGGCAACGGAGAACTGTCGTGCACCACCGGCAACTCCACCGGCAACGGCCGGATCAACTGGACCAACGACCAGACCAGCTCCAGCACCTTCGACTTCACCGCCGGAGTGGGCCTGCGTCCCGGAGGCGACTCCGTCCTGGTCCTCACCGGTGAGATCAAGTCCGGTGACTTCCAGGGATCGACGATCATCATCGAGATCGTCCTGGCCGCCGCACCCACCCAGACCCTGGAATGCGCCACCACCGACGGCCTTGACACATCCTCGGGCCTGGTCAACCTGCAAATCATCTGAGCGACCGCTTCGGCGGCCGTGGAGGGCTGACTTCCTCTGCCTGGCTGTCCCTGCCCCCCTATTTTGTTGCTGAGCCGGGGAGGTGGGGCGGGTGTGCGGGCCCGGCCCTGCAGGGGGAGGGGGCGGCTGCTGTGCTCAGTTCCGGTCCAGGTGGTGTGCGGCTGCCGGACCGGGCGGGGCCCAACCACGGCCGTCCGGTCCGGCCGCCCCGCGGCGGGTGGCCGGTGCCTGACGGGGGCGGCTGGGGTCGGCCCCCGCGGGCGGTGGGCGAGCCCCACCAAATCCCCGTCCG
>NZ_JBSFVD010000203.1:0-1059 GCF_053592135.1 Streptomyces sp. NPDC002784 | reverse complement strand
CATGGCCGCTATTTTAATTCAAAAGTGCCATATGGGTTTAATTATGCTGATAATAACGACACCATTACAGATGATACGGTTGACGAACAACACGGCATGCATGTTGCTGGGATCATCGGTGCTAACGGGACAGGTGACGATCCAGCCAAGTCTGTTGTCGGAGTTGCGCCAGAAGCACAGCTACTGGCAATGAAAGTTTTCACCAACTCTGACACTTCTGCAACAACCGGGTCAGCTACCTTGGTTTCTGCCATTGAAGACTCGGCAAAAATCGGTGCCGATGTCCTCAACATGTCCTTAGGATCTGGTTCAGGCAACCAAACCTTGGAGGATCCAGAACTTGCTGCGGTGCAAAATGCTAACGAATCAGGAACAGCCGCCGTCATTTCTGCTGGGAACTCAGGAACATCCAGTTCAGCAACTGAAGGCGTCAACAAAGATTATTACGGTTTGCAAGACAATGAAATGGTGGGAACGCCAGGGACATCACGAGGAGCGACCACAGTTGCTTCCGCTGAAAACACGGATGTCATCACTCAGGCAGTGACCATTACTGATGGTACAGGTTTACAGCTTGGACCGGAAACCATTCAGCTTTCAAGCAACGATTTCACTGGTAGCTTTGACCAAAAGAAGTTTTATGTTGTTAAAGATGCTAGTGGCAACCTCAGCAAAGGGAAAGTAGCCGACTATACTGCTGACGCTAAAGGCAAAATTGCCATCGTTAAACGTGGCGAACTTACCTTTGCTGATAAACAAAAATATGCCCAAGCCGCTGGTGCTGCTGGCTTGATCATTGTCAACAACGATGGCACAGCAACACCGGTGACTTCTATGGCGTTAACCACCACCTTCCCAACATTTGGGCTCTCAAGTGTAACCGGTCAAAAGCTGGTTGACTGGGTCACAGCACACCCGGATGATAGTCTCGGTGTCAAGATTGCCCTGACGATGGTACCAAATCAGAAATATACTGAAGACAAGATGTCTGACTTCACATCCTATGGGCCAGTTTCCAATCTTTCCTTCAAACCAGATATTACCGCACCAGGCGGCAAC
>NZ_JBSFVD010000202.1:0-1067 GCF_053592135.1 Streptomyces sp. NPDC002784 | reverse complement strand
CCAAGTCACTGTTCTTCGTCTTCCGGTTCAACATTTTATCCAAATAGTTGCGTTTCTTGGTAATGGCGCGAGAAATTGGGATAAAACTGACAACAACTGTAAACAGTGTTTGCAGAATAAATGCATCGACGCTCTTAACCTCGGGATTATCCAATGCCGAGTAAAGTGCCGTGTTGACTTCAGGTATGCCGCTTTGATTAAACGTGAATAAAACGCCCTTATGGAGCAACATGCCAAATGGCTGGGTAATGTATCTCAGCGCATCTTTGTCGAGGGCATACGGCGCCAGAAAGATGAATAATTGGTAGTCCTCATTGATATCATAAACATAATTAGTACTTTCATCATTATCAGTGACGTACTCAATAATATCTTCATCGATGCCATACTGATCTTCGAGGGTTGCCCGTTCTTCGGCATTGATTTGAATCGTTTCAATCCATTTGGTTCCATTGATTGTCTTTTCGGGTTTGATCATTTAGTAATTCCCCTGTTAGTTATTAACCTCTATTTTAGACTAAAAGAAAAGAAGCTGCAGACAAATTTTTAAATTGTCAACGATTCCCAACTGCTAAACACTTTTATAAAGAATATAACGGAAACCTTGTCGGGCTGCCATTTTGTCGGTACCGCTCATATCAAAGGTTTCAGCCGTTTTATTAGCAAAATCCTTTTTAATATACACGTCTTTTGCTGTAACTTCTAAATCTGCTAAATAAAGTTTGTTAGGTAGGTTTCGTTTTTTCTTTGGGTTAAATCCTTGCTTGATTTGAAATAATAGTCCTGCTATATATGATCCATTATACCATTTAAACAAAAAAACAGCCCCCATTATCTACCTAGTAGATAACGGGGACTGTTTTAATAGGTTTTCACAGGGGCGATTATATAATTATAGACCCTGAGCTAAGGAATGTACTGATGTTTTCTAGTATAGTCCCTAGTCTGGCATCCCAAACAACTTTTCGTTTATACCCTTATCATGTGACCATTTAATCAACATATCAATTGTCAGAGGATATATGGCTATCTTTGAATATTCTAACTCTCATACTGTGAAGGAAGCC
>NZ_JBSFVD010000201.1:0-1084 GCF_053592135.1 Streptomyces sp. NPDC002784 | reverse complement strand
GGAGCGCAAGAAAGCCCTCTTCAGGAAAGGCGCTGACCTTTCGCGCGGCCACAGGTCGGCTGACGCCGACGGTGGATTGGGGGGAATGGGTGAGGCCACAGGGGTGATGAAGCAGATGTTGACGCCTGAAATCCGAGGAACCTTGTTGGTTGCATTCTGCCGCACTCGACCTCCCACACGGCCTTGCCCGGAGCAGATGACGATGCTGATCGTCTTTTGTAAGGGTGATCGGTTCGAGGGAAATGGTGGGAATTCACGGCGAGGGTGCTGGGCGCGCAAGTACGCCGGCGCGACCCAGAGCACGCTGTGGGGAGGCGGATTGCGCCGCCGCTGCACAAGGTAATCGAAACATCACATGAGTCATTGGATGCCGGGACATGCCTGCCGACCGGAGTGAGATCCCATGAGAATCCCGATTGCCTCCTTAAGCGCCGCAGTTGTCGACTCGGGCGGCCTCTACCACATCGTCAACTGCCATACCGGAAAAGCCAAAGCGTTGAACAGGCTGGCGCTGACCGGGTCGCTGCGCCTCCTCACGCCCATGGTGGCCTTCTCCGACTGCTGTGCCATGAGGAAGTGCTGGGATACCGAGTGCGTCACTGATGACGGCGCCCATGCGTTTGACATGCTACGAGACTTCCATGCCCGCTTCGGTGTCGAGGTGATCCAACCATCCGCAGAATTCGCCCTGGCTGCAGGAAAGCTGTACGAACACTGCATCGCCCAGCACGTCATGGGATCCGAGGTGCTGAGCTCCTGTCACGCGGCGCTATTGGCCGAACGCGAAGGCCTTCCGCTTGTCTCCGTGAATGAGACGCGCTACTGCTACGTGCCGATTGCCGTTATGGATTCCGTGCAGGTCCACTTCGTCTAAAATGTCCTGAGTCCCACGGTCACCCGGAGACCGGATGCTGACCGGGGTGGACGGCTGGTGGGCCTCAGGGGCCTGGGACTCTGATCGATAGAGAGAGCCCGGAGGCCGGTTGTCCTGTCGATTTCCCATCCCGGGCCGGGCTCCGGAGGGGCTTACCGTCTGTGTGTTCTCGTACCCGAACGAAAGGTTGTCTGATGTCCCACACGCAAG
>NZ_JBSFVD010000200.1:0-1108 GCF_053592135.1 Streptomyces sp. NPDC002784 | reverse complement strand
GGATGTATTCTTCGCGGCCTTCTTCGCCGTCGTCCTCTTGGCCGCGGGAAGTTGGAATGGGCTCAGTGGGGTGCGGTGGTGACCGCCACCCGCAGAATGATCAGTGTCGTTGCGTTCCGGCAGGTCACATCAAGGAAATCCCGGTGCGCATCTGGTAGGCCATCCCGTTGACGACCCTGTCGGTCCTCCACACGCGGCCAACCCGTCGCGGCCCGGGGTATCGACGGAGCGGGTAACTCCCACCCCTCCTGTGGGGGATGGGCCAGGGCCGCTGCTGCTGGATGTGCGGCAGGACCGGGTGCGTCCGGCGATGTCACCGTCGGGGCCCTCTCCGTCCACGCGATGCGTCGTGTCCCTGTCGCGGCGAGGGCACCAAGTGGCGCCTGGATGTCCTCGCGTCCTCAGGGGGCGAGGGCGGTAGCGTCCCACACCAGGAGCAGGTCGCCGTTGTCCAGAGTCATCAGGTGCTTCCGGTCCGGTGAGAGGCGGCAGTCGAGGATGGTGTGGGTGTGGATGTCGAGGGTGCTCAGCAGTGTCCCGTCGCGGGTGGACCGTATGTGTACTCGATGCTTGTCGGGTACGGCCAGCCAATCGTCGGTGGTGGCGAATCGCGTGCTGCTGGTGTTACCGCCGCCCGGCAAGGTGAAACGTTCCTGTCCACCGGGAAGTTCCAGTACGCGGATCTCGTGCAGGTCCCCGAGAGCGATCCACGAGCCGTTGCCAGCCAGACCGAGCCGGTGGATTTCATGCGGCTGTCTGGGCAACTCGGCGCGTCGCGCGCCAGAACCCGGGTCCCACAGGGAGACTTCACCGCTGGGATTGGCCATGGCTAGGGTTTTACCGTTGCCGCTCAGGGTCATCCGCGTCAAGCGCGTCGTCCGTGGCTTCGTCGGTGCACACCAGCCGGTGAGCACGTTCCCGAGGGTCCCTGTTCTCATGTCGTACCAGATCCACGTGCCGCTGGGGCTCTGTACGGTCCTCCATACTTCGCCTATGCGGAAGGAGTGCTTTTCCTCCCCGGTGGCCGCGTCCCACGCCCGCACGTTCTCCCCCGTGGTTCCGGCGATGAAGAAGCTGCCATCCGGGGCTATGGCACAGTGACTGAGCC
>NZ_JBSFVD010000199.1:0-1123 GCF_053592135.1 Streptomyces sp. NPDC002784 | reverse complement strand
GCCGCTGGCCTGGTCGGCGGCGACATCTCTCCCCTCCGACGCGAGCAAGTCGACGACGCGCTCGCCGCATCAGTCTTCGAGTTCCATGACCTGGACCGGCCCACCGCTCTTGCGGTCTCGGAACTGGCGACTATGGCCGGCGTCGACCTGGCCACCGCCCACGCCGCCCACCTTGCCCTTGTCACATCGACGACGGACTCGTACAGCACCGCTTCCGGGTAGCCCCCGAGCATGTAGGACAGGGACGCGTACTCCTGTCGGCGGCTCAGCACGCACGGAGAGACGTACGTGTCCGGCTCGAGGCACAGCAGTGCCACGTCTTGGGTGGGGTGAGAGGTTCGATGCCCTGGACCGCGGCGGGCTGCCAGGCGCCGTCCGTGCCACGGAAGAGGACCGCCGCCTCACCGGAAGTCAGTTCGTCGGCGACGTGGCGTGCGGTCATGGCCAGACCCTGGCCGTGCTGGAGCAGGAAGGCGGTGCCAGCGAAGCCCTCGCTGCGTACGCCGTCGGGCTGGAGGCTGGTCTTCACCACAGGGACGACGATGTTGGGGAGCAGGTCGTAGTCGCGCATGGCGCACTGTACCCAAGAGGTGCCACGCCCAGTGATCCCCCGAGTGCGGCACGTTCAGGCAGCCAAGGAGTCCCGCAAGTCGCGTACGGCGCGCTCGTGGTGGTGCTGAGCGGGGATCGCCTCGTACAGGTCCAAGGCGCGGCGGCGGACCAGGCCGGTGCGGTAGTCACCGGGCAGCGCGGTCAGGGCGTCGACCGTACGGCGGCATGCCTGCTCGGTGTCGCCGTGGTGGTGGGAGCAAGCCGCCGCGTCGATGTTCAGCAGGGTGCGGGTCATCGTGCTGGTCGGCGCGGACAGCTCCAGCGCCCATTGCTGGCTCTACTCTGCGCGTCGGGTGTCTCCGAGGGCGGTGAATGCGTGGCTGAGGTGGACGTGGTGTTTCTGCTCGCCGTACGTCAGCCACGTGTCCGACCGCTCGCTCTCGGGGAGCCCGTCCATGAGCGCGTCGGCGGCGGCGAGCGCGGTGCGGGCCTGCTCGCTTTGGTGGTTGAGGGCGTAGGCGCGGGCGGCGACAGCGGCCGCCAGCACCGCGGCGGCAGTCGGCCGGTTCCC
>NZ_JBSFVD010000198.1:0-1127 GCF_053592135.1 Streptomyces sp. NPDC002784 | reverse complement strand
CCAGCTGAAATTGGAGAACAAAGTTATGTTAGTAAAAGTAAAAAGACTATTACTGAACTAGGTCTAAAGAAGAGTTCAGCTCGAATTTTACCAGTAGGAACCGTCTTATTTACTTCTCGTGCTGGTATCGGAAACACCGCTATATTAGCCAAAGAAGCTACAACTAATCAAGGGTTTCAATCAATTGTTCCTGATCAAAATAAACTTGATAGTTATTTTATTTTTTCAAGAACTAATGAGCTCAAGCGATATGGGGAAGTCACCGGTGCAGGATCTACTTTTGTTGAGGTTTCAGGTAAGCAAATGTCGAAAATGTCGATTATGGTACCTGAACTTTCAGAACAACAAAAAATCGGGTCATTCTTTAAACAGTTAGACGATACTATCGCTCTTCATCAACGTAAGTTAGATTTATTGAAAGAACAGAAAAAAGGCTTTTTACAAAAGATGTTCCCTAAAAATGGTGCCAAAGTTCCTGAATTGCGATTTGCGGGGTTTGCTGACGATTGGGAAGAGCGTAAGTTATCTGACGTAGCTAATCACAGAGGCGGAACAGCTATTGAAAAGTATTTTGACAAATATGGTGTATACAAAGTTATTTCAATTGGTAGCTATGGATTAAATAGCCAATACGTTGATCAAAATATTCGCGCAATATCAAATGAAATTACAGATGGACGAGTTGTTAATTCTGGAGAGCTCACCATGGTGCTAAATGATAAAACTGCTAATGGAACAATTATTGGAAGAACTTTACTGGTAGAAAAAGATAACGAATATGTTATCAATCAACGAACTGAAATTATTTCTCCGAAAGAAAACTTTGATTCTAATTTTGCATATACCATACTTAATGGTCCTTTTAGAGAAAAAGTTAAACGAATTGTTCAGGGGGGAACGCAAATATATGTTAACTATCCTGCAGTTTCTAATCTAAATCTAGAGCTACCTAAGATTGAAGAACAACAAAAAATAGGCTCTTTCTTTAAACAGTTAGATGACACTATCGCTCTTCATCAGCGTAAGCTAGATCTTCTCAAAGAGCAGAAAAAAGGATTTCTACAAAAGATGTTCGTTTAGGGTCTATAATTAGATAATAACCCCTAAGAAATTAACCAAAAACAGCC
>NZ_JBSFVD010000197.1:0-1132 GCF_053592135.1 Streptomyces sp. NPDC002784 | reverse complement strand
CATTTAAGTTAGCTATAGTACTGGGAAAAAACAAATTACGGTTGCTGTTTTTGAACAAATAAAAAAGCACAGGGAACCTAAAGTGCTCCATAATTGTTAGACAAGAAATCTAACAGTTATGGAGCACTTTAAAAGTTATGCTTATTTTGGTTCTGTTGCGAAGTTTGAAAATCAAACTCGCCCTCTCTGAACTCCAAATATCTTAGGCTGGTATTCCCATTAATACCTTGATTTCAGTAGACACCGAAAAGCCGAAGAGCGTTCCATTTCTTCGGTTCTTTTTATATATTCCTCGAATGGTCTCCATGCCCTTAATCGTGGAAGAGGCTGTACGGAGACTTTGATAAAATTTATTTCGTCGTTTAATAGGTCGATGGTCTTGTTCTATTAAATTGTTAAGATACTTCACAGTTCGGTGCTCTGTCTTAGGATATAAACCCACACTCTGTAACTTTCTAAAGACGGAGCCAAGAGAAGGTGCTTTATCGGTCACAATTGCTTTCGGCTCACCAAACTGTTTATGGAGTCGTTTTAAGAAAGCATAGGCTGCTTGCGTATCCCGTTTCTTTCGTAACCAGATATCTAAGGTTAAGCCGTCCGCATCAAGTGCACGATAAAGATAATGCCAACGTCCCTTAATTTTGATATAGGTTTCGTCCATTTTCCATGAATAGAAGGATTGTCTATTTTTCTTCTTCCAAAGATAATAGAGGACTTTGCTGTACTCTTTCACCCAACGATAAATCGTAGTATGACAAACATTTATTCCACGATCATATAACAATTCCTGAACTTCACGATAGCTTAGATTGTAACGCAGGTAGTAACCAACAGCGACAATAATGACGTCTTTTTTGAATTGTTTGCCTTTAAAATGATTCATTACTCTGTCCTCTCTGTCTTTTTTCTCAATTTTACACTAAAATAGATTTTTTGGAAAACTTTGCAACAGAACCTATTGGAGAATTCAAGGAAATCACAAAGAATTACGTCGATTGGTTTAACAATCGACGAATATCACAGAAAACAAAAGGCATGACTCCCTGCGAATACAGGGAACATGCCTTAGCAGTTTAAAAATATTCAATTTTGTCTTGCACTTTACGGCTCATGCTGTTTTAGACTCTTTTTT
>NZ_JBSFVD010000196.1:0-1146 GCF_053592135.1 Streptomyces sp. NPDC002784 | reverse complement strand
GGTCATCACGGCCGGGACGCGGTTCCTTTGAAGAAAAACACAGCGAGGACGCTGTGAACGGCCGGGCTTATTCCGCCTGGCTGTTCCGCTCTCGTGGTGTCGACCCGCAGTCTTTAATTAGACGCAGCCGGGAAAACATTCACGGAGAGTTTGATCCTGGCTCAGGACGAACGCTGGCGGCGTGCTTAACACATGCAAGTCGAACGATGAACCACTTCGGTGGGGATTAGTGGCGAACGGGTGAGTAACACGTGGGCAATCTGCCCTTCACTCTGGGACAAGCCCTGGAAACGGGGTCTAATACCGGATAACACTCCTGCCTGCATGGGCGGGGGTTAAAAGCTCCGGCGGTGAAGGATGAGCCCGCGGCCTATCAGCTTGTTGGTGAGGTAATGGCTCACCAAGGCGACGACGGGTAGCCGGCCTGAGAGGGCGACCGGCCACACTGGGACTGAGACACGGCCCAGACTCCTACGGGAGGCAGCAGTGGGGAATATTGCACAATGGGCGAAAGCCTGATGCAGCGACGCCGCGTGAGGGATGACGGCCTTCGGGTTGTAAACCTCTTTCAGCAGGGAAGAAGCGAAAGTGACGGTACCTGCAGAAGAAGCGCCGGCTAACTACGTGCCAGCAGCCGCGGTAATACGTAGGGCGCAAGCGTTGTCCGGAATTATTGGGCGTAAAGAGCTCGTAGGCGGCTTGTCACGTCGGGTGTGAAAGCCCGGGGCTTAACCCCGGGTCTGCATTCGATACGGGCTAGCTAGAGTGTGGTAGGGGAGATCGGAATTCCTGGTGTAGCGGTGAAATGCGCAGATATCAGGAGGAACACCGGTGGCGAAGGCGGATCTCTGGGCCATTACTGACGCTGAGGAGCGAAAGCGTGGGGAGCGAACAGGATTAGATACCCTGGTAGTCCACGCCGTAAACGGTGGGAACTAGGTGTTGGCGACATTCCACGTCGTCGGTGCCGCAGCTAACGCATTAAGTTCCCCGCCTGGGGAGTACGGCCGCAAGGCTAAAACTCAAAGGAATTGACGGGGGCCCGCACAAGCAGCGGAGCATGTGGCTTAATTCGACGCAACGCGAAGAACCTTACCAAGGCTTGACATCGCCCGGAAAGCATCAGAGATGGTGCCCCCCTTGTGG
>NZ_JBSFVD010000195.1:0-1153 GCF_053592135.1 Streptomyces sp. NPDC002784 | reverse complement strand
TCTCGGGCGGATCGGGCTCGGTCCCGGGTGGGATGCGTTCGGCGATGATCTTCCGGGTGGTGGCCAGGTCTGCGCGTCGTGCTTCGGTCTCGGCCAGAGCGGCGGTCAAGTGGTCGATCTGGCTGCGTAGTTCGTCAGCCCGGGCCGTGGTTTTGTCGTGCTGGTCCTGGAGGTCTGCCAGGAGCTCGCTGATGTTCACGCGGCCAGCCCGAGGGTGTCGCGCCAGGTGGGGGCGGGTGTGGTGAGGCGGCGGGCCATGTTGGCGATGGAGCCCAGTAGACGCGCGAGGCGGAAGTGTCGAGGCGGTGGTCGTACTCGCGGGCCAGGCGGCGGTGCAGCATCAACGTGCCGTTGACCTGCTCCACGATCCACCTCTTCGGTTGCGGGACGAAGCCTTTGCCCTGGTCTGCGGCGTTGCGGCGGACGACCTCGACGTCGATGTCCAGCAGGGCGCCGTGGATGAGAACCTCGTCCTTAAAGCCCTGGTCCACCAGGGCCTTCTCCAGACGCATCCCGCACCGCTCGGCCGCCTGATCGAGCAGGGCAGTGCCGGCTGCGTTGTCATGGGCGGAGGCGGCCAGCACTACGACGCCGATGATCAGCCCCAGAACGTCAACGGCCAGTCCCCGCTTGCGCCCCGACACCTTCTTGTTGGCGTCCAGTCCCGTCGTGGTCTTCGGGACACCCGCGGCCGCGCGGACGGACTGGGTGTCGATGATCACCAGGGACGGGTCCTCTAATCGCCGGGCTCTCTCCCGCACTTGGCAGCGCAGGAGTTCGGAGATCCGCTGGTCGAGCCCGTCCTGGCGCCACAGGCCGAAGTAGTAGAACACCGCCGACCAGGACGGCAGATCATGCGGGAGGTAGCGCCACTGGCAGCCCGTCCGGTTCTGGTAGAAGATCGCGTTCACGACCTCCCGCAGATCGCAGGAGCCGGGATCTCCGGTCACTGACCGAGCCACTCTCTCCTGCTTCCAGGCCGTGATCATCGGCTCAATCAACGCCCACTGCTCGTCCGATAAGTCGCTGGGGTACGGCTCTCGCTCCATGCCCGCATCTCAGCATGCACATGCCCAACAGAGGGCCTGCGCGACGATCAGTACCTCGATCGAGCGATCACGAACCGAGGAAGATCGGACTTAACGTCCACTGA
>NZ_JBSFVD010000194.1:0-1154 GCF_053592135.1 Streptomyces sp. NPDC002784 | reverse complement strand
GCCACTCGTTGGCGCCGTCGACCCGCGCCGCCTCCAGCAGGTTGCGGTCGACTCCGGCGAGCCCCGCCGCGATGAGCACCATCGCGAAGCCCGCCATTCACTTCAACTTACAGTGCAAGAACGCAAATTGCAAGTCCAAGTTAGCCAGCCAAGCTCATCTCATATGAACTCTTATAGTTGAACATTTTTCTTGGATAATGGTTCATCCAATACTCGATAGCGGCGACTTCTTCAGGGGTCGTCTTTGTTGTGCCTTTTGGCAGATGCCTACGAATCATTCGGTTATGGTTTTCATTCGTCCCTCGCTCAAAGCTCGCGTAGGCGTGTGCATAGTAAACTGGACAGCTTACGACCTCAGAGAGCCTTGCAAATTCATGGCCATTGTCAGGGGTAATGGATTTGAAGTCATAACTTTTTTGAAGTTCCACCAGCTCATCATTGACCGCCTGTGCTGTTTTCCCATCAATCAAGCGAATGATCTCCGTGCGGTATTTTCGCTCTGTGAGCGTCAAAAGCACCTTGTTCTTAGCTCTCGTAAGAATGACCGTGTCAATCTCGTAATGCCCCACTTCTAAGCGATTGTTAATGAACTCAGGCCGTTCTTCAATAGACTTACCAAAAGGATGCTTTGGCGCACGAGGTTTGATTTTCTTTGCCGCCTTATACTGCGGATAGAAAAGATGATGACGCTTGGCTTCTAACCAGCCCCAGTTGACCCAATTGTAGAGGCTGCTCAGAGAAACTCCTTTTAGAGCCTGATGAATGACTTCCAAAGAGTCCTTGTCTTCTTTAAGACGTGTACTCACATAACAATCAATCTCAGTCGTGAGTTTACTCGGACGAACACTGTGAGCCCTCAATCCTTCATAATTTTCTTGAGCCTTTTTAGCAGAGTATTTTACCTTCCGCTTGAGCTGGATTTCCCCTCGCTTCATCTCTCTGTCAATCGTCCCATGAGCTTTATTCAATAAGCGCGCAATCTCACGGTTGCTCAGTCCTTCTTTATTGTGCCAACGTTCAATGTTTAAACGGTCTTGATTGGTCAGGTGTTTCCCTTTGCATGGCCGGCGCGCCCGCCGTGGTGGTGGCCACCTCCGCGTTCGGGATGGGCATCGACAAGCCGGACGTACGGTTCGTCGCCCACGCGTCCGTCC
>NZ_JBSFVD010000193.1:0-1174 GCF_053592135.1 Streptomyces sp. NPDC002784 | reverse complement strand
TGCAAATTAACCTAGGAACCGGTGGTTCTCCATATGGTTGATCAAATTTTGAAAGTAAATAGTCATTTACTAAAAGCAGAGAACAAAAGAGACAGGAAACTGTCTTTTTTGTTTGCTTGGGGTCTGGGGCAAACGCCCAATTTTGGCAACTGCAGTTGCCAAAACTTTCCGCAGGAATCGTCAGACAGACCTTACCTTTATGTTAATAAAGTCTAGTAAGTTATACTTTTTATTTTCTTGATAGTTATCAATTTTTATCTATAAGGGTAGCGCTATACTAGTATCATAAAGAAAATTAAAGGAAGTAGAAAATATGGCAAAAATAACACTGAACTTTCAAAAACGACTTCAACAACACAGTAATCACTTGGTTATCCTCTCAGCCATTCTCATTGTACTCGGATACCTTGGTAAATATGGTGTAAATCAAATATGGATTTGGAATTCGACAATGATTATTGCAAGTATTATCGGTTTTATACCTGTTGCAATTCATGCCTATCAAGCAATCAAAGTGAAACAAATTTCGATTGACCTGCTAGTTTCTATTGCAGTTATCGGTGCTTTGTTCATCGGTGAATATGAAGAATCAGCAATTGTCACTTTTCTCTTCGCTTTCGGTGGATTTTTGGAGAAAAAAACGCTTGAAAAAACGCGATCAAGTATCAAAGAACTCACGAATATGGCACCCAGCACAGCCCTATCTGCTGATGGCGAAGAAATGGACATTGATGAAGTTGAAATTGGCGACAAACTCTTAGTAAAAACCGGACGTCAAGTTCCTGTTGATGGTCGTATTTACCAAGGATCTGGCTATGTCAACGAAGCCAGTATCACAGGTGAATCACGTGAAATCAGAAAGGAAGCTGGTACCAAAGTTTTTGCAGGTTCTATCTTAGAAAACGGTACAATTTACGTAGAAGCAGAAAAAGTCGGCGAAGATACAACCTTTGGTAAAATTATTGAACTTGTCGAAGAAGCCCAAGATACCAAATCTCCTGCTGAGAAATTCATCGACCGCTTTGCTAAGTATTACACGCCAGCGGTACTTGTTATTGCAGCTATTACTTGGGTTTTTACACGACGATCCGCTCCCGGCCCTCGTGCCGCAGCCGCACCTCGTCACCCACGCGCACCGCGTGCGCGGGCTTGACCCGCTCGCCGTTCACCCGCA
>NZ_JBSFVD010000192.1:0-1178 GCF_053592135.1 Streptomyces sp. NPDC002784 | reverse complement strand
CCCGAAGAGATTATTACTAATTTGCAGAACCGCAATTTTGATTTGAATCAAGTACCAGCTACTGAACATCATGGTTCAATGTTCCATCATGAACAGGTTGTGCGTGACGTTGAATCTGATAAGCCTATTCGATACAATGCAAATCCTAAAGAATTGTATGAAGTATCTGGATCGTCCGGTCACGTTGCGGCATTGGCTGTCCGCTTAGATACATTCCCAATGGATAAAAAAACACAAATGTTTTACATTGGAACGAATAATCCCGATGAGTTGGAAGATATTCGTCGCCATATTATGACGACATTCAAAGAATTGCCTGTTTCTGGTGAATATATGCATAAAAATGCTTATAAATTGGCCAAGAAATATGGTAAAGACTCACTAATTGTGATTGAAAAAATTGGTACGGGTCATTTGCCCCAAATGTTTGCGCTAAAAGCATGGGGCGAACGCTTTTTGAAGCACATTCCGTTTTTCAAACCTTATTTCCCAGATCGTTTGCTTCAAACATTAAGTAATTTATTTCCTAATCAAATACCAAAGCGGTTAGATGATTATTACGAAAAGTACGACCATTACCTACAATTGAAAATGGCTGGTAATGGTATTGAAGAAGCGCGAGAGTATCTCAAATCTTATTTTGACAAAGCCAGTGGCGACTACTTTGAAGCCGATGCCAATGAGACCAGTAAAGCGGCAACTCACCGCTATGTAACAGCTGGGGTTGCGATTCGATATCAAGAATTAAAACAGGATAGTATTGACATTTTGCCACTAGATATAGCGTTGGCAAGTAATGATTATAAGTGGTTCGAGCATTTGCCTAAAGAGATTGAAGACAAAATAGAACACAAAATTTATTATGGTCACTTACTTGATCACGTTATGCACCAGGATTATATTCTAAAACCTGGCGTCGATGCGCATGAACTTAAAAAAGAAATGCTTAAAATTTTGGATGAGCGTCACGCTGTTTATCCAGCCGAACACAATGTTGGGCATCTATATTTGGCAGCACCGGCCTTAATCAAGCACTATAAGAAAAATGATCCAACTAATAGTTTCAACCCTGGCGTTGGTAAACAAACAATGTCTAAATATTGGGGCGAATACTAGAATAAAAAGTTTGTTAAAAAATAACCGTTATCGTCATTTGTCGATTCTGTAGTGACCCCTAC
>NZ_JBSFVD010000191.1:0-1210 GCF_053592135.1 Streptomyces sp. NPDC002784 | reverse complement strand
AGCTGCAGACACTCCTCGCCCTCTGGACCGGCGCCTGCCCCACCTGCCACCGCGACATACCCACCCCACTACGGACCTGACCAAGCCCTACTAGCGGGATGCCGATACCTGCCCGGAGGGGTGTGGGCTCGTTCCAGGTTGGTCGGCGAGCCACTCCTGCAGCTCGCGGTGGCGGAACTGATAGGCGTTGCCCGAGATGCGTAGCAGCCCGCCCTGGTAGGCCCAGTTGAGGAATGTCCCGAGCCTCCAGGGCAGGACCCGCCGCGCGCACAGCAGCAGCAGCAGCAGCACGGCGTAGCGGGTCCAGGCGTTTGCCACAAGGATCACCGCGAGCAGTGACACGGCACCCAGCGAAATACCGAATGCGGTCCCCATGGTGACCCCTGCTCCTGTCCCTACGACCAAGCCGAAGACCACCGCAACCAGGAGCCCTGAGACAAGGTCGCCGCGCAGCAGCCTCAGCGGATCGCTCACCGGGCGGTCCGTATCTCCCACGGGGTGGGAGGTGGCCCTGCCGAGGAAGGCCGTGCTCAGCACCATGACGAGCCCCGCCCCGATACCGAGAGCGGCCAGTGCGCTTGTGGCGAAGCGATTGGGGCGCATGTCGACCATGATCGACACTAAGGCCGCGCCCATGGTGCCCAGCATCGCCAGAGCACCCTGCAGACACGACGCCACGGCACGCATCCGCCGGTAGGGCATAAGCCGTCTTGGCCGGGGCCACGGTTGGCTCCACCGCGGCAGCCCCCAGAGGCACACAACGACGGCCGCGGCGACGACAAACAGGAGCGGCGGCGCGGGGCGAGTCAGCGAGGCCAACAGACCGAACCCGACCGCGGCCAGAGCGATGAGTACGGTGCACAGCGCCAGGTGGGCAAGACGCACCCGGCGGGGACCGGCCAGCAGCCACAGCCTGTGCGGCACGATGTCCAGCTCGGGTGCCGCCGGCGGGTGTGGATCGGCGAGACCCGCGGCCATCGGTCGGCCACGCCACAGCCCCAGACCGCTCACCGGAGGCACGGCTCGCAGGTGTCGTGCCAGCAGCCCCAGCCACTCCTGAACCGCCTGTGCGTCATAGCGGCCGGGACTCTTGGGGTGCAGCTGCACCGAGGCTGGCCGCTGCAGGGCGCCCATCACGTACGCGTGACTGGCGATGGCGGTCTCGGTGCCGCGCAGCATGTCGCGGGTGGCCTGCACGATCCGGTCGTTG
>NZ_JBSFVD010000190.1:0-1214 GCF_053592135.1 Streptomyces sp. NPDC002784 | reverse complement strand
TACGCGGGTGATCTCGCCGCACCGGTCATGCATTACATCGACACAAAGGTCGCCGGGGAAGAAGCTGTCCGTGACGGCGGCGCCGAAACGGCTCTGCTGCGTCCGTCCCTTGTAATCGGGGACTCGGTCACCGGCCGGATCAGTGCCGTGCAGGGTCTGTGCGCCGGCTTGCTTCACACCCTTACAGGTCAGGCCCCCTTCGTCCCGTTGTCAAAGGGAACCCTCCTCGACGTGGTATCCAGCGACCATGTGGCTCAGGCGGTGCTGGCCGCCACGGAGCGGACCACCCCACCAGGCGACTACTGGATCACCAGCGCAGAAGCGGCCGCCACCTGCGGACGTGCGGTGGAACTGATGCCTGATATCTGGGCAGAACACGGCATCACCCGCTGGCCGGTCCCGGAATGCGTCGAGCCGAGGGAGGCGCTGCGTCGCATCGAACGTCTTCGAAGAACAGAACGCTCGGCTACGGTGTGCCTGCGACTGATGATGATGCTCAGCCACGCCATCGCCATTCACAACGCGACAGCACTGCCCGCCCCTGATGTCCCCACGCCTTCCTGGCCTGCCGCGCCCTCCGCCGCGACTACGGAAGCCTGGCTGCGCACCACGTTGGCCGCCCTGGCGCGATCCCGGGCCAAGAACCTTGCGGCCGTGCAATGACCTACCGTCGGCCGAACATGCGGCGGCCGGCCGGGCGGGGCCCGGCCGGCCAGAAAAGCGCCGGTGCGGAACTCCCGTCGGGCCTCGGCATTCGGCCTGTCAATGGCGTGTCGTCCAGCGATCTCGGGCAACTCGCGCGAGTAGGGCTACCTCACCTGCTGTCGAGATGAAAACCTCGCGCGGGCAAGACTTTATCCTCGCAGCGTAACTACCCGCTGCTCGGCTGCAAGGAAAACTTCACCGCGACCATGGCAGGCGCGTATGGCGCACCAGGCGCAGGTCACTGCCGTGCTGTCCGGCAAACTGCGGAGCTAGCTGACTTAGCGGTGCAGCCGTATGGACGGTCACGTGCCGACCGCACCGCCGGGACATACGCAGCACCTGTGACCAGGATCGAAATGGGGCGATGAGTGCCAGCGGGCCGGGCGGGACAAGAGCGGGCTCGACGCGGTCCGCGTCGGGTTGGCTGATAACGACCGGTCCGTGCGCGTGCGGCCCGAGACAGAGCTGACGCCCCGCGTCGTAAACGACGCGGGATTCGCCGACGGGTC
>NZ_JBSFVD010000189.1:0-1233 GCF_053592135.1 Streptomyces sp. NPDC002784 | reverse complement strand
CGTGCGCTCGGCCGAGGCGGAGAACCCCGGACGGTTCGGCCTGCTCGACCTGGATGTCGATACCGGTGAATCCACGTGAACTGGAACCCAAACCACTGCGTCATTCACATCAATACCCCCGCATTAAGTTTTATTTCAGCTTCCATCATAAAGGACTCCCCGCGGGACTGCAATCAGGAGTCATTACTTCAACTGTTTTTGTTCATTATAGAAATTACGGTAAGCTAAATAGCACGCAATGATTGACCCCAAACTAGTCGCTGATAAGAGCATGAACGTGACCATAATTTGATACTTAATGGCCCGTACTGGATCGACCCCTGCAAAGATCAAACCGGACATCATCCCTGGCAGATTGACTAGACCCACAGTCTTTGCCGAATCAATGGTTGGTGACATCCCCGTACGAATCGCTTCACGCACGATGGCAATCGAAGCATCAAGTAGACCAGCCCCTAACGCCAACCGTTCAAGCACACCTTGCCGCTGGTCATGAAACTGACTATTGAGGCTGCGATAAGCCAGCCCAATTGCGACCATTGAATTCGACGCAATCATACCAGAAATGGGAATCATTTGCGATGGCACAAACTTAATCGCACCAGATAGCACGAGGACGCCGAGTGTTACCCCCGTACTAACAAAAATGGCTAATAACGAAATGGCTAATGCATGGTCAATCCCCGGCCCCCGTTTTTTCGCATTCCAAGCCGCATTGAAGATAATGAAGCCCATCATCGCCAGCGTTAGCCAAAAATTGTTGACTCGGAAAATATACTTTAGCAAGTAACCCACGATAAATAGTTGTACAACAGCCCGCACGACACCAATGACGATGTCCCTATCCAAGCCAAGTTTCTGCCACAAACTAATTCCTAACGCGACGAGCACTAACATTGCCGCCAAAAATAGCGACGTATTATTAACTGCTAAATTCATCCGTGTACCTCCAATCTGCCAGCAACCACTTTCGCTAATTGATCTGCCGCAGCAATCTCTGTCGCGTCATGAGTAATCATGATCGTTGTCACGTGATCCTGCTCATTTAACTGTCGTAAACAGGCGTGCACGATTTGCTTATTATTTTCATCCAAACCAGCTGTCACCTCATCTAATAACAACACTTTTGGTAAGAATAAGATGTTGCGAATCAGCGCGACCCGCTGCCGTTCACCACCGGAAAGCTCGATAATCGGCTGATGCAGGGTTCGTTCGGACAGCCCAACATTATTT
>NZ_JBSFVD010000188.1:0-1250 GCF_053592135.1 Streptomyces sp. NPDC002784 | reverse complement strand
GCGGGCCCGGCGGTGCCGGCGAGCCGCTCCAGGGTGCCCACCATGCCGCTCACCCGCTCCAGCGGCATCCCGACCGCCTCGGCGGTCTCCGGGGTGAGGGTCCGCTTGGCCACGTCGCCGGGCCCGCGGGCCAGCCCGAGCAGAGTGGCCAGCGCCAGCAGCAGTCCGTACGGCAGGACACCCAGCCAGTGGCAGAGCGGAACCGTCGCGACCACCGCGGCGCTGGCCAGGTCGGCGGCGACGCTGAACCTGCGCGCCCCGAACCGGTCGATCAAGGGCCCCGCCAGTGCCTTGCCCAGGACGAGCGGTACCGCCTCGGCGAAGACGACGAGTCCCGTCAGAGACGCGCTGCCGGAGGTGACGAGCACCAGCCAGGGCAGGGCGATCATGGTCAGCCGGGTGCCGAACAGCGAGACCGTGTAGGCGCTCAGCAGTCCGTACAGCGAGACTCGGGAGGCTGGGGATGTCCGCATCGGGGCGGGGCCTTTCCGGAAGGGGCTCAATGGGCGGCGGCGGTCAGTGGTCGCTGCGGTCCGCTATCGCGCGGGCGAGATCGCGCAGCCGCGGATGCCGGTAGACCATGCGGGTGGGGATGACCACCCCGCGCCGCTTCTTCAGGTCGGCGATCACGCGCAGCGCGAGCAGCGAGTGCCCGCCGAGGGCGAAGAAGTCGTCGGTGGCCAGCACCCGTTCCCGGCCGAGGACGTCCTGCCAGGCGCCGGCGATGAGGGTCTCCAGCTCGCCCGCGGGCGCGGCGTCGGCACCGTCCGGCCGGTGCTGCTCGGACGGTTCGGGCAGGGCCGTGCGGTCGACCTTGCCGCCGACGCCCAGCGGGAGGCTGTCCAGGGCGGTCAGTGACAGCTGCGCCATATGGGCGGGCAGCCGGGAGCCCAGGTGGCGGCGCAGCGGCTCCGGGTCGGTGCCCGCGCCGGGCGCGGGGACCCAGTAGGCGGCCAGGGCGCGGCCCAGCCGGTCGTCCTCCCGTACGACCGCGACCGCGGCGGTGACGGACGGATGGTCCGTCAGGACGGCCTCGATCTCGCCGAGTTCGATGCGCAGTCCGTTCACCTTGACCTGGTGGTCGACCCGGCCGAGACAGGCGAGGCTGCCGTCCGGGCGGCGGCGGACCCGGTCGCCGGTGCGGTACATGCGGCTGCCCGGCGGGCCGAACGGCGAGGCGGTGAACCGCTCGGCCGTCAGGGCGGTGCGGCGCAGATAGCCGAGGGCGAGGGCGGGGCCGGTCAGGTACA
>NZ_JBSFVD010000187.1:0-1285 GCF_053592135.1 Streptomyces sp. NPDC002784 | reverse complement strand
GCCGGACCCCAAGCGCCGGGGCACCAAGAGCGACCGCATCCTGCTCCGCGGGGATGTGCCCTCGCCCGCGCGGCCGGACGGCTCGGCGACCACCTTGGCAATCACGATGAACCGGGAGTGGTCGTCGATGCCGGTGACCAGCTTGCACTCGCGCCCGCTGGCCAGGAACACCCCGCCCATGATGTCCAGCTGCCACAGCTGCATCGGGGCGTCGCGCTGCCAGCGGCGATAGACCCGACGGTGGTTCTGCTCCTGGTGGTTGATCAGTCCGTGACGGGTCAGGATCCGGTGCACGGTGGACCGGCCGGGCACCGGCACCAGCCCGCGCTGGCCCAGCTCGTGGACGATCCGGCGGGCGCCCCAGCGGGGGTATGAGCGGCGCAGTTCGCAGACCAGGGCCTCGACCTCGGCGGGCACCTGGTGCGGCGATACGTGCGGTCGGCGCGACTTGTCCACCAGAGCGTCCAGCCCGCCGGCGTGGTACCGCTCGACCCAGGTGTACACCGACTGCCGCGACGCACCGAACTGGCGGGCTACCTGCGCTACCGGCGCCCCGTCCAGCACCTGGAGCACCGCCCGGTAGCGATGCTCAGCCATCCATCGTCGGTCGTCCACCGGCTCTGGCTCACGAGTTTCCGTCACGAAAGGACCAACGAGCCACGGTCGTCCAGGATGTGCCGAGACCGTCAAAAGTGCCGTGGGACCGTCCAGGACCAGCCGGGACAGAACTGTCCAACAACCCGTGGGACTTCACACTACGGGGAGAACGAAATGGCCGTTGACAGGCGAACACCCACCTGAGCGAACCCGTTCGAGAAACTGTTCGGAGATCAGAACGCACGAGTCGGGCTATCACCAGAGCAGGCGGGCATCATGTCGAGGTGGCTGCTCCCGACTCTCCACCGCTCGCCGTTGACGACCGCGGCAACGCCCTGGTCACCTTCGTCCGAGGAGCGGAAGACAAGCCGCCTGGTGATGCACCCCTGCCGGTTGCGCTGGTGGCCCTGTGGCACGGCAGCCGCGTCTTGATGGCCTTCAACCGGTTCCGGCAGGCGTGGGAACTGCCAGGCGGGCGGATCGATCCCGGCGAGACTGCTCGCCAGGCAGCCGCGCGCGAGTTGCTGGAGGAAACCAGTCACGTGCCCCACGGGCAACTCTGCTTCGTCGGCTTCGCGGGCTTCACCCTGGCGCCCGACGAGCGTGCCGAATACGGTGCCCTGTTCACCGGCCAGGTCGCTGATGTCTCGCCGCTATTCCAGCCCAACGACGAGATCGCGGCCATCCG
>NZ_JBSFVD010000186.1:0-1289 GCF_053592135.1 Streptomyces sp. NPDC002784 | reverse complement strand
CATGATCAAGGAAGCGAACAGCCTCGGAATGACCGTCCGCTTCGAACCCATCACAACGTCCTGACCTCGCAGTCGCTTGCATCTTTCGTGTCAGGGTCACTCAGACGAGTACGCGGACACGGTCTGCTTCGCCAGTGCGGCGAGTGGGGAGCACCGGCCTTTCTCCACCGTGCGTAGCTGCTCCCAGTCGATCTCCGGATGTTCGGCGGGCACCGCATCCTGGCTGCTGCTTCGAGGGTGCCCAGGTGGCCTATTGCTGCACGAAATAAAGCCACTTTGTCGTATAGTTCCGGCCTCGTTCTTAGGAACGCTTGTGCCCTCAGGCTCGGCGGAGGATGTTCGGAGCCGACGGACCCTGCCGAATCCCCGTGAGGGCCGTCCGAGACGAAGGATCCCCCGTGACCCGTCGCTTCACGATCAGCCGCCTCGCGGCCGCAACTATCCTGCTCACCGCGCCCGTCCTCGGCGTCGCCGCAGCCACCCCGGCAGCCGCGGCATCGTGCGATGGCGTTGAGGTCACGGCCCTCACCAGCACCAGCTGCATAGAGGTGGGAGAGAGCCAGGCCCTCCCTATCGGGCCTGTGACGTTCACCAATAAGACCGATGCTGCCCTCCGACTCCGAGTCTTCGTACTCGGCAATGAGCAGGTCAATCAGATGCTCGAGCCGGAGGCAGATTTCGAGTTCAATGGCCTCGATGTGGCCGAGGCCAGCGTCGAGCTCAACTGACAGCAGTTGCGCTGTCCACCGTGGACCAGCTCCTGAACGGCTACATCGCCGTCTACAAGGGCAACGCCACCGCCACGTCCGGCGGTGTGGAGACCCTCGCCGGAAACACCGCCAAGGGCACTGTCGTCCTGGGGCAGCTCGCGCCCGGCCCTGGCCTGACGACCGCCACACCCCTCCGAACAGCGCGGCGGCACGCTCCGCGTGCAACCCCGCCCTCAACACGGTACTGCAACAGAGCCGCTTTGCACCCCTGACCTGCCAGAACATCACTCGGCGTGCACACAACACCGGACCCCGGGCCCTGAGAGGCCCGGGGTCCGGTCACGGCGCAAGAAGGTGATCAGAGGCTGTCCGGGACGGCCTGCGGGACCGTCACCGGCCTTCACCGGTCCATGCCCAGCTCCGCGAGCGCGGCCAGTTGGTCGGCGTCCAGCCGGTCCCTCCTCGATTTCGTGTCCGAAATCCATATTGATCAGAAACTCAAAGGGTTCTCTTCGAGGGTGTAGCGGACGTGGGGGCCGCCGAAGTAGCCGCGGACGATGTGGGGCTGGCGCTGGCGGC
>NZ_JBSFVD010000185.1:0-1302 GCF_053592135.1 Streptomyces sp. NPDC002784 | reverse complement strand
ACTCCGGCGGGTAGTTCTTCATGACCACGAGATGTCCGTTCTCAGATCCTCAGGATCCAGTGTCTCGTGTGTTCAACATCAGGGGTCAACGCCCGTGGACACTCCTGTGCGCGGGGGTGTGCCTCGCCTCATTGGTGTGTCCAGACCCGTGCCCCCATAGGTCCCGAGCACGTCTTGCGCGACCTGGTCCGTCCCGAGGACGTTGGTGAGGCCCGACAGGACTCCAAGGTCCCGCAGCGAGGCCGTTTCCCGGAGCAACAGACCGCCCGGGCCCAACTGGGCGTAGCAAAGGAGAAGACGCGTGAAGTCGAGCGAACAACTGGCAGCCCTTGAGGCACTTCTGCCGGAGGTGCTGGAGGCGGCCCTGGAGTACGTTCGGCAGTTACCCACGCGTGAGGTACGCGCGGGCCTGACGGACGAGGATCTGCGAGGCATCCTCGACCACGGTCTTCCCACGTCTCCCTCCGACCCCCTCGACGTGCTCCATCAGCTCCTGGCAGCAAGCGGAGGACTGGTGCCGTCAGGGGCGGGCAAGTACTTCGGGTACGTCGTGGGCGGGACGGTGCCCGTGGGGGTGGCCGCCGACTGGCTGACGAGTGTGTGGGACCAGAATTGCATCGTCCACGACGGCTCCCCGCTGACGGCGGTGCTGGAGGACATCTGCGGGCGCTGGCTCACCGAACTGTTCGCCCTGCCCGCCACGACGAGTTACGCGTTCACTCCCGCCTGTACCCATGCCGATCTCCTCGGGCTGACTGTCGCCCGCCACGAGATGCTGGCCCGTCACGGTTGGGACGTGGCCCAGCAGGGGCTGCAAGGGGGGCCGACGGTGACGGTCCTGGTCAACGAGACCATCCACGCCGCGGTCACCCGACCCCTCCAGATCCTGGGCTTGGGTGGGTCGATCCGTGAGCTGCCCGCCGACAGCGAGGGCCGTATCCTCCAGCCCGCCCTGGAGAAGGAACTCGATAAGGTACGGGGCGGGCCGCTCATCGTGTGCGGACACGTCGGGGAGATCAACACCGGAGGCGTCGACCGACTGCGTCCCCTGGCCGAACGCACCCACGCGGCCGGCGGGTGGCTGCACCTCGACGCCGCCTTCGGCGCCTGGGCCGCCGCCTCGCCCCGCCTGCGCCACACCCTCCTCGACGGCCTCGACCTCGCCGACTCCCTGGCCACCGACACCCACAAATGGCTCAACGCCCCCTACGACTGCGGCGTCGCCCTCATCGCCGACGCCCGGGCCCACCGGGCGGCACTGCCCCTGAGCGCCGATTACCTCAACCTCCGCGACAACCAGCG
>NZ_JBSFVD010000184.1:0-1306 GCF_053592135.1 Streptomyces sp. NPDC002784 | reverse complement strand
GCACTTACCTTTTCAAATTGATTAGGTGTAAGATACCCTAAACTTTGATGGATTCGTTTTGAATTATAAAAGGCTTCGATGTACCAGAAAATACTCTGATAGGCTTCTTCAAAGTTCTTATATTTAAATTGATACACCCACTCTCTTTTTAAATGTCCATGCCAAGATTCAAGACTGGCATTATGATAAGGGTATCCCCTTCGACTGAAAGAGTGAGTCATCCCATAATACTTAAGCAACTCTTCATACTCTAGACTCGTATACTGGCTTCCTTGGTCAGAATGAAGAATAACAGCTTCTGGATAGTCTTGTGATTTAATGGCCTTATTTAAAGTTCTTTGCACTAATTCTACAGTCATTCGCTTGCCCAAATCCCAAGCAATGACTTTTTTAGTATAACGATCCATAATGGTTGAGAGATAAGCCCATCCTTGTTGAGTAGGAATATAAGTAATGTCGGTTGACCAAACCTTATTTTTCTTTGTAGGTTCAGTCTGTATAAGATTTTTTCGATTGATGTGATCACTTAGTGAGTATCCAGGCTTAAATTTCTTAATGACTACAGACTTGAGTTGAAGTTGCTTCATTAGCTTCTGTACCAGTTTTAACCCGACTTTTTCCCCTTGTTTAAGTAGAAGATGATGAATTTTAGTAGCACCATAGATTCCTCGGTTAGCATTGAAGAGTTGAGACATTTTGAGTGACAGGTATTGTCTCCTTAATTGAGTTTTAGATGGATGTCGGTTAATCTGTTCATAATAACTTGATTCAGGAACATCAAGGAGTTGACAGCTTAGTCTGACATTGAGTGCTAAAGTTTGTATGGTTTGAGCCATATCCGCAGCACTCACTTCTTTTTCTCGGCGAATATGGTCAATACTTTTTCTAAGATGTCTCGTTCTTCCTTAACTTTAACCAGTTGTCTTTTTAATTCTAGAAAATCAGCTTTAGAGACGGAGCTTTCATTAGATTTAGAGTAGAGGTCTATCCATTTATAAATTGTTGCAGGGGCCACGTCGTATTCTTTAGACAGCTGGGTGACGGATTGACCAGAATGATAGAAGGCGATAAGGGTTTCTTTAAATTCTTTTGAGTAGCGTTTTTGCATGTTTTTGTCCTTTGTCTAAATTATACAATAGTGACTCTAAGATTTAAGGATAACATCATTATTTGAACATAATGATATGTTAGAGAATTAATTATATTAGCAACTAAATCCGATTCTCTCTTTTGCACTCCAAAAGGTATCGAATAACAAACTCCGTATCTTCCGCATAATATAAATTTTCTTTAAACTTCAATTCAT
>NZ_JBSFVD010000183.1:0-1323 GCF_053592135.1 Streptomyces sp. NPDC002784 | reverse complement strand
TGAGGTTCCCCCGAGATGCGGAGTGTGTTGACAGAGGGTCAGATGGTTCTCATGAGAGGAACATCGACCATGGCCGCCCCCAGAAAGTACTCGCTGGAGTTGCGTGAGCGTGCGGTGCGGATGTACCGGACCTCCGACCCGAAGCCGCAGATCAAGAAGCTGGCCGTCCATCTCGGTGTGCATCCCGAGGCCCTGCGCGGCTGGATCCGGCAGGCCGAGGCCGATGCCGGCGAGCGCGACGACCGGCTCACCACCGACGAGCGGGCCGAGCTCGTGGCCCTGCGCAAGGAGAACGCCCAGCTCAAGCGGGCCAACGACGTGCTGCGGACGGCCTCGGCTTTTTTCGCGGCGCAGCTCGACCCGACCCGGCCCAGGTGACGGCGCTCCTCGACGAGCATCCCCGCCTGGGAGTCGAGTGCGTTCTGCGGGAACTGCACATCGCCTCCTCCACCTACTACCGCTGGCGCCTCGCGGAGAAGGACCCGTGCGAACGGCGGCGCCGCGACGTCGAGCTGACCGAGCGGATCAAGGAGATCCACGCGGAGTCCGGCGGCAATTACGGCTCGCCGCGCGTGCACGCCGTCCTCAGACGCGAGGGCACGCGCGTGGGCCGCAAGCGGGTCGAGCGGCTGATGCGCGAGGCCGACATCGCGGGCGTCAGCCCACGGCGGAAGGGCTTCACGCGCCGCGATCCCAAGGCCACGCTCGCCCCGGACCTGGTCAACCGGGACTTCACCGCACCGGCGCCGAACCGGCTGTGGGTCACCGACCTGACGATGATCTCCACAGGCGAGGGACCGTTGTGGCTCTCGGCCATCCGGGACGCCTTCTCCCGCCGGGTGGTCGCGTGGGAGACCTCTGCCCGCGCAGACGCCGACCTGGTCCTGACCACCCTGGAGTACGCGCTCGCGTCCCGTGAGGTCGAGCCCGGCAAGCTCATCCATCACGCCGACCACGGCTGTCAGTACACATCCATCAAGCTCACAACTCGACTGCTGCGAGCGGAAGTTGAGGCATCCATGGGGTCCGTCGGGGACTCGTACGACAACGCCCTCGCGGAGAACCTCTGGATGCTGATCAAAACCGAATGCATCCGAGGCCGCACCTTCACGACGAGGGCCGAGGCCAACCTCGCGCTCTTCGAATACATCGACGGCTTCTATAACTCCCGCCGCATCCAGGAACGGCTCGGCTTCCTCAGCCCGATCGAGTTCGAGGAGAAGCACTACGCCGAGCAGGCGACAGCCGAACCAACGAATCTGAACACCCATCAACCCCTGCTGACCAGCTGATCAGCACCTCCCGCATGACGGGGGAACCTCA
>NZ_JBSFVD010000182.1:0-1347 GCF_053592135.1 Streptomyces sp. NPDC002784 | reverse complement strand
CCTTCGGCATCTCCGGGACGAATGCGCACGTGATCCTGGAGGAGGCGCCGGTCGAGGCCGAGTTGGGTCCGGTGGTGGTCTCCGGTCCTGAGGGGTTGTCGGGTTCGTCGGTGGTGCCGTGGTTGGTGTCGGGGCGTACGGCGGGGGCGTTGGCTGCGCAGGCGGGGCGGTTGGCGGGGGTGTCGGGTGAGCCGGTGGATGTGGGGTGGAGTCTGTGGGCTTCGCGTACGGCGCTGGAGCATCGGGCGGTGGTGTGGGGGCGGGAGCGCGGTGAGCTGACGGCGGGGCTGGAGGCGTTGGCGTCCGGTGGTGCCGCTGGTAACGCGGTGTCGGGTACGGCTGTTGCTTCGGGTGCGCCGGTGTTCGTGTTCCCCGGCCAAGGGTCGCAGTGGTTGGGGATGGGGCGGGGGTTGCTCGCCTCTTCGCCGGTGTTCGCGGCGCGGATCGGTGAGTGCGAGGCGGCGCTCGGGCCGTTCGTGGACTGGTCGCTGACCGAGGTGCTCACCGGTGACGATGACGCCTGGATGCAGCGGGTGGACATGGTCCAGCCCGTTCTGTGGGCCGTGATGGTGTCACTGGCGGCCGTTTGGGAGTCGTTGGGCATCGAGCCCGCCGCTGTCATCGGTCACTCGCAGGGGGAGATTGCCGCGGCTGCGGTGGTGGGTGCGTTGAGTCTGGAGGATGCGGCTCGGGTGGTCGCTCTGCGTTCGGCTGCGATTCGGGATGAGCTGGCCGGTCGTGGTGGCATGTTGTCGCTGGCGACGGGTGCTGAGCAGGCGTCGGCGTGGGTGTCGTCGTATGGCGATCGGGTGTCGATAGCCGTTTACAACGGTCCGGATGCCACGGTGGTGGCCGGTGATCCCGAGGCGCTGGACGAGATCGCTTCGGTGGCGGAGGCCGCCGGTGTTCGTGCTCGGCGGGTTCCGGTGGATTACGCCTCGCACTCCGCCCATGTGGAGGACATTCGGGAGCGGCTGCTGGAGGCTCTCGCGCCGGTGGTGCCGCAGGTGTCGCGGGTGCCGATCATCTCCACGGTCACTGGTGGCTTGTTGGACACGATGTCGATGGGTGCCTCGTACTGGTACGAGGGTCTGCGTCAGCCCGTGCGCTTCACCGACGCGGTCCAAGTAGCCATGGATCAGGGGCATCTCCGGCTGATTGAGGTCAGCGCGCATCCCGTGCTGACCATGGGCGTGCAGTCGATTGCCGAGGCTGCGGAGAAGCGGGTCACGGTCGTTGGCACTCTGCGCCGGGACGAGGACGAGAACGCCCGCTTCCTCGCCGGCGCCGCCGAACTGTGGGTCAACGGGACCGACATCGACTGGTCCGCCGTCTACGCGGGCCGCG
>NZ_JBSFVD010000181.1:0-1364 GCF_053592135.1 Streptomyces sp. NPDC002784 | reverse complement strand
CTCGGGCAGGCTGATCTCTTCCGGTGCGTAGGTGCCGTCGTTGAAGTAGCAGGCCCATACGGCCTCGCGAGCGGCGTTACCGGTAGTTCGTTAAATCCCGGTGATGGTGAGGGTTGACTGCAGGTTGGGTTGGTCGTAGGCCGGTGGTAGGAGTCAACTGGCCTGCTGGGGGCTGAAGATGACCGCTCGCCGTCCGTGTCCGCCCGCGCCGGGACCGTTGGAGGAGTACGCGGCCCCGGTTCGACGACCTCTTTTACAGCCTGGCTCGGCGGCGGGGCTTTCGCGAGTATTTGACCGGGCTGCTGGCGCCGCGGGAGCGGAACAAGACGATCACCTGCCTGGCAGGGGCGGAGCCGTTGGCGGGTGCGGGGATGCCGGGGGTGCAGCGGCTGCAGTTCTTCCTGTCCGAGTCGCCCTGGGAGGCCGAGCAGATCAACGACCGGCGGCTTGCACTGCTGCGCGAGCAGCCGGCGACGGCTCCGCACGATGGCGGGGTGATCGTGATCGACGACTCCGGGGACCGCAAGGACGGCACCGCGACCGCGCATGTGGGCCGGCAGTGGCTGGGCCGGTGCGGCAAGACCGACAACGGCATCGTCACGGTGACCACGGTGTGGACCGACGGCCGCGTGTACTACCCGCGGCACGCGACCCCCTACACCCCCGCGCATCACTTCGCCCGCGGCCGGTCCGATCCGGCCTTCCGTACGAAACCGCAGCTGGCCGCAGCCCTTGCGGCCCGCGGGAAGGCGGCGGGCTTCGGCTGCCGGGCGGTGGTGGCCGACTGCGCCTACTTAAGTCAGCGACGACTGGTATCGCGCGCTGCGCGAGGCCGGCCTGGCCTATGTCGTCGCGCTCAAACCGCACTGCGGCACCTGGGCCCCGGCCGACCAGCCGCACACCCCCATCGAAGCGGCCCACGCCCTGACCTGGCGTGATGCTAAACATCCCGGCGACTGGACGCCCGTTGAGCGTCACTTCCGCAACGGGCACACCGAGACCTGGTGGGCGGCCGATGCCCGCCTGGGCGGCTACGGCCCCGACTCGCCCTGCCGGCTGGTCGTGGCCATCACCGACCCAGCCGGCCTGCCGGAGAAAGCCACCTGGTATCTGGCCACCAACCTGCCCCACCCCGACGCACCACACGCTGCCACCGGCCCGCACCCGCCGGCCGACCTCGCCGAGATCGTCCGCCTCTACGGCCTGCGGCCATGGATCGAGCAGAGCTACAAACAGATCAAGGACGAACTGGGCTGGGCCGACTTCCAAGTCCGCTCCGACCGCGCCATCCGCCGCCACCAACCCTGGTCAACTGCGCCTGCTCCTTCTGCTGGGACCAGTGGTTCACCCCACCCGGGCCCCTG
>NZ_JBSFVD010000180.1:0-1375 GCF_053592135.1 Streptomyces sp. NPDC002784 | reverse complement strand
GGTGGTGAGGGTGCAGGCGTGCGGCGTCTGCCACACCGACCTGCACTACCGGGAAGGCGGCATCAACGACGACTTCCCCTTTCTCCTCGGCCACGAGGCGGCAGGTGTCGTCGAGCAGGTCGGACCCGACGTGGACGACGTGGCCCCGGGCGACTTCGTCATTCTCAACTGGCGCGCGGTGTGCGGCCGTTGCCGGGCCTGTCGGCGGGGCCGGCCATAGTACTGCTTCGACACCCACAACGCACGGCAGAAGATGACACTCACCGACGGCACCGAGCTCTCACCGGCCCTCGGCATCGGTGCCTTCGCCGAGAAGACACTCGTCGCCGCCGGACAGTGCACCAAGGTCGACCCGGCCGCATCCCCGGCAGCCGCGGGGCTCCTCGGCTGCGGGGTGATGGCGGGCATCGGTGCCGCGATCAACACCGGGGGCGTGGGCAGAGGCGACACCGTGGCGGTCATCGGCTGCGGCGGTGTGGGTGACGCGGCCGTCGCCGGCGCACGCCTGGCGGGGGCGGCGAAGGTCATCGCGGTCGACATCGACGACCGTAAACTGACCACGGCCAGCTCCCTGGGCGCCACCCACACGGTCAACTCCCGCACCACCGACCCGGTCCAGGCGATCCGCGACCTGACCGGCGGCTTCGGCGCCGACGTCGTGATCGAGGCCGTCGGCCGCCCGGAAACCTACCAGCAGGCGTTCTACGCCCGCGACTTGGCCGGCACCGTCGTCCTGGTCGGCGTGCCCACCCCGGAGATGCGACTCGAACTGCCCCTGCTGGACGTCTTCGGCCGCGGCGGGGCACTGAAGTCCTCCTGGTACGGCGACTGCCTGCCGTCCCGCGACTTCCCCATGCTCATCGACCTCCACCTCCAGGGCCGCCTGGACCTGGACGCCTTCGTCAGCGAGACCATCGCGCTGGACGAGGTGGAGGACGCCTTCGCCCGCATGCACAAGGGCGACGTCCTGCGCTCGGTGGTGATCCTGTGATGACCGGCGTACGCATCGAACGTGTCGTGACCTCGGGCGTCTTCACGCTGGACGGCGGCACCTGGAACGTGGACAACAACGTCTGGATCGTCGGCGACGACCGGGAAGCGGTGGTCATCGACGCCGCCCACGACGCCGACGCCGTCGCCGAGGCCGTCGGAGACCGGCAACTGACCGCCATCGTGTGCACCCACGCCCACAACGACCACGTCAACGCGGCCCCGGCGCTGTCCGCGGCCACCGGCGCGCCGATCCTGCTGCACCTGGACGACCGGCTGCTGTGGAAACACACCCACCCGGACCGCGACCCCGACGGCTACCTCTCCGACAACCAGCGCCTTCAGGTGGCCGGCACGCGGCTGCGTGTGCTGCACACCCCGGGAC
>NZ_JBSFVD010000179.1:0-1377 GCF_053592135.1 Streptomyces sp. NPDC002784 | reverse complement strand
TTAGACACAAAATGAGCTATATTTTTGGAAAGTCAACGAAAAACTAGACACGGAGTTAAGAGAATTTAAGAATTATATTTTTCAAAGTCTTTTGAAGACCTATAATCAAGACCTGAATGCATCCTTTTTGTATTGTAATAGGTCTCAATGTATTTAAATATTTCTTGAGTAGCCTCAGCTCTTGTCTCAAAATGAGCATCATTAATAAGCTCCCTCTTTAGCGTCTTATAAAAAGACTCCATCATTGCATTGTCATATGGATTTCCTTTACGACTCATGCTAGATTGAGCACCGACTTGACGAAGAGTAGATTGATAACGAGAGCTTGTATATTGACTCCCTTGATCAGTATGGACAATCAAGCCAGGCTGAGGATGTTCTTTCCCACAAGCTTGCAAGAAGCAATCCCTCACCAGTTTATCTTGCATCCGTGAAGACATTGACCAGCCTACAATCTTACGTGAAAAAACGTCGATATTCACGGCTAAGTATAAGGTGCCTTCTTTGGTAGGGATATAGGTCATGTCTCCCAGCCATACTTTATTAGGAGCTGTTGCTTTAAAGATCTGATTAATTAAATTGGGTCTTGAAAGCGAAGCTCCTTTTCTGTTGTAATGTTTATATTTATAACGGCTTCCCTTGGCATAAAGTCCCATCAAGTGCATCAGTTTCCCAACACGTTTCGTGTTGGTCATAATACCAGTATTATGAAGTACCTTGGTAATTCTAACCGCACCATAGCGTCCCTTATGCTCATGAAAGACAGCTTTTATCTTCTCTGAGAGAATTTCTCTCTCCACTTGTTGTTTTGAAGGACGATGATGCATGTATTCATAGAAACCTGAGCGAGAAACCTTAAGAACTTTTACTGCATGTTTAATTTTTATCTTCCCATGATGTTTCAAGAGAAATTCAAAACGTTTTACTTGCTTCGCTTCAAGAAGACCCGGAACTTTTTTAGAAGTTCAAGTTCCTCCTGAAGATAACGATTTTCTTTCTCTAACAATTTAATCTTATGTTGGGCATCAGCTAGGGCTGTCCCATTGCCTGGAAAAGCACTTTCTCCATATTCTTCAACTTCTTGAACCCAGCGATAAAGACTATTGGCATGAACCTCAAGCTCTTGGCTGACTTCTTTAACAGAGAAACCCTCTTCAAGAATGAGTTTTACTGCAGAATTTTTAAATTGTTTATCGAATTTTCTTCTTGCCATAATAAACCTTTCCACGATTTCTCTTAACTTTGTGTCTAGTTTATTATAACCTTTCCACCTTTCATTTTTGTGTCTTAATAGACAGATTATAACACACAATTTTCTGTCCACTTTTATAGTATAGCTCCAATTCAAGATGACTTGGAAGAACTAGAAGTAATCGC
>NZ_JBSFVD010000178.1:0-1403 GCF_053592135.1 Streptomyces sp. NPDC002784 | reverse complement strand
TACTGCAACGGTGCTTGCCGTGACTGCTGGCCAGCTCGGTCGTTGATGTGGTCATGGGTGGGGACCTTGCTGATGTCAGGTTGTGGGCTGGTGAACTCGAGGCGATGCATGACCGGTTCGTGCACCGGTTCAACCGGGAGGAGCCGCGCCAGTCGGCACTGGCATACATGCGCGGACTGATCGCTCCGCTGGAGCGAAAGAACGGCTGGACACTGGCGGAGGAGGCCGGGCACGCGGGCCCCGATCGCATCCACCGACTGCTCAACCGCATCGAGTGGGACGCCGACGAGGTCCTGGACGACGTACGCGACTACGTCGTCGAACACCTCGGAGACCAGGATGCCGTCCTGATCGTCGACGACACCGGGTTCCTGAAGAAGGGCATCCGCTCGGCCGGCGTGCAAAGGCAGTACTCCGGCACCGCCGGACGCACCGAGAACTGCCAGATCGGCGTCTTCCTCGCCTACGCCACGAGCCGCGGACGCACTCTGATCGACCGGCGGCTTTACCTGCCCACCTCCTGGACGGATGACCGGGAACGCTGCCGCCGGGCCGGCATCGACGACAGCGTCGTATTCGAAACGAAGGTGGCGATGGCCAAGGCGATGGTCCGCCGGGCCATCGCCGACAAGGTCCCGTTCCGGTGGGTGACGGCAGACGCTGCCTATGGGTTCAGCAAGGGCTGGCGGTTCGAGCTGGAGCAGGCTGATGTCTTCCACGTCATGGCCACCACCCGCCACGACACCGTCGTCACCCGCTGGTCCATCGACCACCCCGTCCACGACCTGTTCCCCGGCCTTGCGCGGCAGAAGTGGAAACGCCGTTCCTGCGGTGAAGGAGCTCACGGCCGGCGGATCTACGACTGGGCCCGCGTCGAGGTCCGGCCCTGGCACCGCGAGGACCGCCGGCACTGGGTTCTCGCCCGCCGCAGCGTCAGCCGCCCCGAGGAGATCTCCTACTACATCGCCTACTGCCCGGCCGACACCACACTGGACGAGCTGATCCGCATCGCGGGCAGCCGCTGGGCTGTTGAGGAGTGCTTCCAGACCGCGAAGCAGGAGTGCGGCCTGGACGACTACCAGGTCCGCCGCTATCCCGGCTGGCACCGCCACATGACCCTGGCCATGGCCGCCCACGCCTGCCTGACCGTCCTGCGAGCCCGAGAACTGAACGCCGACAAAGCAGAAACGGATCCTCCCAGCTCATCCACCTCAGCCTCGCCGAAATCCGACGCCTGATCACCCGACTCACCGACCGCCGCCCCACCCCGGTCGACCACATCCTGCACTGGTCGACATGGCGCCGCAGACGCCAGTATCAAGCACGGCTCAGTCACTACAAGCGCCGTGGACACAGCCCTTGAAAACTGCCCAGCACTCAGAACAAGCACCGTTGCAGTACTA
>NZ_JBSFVD010000177.1:0-1429 GCF_053592135.1 Streptomyces sp. NPDC002784 | reverse complement strand
GGTCACGTCCGCTGGAGTGGTGTATCGACGGCCACTCGGTGATCTCGTCTTTGAGGCTATGCGGTCAGTTCGGTGGGCAAGGCGGTGTCGTCGGTTTCTGACTCGATCGGGTGGAGGTGGGTTTTGGCCAGCAGGTCGAGGCCCATGTAGCGGCGGGCCTCGGTCCACTCGTCGTTCTGCTCTGCCAGCACCGCGCCGACCAGCCGAATCAGGGCGGTGCGGTCGGGGAAGATGCCGACCACGTCGGTGCGGCGGCGGATCTCCTTGTTCAGCCGTTCCTGCGGATTGTTCGACCAGATCTGCCGCCAGATCTCGCGCGGGAACGCGGTGAACGCCAGCACGTCGCCCTGAGCGGCATCCAAGTGGGCTGCGGCCCTGGGGAACTTGGCCTCCAGGGCATCGAGGACGTGCCGCATCTGGGCCTGGACTGCGTCGGTGTCGGGCTGCTCAAAGACGGTCCGCAGCAGGGTGGCCACCCAGGGCTGGGCCGACTTGGGGACCTGGCTCAGCAGCGCGCGGGCGTAGTGCGTGCGACAGCGCTGCCAGCTCGCGCCGGGCAGTGTGGCACCGATCGCGTTCACCAAGCCCATGTGCGCGTCGGAGATGACCAGTTGGACGCCGGACAGGCCGCGGGCGATCAGTGAGCGCAGGAAGGCCAGCCAGCCGGCGCCGTCCTCGGCGGTGGCGACGTCCAGGCCGAGGATCTCGCGGTGTCCGTCGGCGTTGACGCCGACCGCGATCAGTGCGTGGACGTTGATGATGCGGCCGCCCTCGCGGACCTTCTGCGTGAGCGCGTCGACCCAGACGAACGCGTAGGGGCCGGCGTCCAGGGGACGGTTGCGGAACGCGGCGACCTGCTCGTCCAGATGCTTGGCCATCGCGCTGACCTGGGATTTCGACAGCTGGGTGACGCCCAGGGACTCGGCGAGCTTCTCCACTCGGCGGGTGGAGACGCCGAGGAGGTAGGCGGTGGCGACCACCGAGATGAGGGCCTGTTCGGCTCGCCGACGTCGCTCCAGCAGCCAGTGGGGGAAGTAACTGCCGGACCTGAGCTTGGGGATGGCGAGTTCGACGGTGCCCGCGCGTGTGTCCCACTCGCGCGGGCGATATCCGTTGCGGTGATTGACTCTCTCGTCGCTGACCTGCCCGTATTCGGCGTTGCAGAGCGCGTCTGCCTCCGCGGACATCAGCGCGTCGGCGAAGGTCTTGACCATCGCGCGCAGCAGATCGGGACTCGCCGCAGCGAGGTTGTCTTCGGTCAGGGCGTGCAGGGGCAGACTGTCTGGTGCGGTCATCGAGCTGATCTCCTTCGAGGCTTCGACACTTCGAAGATCAGCCGGTGGCCGTTCATCTATGCGGGCACCATCCCGATGCCGGAGCAAACCCCCGGATCAGGTCGAACCCGTACACCATCTCCACGGACGCAACC
>NZ_JBSFVD010000176.1:0-1429 GCF_053592135.1 Streptomyces sp. NPDC002784 | reverse complement strand
GGTTACGTCCAGGGAAGTGGTGTACGGGTTCGACCTGATCCGGGGGTTTGCTCCGGCGTTGGGATGGGGCCCGCATAGATGAACGGCCACCGGCTGATCTTCGAAGTGTCGAAGCCTCGAAGGAGATCAGCACGATGACCGCACCGGACAGTCTGCCCCTGCACGCCCTCGCTGAGGACAACCTCGCCGCGGCGAGTCCCGATCTGCTGCGCGCGATGGTCAAGACCTTCGCCGACGCGCTCATGTCCGCAGAGGCCGACGCACTCTGTAACGCCGAATACGGGCAGGTCAGCGACGAACGCGTCAACCACCGCAACGGCTACCGCCCCCGCGAGTGGGACACCCGCGCCGGCACCGTCGAACTGGCCGTCCCCAAACTGCGGCAGGGCAGCTACTTCCCGCACTGGCTCCTTGAACGACGCCGCCGGGCCGAGCAGGCCCTCATCTCGGTGGTCGCCACCGCCTACCTGCTCGGTGTGTCCACCCGCCGAGTCGAGAAGCTCGCCGAGTCCCTCGGCGTCACCCAGCTGTCGAAGTCCCAGGTCAGCGCGATGGCCAAGCACCTCGACGAGCAGGTCGCCGCCTTCCGTAACCGGCCGCTGGACGCCGGGCCGTATGCGTTTGTCTGGGTAGACGCGCTGACCCAGAAGGTCCGCGAGGGCGGCCGGATCATCAACGTTCACGCGCTGATCGCGGTCGGAGTCAACGCGGACGGGCACCGCGAGATCCTCGGCATCGACGTCGCCACCGCCGAGGACGGCGCCGGCTGGCTCGCCTTCCTGCGCTCCCTGACCGCCCGTGGCCTGTCCGGCGTCCAGCTGGTCGTCTCCGACGCCCACACCGGCCTGGTGAACGCGATCGGCGCGGTCCTTCCCGGCGCCTCCTGGCAGCGATGCCGCACGCATTACGCCCGGAATTTGCTGAGCCAGGTGCCGAAGTCCGCCCAGCCGTGGGTGGCCACGCTGCTGCGGACGGTCTTCGAACAGCCCGATGCCGACGCCGTCCAGGCCCAGATGCGACATGTGCTGGACGCGCTGGAGGCCAAGTTCCCCAAGGCGGCAGCCCACTTGGACTCCGCCCAGCACGAACTGCTGGCGTTCACCGCATTCCCACGCGAGATCTGGCGGCAGATCTGGTCGAACAACCCGCAGGAGCGACTGAACAAGGAGATCCGCCGCCGCACCGACGTGGTCGGCATCTTCCCCGACCGCACCGCCCTCATCCGACTCGTCGGCGCGGTGCTGGCCGAGCAGAACGACGAGTGGACCGAAGCCCGCCGCTACATGGGACTCGACCTGCTCGCCAAGGCCCGCCTCCACCCGATCGAGTCAGAAACCGACGACACCGTCCTCCCGACCGAACTCACCGCATAACCTAAAAAACGAGATCACCGAGTGGCCGTCAATACACCACTCCAGCGGACGTGACC
>NZ_JBSFVD010000175.1:0-1440 GCF_053592135.1 Streptomyces sp. NPDC002784 | reverse complement strand
GAGCTGCAGACACTCCTCGCCCTCTGGACCGGCGCCTGCCCCACCTGCCACCGCGACATACCCACCCCACTACGGACCTGACCAAGCCCTACTAGTCCGACCGCCGACAAGGGCCGGTGAACGCCGGGGGTTTGGGGTTGCGCGTGGCAGCGGGCGAGGCCGTGGCGGCTCGCCTGCGTACCCAGGCGATCGGCGTGAAGGTCGAGCACCATCACATCAATCGCCCGTCGTGCAGCGCTAGATCACGCCGGATACGGTCGGCTGTGCTCTCGGAGGTCGCGCACGGAGGACACGGTGTGCACGGGGACTGACCGCGACGTACCGCGCGTGGGCTACCGACTCGAGTAGTCAGCGTCGGAATGCTGCAGCCTTGGGCCCGGGCTTGATCACCAACGCGTTCAGCGGGAGCATCCTCGTGGGCTGTACCACCTCCGGCCAGCCCTCTGCGCTGGTGACGCAGAACGGGATGCTCCGGTAGCCCTGCCACTTCCAGTTGATCCACCAGCGGGGTTCACTCCGGTGTCCCACGAGGCGCCGTGGTGTGGGCAGCCGCTGACCGGCCAGCTCGGCGTCGTCGAGGTTGACCTCGAGTTCCCTCATCAGGACCAGACCCGCCAGGGCCGCGCGGCGCAACGGGCTGTCTTCGTTCCACCGGCGAAGGCCCAGCGCATGTCCGGGGTCGCCAGCAGGTCGGTGTCGTCTGGCGCGTCGGAGAGCGTGACGCGGGAGATGGTGATGGCCTCCTGCTGCTGCCACCCGATCAGTTCTGCCCGCACCGGGCGGGGGATGTGCCGGTCGAGGCCTTCGAAGGCCTCGATCATGTCGTGGCGCTCGGCCCGGCCGGCTTCGGGGTCCTCGGGATCGCGTGGAGCACGCCGAGAGCTTCGGCGAGCGTGTCACCCCGTTGCCACAGCGGGAGCATGAAGGTGCCATCGGCCTCCAGCTGCTCGCGCGCCGCGTCCTCGAACTGGAACTGCAGCCCGCGGGACGACCCGGCGAGCGCGCGGCGCAGCGGCGCGTACGGGTTGCCGCCGGAGAAGATGGCCTGGACGACAGCCTGGTTCATCCGTTCGTCGCGCTCGAACCGGACTGCGACGTCGACGTCGTGGGGCTCGGTGGCGCCGCGGGCGAAACTGCCGAACAGCCACACCTGCCGGATCAGGTGGAGGGGCCATTCCTGGGGGTCGTCGAGCCGGTGGAGCATCGCTTCGACCAGTTCGACAGCTCGCGTGCGCGTGGCGATCGGCTCGAACGGGGGCGTTTTCTCCCCCTTCTCTGCCAGCTCCGCCCAGATGGAGGTTCAACGCGAGCAAGTGCTCCGCACACGTCGAGGCCACGAGCGCCTGGTGACCCCTGGCACTGGTGCCAAAGCCAAGCTCACCTCAGCCGACCGGGTCCTGGTCACCGTGCTCCACCTGCGAAAACTTGCGACCCTGGACC
>NZ_JBSFVD010000174.1:0-1444 GCF_053592135.1 Streptomyces sp. NPDC002784 | reverse complement strand
TCCCAACAGACCTCAGACCCCCTCCCGGGCACCCCCTCCACCGGACCCAGAGCAACCCGCCCGGCGCCCCCCAGCCCCGGCCCCCCCTCCCCCCTCCACCCCCCCCCCCCCCCCCGCGCCCTGGTCGACATCGCCGCCCAGCCAGGCCACGAGCCGCTCGGTCATGTCCCCTGTGGTGTGTAACTGATCTTTCGGTGGTGTCGGGCAGGCGGGTTCCGGTGTCTGGATAGAGGCTGTCCATGCTTTCGATGGAGAGGTAGCGGCGGGGGAAAGCGATCCACTCGTCGTGGAGTTCGGTGAGTACGGCGGTGGCCAGGCGGCTGACGGCGGCGCTGTTGGGGAAGACCTGGGCGACGTCGGAGCGTCGTTTGATCTCCCGGCTCAAACGTACGAGCGGGTTGGTCGGCTGGATCTTCATCCAGTGCTGGTGGGGGAAGTCAGCGAAAGCGGTCAGATCCTCCTTCGCCTCGAAGAGTATGGCCTTGACCTCGGGGAACTGCCCGCCGAGCATGGCGGCGCGGTCTGCACCGCGTACGCGTTCTCCAGTCCGGTGGTCTCCACGTCAGCCGCCAGAGCGAGTCGTCCGCCAGCAGGCGCCGGGCCCAGTGGCAGACCTGCTCGCGCTCACGAGGCCAGGACGCGGGACGCCGCAGCGCACGCACGGCGTCCTCCAGGTCGTGGTGGGCTTCTTGGGTGGTCTGTCCCCGCCACCGGGGCCGGCCGTCGTCCAGTTCGGCGGACACGGTGCCCAGGTAGCGGCAGCCCTCGTACGTCGCCCAGGTCGGGCGGTCGGTGTCCGGGGCCGTACGAACTGCACCGGGTGCTCGTCAACGATGCGGGTGAACAGGTCCTCCCACTGGGCCGGGTCCGTGATCGTCACCAGCCGCCCCCTCTTCTCGTTGGAGCCTTCCGCCGAACCGGTGGCCGACGCCACCGGTTCACGCGATCACGGCAGCATCCGCAGCCTCTCCGGGAGGAATCCGCTCATGTCGAACACGACTCCGGCCCGCCGACTCACGCCCGGCCCAGACTGCGACCAGCTCGCGGCGGACCTCAAGAAGAAGTACGACCAGGGCAAGTCCATCAGGGCTCTGGCGGAGGAGGGGCCGCTCGTACGGCGGCGTGCACCATCTGTTCGAAGAGGCCGGGGCCACCTTCCGCTCCCGGGGCGGAGCGACGCGCCGCAGCGAGTCCTGACCCGTAGGCCCGGGCGTGCGGTGGAGGTATGGCGAGGTGGCAGCCGAGCTACTTCCAGGCAGATCTGCTCGTCGGCGTTTTTGCTTTCCGTCCGTTTGGGATTGCGGAGTGCGGCTCGTATACGGAATCCGGATGCGCCCCTCCTTGTTGTTGCGCGTTTGTCTTTGAGTTCTGGCCTAAGCGTTGTCCCGCAAATGGCTTCGGGTATGCCTGCTGACCTGGCTGTTTGCTGTTTCATCCGGCGAGG
>NZ_JBSFVD010000173.1:0-1445 GCF_053592135.1 Streptomyces sp. NPDC002784 | reverse complement strand
AGGGCTTGGTCAGCTTCGTTTGTGAGTGGCGTGTCTGTTGGGCTGTTGGTGTCGTTGTGATGGTGTGACACCTGGTGAGATGGCCGAGGTCCGGGAGGACCTGGAGGCGTTCACGGCGGAGTTGTTCGACGGGTTCTTCCGTGCTGACCAGCGGCGGTGGGGCCAGGTCTATGTGCGAGGGCTGCTGCTGGACGGTAAACGCAAGTCGGTGGAGCCCATGGCCGCCAGGCTGGGCGAGGACGGCAACCGGCAGGCGCTGGCTCACTTCGTGACGTCCAGCCCGTGGAATCCGGCGCACGTCCAGGCCCGCCTGGCCTGGAGGATGCAGGACGCGATCGGTCCGGAAGCGTTGATCGTCGACGACACCGGGTTCCTCAAGGACGGGGACGCCTCGGCGTGTGTGTCGCGGCAGTACACCGGCACCGCGGGCAAGGTCACCAACTGCCAGGTGGGAGTGTCACTGCACCTGGCCACCGACCGTGCCTCCGCCGCGATCGGCTGGCGGCTGTTCATGCCGTCCGGCTGGGACCCGGCCTCGCCCTGGGCGGACCCCGCCAAAGTCGCCCGCCGCGGCCGCTGCGGCATCCCCGCCCAGGCGGGACACGTGGAGAAGTGGCAGCTTGCTCTGGACATGATCGACGAAGCACGGTCGTGGGGCATCGACGTCCCCTTGGTCGTGGCGGACGCCGGATACGGCGACGCCGCCGCCTTCCGCAGCGGCCTGGAGGAACGCAACCTGCCCTACGCGGTCGGTGTTTCCGGCCGTCACAGCGCTCACCCTGCCGACGCCCGGCCCGTCCAGCCGATCTATGCGGGCACCGGCCGACGGCCGCACATGCAGTATCCCGACCCGCCGCAGACCATGAAGGACTTGGTCGTCGCGGCCGGCCGGACAGCCGCTCGGCCGGTGTCCTGGCGGGAGGGATCCCGGCCGGGCGCCAGCCGAAGCGGCTTCAAGCGTATGTACTCGCGTTTCGTCGCCCTCCGGGTCCGGCCCGCCGGACGAGGCATCCGCAAGCCGGCCGATGATCCCGAACTGCCCGAGCGCTGGCTGCTGGCCGAATGGCCTGCCACCGAGCCCGAACCGGTGCAGTTCTGGCTCTCCAGCCTGCCCTCCGGCATGCCGCTGGCGACCCTGATCCGGCTGGTCAAATTGCGCTGGCGCATCGAGCATGACTACCGCGAGATGAAACAGGCCCTCGGGCTTGCCCATTTCGAGGGCCGCACCTGGAACGGCTGGCATCACCACGTCACCCTCGTCTCCGCCGCCCACGCCTTCTGCACCCTGCAGCGGCTGGCACGAGACCCAAAAGACACGGCGCAGGCCTGAGCCTCTACCAAGTCGTCCGCGAGCTGCAGACACTCCTTGCTCTCTGGGCCGGCGCCTGCCCCACCTGCCACCGCGACATACCCACACCGCTACGAACCTGACCAAGCCCTACTAG
>NZ_JBSFVD010000172.1:0-1449 GCF_053592135.1 Streptomyces sp. NPDC002784 | reverse complement strand
TAGTAGGGCTTGGTCAGGTCGGCTGGGGTGGTGCGTGTCCTTGGGGCCCGGTGTGGCGTTGAGAGTGTGTGACTCCGGACGAGATTGCTGCGGTGCGTGGTGAGTTGGAGGCGTTCGCGGCGGATGTGTTCGAGCCGTTCGCGCGCAAGGATCAGCGCCGGTGGGGGCAGGTCTATCTGCGCGGGCTGCTGACCGACGGACAGCGCAAGTCGGTCGAGCCGATGGCCGCCCGGCTCGGGGAGGACGGCAATCGTCAGGCGCTGGCCAACTTCATCACCACCAGCCCCTGGGACCCGGCACACATCCGGGCCCAGCTCGCCTGGCGGATGGAGGCGGCGATCGGGCCCGAGGCCCTGGTCTTCGACGACACGGGGTTCCTCAAGGACGGGAGCGCCTCGGCATGCGTGTCGCGGCAGTACACCGGCACCGCGGGCAAGGTCACCAACTGCCAGGTCGGTGTCTCGCTCCACCTCGCCTGCGATCACGCCTCGGCGGCGGTCAACTGGCGACTTTTTCTGCCCCAGACGTGGGATCCCGCCTCACCGAAGGCCGATCCGGACAAGATCGCCCGCCGCACCGCCTGCGGCATCCCGGACGATGTCGGGCATGTGGAGAAGTGGCAGCTGGCCCTGGACATGCTCGACGAGACCCGCTCCTGGGGACTCGAGGTGCCGCTGGCCATCGCGGACGCCGGATACGGCGACGCCGCCGCGTTCCGGCACGGACTGCAGACCCGCGGCCTGAACTACGTGGTGGGGATCTCCACCACGCTCTCCGCCCAGCCCGCCGACGCGGTGCCGGTGGCCGAGCCGTACTCCGGGACGGGACGCCCGCCGCTGGCGAAGTATCCCGACAAACCGCGGTCCGTGAAGGAGCTGGTCATCGCGGCGGGCCGGAAAGCGGCCAGGCCGGTGCAGTGGCGGGAGGGCTCCCGGCCCGGCACCGGCCGCTCGGGCCGCAAGCGGATGTACTCCCGCTTCGTGGCCCTGCGCATCCGGCCTGCCGGACGCGAGGTCCGCCAGACCGCCGACGGCCCCGAACTGCCCGTGTGCTGGCTGCTGGCCGAATGGCCCGCCGGCGAGAGCGAGCCGGTGCAGTACTGGCTGTCCGACCTGCCCTCCGGCATGCCCCTGACCACACTGATCCGCCTCGCGAAACTCCGCTGGCGCATCGAGCACGACTACCGGGAGATGAAACAGGCCCTGGGACTTGCCCACTTCGAGGGCCGCACCTGGAACGGCTGGCACCACCACGTCACCCTCGTCTCCGTCGCGCATGCCTTCTGCACGCTGCAACGTCTGGCACGAGCCCCAAAAGACGCGGCGCAGGTCTGAGCCTCTACCAAGTCGTCCGCGAGCTGCAGACACTCCTCGCCCTCTGGACCGGCGCCTGCCCCACCTGCCACCGCGACATACCCACCCCACTACGGACCTGACCAAGCCCTACTAG
>NZ_JBSFVD010000171.1:0-1535 GCF_053592135.1 Streptomyces sp. NPDC002784 | reverse complement strand
ATGACGGGGAAGTGGAAGGCCATGTGGCACTCGTCGCCGCCGCTGCGGTAGTCGCCGAAGTAGTCGACGACGTCCTCCGGCCACTGGTTGGCCTCCGCCAGCAGCACCGTGTCCGGGTACATCGCGTCGATCTCGCGGCGGACGCGCTTGAGGAAGTGGTGCGTGGCGGGGAGGTTCTCGCAGTTGGTGCCCTCCTCGGCATACAGATACGGCACCGCGTCGAGCCGGAAGCCGTCGATGCCGAGGTCGAGCCAGAACCGCAGGGCGCCCAGGATCTCCTCCTGCACGGCCGGGTTCTCGTAGTTGAGGTCCGGCTGGTGGGAGAAGAACCGGTGGAAGAAGTACTGCTCCCGCACGGGGTCGAAGGTCCAGTTGGAGGCCTCGGTGTCGACGAAGATGATCCGCGCGTCGGCGTACTGCTTGTCGTCGTCGGCCCACATGTAGTAGTCGCCGTAGGGGCCGTCGGGGTCCTTCCTGGACTCCTGGAACCACGGGTGCTGGTCGCTGGTGTGGTTCATGACGAAGTCGATGATGACCCGCATGCCGCGCTGGTGAGCGGCGTCGACGAACTCCACGAAATCGGCGAGGTCGCCGAACTCGGGCAGCACGGCGGTGTAGTCGGAGACGTCGTAGCCGCCGTCCCTGAGCGGGGACTTGAAGAACGGGGGCAGCCACAGGCAGTCCACGCCGAGCCACTGGAGGTAGTCCAGCTTGGCGGTCAGGCCCTTGAGGTCGCCGACACCGTCGCCGTTGCTGTCCTGGAAGGAACGGACCAGCACCTCGTAGAAGACGGCGCTCTTGAACCAGTCGGGATGCCGGTCCTTGGCCGGGGTGTCCTCGAACGTGTCATGGACGGGCTCGTTGACGGTCATGACGCGGTAGACCTTCCGTTCTGCGGCGAGGCGGGCGAGGCCTGGACGTGAAGTACGTGCGCGGGTGCCCTGCCGGGCTCAAGGCGCACATAGTTGGTCCTGCCCCATTGGTAGGTCTCACCCGTCAGTTCGTCGTGCACGGACAGGGTTTCGTCCCGGTCGCGGCCGAGTTGCGGCATGTCCAACGAGACCGTGGCCTCCTGGGTGTGGTGCGGATCGAGATTGACGACCACCAGCACCGTGTCCTGGCCCGCGCGCTTGCTGTAGGCGAGGACGGCGTCGTTGTCGGTGTGGTGGAAGCGGAGGTTCCTGAGCTGGTGCAGCGCGGGGTGCTCGCGCCGGACGGTGTTGAGCCGGGTGATGAGTGGAGCGATGGTGTCCGCGGTGTCCCAGTCACGTGGACGCAACTGGTACTTCTCCGAGTCCAGGTACTCTTCGCTGCCCTCGCGCAGCGGGGTGTTCTCGCACAGTTCGTAGCCGCTGTAGATGCCCCAGGTCGGCGAGAGGGTGGCGGCGAGGACGGCGCGCAGTTCGAAGGCGGGCCGGCCGCCGTGCTGGAGGAAGGCATGCAGGATGTCGGGGGTGTTGGCGAAGAAGTTCGGCCGCATGTAGGAGGCCGCCTCACCCGACAGCTCGGTGAGGTACTCCGTCAGTTCCTGCTTG
>NZ_JBSFVD010000170.1:0-1539 GCF_053592135.1 Streptomyces sp. NPDC002784 | reverse complement strand
GCCGCTCTGCCGGGCCCCGGGCACCGCGCCGTACAGCGCGTAGCACACGGCGTCGAGCACCGAGGTCTTGCCCGCGCCGGTGGGGCCGTGCAGCACATCAATTTCAAGAAACGGATATGAATATCAAGGAAAAAGAAATGGTTTCATCAATTGTCGATTATCTTGATGAGTTGGATTTATCCAAAAAAAATGAGGTCAAAGATACTGGCGGTTTAGTCGGTGCTGATACGTATACACTAGATTTGAACCGTGGAACAAAATTTGTCAGAAGATACATGATTTATGGCGATTACATCACCATTGGTAAGGATAAAAGACAGCAAGTGATTTATAAAGTGAAACACGATAAACTATCTGATTTACTTAAAACGTTGGACAATTTGGCAGAAGCCAATAATGATAAAGAGGGGGAGTAGAAAATGGCAAAAATAGGTTATGCTCGTGTTTCAAGCAAAGAACAGAACCTAGACCGCCAATTAGACGCCTTACAAGACGTTTCTAAGGTGTTTTCAGATAAGGCAAGCGGACAATCTACTGAACGTCCTCAATTACAAGACATGCTGACTTATTTACGTGAGGGTGATATTGTCGTGGTGACAGAATTAGACCGCTTAGGACGAAATAACAAAGAATTAACCGAACTGATGAACCAAATTCAACAAAAAGGCGCAACGCTGGAAGTCTTAAACTTGCCGTCCATGACAGGGATTGAAGACGATAATTTAAGGCGTTTAATTAATAACTTGATGATTGAATTGTACAAATACCAAGCAGAAAGTGAACGAAAGCGGATTAAAGAACGGCAAGCCCAAGGTATTGCCATTGCCAAACAACGGGGACGATTTAAAGGACGAAAAAAGAAATATTCTTTTAAAGATGAGGGATTGCAACATGCCTTTGACTTATACCAACAAGGATTAACAGAAAAAGAAATCGAGCGTAAAACTGGAATTAATCGAACGACTTTTCGACGTTATCGTCAAAAATATAACGTGATAAGAGAAGGCAGAACAGAATAAGCTGATATTAGCCCTCAGAAGGGCTTTTTCTTTTAACTATGATATTTATTACCAACTCACGTTTAAAATGTCTTAGAATACAAAATATGAGTTTCTAGGACTATTTAAAGCTTTTCATCTAAACAAAGTAGTCACGATCGTGAGGGAGTTTTTCTTAGTGGCAGAATGTATCACATCAAAAAGTAACGTGTACAAGCGGAGCGACAAGAGCAAACAGGGAGTTAAAAATCAGAACACCAATTCAATGGTTTTGACTTTTTCTTTTGACCTTGATTTTAATTTTTGAAAAAAATAAAAAAAGGCGAAGCCTATTTATATTTATCATATATATTTTAATCTTTTGTTCTTTTGCGTGGCTGAAAAGTTAGTGGTAGTGCTTGTGTACAGATTTATAAGCACAGAAAAAACTGTTTATAAGCACAGAAAAAACAGTTTATAAGCACAGAAAAAACAGTTTATAAGCACAGGGTATAATTGATTTACTGTGCTTATAGTGTTATAATAAAAACATAGAGAAATT
>NZ_JBSFVD010000169.1:0-1548 GCF_053592135.1 Streptomyces sp. NPDC002784 | reverse complement strand
CGCAGAGGCCCGGCGGGGAAGGTGTTCCAGTAGATGCTGTGCCGGGCGGTGCTGGGATTGTCGATCAGAGGGGCCAGCGGCCACACGGCGTCGCCGTAGCGGGCCACCGGCGCGCTCGTGCCGGGCGTAACCAGATGCTCGGCGATGGACGGCGTGTGGGGCCCCGGTAGTTGCTGTGGTGGTGCGGGGTTGGTGGCGGTGGTGGTCATGGGTTGAGGTCTCCGTCGAGCAGCAGGGTGATCATTTCGCGGTCGGCGGGTGTCACGGCCCGCACGGCGCGCTGCCAGACGGCGTCGCCGAGCCGGTCCTTGAGGTTCTCCAGGCGAGCGTGGGATTCGCTCCAGGTCGCCTGCCAGTCGGCCGCGTCCATCACGTCCCGCAGGCCGCTCAGTGCGTGGTGCAGGTGGGCCAGGCGCGGGTGGTGCCCGGGGTGGATCCGGGCGTTCGGGCAGGCGGTGCACATCAGGAATGACGCCGTGCAACCGGTGCCGTGTGGCGTGAAGGGGCTGTGGGTGTATTCGTGGCAGTCGGCCGTCGCCGTCGGCTGGTCGGCCGGCTCCGCTCTCTCGCGCAGCTGGGCGCGCAGGACCGTCCGGCGGGCGTGGTCGACCGCCTCGTTGAGGGCGTCGGCGATCACAGGGGTGGCTGTCTGCTGAACCTGGGGTTCGGACAGGACGTAGACGCGGTCGTGCGTGTCCTGGCTGTTCTGGCCGGGCTCGCGCCGGTGCAGCACGTTGACCGTTTTGCGGGTACGCCGCAGTCGGGAGCCGGTCAGGCCGGCGTCTTGCGCCCAGGTGCTCATGGCATTGCGCGACAGCCCGGCGCCGAAGGGGCCCACCCGTATCACCTCATCCCCGTGCGGGTGGGAGGGCAGGGCGTGGCGCCACACCAGTAGCCGGTCAACCTCCTCTTCGTGCTCACGGACATAAGCGCGGGCGAAGGAGGTGGCTTGAAGGGCCTGGGTAATCAGCCGACCCGGGGAGGCGGCGCCGAAGTCGCTCCAGTTACGGGTCGTCACCTGCCGCCCGCCGCCTCGCCGGGCCTTGTGCAGCTCGACGCGGTACACCGGGAAGGCGCCCTCGCCCGAGTCCGGGGTGGCCCGGGGAACGGGCATCTGGGACACGGCGGTGGCGTTCAGGCCGTGCTCGGCCACCAGCAGCATCCCCAGGGCAGCCGCTTCCTTCGCGGTCAGAAACAAGCGGTGCCAGGTGTATGGGGCGGACTCGCCGCCGAGGGCCTGGTGGTAGCGCCAGGTCACCCTCCTGCGGCCGCCCTCGCTCCAGTAGCCGGGTGCGAAGCCGGTACGGGCCAGCTCCTCCAGGGCCTCACCGATCCGCGCCTGGCGGCTCCCGGGTGGGAAGCTGCCGGTCCTCCAGGCGTCCAGGTGGGCGGTGTTCTCGCTGATCCGCAGGTGCGCGGCCCTGAAGATCTGCCGCGCGGTCTTGCGGAGCACCTCGAACTCCTCGGCCGCGAGCGCCGTCTCCTGCACTTTCAAGCGCGGCAGCCGTTGCGGCATCGCCTCCCTGACCTGTGCCGGGACACAGCCAC
>NZ_JBSFVD010000168.1:0-1550 GCF_053592135.1 Streptomyces sp. NPDC002784 | reverse complement strand
CTGACACGAAAGATGCAAGCGACTGCGAGGTCAGGACGTTGTGATGGGTTCGAAGCGGACGGTCATTCCGAGGCTGTTCGCTTCCTTGATCATGCGGCGCATGGCACGTTCGGGGTCACGCTTGGTGAAGTAGTCGGCGCCAAGATCACGGTAGGGGACATCGTCGTGCAGGACGTGCCAGATCGCGATGGCGAGTTTGTGCATGACCGCGACCACGGCGCGTTTGCCTCCCCGGCGTGCGGAGATGCGCCGGAAGTAGGCGGCGAGGTAGGTGTCCTTGTTCCTGATCGCGGCCATGGCAGCGACGCCGAGCAGCCGTTTAAGGTTGCTGTTGCCTGGTCGGGTCGTGCCCGACTTGCTCACTCCCGCGGACTCGTTCTGCCCAGGACAGACACCGATCCACGACGCGAGGTGTCCGGCGGTCGGGAACTGGTTCATGTCCCCTCCGGTCTCGGCCAGGATGATCTCTGCTGCCATCCGGCCGATTCCCGGGATCGAGTCGAGAAGGTCCAGCTCGTGCTCCCGCTCGGCCAGAAGGCCGGCGATCCGGGCGTCGAACACGGTGACGGCGCTCTTGAAGCGGTCGATCTCGTCGAGGTAGTGGCGGACCATGAAGGCATGGTGGTCGGTGAAGTCGCCGTCCAGAGCCTCAACGAGGGCTGGGATCTTCGCTCGGGCCCTGCCGACGGCGAGGCCCGCCAGCTGACCGGGGTCACGTTCCCCAGCGACGAGGGCCTCCAGGATTGCCCGGCCACTCACACCTGTGACGTCGGTCAGCACCGAGGTGAGTTTCATGCCGGTGTCCTCCAGCTCCTTCTCCAGCCGCTGAACCTCCCAGCCCGCGGCCCGCACGAGCTCGGTACGCCTGCGGGTCAGATCCCGCAGTTCCCGGACCGCACGCTTGGGGACGAACGAGGCCATCACCATCCCGGACGCGCCGGCCCGGGCGAGGAAGGCCGCGTCGCTGGGATCGCTCTTGCGGCCCCGAATACCCTTGAGGTGCGCGGGGTTGACCAGCATCAGGTTGAGATGGGGCTGCAGAACGTAGTAGACACCGCGCCAGTAGTCGGCGGTGGCCTCCATGACCACCACCTCTACTTCACGCTCCGCCAGCCAGGTCAACAGCCGGCGGACTTCCGACCGCGTGGTCCCGAACCGCTCCGTCTCCAGACTCCAGACCCCCGACCGCTTCGTGCTGGGCGTGCGCACGCAGGCCAGCAGGAACCGCTTGCCCAGGTCCACTCCCGCGGACCGCAGATGGATGACCTCGTCCTTCACTTCCTGCCGATTCATCGCCCGCTCCCGACAGCCGCGCCCACCCCGCTCGACGGCTGTCCCGGAGGAGTCAAGGGAAGACTCGGAGTCTGACACGCGTGCTCCCGGACGGCAGATGCCGCCATGGCGACAAACCGTGGTCCCCTCGGCTGACCCCCGCACCATCCTGGCAAACGAGCTCACCGGCATCGCAGAGCCATCGGTGTCGCCGGGACATCCAGCTCTACTTTCTCGCACTCGAGGTGATCAGCGCAGCGATACGCGTTCCTGGCAAG
>NZ_JBSFVD010000167.1:0-1570 GCF_053592135.1 Streptomyces sp. NPDC002784 | reverse complement strand
CCCGCCGATACCCATCGGCGGGCCCTTTCGCTTTCCCTCTGGTCAGTTGCCGGCGTACTGACGCCGTGGGGCCTCCTCGGTGGTGGCGGTTTCGACGGGCGGGCTCTGCGGCTTGCCAGGCATGAGGGCGAGGGTGGCCAGGGCGCCCGCGGCGGCGATGCCGGCGGCGGCGAGGAAGGCTGCGCTGAACCCGTCGGTGAGGGCGGTCAGGTCACCGAGTGCGCCCGCACCTTGGGAGGTGGCGAGTGCGGTCAGGGCGGCGAGACCGAGGGCGGAGCCGACCTGGTAGGTGGTGTTGACGATGCCCGAAGCCAGGCCCGCCTGCTCTTGCGGGGCGGCGGACATGGCTGCCATCAGGGTCGGGATGTAGGCGAGCGCCATGCCCAGGGCTGCCACCAGCGAGGCGGGCAGGACGTCGATGAGGAAGGTGCCGGTGGGGCGGGCGGCCGACAGCCATACCAGGCCCGCGGCGAGGACGAGCAGGCCGCCGGTGATGAGCGGCTTGGGGCCGAAGCGGCCGAGCAGGCGGGCGCTGGCGGTGGTCATGAAGAGCATCAGCAGGCCGGTCATCGGCAGCAGGGCCGCTCCCGAGGCGAAGGCGCCGTAGCCGAGGACCTGCTGGAGGTAGAGGTTGAGGAAGTACCACATCGGGATCCAGGCCGCCCCCAGCAAGGCCATCGCCAGGTTGGAGACGCCGAGACCAGGGGTACGCCAGATGCCGAGCGGCATCAGCGGCGACTTCGCGGACCGCTGAATGAGGACGAACACAACCAGCAGGGCGGCCCCTGCGATCAACTGAAGGACCGTCTGCGCTGCTCCCCAGCCGATCTCGGGGGCGCGGACCACGGTGAAGACGGTGAGCGCGAGCCCGGCGGTGACCGCCGCCGCGCCGAGGACGTCCACACTGCCGCCGCGGCGGGCGGCGACGGCCGGCAGCAGGCCGGTGGCGAGCAGGGTCGCGATGCCGATCGGGATGTAGATGATGAACACCCACGGCCAGCTGGCCCACTCGGTGAACACCCCGCCCAGGAAGACGCCAGCGGTGCCGCCGGCCGGGGCGGCCGCGCCGTACAGGGCCAGGGCCTTGCCCAGTTCCTTGGGGCTGTGGCCGAAGAGCATCATCAGCAGGGTCATCGAGGCGGGTGCGATCAGCGCGCCGCCCACCCCCTGCACGGCCCGGCCGGCGACCTCGACCCACGCGCTCTGCGCGGCCGCGGCCACGACGGAGCCGGCGATCAGGACGCTCCAGCCGGCCACGAACACCTTCCGGGCGCCCAGCAGGTCGGAGAGGCGACCGCCCAGCAGGAGCAGTCCGCCGAAGGCGATGACGTAGGCGTTGAACACCCATTGCAGATCTCCCTGGGAGAACCCAAGGTCGCGCTGCATCTCAGGCAGCGCCACGCCGATGATCGACGTGTCCATGATCACCATGAACTGTGCGGCGGCGAGCACCCCAAGGGCCCACCAGCGACGCGGATTGACGGCTTCCATGACCGGCTCCCCAAAGACAGAGTTCCTACATACCCCTGGGGGGTATGACTCAACGACCTCGAACGTTATACCCCCCAGG
>NZ_JBSFVD010000166.1:0-1586 GCF_053592135.1 Streptomyces sp. NPDC002784 | reverse complement strand
CCCGACGAGGACTCGTGCATGCCCTCGCCCGGCGCGACCGGTGCATGCACGCCGGCCGACTCCAACGACTGCGACCCCGCGCGTAAACCGGCCTGCAACCCGAAGTACTAGGAGGAGCCGCCCATGGACTGGCAGACACACGCGCGGCGCCTGGCGGCGGATACCGTCCGGCCCGAGTCCCGATGGTACGAACCTCTGGCCACCACGCCCCGGCACGTGTTCGTGCCCCGCTGGTGGGAGAATATGGGCGGCCGGTGGCATCTGCGGATCGGCGAGGACGATCCGCAGGCGTGGATGGACACTGCCTACGGCAACGACACGTTGGTGACCCGCGTCGGTCCGCTCCACGCCGACCACGCCGAGCCCGGCACCGTGGCAGAGGGCCTGCCCACCTCGTCCTCCACGCTGCCCGTCCTGGTCGTGGACATGTACCGGCACGCGGTGCTCGCCGACGACTCCCGCGTGCTGGTGACCACCGGGACCGGCTACGGGACCGCGCTCGCCAGCCGACGGATCGGGGCGGAGAACGTCACCAGCGTGGACGTGGACGCGCACCTGGTGGGGATGGCAGGGGCCAGGCTGGAGTCGATCGGCCTGCGCCCGCTCATGGCCGTTTGTGACATCACCGGCCCGCTTCCGGGGCAGTACGACCGGATCGTGTCCACGGTGTCCGTCCGGCCCATCCCACCCTCGTGGCTGACCGCGCTGAAGCCCGGCGGCCGGCTGGTGACCACGATCGCGGGAACAGGACTGATCGTCGTCGCCGACAAGGCCGAGGACGGCGGCGCGATCGGCCAGATCTCCCAGTACCGGGCGGGCTTCATGCGCACCCGGCACGGCGAGGATTACGCGCCCCGGCCCACGGATGAGCTGTGGGAGAAGGTGAAGCAGGCGGACGGCGAAGACGTGACAACGAGCCGATATCCGCTGCTGTATCCGCCGGACGCATGGGACGTGTCGTCCATGCTGGCACTGTCCGTCCCGGAGATCGACTACCGCAAAGAGGAGGCCGACGAGAGGCGAACGGTCTGGATGCTGCACGCTGACGGATCGTGGGCCCGTGCCACGGCGACCGGCTACCTGGACTCACCCACCGTGCACCAGGGCGGCCCCCGGCGGCTGTGGCGAGAGCTGGAGCGCGTCCAGAACCGTCTCAACCGCGAGGGCGGCTTGCCGCTGTACGGGGCGCGGGCCCGCATCGACCCGGACGGCACCCTCACCCTCTCGCGCGGAGCATGGTCGCTGACCGTGGAATGACCACCTGGCCTTCCCAGCCCCCACTCGTCCGCTTCCCCATGGGCGGATGGGCGGGGTCTGTCGTCGCGGGTCCTCGGCCAGCCACGCCCCGGGCCCGCCCGTCTCGGCCGGTCGCTGTTGGCGCTGTGTGACCACTACGAGGCGCTCACGGGCGTGCGCGTGTGCCTGGCCTGCGACCAGCCCTTCATGGTGGGCGAGCCGGCCCGTGCCTTCGACCAGGGCAGCCAGTCGGGAGGTGCGGACGTCTCCGGCCGGATCCACGAACGCTGCGCCAACGCCGTCCGCATCCGCTGACCGGCGGCGCCTCCCCGGCGTGAACGGGGGTCTGC
>NZ_JBSFVD010000165.1:0-1589 GCF_053592135.1 Streptomyces sp. NPDC002784 | reverse complement strand
CTTGTATCACTACCGCGTACTGTCCGGGCCGCGTTCGGGAGAACCTTCTGACGTCAATCCCCTCGTGCGGTGGAGATCTTTCGAGCGGCCAACTCCACGGTAGGGTTGGCCCGGTGGTTTCGTTCGTAGTCGATCGGGCTCTGGTACCCGCATACGCTGTGTAGCCGTTGGGTGTTGTAGAAGCCGGTGATCCAGGTCGAGATCCTCAGTCGGGCCTCGGTGCGGGTGGTGAAGGTGCGCCGGGGGACATACTCGACCTTGAGCACGCTGTTGAACGCCTCGCTGACGGCGTTGTCGAAACACGATCCGACGCGGCCCATGGACCGGGTCACGCCCAGGCTGTGACAGGCCCGGCGAGAACGTCGGGAGACGTATGTCGCTGCCGCGGTCGCTGTGGAAGATCACACCCCTGACGCCGCCGCCGCGGGTGGCCGCGGCCATGTTCAGGGAGGCGACGACGAGGTCGGCGTCGTGACAGGCGCCCATCGCGTAGCCGAGCAATCGACGCGAGAAGAGGTCGATGACGGGGGCCAGGTAGAGCTTGCCCTCACCGGTGATGATCTCGGTCGCATCACCGCACCACACCTGGTTCGGAGCGTCCGCGGTGAAGTCACGGCGCACGAAGTCCGGGCCGCCGGCCGTTTGCCTGGCCGGGGCAGCCCGTGCCGACGGCGGATCTTCCGTCCGGCTAGGCCGAGTTCGGCCATGAGGCGGGCCACGGTGTTCACCGAGACGCGCCAGCCCGAGCCAGACCTTCATGGCAGCCCTTACCGGATGTGAACCCGGTTACCCAGGACGCAGGCCCGCCTGCCCGCAGTGTCGGCGAGCCGGTGACCGCCCGGGCCAGGTGCCGCGCCCTTGAGGCGCACGGCTTCGCACGCACGGAGGTGGCCTGTGCCCTGTCGGCGCCGCTGAGTGGAGGCGCCGACAGTGACGTTCCGTGCGGCGGGATCACTTGCTGCTGGAAGCGACCAGTTTGCGTACGCTGTCGATGCTGCCGCAGTCGTTTTCCAGGTACTTCGCGCGGGTTTCGCGGAACGCCTCGCCCAGCTGCGAGCGGCGGTCGTCGGCGACGTTCTCCCGCGCGTCGTTGAGCAGGGTCCGCTCCTCCTCGTCGGCATGGTGGTTGACCGCGGTGACGAGCTCTTCCAGCTTTTCGTCCCACTCATCGGAGCCGATGTCGTCGACTTCGAGCAGGGCGAGCAGGGCCTCGTTGGCCTCCTGGTGTTCGTGCACGCTGTGATCGACGTCCTCGCCGTCGACGTTCTTGTAGCGCCGCAGAGCCGGGTAGACCTCGTCCTCCTCGGCGGAGGCGTGGGCGATCAGCAGATGCGCGAATTCTTCGAGGGCGGCCGCGCGGTCGGCTTCGGCGTTGCGCATGGTGCGGAAGAGATCTTCCATGCGTCGGTGGTCCTGCAGGATGAGTTCGACGACGTCTGTGGACGGCATGGTGGCCTCCTACGGGTCAGCGGATGAGATTCCGCTCTCGGATACCCCGGTCCTCGCAGGTCAGGCGTACGCCTTTCGCGTGGAAAGCCTCGGGGCAATGCTCCTGGCGCGGCAGCCCGATGGTTCACGTGGGAACCAGT
>NZ_JBSFVD010000164.1:0-1589 GCF_053592135.1 Streptomyces sp. NPDC002784 | reverse complement strand
AGCCGGTGGCCGTTCATCTATGCGGGCACCATCCCGATGCCGGAGCAAACCCCCGGATCAGGTCGAACCCGTACACCATCTCCACGGACGCAACCGCAATCGAGGCAATATCCCGGTGAGCACCGGTACCGGGTGGGCGCAGACTAAATGTGAACGGCCCCCGCACAGAGGCTGGTCAACCAGGCCGAAGGTGAACTGCGACACCCAGCGGACCCTTCACCCGTCGTGCGGCCGGGTGAGTCGATCACCCCGCTACTGAACTTAGATGCGTGATGTCGGTCTGCCACCTGTGGCAGACGACGATACGCCGGAGCAATGGTCCTCGATGCAGCAGAGTTCATCAATAAATGATGGACACGATCTGGCAAGCGGCTTCCGCGAGCTGGCGCTCTCCGCTGATGCGGGCCCGGGCCAGGGCAGTGCCAGGATCGATGCTGCGGGTGCAAAGTCGCCAGGCAGTTTCTGGGTCCAGCCGTACTGATGCGGTCGGTCGGCCGGTGGGTGTCTCGGCCAGGGACCACCAGCGGTCTGCGGTGGCGGTCACGGTCCAAGTGCCGATGGCTGGCTCATCAATGGCTACCTGGAGTTGTGTCCCGGCGGGTGCGGGGGTGTGATGCAGTGTCTGGGGCAACGCCCTCATGAAGATGTCCAGGACCGCGGACAGAGCGTTGGGCTCCGGGTCGGTGTCCTGGCCGGTGGCGTGGCGGATCTGCTGGCGGTGGGTCCAGTACTCGGTGAACTCCCGGCCGATGTCCAGCCACTTAAGGGCCGGGTCGGCGCCGGCCCAGGACACTCCCAGGCCCGTAGCGTCGAGGTCTGTGGCCTCGAATTGACGGGCGACCTGGGTCCCGGCCAGTTCCAGCGCCTCGATGAGCTCGGCGGGGTTGTGATCGGCGTGGAGGTCGATCCATTCCTGGTTGACTCGGTGGATGAACGCTTCCAGTGTCTCTCCGGCCGCCCTGGCGCGCTGGTGGCTTTCCGTACTCCAGCCGAGGCGGCCGTGGTAGTCGCCGAGGATGTGGGCGGCAAGATCGTGCACGGTCCATCCCGGGACTGCGGCCCTGCTCCATTCACCGCGCTGCAGCCCGCGTAGCAGGTCGAGCAGCGCGGCCAGCTCTGGCCCGAACAGCGGGCGAGTGTCGATCGGCTTGCCCAGCCAAGAGGGGTCGGATACGCGCTTGGACCGGTGACTCATGGTCAAAGCCTGTCAGCCGGGAGGCTTGGTCTTCCATCGAATACCGCCTCACGGCACGGTGTCTGTCGGTCAGTCGGCCCCTCATCTGGCCAGTGCCGTCCAGAGGGCCGTCCACCCGGTCGGGCCGGTGCTGGATCTGCTTGAGTATGCGCGTCAGAGCCCGGGTGATCTGCGTAAGGTCGGCTGCGGCGAGGTTGCCGAGGTCGCGTTTGACCAGCGACCAGACGCCTTCCTGCGGGTTCAGGTCAGGTCCGTAGGCGAGTATCTGGAAGGCAGTGGGCCGATGACGTTGGCAGCGATTAAGAGGTCGTCTCAATTGGCGAGGTCGGTAGCCTGGGTTCGTGCTGATCGTGGAACGCTTGGTGCCGGACGAGTTGTACGACCTCTTCCAGCG
>NZ_JBSFVD010000163.1:0-1627 GCF_053592135.1 Streptomyces sp. NPDC002784 | reverse complement strand
CACGGCCCGTACCGTTCCGGCACGTCGCGCCACGGCGCACCGGTCCTGGTCCGCCACCGTATGCCGTCTATCAACTGCCGCCGGGTCCACACCGGAGGACGGCCCGGCTTCTTGCCCAGCGGCAGCAACGGCTCGAGCCGGGCCCACTGGTCGTTCGTCAGATCACCACGCCCCACGACAAGTGATCATTCACGACCAAGATCGACTTTCGCAACACGCCCTAGATCAATGAACACTCCTTGTGCTCATATGGGTGCGCTGCGTAATCGCGCTATGAAGGGACCCCTCCATGACTGAGCCGCAAGCCACCGAGCAGCAGATCCGCGAAGCCCTCGCCGCCTCGCCCATCATCCTGGCCCCTGGGCCCGAGGAGCCGCCCACCCAGATCCCGCCGGTCCCGAACGACGTGTGGGACCTCCCGGGGGGCACCGCCTGGGTGTACTACGCCGAGGGCGGCGACCGGCTCAGCAAGCCCGTGATCGCCGCCGACGGGTTCAACATGGGACCGAGCGACATCGGCATGCTGTGGCAGGGCCTGGACTGGGGGCAGTACGCCTTCTTCAGCGAGCTGCGCCGCCGCGGGCACGACATCATCGTCCTCGGCTTCCACGAGCGCAGCACCGCGATCCAGCAGAACGCGGACGCCGCGATCGAAGCGATCAGGCGCGCCGGCGCCGAGCGCCAGGGCGGTCACCCGCTCGCCGTCGGCGGCTTCAGCATGGGCGGCCTCGTCACCCGCTACGCCCTCACCAAAATGGAGTCCCAGCGGGTCGACCACCAGACCGGCCTGTACTGGTCGTACGACACCCCGCACCGCGGCGCCTGGATCCCCATCGGCCTCCAGGCGTTCGCGCACTATTCGCGGAAGCTCAATGACGCCTTCTCCCGCCAGATCAACAGCCCGGCCGCCCGACAGCTGCTGGCCTGGCACATCGAGGAATGGGACGACAAGCCCGGCGTGGACGAACTGCGCGAACAACTCCTCGCCGAGCTGGAGCAGATGGGCAACTGGCCCGCGATTCCCTTGAAGATCGGCGTCGCGAACGGCGTCGCAACCGGTCAGGGCAACGGCATCAAGCCTGGCGGACACGCGGTCGAGGGCAAGGGCCTGACCATTCTCGGTACCAACCTCTACGCCCAGCGCAGCGGCGACAACCAGATCGTCGCGACCCTGCGGCTGCTGACCCCGCCGCCGGCCAAGGAAGTTCCGACCGACGACATCCCCGAGATCGACGGGGCCCCCGGCGGGACCCTGCAGGGCTTCGGCATCCTGGCCGACAAGCTCAACGAGCAGCCGCTCTTCTTCGGTCTCAAGACCGACGCCCACATCCGCGACCACTCGTTCGTACCCTCCGTCAGCGCCGTCGCCATCCGCGACGTAACCACCGACGCCGACCTGTACGTCGACATCACCGGCCTCGAACCGCAGACGAGCGAGCTCGACGACTTCAGGCTGGCCTCGCAGAACGAGCCGCACACCCTGATGACCACGGAGCTGGGCGGCTGGATCGTCGAACAGATCGACAGCTGGGCTAGTAGGGCTTGGTCAGGTCCGTAGTGGGGTGGGTATGTCGCGGTGGCAGGTGGGGCAGGCGCCGGTCCAGAGGGCGAGGAGTGTCTGCAGCTC
>NZ_JBSFVD010000162.1:0-1633 GCF_053592135.1 Streptomyces sp. NPDC002784 | reverse complement strand
CGCCGCAGCGGCTGACGCGTCTTGACCCCCGACTCCGCGCGCGTGGCACGGCCCAGCTCCACGAGCCGGCGGACCAGGACCATCTGCTTCGACAGAGGGGGCGGTCGGAGCGAACGTCACCGTCCTCGCCCAGGAACGCGGCTGGCAGGTGACGGGGCTCGCCCGCACGGGAGACGAGGAGTTCGTGTGCAGTCTCGGCGCCGGCCTCACCACACACGCCGAGCCGGAATGGGACGCCGTCGTCGACTGCGCCCAGTTGAATGAGCAAGCGCTCGCGCTGCTTCGCGACGGCGGAACCTACGTCGGGATGCGGCCGGGCCTCGCACCGCCCGCCGAGCGCGGGATCTCGGTCGCCTGCGTGGTCACCGCTCCCGACAGCGCGCGCCTGGCCGACCTCCTCGCCCGCACCGCCTCAGGCGAACTCCCGGCCCGCGTCCACGCGGTCGTCTCCCTCGGCCAAGCCGCCGACGCCCACCGGGCCACCGCCCAGACCGGCCTGCGCGGCCGCTACATCATCTGCCCCTGACCAGCCCGGTGCGGCGCCGAGTACGCCGCCGCCCCCCAACTACCGGCACATGCCCGCACAAGCCGCCGACGCCAGGTGGCTGGTTGCCGCTCGGCAGCGGACCGGCGTCCCGGCCACGCCATCCGCGAAGGAAGTCGCAGCGCGCATGGCTGCTGTCCGTGCGCGGTGGCGATCCCCACAGGGCGATGTGATGCCTGCCGTCGATCCGTGTTCCGCCCTTCCCTGCCGTACGACACCCTCAGGAGATCCGGCATGACCATCAAGCGCCTCGCCACCCTTCTCGCCGTTGCCGGCGGCCTGTTCCTCCTCTACACCGGGATCAGCTTCGTGCTTGCCCCGCAGGCGACGGCCGAAGGGTTCGGGCTGCCGACCTGGCCGCAGGACCAGGGCGAAGGCTTCCTCCGGGTCAAGGGCATGCGGGACATCGGGTTCGCAGCGGTGATACTCGCGCTGCTGCTGGCCGGACAGCGCAAGGCACTCGGGCTGGCCATGGCGGCCATGGCCGTCGTCCCGGCCGGCGACATGCTGACCGTGCTGAGCGAAGGCGGCCCGGCGGCGACCGCATACGGCGTCCACGGACTGGCTGCCGCGGCGGTCGCAGGGACCGCGGCACTGCTGCTGCGCGAGCGGCCGGCAGCCGCCTGAAGCTCGTCCGCAGGGAAAGCCGGGCGACGGCGACACTGCGGCCCGCACCGTGCCCAGGCTGCCGCCCTGATCCACACACTGGGCTGGTGTCGTAGGCCGGAGCGCTTCCCGCTGACCGTCGCCGCCACGACCGGGGCCAAGTACCGCGATGCCGCCTCGATCCCCGTCAAGCGTGCTCGGCAGGCTGGTCGTCAGCCGAGGTAGTCGGCGCGTCCCTCGTCGTCGAGTTCGAAGGGCCCTTCGGGGATGATGCAGAACTCATTGCCCTCGGGGTCCGCCATCACCAGGAACCCGCCCTCGGCGTACTGCTCGAGCCTGCGCCCGCCGAGCCTCTCACTGCGCTGTTGTTCGGCGGCGGGATCGGGGGAGGTGATGTCGAAGTGCATCCGATTCTTGCCCAGTTTTGGTTCGGCGGTGTGCTGGAAGCCCAGCCCCAGGCCGCCTTCGCGCTGGAGCCAGACG
>NZ_JBSFVD010000161.1:0-1648 GCF_053592135.1 Streptomyces sp. NPDC002784 | reverse complement strand
CTTACGCTGATGAAGAGCGATAGTATCGTCGAGCCCCTTAAAGAATAATCCTATTTTAGTTTGTTCTATTTCACTAGGAACATAAACCTTTTGATCTTCGAGATCTGATTTACTTAGATTACCAATTGCCCCATTCCCACCAGAAACAAAAATGTTTATAAATTTACTATACCATGAAGAACTCATAATAGCATTTACAAATTCCGGTTTTTCAGCCCTTGCGACAAGCATAAATCCACCATGAACAGTATCATTTTCAATCCCTTCAATCAAAGCATGCTTACCAACTAAACGGCTAGATCCATTTGCAGAAGTGATAAGAATATCCCCATTTTTCACTTTGTCAATTTTAACTGCCTCTTTATTTACAAAGACATCGTCCGATTTAATTAAAAAAGTATCTTCTGCAATATTGGAAGAACGAAGAACCCTAATACCATATTTTTGGACATCGGATGGCTTATATGTTAAGCCCCGTCTTACTTCAGCTAAATTTGAGAACTTACGCTCTTCCCAATCATCCGTAAAACCTTCAAACCTTAATTGTGGACTCTTTTTACTCATCATGCCCACCTCTCAAAAGAAGACGCATCGAATCAATTAAGGCTTGATTCTCTTCACTTTCTGAAAAATCGTCAATCAACGATAAGAGCACTTGCTCTTGTTGAACTAATTCTTCATTGACCTTAAGGAGATTGGTATTTACTGCAACCAAATCAACCGGTTCCTCTTCCTCAAAGGTATCGACATAACGAGGGATATTTAAGTTAAAGTCATTTTCTTGGATCTCATCAAAACTTGCAACATGAGCATATCTTTCAATATCTTCTCGTTTTTTGTAGATAGAAACAATTTTATCAATATGTTCATCCAACAGGACATTTTTATTTTTTTGTTTTTCAAAATCTTGAGAAGCATCGATAAATAAGACATCACGATGAGAGCGGTTTTTCTTCAAAATAATAACCGTTGTCGGAATACTCGTTCCAAAAAAAATATTGGCCGGCAAGCCAATGACCGCATCAATGGCTCCCATTTCTAAAAGGGCTTGACGAATGGTTCCTTCTGCGGCTCCTCTAAAGAGCACGCCATGCGGAAGGACAATTCCCATTGTTCCCGATTCTTTCAAATGGTAAAAACCGTGAAGGAGAAAGGCAAAGTCAGCTTTAGATTTAGGCGCTAATTTTCCAAAACGCTCAAAACGAGGGTCAGAGAGAAACTGATCTGCCGCTGACCATTTTGCAGAATAAGGTGGATTCATGACTACGGAATCAAACTGATAAGGCTCTTCTGAGGGCCAATCGGCATCTAAAGTATCTCCGTTATTCAGGTTCATGCGTTCTTTATCCACCCCATGAAGAATTAAGTTCATACGTGCCAAGTTAAAGGTCGTTGTATTTAACTCTTGTCCATGATAGTGCACTTGATTTGGATTGATGAGATAGCGACGAATATTAAGCATCAAAGAACCTGAACCCATCGCAGGGTCATAGATATGAAAAGGTGCTCGAGATTCTTGGCCGATTGAAGTGATCTCTGACATGATGCGTGAAACAGCTTGTGGGGTATAAAACTCGCCTGCTTTTTTACCCGCACCTTCCGCAAACATCCCAATTAAATACTCATAAGCGTCCCCAATCACATCGCC
>NZ_JBSFVD010000160.1:0-1654 GCF_053592135.1 Streptomyces sp. NPDC002784 | reverse complement strand
CGTGCTCCGCCGAGCGAGTGTACACGGGGCGGCGCGCGCGGCCCCGGCGTCGCGCGAGGACACCTAGGGGGCGCCCGATTCCCTCGCCCGCCGCCCGGCCGAGCTGTCCCACCCCCACCCTTTTCCTTTCCTGCTGTGGGGCGAGGTCTGGGGGGCGTAGAGGGGATGTCGGGCTGCCGACCATGGCAGGAAAAGCGGTGGTGACCTGTAGATTTACGGACGGATGCCGCGAGCGGACGAGTGGCTGTCGGCGGGGTTGTCGGCCTGGTCCAGGGAGGTGTTGTCGCACCGTGACCGTGGTCGGGCCTTCATGGTCGCAGTCCTGGTCGGGGGCGGCTGTTGCGCTTCGTTGTACGCGCGGCACCGGATGAGTCGGTGCCGCACAGTTACGAAGCGGGAGAGGCCGTGGTGTGTGATGTGGACGCGGGTGGCGGGGACTGGCTGGCGTTTGTTGGCGGTGCTGGTGCAGTACCGGATGGCCGCCACGGAACAGATGCACCTGTTGATCGCGCCCAGGGTGCGGATCGAGCAGACGAGGCGTCGGCTGGCCACACTGCGCAGTGAGGGCCTCATCGACCGGATCACGCTGCCGCAGGCCGGACGGACCCGGGTGTGGTTCCCCACCCAGTACGGCGTCCAGGTCGCCTGCCAGTGCCCGGAGCTACGGGGGTTGCGGCCAGTGGCGCAGGGCGGGTGGAAGGGATGAGGGGTGACCTGGACGCTGCCGGAGTCGATGCCCAGCGGCTGGTTGCCTTGGCGACGAGCACGCTCCGCAACCGTGGTCGCGGCAGTCGGAAACCGTTGCACTTTCAGTGTTGGCTGTCCTGCGGGGTGAAGAGTTCCAGTAGTTCCTGGACGGGCACGTGTGCCTCCGCCGGATGGCGAAGCATGGCGTCCCGGCACAGGATGTAGCGCGTGCGCCGTCCCGCCCGCTCGCGGCTCAGGTAGCCGCTCTGTTCCAGGGCGGCGATGAGGCTCTGGGCGGTTCGCTCGGTGACGTGGCAGGCGGCGGCGATGTCGCGAAGACGGGCGTCAGGGTCTTGCGCTAGCACCAGCAGCACGCGTGCGTGCTTGGTGAGGAAGCCCCACTTCCCGGTCTGCTCGTCCATGATCTGCCCGTCCCTTCGCCCACGGCAGTGCATACCCGCAAGTATTTTCCGGAAACAAGCTTCTTCTGAGAGGGCTACTGCCAGGTTCCGGGGGTAGGCGGGGTGGGCAATGCACGGCGCTTCGGAAGTGAGGCGGGCCCATGGATGCTGCTGCCCAAAATGAGGGCCAGGAGCCGCATTCCGAGCGTCGGATCGCGGCCTGCACCGCGTTCGAGGGCAGCGCGGATATCGCCGAGGCCCGGTATATGGCCCGTGACTTCCTCACCTCCGTGCAGGCCGAGCACGGGCTGCCAGTGTCGGCTAGGGCAATGGGCATGGTGCAACTGGTCGTGAGCGAGCTGGTCACCAACGCCCGCAAATACGCGCCGGGCCCCTGCCTGCTGGACCTGCAGATCGTTGAGGGCGCCGTCCAGATCAGCGTGTGGGACAGCAGCAGCGACCCGCCATCGGTGCAGGCCACCGACCCGACGCGGCTGGGGCAGCACGGACTGGAGATCGTCATGGCGGTGTCCCAGACCTTCTGCGTCCACCGGGAGCCGGTGGGC
>NZ_JBSFVD010000159.1:0-1681 GCF_053592135.1 Streptomyces sp. NPDC002784 | reverse complement strand
GATGCACGGACGAGCAGGCTTCACCCTGCTCCGGCACCGCATCCTCCTCGGATAACAGCACGCTCCGTCACCACCGAATGTGAGACAGGGCCGTTAAATTGACACACCCGGTTTGCGCACCCGCCCCAACAGCTCTGCCCCGCCGGCGAGTTCCTCACGCCCTCGTGCGACGGTCGACTCCGAGACCTCCGCCAGCCCCGCCACGGCCGCGATCCCTCCATGCCCCAGAGCCTCGGCCTCGGACGCCAGATACAGACGGCGCTGCCGCTCGTCCAGATGCGGCAGCACTGCCGCGAACTTCGCATCCAGTACCGCCAGGACTTCATCCGGAATCGCCACAACAGCTCAACTACATCGCAGCACCGAGGTATTGGCCCGAATCCGCAGTAGTTAACTTACGGCTTCTAAGAGGTCATCTCACGTGGCGAGTTTCGCGAGCTTCTTGTAGCAGGTGAGGGCGGCTGCGAGGCCGAGGAAGGCGAGGAAGTGTTCTCCCTTGCGTTCGTGTCGGACGGTGAGGCGGCGGTAGCCGAAGAGCCAGGCGATGGTGCGCTCGATCTTCCAGCGATGCCGGCCCAGGCGTTCGCCGGTCTCGATGCCGGGCCGGGCGATGCGGGGCACGATGCCCCGCATCCGGAGCCATCTGCGGTGGTCGGCGGAGTGGTACGCCTTGTCGGCCCGAAGCTTTGCGGGCCGTCGCCTGCGGGGCCCTCGCCGGGAGCGGATCGCGGGTATGCCGCCGATCAATGGCCGCAGGGCGTGGGTGTCGTGGACGTTCGCGCCCGACGCGGCTACCGCGAGTGGCAAGCCCCGGGCGTCGGACAGGACGTGGAGCTTGCTGCCCTTCTTGCCCCGGTCGACCGGATTCGGGCCGGTCAGCGAGCCCCTTTTTTCGCGCGCACGCTTGCCGCGTCCACGATCGCCGAGGTCCAGTCGATCTCACCCTTGGCACCGAGCTCGTCCAGCACCGCCCGGTGCAGCTTCCGCCACACCCCCGCCTCGGTCCAGGACGTGAACCGACGGTGCGCGGTAGCCGGCGAGACCCCGAAGTCCCCCGGCAGTAGCTGCCAAGAACACCCGCTGGTCAGCACGTACACCACGGCGGTGAACACCGCCCGCTCGTCCACCGGAGCCGTACTGCCGCCCTGCGGACGGGACTTGAACCCCGGCAGCAACGGAGCAGCCAGCTCCCACAACCCGTCCGGCACCAGCCGACGCGAAAGATCAGCACCCACAAGTCGACATCATGCCGCACCAACGTCACACCACGTGAGATGACCTCTAAACGGGCACGTTCGGAAAGCGGATGGCATCTGAGACACGTTGTTCTGGTGTGAGTTCGCGCTCAAGGGCAGGTAAGCGTTCCCTGCGCATACCCCGGCTAGGTCGGAACTCGACCGAAAAGTAGTCAGTAGTGGCACAGGCTGCGCTAATTGCGGTGCAGTTGAAGGATTTCGGTCAGAGTGGCCACGGCAAACAGTAACGGAACACAGAATTCTCCCTTTTGTGCGGGGCGGATCGCCTCATGGTGTCCGCGTTCGCCCCTTTATTGATCCGAACGGTAAGCGTTCTGGGTCGTTGAATGTTGTGTGAGTGAACTGGTGGGGGGCGCACGGCAGTTGTCGCCGTCGGCGCAGGAAGCGTTGCGGCTGCGGGCGGTGGCCGCGCTGGTGGAGGGCCG
>NZ_JBSFVD010000158.1:0-1684 GCF_053592135.1 Streptomyces sp. NPDC002784 | reverse complement strand
CGGGGAATTATCTGGCCGCCACCGGGGAGAACTGGATGGCCGCCAGCGGGGCGAACTCCTGGCCGCCTACGGGGAGAACGAAATGGCCGTTGACACACGTCGAAGACGCGAATCAAGTGGCAGCGCTGATCCAGGAGATGCGGTTAATGGTCGGTCGCCTCAGCAAGGAGACCAGAGCACTGCGTGAGGAAGTGGCTCAGCTCAAGACTGCGACTTCGATTGCTGAGACTTCAGCTCCTCGACCTCACGCCGCAGTTCCTGATGCTCAGCGCTGAGGGCACGAAGCTCGTCACGTAGAGCAGTGAGCATCTCAGTGAGGGTGTCCCCGGTGGCTTCGGAGGCGTCGGGGCTTCCCTCCGTTTGCTCTGCCTGAGGGGACGTCTTGTCCCTGTTGCCGAGGTACCACGCTGGCGGGGTGTAGCCCACCGAGAACTCGCCGGCGGCGTCATGGTCGGCTACGAAGCTGCCTCGCCCGTGGATCGTGTAGATCAAGCCTTCGTCGCGCAGCACGTTGAGTGCGCCCCTCGCGGTCATGTTGGCCACGCCGAAGCGTTCCTGTAGTTCGCGAATGGACGGCATCTGCTCGCCCGGCTTGATCCGGCCCTGCAAGATGTCGCGCCGGAGCTCGTCGGCAGCGTGCTGATACGGCGGCCGACGGTCCTGCTTGCTCTCTGACGCGGGGCTCATGGCCCAAGAGTAGCGACCCATAGCACCCCTAGCACACCCCACTGACATAGGTGGCCTACGTCAGCTGACACCTAGCTCACCACACACACTTGACAGTGCTAGGTCAGCTATGTTCAATGGTGATCAGGCCCCGCCGTCTGGCGGAGCGCAACCGAAAGGAAGCAACTCCCATGGCACGCATCCGTGTTGGCCTGCACCCCACCTCGTCGTTCATGGTCGGAACCCTGCCGGTGCCGAAGTACGCGGACCAGGAGAAGACGCAGTTCGCCACCGATCGTGAGACCGGCGCGAAGCTCTACACGATCACCCTCTTCTTCATGGAGGAGGGCCGCGCCGAGGCTCTGAAGATCACCGTCCCGGAGACCGGTCTCCCTGACGGCCTCAAGCCCGGTGTCCCGGTCATGCCGGTGGAGTTGTTCGCCACCCCGTGGGCGCGAATCTTCAACGGCTCGCTCTCGGATGGCATCGCCTACCGCGCGGACCGGCTGGACCTGATGGCCCCGGCTGCTGAAGCGGCGTGAGCGGCGCGGCTCCCCGGTCTGGCGCTGAGCGCAACTACGCGTTGCCTCACGCCGGGCCGGATGCCCGGTTCACCGAATCCCTCGTGACCTCGGTAGCGGGCGTGCTCGTCGGCTACGGCTATCCCCGTCTCGACGCCTCGGCCGACCGGACGGCCCTCGAATCGGCCCTAGCGGCCTTCCTCTACAACCCTCTGGAGCGGGACATATGAACGGTCCGAACGACCCGGCAGAAGGGGCCTTCCTCTCCGGCTCCCTGGTGGTCGACCTGGCGCTGGTGGTGCTCATCGGATGGGCGCTGTGGTGGGTAATCCGCTATCTGCGCGCCGACGCCATGACCCGACAGTCCATCCGGCAAGCCATCCGCGTTCGGTGGGGCTGGAATGAGGTTCCCCCGAGATGCGGAGTGTGTTGACAGAGGGTCAGATGGTTCTCATGAGAGGAACATCGACCATGGCCGCCCCCAGAAAGTACTCGCT
>NZ_JBSFVD010000157.1:0-1695 GCF_053592135.1 Streptomyces sp. NPDC002784 | reverse complement strand
AAGATGGGCCACCGCTACTACGACCCCCAAATCGGCCGCTTCACCCAACCCGACCCCTCCGGCCAGGAACAGAATCCCTATCTGTATGCCGATGGCGACCCCGTCAACCGCATCGACCCCACCGGCCTATTCAGCTTTGCCGATACGATGGGAATTGTCACCGGAACCCTCGCCGGAGCAGCCGGAATCGCTGCGGTGGGAAGTATGTGCGCCATTACCGCCGGGGTGGGCTGCGCTGCTGCAGCAATCATCACCGGAGCCACATGGGGAGCAGGAGGCGGTGCTCTGGGATCCGTCCTTGCTGGCGGCAATTCGGCAGAAGGAGTCAACGGTACTCTAGGCGGGCTTGTTGGAGGCGCCAGTAGCGGCCTCGCAGCACTGTTCTTCGGATAGGGGAGGAGGCAGATGCACTCACGGAAACGCACAAATCCAGTAGCTGCAATCCTTGGAACATCGCTGCTCACAGCTGCTGCCGGAACTGGCGCCACCGCAGCTGGATTGCTCAAGGGAAGTCTCATAGAGGCAGCCCTGATCTTCGCAGCTGCTGGCTTCCTGGGTGCACTCGTAGTGGTGTGGTTGCGCTCAAGGAGAAACTCGGGTGCTTGACGACTGGGAACCCTTTCGGATGATACTGGTGGCCCAGTAGATAAATTGCTGGGCCGCCAGTTCACTATATTTCGCCTTCAATCGCCGGTAATGCCCTAAGACTTTTCCCGTAACCACTGAACCTCTTTCATCCTGGGCTGTCGGGTGAATCAGGCTGGTCAGGTGCGGTGACGTGGCGAAGCCCCTCGTCGTTGGTGTGGTGATCTCACTCAACACGCCGACGGCCGGGGGGCTTCGTTGGTTCCGTATCCTTCCACGCTTGATGTCCGACACGAGCTGGTCGAGCATGTCTCATGGCTCATCTACGCCCGAAGGTGTGAACGCCGCACTCGCTGGCGCAAGTTGAGCTGTTTCCGTCAGGCACAGCTCGCCCTTGCCCACCTGCGCAAGAACGAGACGCTCGCCCAGCTCAGCGCAGGGTTCGGCGTCTCCGAAGCGACGGCCTGGCGGTACGTGGACGAGACGGTCGATGTCCTCGCCGCCTGGGCGCCCGGTCTGCGCGAGGCCCTGACCGGCCGCGGCGAGGACGACTTCGTGATCCTGGACGGCACTCTGATCCCCATCGACCGGGTCGCCGCGGACGAGCCGTACTACTCCCAGAAGCATAGGAAGCACGGTATGAACGTGCAGGTCGTTGCTGCACCCGACGGCACACCCCTGTGGTTCTCGCGGGCCTTGCCCGGACGCACTCACGACCTGACCGCCGCCCGTGCTCACGGCGTGATCGAGAACTGCCACACGCGACAGATCCTCGTCCTGGCCGACCGCGCCTACCAGGGCGCCGGCGCCACTGTCCGCACTCCCTACTACCGCCACCACGAACTGCCCGAGCACTACCAGCAGTACAACCGGGACCACGCCCGACTCCGCGCCCCTGGCGAACGCGCCTTCGCACAGCTGAAAACCTGGCGCCTCCTCGTCGAGCCCGATGTTCGAATAACCGCATCGGACGCATCGTCGCCGCCGTCCACGCCCTCCTGATCTGCGGATACGGAGGATGAAAGAGGTTCCCTACGTTGTTCTGCGGGAGGTGCTGAGCCCTTCGTATGGTTCACCCACCCAGGGGTGCCGGGTGTGGTTCAAAAAGCT
>NZ_JBSFVD010000156.1:0-1703 GCF_053592135.1 Streptomyces sp. NPDC002784 | reverse complement strand
ACCAGTCGAATACGAGACCAACTACTACCTCGCGACCGCGGAACCCCAGGTCACAACCACAATCTGAAGTCTCTACCGAACCCGGAACGGTTCAGTGTTCAACTACAACGACGCCAGCCAGCTCACCTCCCAGACCGGCTCGGCCACGCCGTGGTCCTACGACAAGCTCGGCAACGAAACAGCCGGCGGACGCGTCGCCACAACCGCGCGAACCAACGAGACCTGGACAGACCACAGCCAGCTGTCCCGCATCACACAGGGCGGCACGACCTACGACCTGGTCCACGCCGGCACCACCAACTCCGAGCGCACCAAGCTGGCTTCCACGTGGTTCCACCACACAGCCCTGGGGCTCGCGTCCACAACAACGAACGGCGTCGACACCGGATTCATCCGCGAACCGGCGGGCACATTGAATTCCATGACGACTGGGGGGAAGTCCTACTACTACCTCACCGACGCCACCGGCAACGTGCTGGGCCTGGTCGATGACGCGGGCAAGCGCACCCACACGTACGCCTACGGCCCCACAGGCCTGCCCCGCGGCACCACCACCCAAGCCGTCCCCCAGCCGTACCGCTACACCGGCACCTACCTCGACCCGACGGGCCTGTACAAGATGGGCCACCGCTACTACGACCCCCAAATCGGCCGCTTCACCCAACCCGATCCCTCCGGGCAGGAGTTCAACCCCTACCTCTACGCCGCGGGTGATCCCGTCAATCATGCGGACCCGACCGGACTTGCCTGGTACTCGGGTGTCGTCGACTTCGTGAAGACGAAGGGGCCCAAGTTTCTGGGGCGGGCGACCAGCGCAGCCCCTGTCGGTTGCTATGCCAAGAGGGCGTGGCAGGACACGGACAACTCGCTGGAGGATGAAGCAAGCGATCTGAACACTTGCTTCAACCCCTATGCGTGGGTTACGGAGTGACAGGCATCTGATGGAAACCACACAGCGGAGGCCCGGATGGCTAAAGGCAGCCTTATCCGTCACGTTCGGCATTGCCCTGATTCTCAACTTGATCGAGGCGCTGTGGGATCCTGACGGACAGCCGTGGCTAATCCTACGCATCACGGTATCGATCTTGTTCGGCCTCGCCTTAGTGGGCTACGTCGCTGTGTGGTTGCTCAAACGCCGCACTGGCCACGCTGGCTGACCACTGCGGCCGCTTCTGCTGAAGGGCAGCGGCGGGCTGGGTCCGGAATTCAGCCTGCCGCCGCTCCTCTGCGTACCTGCAGAGCATCACTAACAAAGGGGAGGATCAAACGTCATGGGTAAGCTCGGAGGTGCGGAGATTGTCATTCTTTCCGGCCTGCTGCTCATCATTATCGGTTTCGTGGTGGCGATCACCTACATGGTGCGACGCCGCAATAGGCCTTGATGTAGGTGAGAGTCTTGGCATTCGATAGAAAGCGTCGGTGAACGGCGTTGGGAACGGATTCATCCGAGAATGCCGGCGGGGCACGCTGAACTCCATGAAAACAGGGGAAGTCCTCTACTACCTCACCGGCCACCGGCAACGTGCTGGGCCTGGTGGATGACGCGGGCAAGCGCACCCACACGTACGCCTACGGCCCCACAGGCCTGCCCCGCGGCACCACCACCCAAGCCGTCCCCCAGCCCCACCGCTACACCGGCGCCTACCTTGACCCGACAGGCCTGTACAAGATGGGCCACCGCTACTACGACCCCCAAATCGGCC
>NZ_JBSFVD010000155.1:0-1714 GCF_053592135.1 Streptomyces sp. NPDC002784 | reverse complement strand
ACCGCTGTCCGGCATGAAGGTGACGTCGACCCAGTCGTTGTCGGTCATGCCGAGGCCGTCCCAGAAGGTGCCGTCCGCGACGTCGATGCCGGCCGGGTTGGCGACCCGTCGGCCGAACTCGTCGAGCCCGCCGTTGTAGCCGCTCTGGTACGCGGCCTGGGCCTCGGGGGTGCCCTGCGGCAGGTCACGCCACATCTCGCGCTGCGCGGGCGGGTTCCAGTAGTCGTCGCGGGTGTTCCACGGACCGACGTCCCACACGGGCGCGGTCTCGCACCGCCCCTTGTAGCAGAGGCGTACCTGGTACTCGTGTCCGCCGTTGCCGGCCAGCATCCGGCGTGAGGGCAGGGCGACGAAGTGGTCGCGGGGCTTGATGACATGGCCGTTGGCGGTGGTGTGTCCTACGAGGCCCTCCCGGGTGGCGAAGAGCCGGTAGGTGGGCCCGGACGCGGTCGCCGCCCTGCCGTCACGCGGAAGCCGCGGCGCGGGCTGCTCGGCCGCGGCGGTGACGGTGACGGCACGGACGGTGGGTGACGCTCCACCGGGGACGCCGAGCAGGGTGAGCCGGGCCTGGAGGAGGGAGACCGCCTGCGGCAGCCTGACCTCGTCCGCGCCGCCCGTGGTCCGCCACTGCGTCCAGGTGCCCGGGTGGTTGCTGCCCCGGATCTCGGTCAGCACCTTCGTGCCGGCGGGGACGTCCGCCCGGGTGCGTACGGTGAACGCCGTGAGCTGGCGCCCGAGGCTCTTCCCGGGCGAGGTGTACACGGCGTGGGAGGCGCCGGGTTCCGACGGTGTCCGGTGCCGGCTGTCCTTGACGGTGAGCCCGGCCGCACGGCGGGCGACATTGCCCCGGTCGGCCTCCGGTCCCGCCAGGTCGATGCGCCAGCTGTCCTGCTGGGCGCGCGCGGAGGCGGGTGGCGCCGCCAGGCCCGTCAGGACGAGCAGCAGACACAGCAACGGCGTTGCCCACAGCGGCGTACGCCACTGGGCACGCACGGATGTGACAGACACGGTTTCCCCCTCGGTGGGTGCGACGACGGTCCAGGACTACCGCCCGCCGCGGGCGCCGTCTCTCCGCAAACTTCCGGATGCCCCTCGGGGCCGCCGCGCGCCTAGGGTCCGGGACCACTGCATCCCACGGCTCGTCAGAAGCCGTCATCTCAGGGGAGGAACCCACGTGCGTCTTGGTCTGCGCGGCATGAACCTGCGGGCCGGTCTGCTGGCCGCGGCGGCCCTGCTGCTGCCCCTCGCGGCGGCCGCCCCCGGTCACGCGGCGACGAACGGCTCCACCGCCGCCACCGCCTTCGCCGGCTCCTGCCCGGCCTCCGGCGTGATCACCCAGGGCTACAGCAGCACCCACGACGGTGTCGACATAGCGAGTTCGCTCGGCACCCCGATCCACGCCGTCGGCGCCGGCGAGGTCATCGCCTCCGGCCCGGCCCAGGGCTACGGCCAGTGGATCCGCATCCTGCACCCGGACGGCACGGTGACCGAGTACGGGCACATGTACCAGCGGGACGTCTCCGTCGGCCAGCAGGTGTCGGCCGGTCAGCGCATCGCCCTGATGGGCTCCGAGGGCGAATCCACCGGCGTCCATCTGCATCTGCGGGTGCGGGTCGGCACCTCCACCACGGTCCGCGGCATCGACCCGGTGCCGTACCTGCGCGACCGCGGAGTCACGCTGCCGTGCACGCCCGGCGGGGGCGGCGGCGGTGGC
>NZ_JBSFVD010000154.1:0-1717 GCF_053592135.1 Streptomyces sp. NPDC002784 | reverse complement strand
CCTTCCGCACAACACCAACTACGCTGACCGAAGCCGCATAGACCCGTGTCCAAGATCCGGGGTCAGGGCCCGTGAGACCACTTCCACCGGATGAATTGTGGCCCTCCTTGGCGGCCTGACTCGTTGAGTCAGGCCGGGAGGATGGGTGATCAGCGTGGAGGACTGGGCGGAGATCCGCCGGTTGCACCGGGCCGAGCAGATGCCGATCCGGGCGATCGCACGGAAGTTGGGAATCCGGACCACGGTGCGCCGGGCGGTGGCCAGCGACCGGCCGCCGAAATACGAGCGGGCGCCGAAGGGTTCGATCGTGGATGCGGCCGAGCCGAAGATCCGCGAACTGCTTGAGGTGTGGCCGGACATGCCGGCGACCGTGGTGGCCGAACGGATCGGCTGGCAGCACGGCATGACCGTACTGCGCGATCGGGTGCGTGAGCTCAAGCTCGACTACCTGCCGGCAGATCCGGCTTCCCGGACGGTCTATGAGCCTGGCGAACTGGTGCAGTACGATCTGTGGTTCCCGCCCTCGGCGATCCCGCTGGGGTTCGGGCAGCCGGGCTGTCCGCCAGTGCTGGTGATGGTGGCCGGCTACTCGCGATGGATCATGGCTCGGATGCTGCCGAGCAAGGTTGCGGCCGATCTGATCGCCGCGCACTGGCGGCTTTTGACCGGGCTCGGAGCCGTCCCGAAGGCTCTGGTCTGGGACAACGAGGCCGCGGTCGGCTCCTGGCGGGGCGGCAGCCCTCAGCTGACGGAGGACTTCGCGGCGTTCGCGGGACTGTTGGGCATCCGCATCATCCAGTGCCGTCCCGGCGACCCGGAGGCAAAGGGCCTGGTCGAGCGGGCCAATGGCTATCTGGAGACCAGCTTTCTGCCCGGCCGCGTCTTCGCCTCGCCGACCGATTTCAACATCCAGCTGGCGGACTGGCTGACCAAGGCCAACCGGCGCCTGCACCGCACCTTGCAGGCCCGGCCTGCCGACCGGATCGAGACGGACAGGGCACGCATGCTGCCGTTGCCGCCGGTCGATCCGCCGGGTTGGTGGCGATCCAGCCTGCGCCTGCCACGCGACCACTACGTCCGTATCGACACCAACGACTACTCGGTCCATCCGCTGGCCATCGGCCGCCGCATCGAGGTGAAGGCCGACCTGGACCAGGTCCTGGCGCTGTGTGAAGGCACCGAGGTCGCCCGGCATGCCCGCTGCTGGGCTCGCCACCAGTCGCTGACCGACCCCACCCACGCGGCCGCCGCAAAAGCCGACCGCGATCGGGCCCGGCAACGGCCCGTCCGGGCCGACGAGCTCGAGGTCGAACAGCGGCCGCTGGACACCCTACGACCGGATCTTCGGCGTCATCGACGGCGGCCTGAGTACCGGTGAGGGAGTCACGTGATGGCCCCCAAGCAGGCCGCCAGCGGCCGCGACGTCGGTTCCGAACTGGTCTATCTGACCAAAGCGTTGAAGGCGCCTGCGCTGCGGCACGCGGCTGCCCGGCTGGCTGAGCGGGCCCGTGACGAGGGCTGGAGTCACTGGAGTCATGAGGAGTATCTGGCTGCCTGCCTGCAGCGGGAGGTTGCCGCCCGCGACTCCCACGGCGCCGAGGGACGGATCTGCGCGGCTCGTTTCCCCTCCCGCAAGTCGCTGGAGGACTTCGACTTCGACCATCAGCGGTCCGTCAAACGCGAGGTCATTGCCCATCTGGGGACGCTGGACTTCGTC
>NZ_JBSFVD010000153.1:0-1722 GCF_053592135.1 Streptomyces sp. NPDC002784 | reverse complement strand
GAGGGGGATGCGGTCCCCGGGCCGGCAGCCCGCTGCCCGGCGGGCGCGCAGGACGAGTTCTCCGACTCCGTAATGGTCGGGCAGCGGGGGTGGCGGCGGGGCCGGTGGGTGGGTTCGGTGGGGGAGGGCGCCGCGGATGCGGTGGATCGTGCCGCGGAGCGTTTCCATGACGGGGTTGCCGTGGCCGTGCTGTTCAGTCCGGACGGCCGCCGTGCGGGGGACCTCCGCCGACCGGGCGCCGACCGTGACGTGGAGCAGGACCTCGTGGCCCTGGTACTCGACATGGGTCACCTTGGCTGTCAGGGGGCGCTCATAGGGGGTGGGTGACGCGTTGACGCGCAATGCCTCGGGGCGCAGGCCGACGAGGAGCGGCTGGCCTTGTACGACCCGCAGCAGCCGGTGATCATCTGTCATCCGCTGCGGCAGTACGAGCTTCTGGGCGCCGAGGCTGAGCGTCATGGCGCCGTCGATGGGCGCGTAGAGGGTGCCGTGCACGAGGTTGATGCGCGGTGTGCCCACGAAGGAGGCGACGAAGGCGTTGGCGGGCAGGTCGTACAGCTCGTCCGGGGCGCCGATCTGCTGCAGGACGCCGTCGCGCAGGACGGCGACGCGGTCGCCCAGGGCCATGGCCTCGGCCTGGTCGTGGGTGACGTAGACGGTGGTCGCGCCGGTGTGACGCACCACGGAGAGGATCTCGGTGCGCAGCCGCACGCGCAGGCGTGCGTCGAGGCTGGAGAGCGGTTCGTCCATGAGGAAGACCGAGGGGCGGCGGATGACGGCGCGGCCCATGGCCACGCGCTGGCGTTCGCCGCCGGACAACTGGGCGGGCGTGCGGCTGAGCAGCGACCTGATGCCCAGTCGGTCGGCGACGGCGTTCACCGCCTGGGTGACGGTGTGCTCGTCGTGGGCGCGGGCGGCGAGGGGGAAGGCGATGTTCTCGGCGGCGGTCATGGTGGGGTAGAGGGCGAAGCTCTGGAAGACCATGGCCACGTCCCGTTCGCCGGCCGGCAGGTCGTTGGCGGGTTGCCGGTCGAGGAGAAGTTCGCCGCTGGTGATGGTCTCGAGTCCCGCGATCATGCGGAGCAGGGTGGATTTCCCGCAGCCGGACGGGCCGAGCAGGACGAGGAACTCGCCGGCTTCCAGGTGCAGCGAGACGTCCTGCACGGCCCGGTGGCCGCCGGGGAAGGTCTTGCTGAGCTGGTTCAGGGTGATGGTGCTTCCCACGGGGTGACTCCTGGGAGGTGAACGACGCCCGCGGGGCCGAGCGGCTCGTCAGCGGCTGCGCGGTGGGGCGGGGGCGGGCTTCAGCGAGTGAATTCGTCGGACGTGACAGCCAGACAGGCGGCTACCAGAACCACGTTCTTGAGGACGTACTGGCCTTCGAGCGTGGGCACGCCGTGGTGCCACATCTGCCCGGACAGCAGTGCCAGGGAGGTGAAGGCGCCGGCCATGTGCGTGAAGAACACGGCCAGGGCGATCCGTAGCAGCAGGCCGGTGACCAGGGCGAGTCCGATCAGCGTCTCCGCGGTGCCCAGCAGCGGCAGGGACACGTGGGAAGGCAGCAGTCCACCGGTGAGTTCGGTCATGGCGGCGGCCGCGATCTCCTCGGCCGGGCTCGCGGCGGGGAAGAATTTGAGCACCCCGAACCAGCAGTAGACGAGGCCGACGCTGATGCGCAGCACGGTGATGCTGCGCGCCCGGTAGTACTCGGCCGCGCGCTGT
>NZ_JBSFVD010000152.1:0-1750 GCF_053592135.1 Streptomyces sp. NPDC002784 | reverse complement strand
CGCGGTCAGGCCGCCGTTCGGCTTGTGCGTGAGGTCAAGGAGAGAGAGCCGCTGCCGACCGCCGTCGAAGGCATCAGCCTTCTCCATCAGCACCTGCCGCATCAGCCTGCCGTCATTGATGACCACCAGTGACATCGGCCCCAGCTTCATCCTCAGCAGCGGGCCGTGTTCGCGCAGTTCCTCGATGACAGGCAGCAGACCCTTGCGCACCATGGGGAAGTGGCCCCACGGTGCGCGGCCGCCTGGAGCCAGGGGCACGTCATCGCAACGGGTCGTGTCCTTCATCATGCTTCTTTCTGCTGGACATGCGGGATCGGCTGAGCGGGAGACACCAACGCATCGGAGGAGCGGCCCGTCCCGTCCGGGACACGGCCGTCACCGTCGACGATGCGGAGGTCGAAGTGCCGGATTTCCCGGCCCGCACGTCGTCGATAGGACTCGTATACGCGGCTTGTGCCGGTCCTCTGCAACGCCGCGAGGACATCTTGCTCGGCGTCCGCCATGAGCGGGTGCGCCACCACACGGCAGGCCCGACCCCGGAAGTGGATGGACGCCTCCGGCGTGTGCAAAAGGTTGGTGCTCCATGCCGGGTGATGCTGCCGACCGAAATTCGTGCCGATGACGAAGAAGCCTTCAGGGTGCGGGAAGCACACCAGTGGAACGGTTCGGAGGGCCCCGCTGCGGTGCCCGGTAGTGGTGAGCAACAGACTGGGAAAGGCGATATGGCTGACCAAAAGGCGCCCTGCGGTCAGGCGGTGGGCCAGCAGGTCGAGACGGGGCAACAGCCGGGAGGCCACGGTGGCGAAGCCGCGAGTGGCACACAAGGACACGAGGAACGAATAGGGCCGTGGGCGGACGCAGAGGACGTTGCGAGCCGCCGTGGGTCCGTCAGCCGCGTGAGCGGCGACGAAGCGTCTCATCACTGGTTTTGGTGGCATATGACTTGCTTCTCCTGCGAGAGACGCCCGGGAAAAAGGTGGACGTCATCCGAAAAACATACGGTTTCCAGCGGCGCATTGTGGTGTGGAGAGTCCTGCGCTGCAGGCTGTGAACAGGCAAACCCATAGCGGACGGGACAAGCAAATCACTGGACACGGACGGAGGAGCGCGATCGGAATATAGACACCGCAGACCCCCAAAGTTAGCCCGTGCCAAACCGAAAATAGGAGGGTGGCGCCTGGGCCGCCGACACACCGATTCTTTACGATTCTGGTGGACGGTCGGCGGCCAGACAGTCTCGACCGCGCCAGGCAGGCTCTTCAGCCCGCCGCAGACCAGCATGCGGACATCGTTCACACCGCGGTTCTTGATTTCGGTGAGGATATGCATCCAGTGCCTGGCGTGCGCCGTGGGACTGAAGCGTGAACGTTGTAACTCCACAGTACAGAGTGAGCCTTTTTCAACCTGCTTCTGGTGTGGGGCAGTTGGGCTGACAACGTGGTGAAGCCTCTGGTAGATGGGTTTTCGACCAAGAGAACCGTCTCCACCAGAGGCTTCACGTGCTTGTTTACCCGTCGGGCGTCGACGTGTCCAGCTCTGCCCTCCGCTTCCTCACGCAGCAGTTGCGGCGGCACCGCCGTACGATCGGTTCGCGTTGGCGGCGTCTGAGCGCCGGCCGTCAGTCCCTGCTCACCCTCGCCCATCTGCGGGTGGGACACACCTATGCCCAGCTCGCGGCCGGGTTCGGCGTCGGCACCACGACGGCCTACCGCTACGTCACGGAGGCTGCCGAGCTCCTGGCCACTCTCGC
>NZ_JBSFVD010000151.1:0-1753 GCF_053592135.1 Streptomyces sp. NPDC002784 | reverse complement strand
AGAAGACCAACCACCACAGCGGCCGCGAGCACGGCCGACACCCGCGACAGCACGGCAGGGCGGGAGGGGGGTGCTGTCCGCCCGTGGGGCACCCAGCCCCCCTCTCAAGGTCATGACGCCGCGCGGGTACGGGCCTGTTGCTCATGGTGGGCCGGAATGGAACGGTCCGTCCACAGCCGGTAGGGCACTCGCCGCGCCCGCCCCTCACCGGAGGACCCCTCAGCGGGCGCGCAGTGCGTCCACGGCCATGCGCGCCACCGTTCCGATGACCGCGTCCGCGCCGGGCAGGTTGGCGGCCGTGGAGGCGGAGCGGGTGAAGACGGCGACGGCGTACCGGCCACCGTCGGGGTATTCTACGACGCCGACCTCGTTGCGCACGGTCGGCAGGCTGCCGGTCTTGCCCGCCACACGTACGTCGTCGAAGGGGAAGCCGGAGGCCAGCCGGTGCGGCCATACCTGCAGGCCCATGACGCGGCGCATGGCGGCGCAGTGCTCCGCGGGGGCGGCCTCGTCATGCCACACGGCGGTGAGCAGCCGGGTCATGTCGCGCGGGGTGCTGTGGTTGGTGGCGGCCGGGTCCAGGACGCGCAGCCGGGTCAGAGCGTGCGGTGCGAGCAGGGCGGTGGCCCCGCCCGGGCCGATGTCCTCGCGGAGAAGGGCGAGCATGCCCCCGAAGTCGTGGCGCGCGCGGGTGCGGTCCAGACCGAGGCGGGCCGTGGTCCGGTTGACGGCGTCGATGCCGACGCGGTCCATCAGCAGGTCGGCCGCCGCGTTGTCGCTGACGGTCATCATCAACTGGGCCGCGTCCCGCAGCGAGAGGCGTACGGGGTCGAGCAGGGCGGCCAGGCCGGTGGGACCGGCCGTACGCTCACCGACCGGGCATTCGATCTGCTCGGTCAGGTCCAGCACTCCGTCGGCGGCCTGCCGGTACAGGGCCACCAGCAGGCAGAGTTTGTGGACACTGGCGGTGACGACCGGCAGGTCGGCGCCCGCGTCGACCTGTGCGCCGGAGTCGACGTCCACGGCGTGCAGGCTGCCGGTGACACCCGCCTCGCCGAAGGCGGCGTGGATGCGGCGTACGAGAGAGGGCGTCACAACAGGTACTCCGCTACCGGGCGCAGGTGCAGGGGACGGTCGGGAAGGTCCGGTCCGGCTTCGGCGGTGGACCGCAGGGCCTCGCTGACGGCCTCGGCGAACGCCTGGACCGCCGTGTCACCGCGGCCTCGGGGCCAGGCCACCGAGGAGCGCACCGCGAGGGGCGCCCCGGCCAGGGGGCGCCAGACGACTGCCGGGTCCGATCCGCCGCCGTCGGGCCGGGCGGTGTCACGGGGCGCGAACGCGACGGCGTCGGCCGAGAGGATCAGCCCTCGGACGAAGCCGGATCCCCGCCCGTGCCGGACGGCGGACGGGGTGTAGCCGTTGCGGGCACAGGTGGTCAGGACGTCGTCGTACAGGGCCGGCGCGTCGGCACGCGGGAAGAGGGCCAGGACTTGGCCCTGCAGGGCGGCCAGCGGCACTTCGGTGAGCGCGGCGGCGGACAGGTGCCGCGGCAGCAGCACGCCCAGCTCCCGGCGCAGCACCGGACCGAGTTCGAGGCCGGTGACGTCGCAGGGGTGGTGGATGAGTCCGACGTCGAGTTCGTGGGCGGCGAGTCCGGCGAGTTGAGCGGAGGTGGTGAGTTCGTGCAGGTGCAGCTGTACTCCGGGGTGATGCCTGTGCAGGTCGGCGAGGGCGGCGGCGACGGTCTCGCCGG
>NZ_JBSFVD010000150.1:0-1755 GCF_053592135.1 Streptomyces sp. NPDC002784 | reverse complement strand
TTCGAAATGATCATTCGTAAGATCAGTGGGACCCAGGGGCTCTGGGCATGGCTGATGACTGGGCGACCGTCAGATGGCTGAAGGAGCTTGGCCACCCGGAGCCCCGCGACGACTCGACCGCTAATTGGGAGATGCGACTCGATCGCTGCGTAGGGCAACGTCGGCGAGGTCGTCTGCTGGGCAGCGGTAGCGCGACGAACTGGCGGAGGTGACCGTGCCCCGGATATGGGCCGGAGTGGACATTGGCAAGGAACATCACCACTGCGTGGTGATCGACCGGGACGGTGAACGGCTGCTGTCCCGCCGGGTCCTGAACGACGAATCGGCCCTGCTGGAGCTGATCGGTGACGTCCTGGACATCGATGAAGACGTGCTGTGGGCGGTCGACCTCAACGGCGGCGGTGCCGCCCTGCTGATTGGCCTGCTGGTCAGCCACGACCAGCCGATGGTCTACATCACCGGCCTGACCGTGCACCACGCCTCGGCCTCCTACCGGGGCGAGGGCAAGACGGACGCCAAGGACGCCTTCGTCATCGCCGACCAAGCCCGCATGCGCCGCGACCTCGGTCTGCTGCGTCCCGGTGACGAGATCGCCGTCGACCTGCGCATACTGACCACACGCCGGGCGGATCTGGTGGCCGACCGCACCCGCCAGATCAACCGGCTGCGCGCCCAACTGCTGGAGATCTTCCCGGCATTGGAACGGTCGCTGGACCTGACCAACAAGGGCCCGGTCATGCTGCTGACGGGCTACCAGACGCCGGCCGCGATCCGCCGCAGCGGAGCCAAGCGCGTCGAGACGTGGCTGCGCAACCGCAAGGTGCGCGGAGCCGCCACGCTCGCCCGGACTGCCCTGGAGGCAGCCGAGGCCCAGCACACGGCCCTGCCTGGGGAGAAGCTGGCCGCCGCGATGGTGGTGCGGCTGGCGAAGGGGGTGATGGCCCTTGATGAGGAGGTCACGAAAGTCGACGCGCTCATCGAGGCCCGGTTTCGCGAGCACCCGCACGCCGAGGTGATCCTCAGCCTGCCCGGCACGGGCAAGATGACGGGCGCCGTCTTCATCGCGGCCACCGGCGGTCACATAGACGCCTTCGGCAGCGCCGACCGGCTGGCCGGCTTCGCCGGCCTGGCGCCTGCCCCGCGTGACTCCGGCCGCGTCAGCGGCAACCTTCGAAGACCGCGCCGCTTTCACCGCGGCCTGCTCAACGCGATGTACCTCTCCGCGCTCTCCAGCCTGAAGAGCTGCCCTGCCTCCAAGGCCTATTACGCGCGCAAGCGCGCCGAAGGCAAGGGACATAAGCAGGCGCTGCTGGCACTCGCTCGCCGCCGCGTCAACGTCCTGTGGGCCATGATCCGCGACGGAGCGTACTACCAAGCCACACCACCAGTCACAGTGGCGGCTTGACATCAGCATTGGGAAGCGAGGTCCAGGGTGGGGTGTTCTTGCCGGACCGGGTCGGGCGGCGTGTCATGAGGGTGATCGCTGCTCACTGCTGTTCACCGATCTCGATCCAAGACTCATGGAAGGCTCGGAGCACCGCGTCTCTGTGCCGGATCGTCATCGGCTCGTACTGATACCCCAAGCTCCACGGCCGCCTCGCCACTGGCATCGCCCGGCAGGCCGGGGTGGACCGCACCTTCCTCTACCGTCACCGGGATCTCCTCGCCCTGGTCCACGCCGCGGAACTCGAACCCGCCGCGCATCCAGGAGCCAGGCTTGCAACCGGTACCCAGGTACAGGTTTACCGTCGGAAG
>NZ_JBSFVD010000149.1:0-1756 GCF_053592135.1 Streptomyces sp. NPDC002784 | reverse complement strand
CACTGGGGTGGTGACGCAGAAGGCGGATCACACATCTCAGCTGCTGTTGGCCGGCGGGAGTGTTCGGGCGGCTGATCCGCCAGGCGTTCCACAGCCCCACCGTGAGGGCGTCCACGTCACCTACTGGACGGTCCTGCTGGGACAGGTAGGTGGCGAAGGCTCGAACCGCGTTCCAGTTGGTGCGGGCGACGTCGTGCGAGTCCCAACCGCTGTCCGGCCGGCACAGCTCGGCGAAGACTGCGGCCAGGGACCGCTGCATGCCCAGCGGGACGGGCAGCGTGGCGAAGTCGAAGCGACGGGCTGTGCCCCGGGTGCTGCGATGCTCGACCACGAGACCATCTTCGAGAAGAACCGGCGGGCGACGATGGGGCTCAGGAGAGCGGGCGGCGCTTCGTCCACGGCGGCTCATGCCGCCCCCAGGCGGTCGTCGACGTCCTGGATTCCCTCGGCCTCCCTGGCCAGCCGGGCGAAGACGGCATCCATCGGCATACGACCTGCCTCCGGCACCGGCACGTCCGCCAGCAGCGACCGCAGCTGAAGATCGGCCACCGGCTCCAGGTAGATCCCCCGGGTCGTCTCCTGCTGGGCATGCCCCAGCAGGTCCTGCACCATCTGCCACGGATCGCCGTACAGCAGACGGAAGTCCCGGCGTTCCGCCGGTGTCAAGCCCATACGCTGGTCCATCACGTGGTTGAGCACCACGAGCATGAACAGAGCGAAGCTGTGCCGGCACATGTGCGGGGTGCAAAACGGCGGCTCCGCCATTACCGAGCCCAGCACCTGCTGGCACCGCTCACTCGCCGCACGGAAGACGTTCTCCCACGACGCCGGACGAAACGGCAGCCCCTGCTCGTTCAACCACAACCACAACGGCTCCAGCCCGTCCGGACCCTCGATGTAGAAGGTCATCCGCTCGGACACCGTCGCCTCGTCCAGCGCCGTCTGCCCCGTAACACCGTCCTGGTCCCGCCAGTGAAGGGTGCGACGGCGATGGCCAGTGATACCGCTCACCAGCCGCACGTCCGGCAGCTGCTCGTACCGCCCCTTCGCCTGGGCGCGACGGATCACCACGGCACGAGACGACTCCACGTACCCCCTCGATCCCGCCGACGACCGAGGCGGCGACGTAGAACGTCCGCGGCCTCTTCGACTTCGTCACCGCCCGCGCCAGCCGGCCCGGGTAATACCGCCCGCCCTCCAAAGCCACCTTGGGCACCTCGACGGTCAGCAGCGAGGCCCCCTCCGTCAGCCGCACACCCGAGGAAAACAACAACTTCGCGTAGGCGACGTTGCGGGCCTCCAACCGGCCCACCCAGCTCTCGCCCGGCCAGCCCTGCGCAACATGCCCCCGCAGCCCGACATCCACCCACCGGCGGAAAGCCCGCGGCGTCAGCCAGTGCACATTGCTGGCGTGAGCGTTCTTCGCCCGCCCAGCCGGAACCAAGACCGTTTCCCCGTACCGCCCCGTGGCCGACCGCATCAACACCGGACTCGTTGCCACGTAACCACGCCGCTGGGCCCAGTCGTAAAGGCGGGCAAAGGCCGCCAGCTCGCGGTTCCACTTCGATCCGCCCACCCGGTCAGGATTTCGCGGCGACCGTACACGCCAGTCATGAAAGTCGAACAGGTCGTCCGCGCTGGCCTCGTTCCAGGTCTTCCCCCGGCCCCAGAGGAAGTCGAAGAACACTCGGTAGTCCGAGGTGAACCGTTCCGGGTTCGGTAGAGACTCGATTCCGTGAAAGGATCGAGTCATGGC
>NZ_JBSFVD010000148.1:0-1774 GCF_053592135.1 Streptomyces sp. NPDC002784 | reverse complement strand
CCCAAACGGATTGGCAACCACTACGCACCTAAACGCAGCACCTCCCCACAACCCGTAATGTAAGACCTCACACCACACACCCCCCCCCGGGGCCCCCAACACACTGTGTTGGGGCCCACGGCCTGCCAAGAGCGAGGACTCCCATGCGATACGTACGATCCGTCAAAGGCGCTGTCACCGTCGTCGTCGCCACCGCGGCCTGCCACACCCTCATGTCGTCCGGCTTCGCTTCGGCGCGCGACAGTGAGGTCGAAAGCGACAACGCTTTCGCCGACAGCTTCGAGTTCCTCCTCACCACGGCCGCTTCCTGGGCTCTCATGCCGCTGCTGCTGTTGGCGGGCATGCGGGTGATGGGCGAGACCGGGAACGTCGCACTGGTGATCGTCGGTGGGCTGGTCTGGCTGGGACTGTCCGGGTACTACATCGATGACATCGACCACCCGGGCGGGCACATACCGGCCCTCGCCCTCGCCGCATACATCCTTCTCGGGACGGGGCTGGCCGGGTTCGACCCGGACCAACGCGGCTGAGACACGGACCGTGTCCGCGCTCTGGAAGATCACCGGCCGCCCCGCTGCCTGGACACAGTGCGGATCGCAGTCCCGAATACTTGATCGCGGCAAGAATGCAACCAATGCGACAGAAGTGAGTCTCACGGACCGCCTGGTTGAGGTCGAGCAGGCCGCGCGGGACCAGGCGGCTCAGCGCATAGAACACCGAACCGCGCCCGCCACCGGACGCCCGCAGACGTCGAGCCGGGGCCGCCCCAGGTGGTCACAGGTCCTGGACGGCGCGCAGGGCCGCGTCGACTCGGCTCATCGCCGCCGCGTCGATGCGGCCGAGGAGCTTCGCACCGTCGAACCGCTCGGTGCGCATCTGTGTGATGTTGACGGCGACGGCGGTGCATGGGATCGGGTCGCCGATGACCACCGACATGGCGGTGTCGGGGTAGCGGCCACTCTCGTGCAGCACGATCACGAGCACGACACCGAACGACTGCTCCAGACCCGTCAGGCTGATGATCAGGACGTTGCGACCGTCGGGGAGCGACCAGATCTCACCACGGTTCACAGAGTGTCGCCCTCGCCCGCCAGGTCGTCGCCGAGGCCGAGCGCGGCGAGCTGCCGCGCGGCATCGAGCGTGGCGGCGCGGCGGGCCGCGCGCACGATGTAGGCGTTCACGCTCAGGCCGGCCTCGGACGCGGCTGCCCGGATCGAGGGGGCGATGTCGTCCGGGACACGCAGTGTCATTGTGGTGACAGACATAGTTGCATGATAGACCCCGCTTTTTGGTGGCGTGAGGTGGTTGCAGAAACGGGCTCATGCGCGTGCCCTAGAAGAGCGGGTCGCCTCTCGCGGGCCTGGGATTGCCGGGTCCGGGACAGCGCGTATCAGCTGCAGGAGGGGCGAGCGGGCTAACCGCGACATGCAGAGCCTTGACCAGTCGGGCCCCCGGCTCACGGCCGGACACAGCCGGTCACAGCAAGGACGGCGGCCTTCAGCAGCCGGGGGGAACGGGGTGTAGGCCACGTCCAGACGCTCGCGCACTCCCTCTCCGACGCCCCCGACGCCGCCGGTCCCCCTGGGCGGGCGCGTCCCGGCCGACGGGTCAAGACTGCTCATGGGTTCCTCGACCGCGTCGGCCAGCCCCCGCTGATCGACACCACCTTCTGAGCCCCACTGCCGCTGTTGAGGCGGGGATATGAACGCTATGGGCTTCGAGGAGCGGGCGGACGTCTTTCACTGCGCGGCTGATGGTCATGACGGTGGTGTTG
>NZ_JBSFVD010000147.1:0-1888 GCF_053592135.1 Streptomyces sp. NPDC002784 | reverse complement strand
AACGGGGCTATCCAAGACGGCTCCGACGCCGTGATCACACCAGCCACGACGAGATCATCTCACCCGTGACCAGCAGTTACGGGACAACGCTTAGTAAGTACCCTGTTGTCATGTCGCATTCGGGGCCTTCTGCTGTGGCGATCACGTTGTCCGAGGCCGAGCGCGCGGAGTTGGTGCGCCGGACGGAAATGCCGCACCGGCGCTCGGCCGAGAAGGCCCGCATCATCCTGGCGTGCGCTGAGGGGATGTCGAACGCGGGTGTCGCACGGCTTGTCGGTGTCCAGGCCAAAACGGTCGGCAAGTGGCGTCGGGCATTCGCCGCAGAGCGGATGGCTGGGCTTGAGGACGCCGGCTGGATCGGCCGGCCGAAGGCTGACCTGATCCTCGACGATGTCGAGCGCAGACAGCTGCAGCAGTGGGCTCGGCAGGCCAAGACCGCCCAGTTTCTCGCGTTGCGGGCCAAGATCGTGCTGCGCTGCGCGGAGGGAGGAACGAACCAGCAGGCCGCGGCCGACCTCGGCATCGACAGGTCGACCGTGGACCGCTGGCGGGCCCGGTTCATCGCGAAACGCCTCGATGGTCTGCACGACGAGCCGCGCTCGGGCCGGCCGCCCTCGATCCTCCTCGACCAGGTCGAGGAGGTCGTCGTGGCCACCCTGGAGTCGGTCCCGGGCCAGGACACCCACTGGTCACGGGCCTCGATGGCCCAGCGCACCGGCCTGTCGAAGTCGACGATCGGGCGGATCTGGAAGCGGTTTGACCTCAAGCCCCACCTGCAGGACTCCTTCAAACTGTCCACCGATCCGCAGTTCGTCGCCAAGGTCGTCGACGTTGTCGGCCTGTATCACCACCCGCCCGAGAAGGCGGTCGTCCTCTGCGTGGATGAAAAGAGCCAGATCCAGGCGCTGGACCGCTCGCAGCCGGTGCTACCGATGATGCCGGGCATGCCCGAACGCCGCACTCACGACTACCTTCGGCACGGCATCACCAGCCTGTTCGCCGCCTTCAACATCGCCGACGGCACCGTCATATCGGCACTGCACCGCCGCCACCGAGCGATCGAGTTCAAGAAGTTCCTGATCCGGATCGACAAGGCGGTGCCCGCCGGCCTCGACGTCCACCTCGTCTGCGACAACTACGCCACTCACAACACCGCCGACATCAGGACGTGGCTGAGCAAACACCCCCGCTTCCACGTCCATTTCACCCCCACCGGCTCCTCATGGATGAACCAGGTGGAGCGATGGTTCGGCATTCTGACCGACAAGCTCATCCGCCGCGGCGTCCACACCTCCGTGAAAGCGCTGGAGGACGACATCACTGCGTGGATCCACACTTGGAACGAGAATCCGCGGCCCTTCACCTGGACCAAGACAGCCGACGAGATCCTCAACTCCCTCGCCAACTACCTCACCAAGGTCGGAACCACCGGCCAGAAAACCGGGCAGAACTAACCAACAGGATTTCTGGCGCATGACACTAGCCACCCTCGCCATAGTGCCGGGCCCCATATACACGCGACGGCCAGGGCGCCGGGCCAACGGCTGCAATTGGGCGTGACGGCCGGCGAATTCTGGGCTCCCTGGCAGGTATGCGCGCGGCGTCTACCGCTGCTGGCCTGGCCGACCTGCTCTGCTTTCCGGCGCCGTGACCTCCCGACGACCGGCCGAGAGCCGGAATCCTGATCTTCAGCCAGGAATTCGCTGTGCAGCGGGTTATCTTGCCGGCCACAGCCAGTGGGGGCGGACCAATGTCTCCCGGCCGACACCTCGCTCGCCGACCTTGGCTTGCTGTCAGTGGACGTTAAGTCCGATCTTCCTCGGTTCGTGATCGCTCGATCGAGGTACTGATCGTCGCGCAGGCCCTCTGTTGGGCATGTGCATGCTGA
>NZ_JBSFVD010000146.1:0-1918 GCF_053592135.1 Streptomyces sp. NPDC002784 | reverse complement strand
CTCCCGCCTACGCCCACGCGGTGATCGGAGAAACGATCCCCCTGCTCACGGTCGAAGAGGCCGACACGCGGCTGAAGGTGTGGATGCGCCGCCAGCACCGGATCTACGACCTGGCCCGGCCACTGCGGATGTGGGTCGTCCTGGACGAATCGGCTCTGCGCCGCGTCGTCGGCAGCCCGGACGTCATGCGAGAACAGTTAGAGCACCTGAACGCCCTTGGCGCCGAGCCGCACATCACGGTGCAAGTGCTCCCCTACACGGCGGGCGCTCACCCGGGACTGTCAGGACAGTTCTCCATCCTGCGGTTCGCCGACAGCTCCGCGGGACCGGTGGTGCATCTTGAGCGGTTCACCAGCGACCTCTACCTGGACAAACCATCCGACGTACAGCACTACCACGTGCTGCACGACCACCTCCAGGCCCAGGCCCTCAGCCCCGACACTAGCCGCGACTTCATCACCGACGCCACCAAGGCGCACATCGAGGCGGCAAGCCACCTCTGAAAGGCCCCCTCCATGCTGCCACTGCCACTCATCGGGTTGGAGGTGCCCAACCGGATAGGTCGCCAGCGTCGGGGCTCCCTGCACCTGGGCACCGGCCGCATCATCCGGGCCGAAATCCAGGCCTGTCCGACACCCCTCCTCCTTGCCTGCCTGTGTTCTCACGCGGGGGTGAAGGGGGCTTGTGAAGGTACTCAGTTACGGCGGGGACGGCAGGCAGCCGAAGCCGAATGTCCGCAATGGCTCTGCGGTACGGCCGTTCAGGTGCGCACGCCGCGTGGCCTGCGCCGCACGTATCCAGGGGCGCGTTCTGTCCCCTCGACGCCACCGGCACGGTCGGTGATCTGCTGGAGATCAGCTTGCGTCCGGCCCTGTGGGCTGGGAGTGCTTCATCTCACGTCTGGCGGAAGTGTCTGCATGCGTGGACGCTCCCGCCAGGCAGCCAAGCCTGCCCGTCAGTGGACGCGCAGCACCAGCGGCGGGAGGAAGTACGTCGACTGACCGATGAGGCGCGTCTCCAGTGCTTCGAACGTGTTGAAGGAGATCCTGTCGTCGGCGGGCTCCGCGGTGATCACTACGGGCCAGGTGGTCTGCCGGGAGTCGCCACCCGGAACCAGCGGATAGGTGCAGCCGCCTTCCACGATCAGGGGGCCACCGCAGAGCACGGTGTCACCGGTGGGGGCCCCGATCGCGTAGGAACCCACAGGGGAGCCGGTGTAGCCGAAGTTCGTCTGGACCGTGGCGGACCCCAAGTTCGTGTAGTTGAGGGTCACGTACACCGTGTCACCCACCGAGGCACTGGCGGGTGTGACGCTGAGCTTGAAGGTGCCGGTCGGATCCTGCACCGTCGCGGTGTTGGCGGGATCGGCCTGGACGGGAGCCGCACCCACGGTGAGGCCGAGCAGCAAAGCCGCCGCCAGCACGCCAAGGACGGCGCGAAGACGAGTGAACATGAGCAGTTCCCTTCTGTGGCACAGAACCGGAACCGAACACGGCACGCCCTCAAGCGGAGGCGCCGGGTACCGGGGGAGTCAGCGTCAAACCGGATCCCGGTACGCACAACCCCCCATGTGACCGAGTGAGTCCTGCGGTGCGTAGGGGCCAGATGAGGCGAAGCACGAACACACCAAGGGGGGCGCACACCGGCCGCGTTCACCACCCCAAGACCGGCCCCTGCACCGCCTACCGGCGTCGCTGCGGCCGTTGCCTGTGCGCGCCAAGATCCCCATGCCCAGAGTCCCGGTCATCCGCGGCCGTGGCCCGTCGCCAACGCCGATGTACGCTTCTGGTCGCTGTGTGACCCCGTAGACACCCCTGCGGAATAGGCACCCCCGCGGGATCCGTCTCCGCCGATCTCCTCATGGCTTTGGCCGAAGACCCGGCGGGCCTTGACGACCGAGGCGAGCGAGACTGGCAGC
>NZ_JBSFVD010000145.1:0-1918 GCF_053592135.1 Streptomyces sp. NPDC002784 | reverse complement strand
GCCGAGCAGGCGACAGCCGAACCAACGAATCTGAACACCCATCAACCCCTGCTGACCAGCTGATCAGCACCTCCCGCATGACGGGGGAACCTCAGGGTCGTACCGGTGGAATGGATCGAGGCCCACGACGCGGACGAAGCCGTCCGGCAGGGGATGTCAGGCTCGCCCACCCTCCTGCTGGACGGAGCCGACCCGTTCGCAGCGGAGGGCCTCCAAGCGGGCCTGTCCTGCCGGCTCTACCGCCATGTCGACGGCACGACCGAGGGGGCACCGGCCACTGCGGACCTGCACCGAGTGCTGACTGAGAGTGGTGTGCTGCCCTGACCGCAGTCCCGGCACACCGGGGCATATGGCCCGGAGTTCAGCTACATGACCCGTAGGGGGCAGATCCTCTTTGAGCCCGGGGAAGTGCCCGGAGATTCGACGGTGCGGCCAGGGCCTCCCGAAGCCGTTGCATCTCCATCTGCTGGGCGGCGATTTGGGACAGCGCTCGCTGCTTGAACTCACCGAGCTCGGCGAGTTGCTCCTTCCGCTCGGCGAGCCGGTCCTTCAACCCGGCTACCTGACTCTTGAGGCGTTCGACCTGGGCGGCTCGTGGGTCGGGCGTGGCGCCGGCCTCGCGCAGTGCGGCCAGGCGGCGCTCGAACTCCTCGGCCAGGTGCTGGTACGGACCGGGCCGCGGTGAGCCGTCGCGGTTCTTCTTGGGATAGAAGCCGGTGCGGGCGACCCGGGCCCTGACCCCGGATCTTGGACAGGGGTCTATGCGGCTTCGGTCAGCGCAGTTGGTGTTGTGCGGAAGGTGGCCTCGTAGGTGATGCTGCTCCTCGAAGACCTCGGCTGGTGTCCGCCAACCGAGGATCTTGCGGGGCCGGTTGTTGATCGCCAGGGCGACGGCTTCGAGGTCTGCGGACGACCAGCGGGACAGGTCGGTGCCCTTCGGGAAGTACTGAGCGTTTTCAGAGTGGCCACCGGTCGGGTGACGGGGTGGCCTCCCGCAACGCACGAGGCTCCTGTGCCGTTGAGAGAGGTGTTCGACGTCTCAACTCATCAGCGCAGGAGCCTCGTTGGTTCCCTATCCTGCCGCACTCGACCTCCCGCACGCCCTGGTCGAGTGGGTAACCATGCTCATCGTCACCCGTGAGGGTGACCGCCGCTGCGCGCTCCCGCCGCACCAGCGTGCTCTCGTCGGCTTGGTCTACCTTCGCCGGCACGACACGCTCGCGCAGATCGCCGCCGGTTTCGGCATATCCGTCGGCACTGCCCACGCCTACGTCGCCGCCGTGGTCGGCCATTTGTCCCGCCGGGCGCCCGGGCTGCTGCGGGTCCTGCGGGAAACGGATCCCGATCACGTCCTGCTCGACGGAACGCTCGCCGAATGCGGCCGGGTCGGTGACAGCCGGGCCGACTTCTCCCAGAAGCACCGCCGCCACGGCGTGAACGTGCAGGTCGTTGCCGACCCTGCGGGCAAGCTGCTGTGTGGATCTCGCCCGCGCTGCCCGGCCGCACTCACGACCTGACCGCGGCCCGCACCCACCCGCATCATCCGGATCTGCGAACGCCAGGGCGTACCTGTCCTCGCCGACCGCGCCTACATCGGGGCCGGCTCATGGGTGACCACGCCGATCAGACGTCTTCCGCACCAGGACCTCACCGTGACCCAGCGGACGATCAACCGGGCCCTGTCAGCGGCACGAGCACCGGTCGAACGAAGCGTCGCGAAACTGAAGTCCTGGCGCATCTTCCGCAGAGCCCGCTGCAGCACCAACCGCATGACGGTCATGGCCGCTGCCGTCCTCACCCTTGAGCGTCAACGCTGAAAACGCTCCCTACGTTGTTCTGCGGGAGGTGCTGAGCCCTTCGTATGGTTCACCCACCCAGGGGTGCCGGGTGTGGTTCAAAAAGCTCTGCCGCTTGTGGC
>NZ_JBSFVD010000144.1:0-1921 GCF_053592135.1 Streptomyces sp. NPDC002784 | reverse complement strand
CGGGTGCGGGCTTCCGACCTGGAGGCGTATGCGCATCAGGACCTGCCGTTCGAGCGGGTCGTCGAGGCGGTCAACCCCGTCCGCTCCACCGCCCGGCACCCCCTCTTCCAGACCATGCTCGTCCTCCAGAACACCGACGACGGCGCGTACGGCTTCGCCGGACTCCGCACCTCCGCCGAGCCTCTGAACCACCGCGCCGCCAAGTTCGACCTGAGCATCGGCGTGGAGGAGACCTTCGACGAGGCCGGCCGGCAGGCGGGCATCAGGGCCGAGTTCGAGTACGCCACCGACCTGTTCGACCGCGCCACCGTGGACGACCTGGCCCGGCGCTTCCTCCGGCTCCTGGAGGCGGTGACCGCCGAGCCGGACACGCCCGTCGGCCAGGCGGAACTGCTCACGGCCGACGAGCTGCACCGCGTCCTCGACGAGTGGAGCGCCACCGTCCCGGCCGAGATGTGGCGCGAACTGGCGGGGGTGTCAGCGCCCGACCGGGCCGTGGCCTACCTCCTCGACGACCACCTGAGGCCGGTGCCGGCCGGGGTCAGCGGCGACCTCTACCTCACCGTGCCCGCCCCCTCCGCCGCGGGTGACAGGTTCGTCGCCGACCCGCACGGCGGATCCGGCACCGTGATGTACCGCACCGGCAGGCAGGCCCGCTGGAGCCCCGACGGCCGGCTGGACATCCGGTTGCCCGAGCGGCCGGACCCCGCAGGCCAGGACGAGCCCGCCCCCGCCCGCCGTCCGCGCACCCCCGAAGAGGAAGTCCTGTGCGCCCTCTTCGCCGAGACCCTGGGAGCGGCGCACGTCGGTGCCGACGACAACTTCTTCGCCCTCGGCGGCTACTCGCTCCTGGCCACCGGGCTGATCAGCCGCATCCGCACCGTGCTGGGCGTCGAGGTGGGCATCAGGGCCTTGTTCGGCAACCCGACGGTCGCGCAGCTCGCGGCGCATCTGCGGGCCGAGGACACCGCCCTGCCCAGGCCGGCCGTGGTGGCGGTGCGGCCCGAGCCGCTGCCGTTGTCGTACGCCCAGCAGCGGTTGTGGTTCCTGCGGGAGTGGGAGGAGGGCGGTTCGACGTACAACATTCCGCTCGCGGTGCGGTTGCGCGGGACGGTCGACACCGGTGGGCTCCAGGCGGCGCTGGACGATGTGGCGCTGCGGCACGAGTCGTTGCGCACGCTCTTCCCGGCCGTGGAGGGGCAGCCGTACCAGCACATCACCGCCGACGCCCGCGTCCCGCTGTCCACGCGGGCCGTGGCCGAGGCGGAACTGCCCTCCCGCCTGGCCGAGGAGGCGGCGCACGACTTCGACCTGGAGACTGAACTCCCCCTGCGTGCGGCTCTGTTCGAGATCGGTGAGCAGGAGCACGTGCTGGTGCTGGTCCTGCACCACATCGCCGGTGACGGCTGGTCGATGGCGCCCCTGGCCCGTGACCTGAGCACCGCCTACTCGGTGCGCGTGACCGGCGGCGCCCCGGACTGGGGCCCGCTGCCGATCCAGTACGCCGACTACACGTTGTGGCAGCGGGACCTGCTCGGCGACGAGGCCGACCCCGACAGTCTCGCGGCCCGCCACCTCGCCTACTGGCAGGAGGCCCTGGCGGACCTGCCCGAAGAGCTCACCCTGCCCGCCGACCGGCCCCGGCCCGCCGCACCCAGCCACCGGGCCGAGGCGATCGACCTCTTCGTGCCCGCCGAACTCCAGGCCCGTATCGGCGGCCTGGCCCGCGAGACCGGGACGACGCTGTTCATGGTGTTGCAGGCGGCGGTGGCGGCGTTGCTGAGCAGGCTGGGTGCGGGGACGGACATTCCGCTGGGGACGGCGGTCGCCGGGCGCACCGACGACAGCCTGGATGACCTGGTCGGCTTCTTCGTCAATACGCTGGTGCTGCGGACGGATGTGTCGGGTGATCCGACGTTCC
>NZ_JBSFVD010000143.1:0-1967 GCF_053592135.1 Streptomyces sp. NPDC002784 | reverse complement strand
GTAGCAGCGAGGGCCTTGGAGAGTCGGCCCCGGTCTCCTATCTCTGGCTCACGTTGCAAGGGGCAACGGTCAGCTGTCTTCTGGCTGTTGGGCCCAGAGGTTCACGGTCTCGCCGACCTTGAGTGGCTTGTCGACTGGGCCTTTGATGTGGGCTGGCACGACGCGGTCCTCGTGTTCGCACGCGCCGTCGGCGTGGGCGCGGGGGTTGAGGCAGGTGTTGCGCCGGTAGGGGCGTACGGGCCAGCGGCAGGACCACTGTGGGGCGCGGCGGCCGGTGGAGGCGGTGGCGTCCTGTTCGGCAGCGGCCCGGCTGGGCCGGTGAGCGGTGTGGACGTTGACGATCCGAACTTCGGAGGGTCCGGTGATGCCGTCGCGGCGGTCGCGCTTGCGGCCGGCGCGGTCGCGCGGAACCTCTTCGACCTCGGTGAGCTGGATCTTGCCGGTCTGGCTCATCAGCTGCCAGGCGGTGTAGACGACCTGGGACCAGTGGCGGGTGATGCTCGGTGTGAGCTCGCCGAAGGTTTTTCCGAAAGCCAGGACCGTCTCGTTTTCCCAGTTCAGAGGCGCGCGGCGGGGGTACGACTGGATGACGGCGGCGGTCATGGGGGCGCCGCCAGGGAGGGATCCGATCACAGTGTCCGGCGCCAGGGCGTCGATGGCACTGCCCGCCAGAGCGTAGAAGGTGAGCCACACGCCCTCGAAGTGCTGCGGGATTGGCTCCATCTGGCCGCGGGTGTGCTGAATGAACCAGCGCGCAGTCGGGCCGTCGGCGATATCGAAGTCGGAGGGTGCCCACGGACCCCAGCTGACGGCGACGATGGGCGTAGTCACGGTCACGTGCGTGCCGTCGCGGGCCAGAGGCGAGTCGGCCAGGACGTCGGCGACATCCTGGGTGAAGCCGCCGATCGGCTCGGCGAACACCATCAACCCGTACGGGGAGGGCAACCGCGTCTTCTTGACCGGCTCGGTGGGCGGGGTGGAGGCCGCGGCCAGCGCGAGCGAGGTCATGTCGGCGGTCGCGTAGTACAGGTGGGCTTCGCGCAGGCGATGTTCCTCGGAGCACGCCAGCAGCATGGAGGCCACCGCTCTGGGTGAGGCATCCATGCCGGGCACGGTAGGGAACACGGCTCTGTGCCCGGCATTGATGGCCTGCGTGAGCGAGCGCATGGAGTCCTCGCTACCGATGTCGTCGAGCACCCGCGCACGCCACTCCGGCAGTTCCCGGGGCTCCGGCGCTTTCCAGGGCGCGGCTGCGAGATTGGTCGGGGTGGTCACTTACTGGCCTCCAGTTGGCGGGGGACGCCCCCGGTGCGCAGTTCGCGCAGGGCGGGGCCCACCGCTGACTACTCGCTCGGCCTAACGAACCAGCCGGACACAAAGCAACGGGAGGGCAAAGGGAAGACACATGCTGCCCCCGGACAACAACCGACGCTCCGACTCGATGTCCTCGCTGCGCACGAAGACCTGGTCGCTGCGTCCGAAGGGCAGCACAGATCCGTACCCCTTCTGCCGATTGAAATACGTCACCCGTCCCTCGCACATGCCCTCCATCGCGGCACTCCCTTTCCCCGTCCGTCACAACCAGTCAGAACGGAGCAGCGCCGCAGGAGAAGACCCGACAAGGCGATCCACGGGAGAGCAGGCACTCCGGACGGTCTCCCCCGCTTATGACCCCACCCGCCGCCCGCATGCCCCGAGCCCCCAGCCAGCGAAGTGATCAGGGGCATTTCCGGCGCACCCCGAGGGCGCGCGGCGGGGTATGGTCGGGGGCTGCCCCAGGTCCGGGGGTGGCCGTCCTCGGTTTTGACGGCCTTCTCGGCCCAGACACCCTCCCGAGTCGTGGCCCGCCCTCTGCGGACGAGGTCGTCGCCCCCCCCCCCCACGATCCCATGGGCCCGGGAGGGACCGGCCCCCAAAACCCCGCCCCCCCCCAGGGGGGGCCCCAACCGTTATAGGCCGAAAGGGAG
>NZ_JBSFVD010000142.1:0-1989 GCF_053592135.1 Streptomyces sp. NPDC002784 | reverse complement strand
AGGCACCGGCAACGCCCGCCGGTCCACCTTCCCGTTCGGCGTCAACGGCAACGCCTCCACCACCACGAACACCCCCGGCACCATGAACCCGGGCAGGAGCTGGGCGAGCCGGTCGCGCAGCCGGTCCACGACGGGCGGGTGGGTGAGGTCGGCGGGAACGACATGGGCGGCCAGCCGACGGCCGACGGAGGCGTCGTCGAGGACGGTGACCACGGCGTGCGCCACGGTCGGGTCGTCGAGCAACGCGGCCTGGATCTCGCCGAGTTCGATGCGGTGGCCGCGGATCTTCACCTGGTCGTCGGACCGGCCCACGAACACCAGCTGACCGTCGCCGGTCCAGCGCACCAGGTCGCCGGTGCGGTACATGCGCTCACCCGGCGCCCCGAACGGGCACGCCACGAACCGCGCGGCCGTCAGACCGGGTTGGCGCACATATCCGCGGGCCACGCCCTCGCCGGAGATGTACAGCTCGCCCACCACATGGGGTGGCACGGGCCGCAGTCGCTCGTCGAGCACGAAGCAGCGGTCGCCGTCCAGTGCGCGGCCGATCGGCACGGTCTCGCCGGTGACGGACTCCGGTCCGGTCAGGGGGTGGCAGACCGCGAACGTGGTCGTCTCGGTGGGGCCGTAGACGTGCACGACGGTGGTGCCGGGGCAGCGTTCGAGGGCTCGGCGGACCGCGCCGGGAGAGACGAACTCACCGCCGGTCCACACTTCCCGCACCCCGGACAGACAGTGCGGATGGTCCTCGACGAGATGGTTGAACAGAGCCGTGGTGAGGAACACCGCGGTGACGTCATGGCGTTCGATGGCCTCGGCGAGGGCGGCGGAGTCGAGCCGGCCGGCCGGGGCGAGCACCGCCTCCCCGCCGTGCAGCAGCGGCACCCACATCTCGTAGGTGGAGGCGTCGAAGGCGTACGGCGAGTGCAGCAGGACCCGGCCGTGTGCGCCGGACCGCCAGTGCCGGTCGTCGGCCAGGGCCAGGATGTTGGCGTGGGTGACGGCGATGCCCTTGGGGGCACCCGTCGAGCCCGAGGTGTACATGACGTAGGCGAGATCGTCGGGGTGGCCCGCGAAGAGCGACTCGTCGCCCGCCTCATCGGCGGGCCCCGCGTCCACGCGCAGCACCGCGACCCCCGGCTCCGTCGGCGTTCGGGCCGGATCCCGGTCGGTGACCAGGGCCACCGCACCCGTCTCGGCCAGGACGTGCCGCATCCGGGTCGCGGGGTCGGCCGGATTGAGCGGGACGTAGGCGGCTCCGGTGCGCAGGATTGCCAGCGTCGTGACGACCAGTGACGCCGAGCGCTCCTGGAGGACGGCGACCCGGCTGCCGGGGCCGACACCGAGGGCGCGCAGCCGTCCCGCGAGCCGGCGCTGGCGCCGGTCCAGCTCCCGGTAGGTGACGGTGCCGCCGTCGGCCTCGCGCAGCGCGACCGCGTCCGGGGTGCGGGCGGCCTGCCCGGCGAAGCGTTCCTGGACCGTGCGGGGCGTGCGGTCCGCCGTGGCGGGCAGCGCGGGTTCGTTCCACTCCCCGGTCAGCGTCGCCGCCTCGCCCGGCCGCAGGACGTCAAGACCGGACACGGCGACGGAGGGATCGGCCACCGCCGCGCCGAGCAGGCGTACCAGGCGGGCCATGAGCGCGGCGGCGGTGTCCGCCTCGAACAGGTCGGTGGCGTACTCCAGGGAGCCGTCGACACCGCCGCCGTTCAGCTCGCTGAGGCTGAGCGTGAGGTCGACGCGGGCGACCTCGGCCCGCACCACCCGGGTACGCACCTCGAGTCCGGGTACGGAGACCGTGGCGGCCGGGTTGCTGTCGAGTGACAGCATCACCTGGAAGAGGGGCTGCCGGGACAGGGACCGCTCCGGGTTGAGTGCCTCCACCAACTGCTCGAAGGGCAGCTCCTGATGGGCGTACGCCGCCAGATCCGCGGCCCGCACCCGCCCCAGCAGCTCACGGAACGTCGGGTCACCGGACACATCCGTACGCAG
>NZ_JBSFVD010000141.1:0-1992 GCF_053592135.1 Streptomyces sp. NPDC002784 | reverse complement strand
GTTCGGCGTGCAGCAGCCAGATGTGCGCGGGCCCGCCCGCCGCCGGCGGGGTGAGCCGCCGGCCGGTGACCGCCGCCGGGTCGAACGCGCGGACCTGTGTGGGGTCGCGCAGCGTGCCGGTGGCGTACGGCATGGCTCAGGCCGCAGCCGTCGCGGCGGTCCGTACGGTCTCCTCCATACGGCTGCCCTGGCGCATCCGGAAGCGCAGCCGCAGTCCCTCGTCGGTCCGCTCGGCCTTCACGGTGCGCTCGGCGGTCCAGCCGAGGGCGCGGAACTCGCCTTCGCCCAGGTGCACCAGCGCCGCCCTGGGCTCGTCGTCGACCTCCAGGACGAGCCGGCCGCCGTCGAGTCGGAGCCCGGCCTGCCGGTCGGGCCTGCTGTCGTCGGCGAGTTCCTCGGGCTCGCCGTAGAGGAAGGCGTCGGGGATGGCGAACGTGCAGCGGAAGTCGGTCAGTTCGTCCTCGGTCAGCGGGATCTCGGGGCCGTTGAGCAGCACCTCGGACCAGCGGACGCGGTCGCGGAACTCGGCCGGGAACAGCTCCAGCAGTTCGGCGTTGACATAGGCGTCGATGACGAGGTGGACGCGGCGCTCGGAGCCGCCGTTGCGCACCGAGTGCAGGCGGGAGAAGTCGCCGAACCACAAGGTGCCGGGCTGCCAGGTGTGGGGCTGCCCGTCGAGGGTGAGGACGGCTTCCGGGTTGGTGACGAACGGTATGTGCAGCCGCACCCAGCCGGCCGCGAGCCCGTACGGCTGGTCGCGGTGCTCGTCGACCTCGGCGCCCACGCCGAGCGACATCAGCCGTACGGCGCGCAGTTCGGTGGGCAGACTTTCCAGGATGGACCGGATGTAGGGGGTCTTCTCCAACCACGGGGTGGCGGCGTACTCGACGAGGCCGAGGCCGCCGGGGTCGGTGCGGCCGGCGCGGCCGTCGGGGCTGCGCAGCGGCAGCACCCGCCAGTCGAGGACGGTGTCCTCACTGGGTTCCAGGCTCTCGCCGTAGGTGCGCTGGGCCGCCCACTGGGTGCGTTCCAGGACGGCGAGTTCCGCCAGCAGCCGCTCGACGTCGAAGTCACCCTTCAGGCGTGCGGCGCTCAGGTTGCCACTGCTCATGATGTGCCTCTTTCCTCTCGTGCTGTCGGAAGTGTGCTCTTGCGCGGTGTGCTCTCGGACGGTGGGCGGGGCGGGCTCAGGGTGCGGGGACCTTGTGGTCGTCGGGCTCGGGGGTGACCGCGGGCGGTGGCCGGTCGTCGAGTTCGCGCCAGTGGGGGCGCAGGGCGGGCAGCACGGTGCTGCCGAGATAGAGGGCGGCGCAGCCGATCAGGACGGGGCCGAGGCCGGCCAGGGTGACGAGGAAGCCGGCGAGGATGGGCCCGAGCGGAACGCCGGCGGAGCCGACGGAGTCGGTGAGCGCGGAGACCCGGCCCAGCAGGGGGCGCGGGATGCGCTCCATCATCACGGCGTTGAGGATCGGATTGACGAAGCCGATGGCCAGTCCGTCCACGACGGCGACGGCGAGGACCGTCCACAGCGGCAGGTCGAAGACCAGCACCAGGAAGCGGGGCGGCCCGGCGAGGAGGAAGGCGATGACGTACGTCGGCCGGCGTCGCAGCCGGTGCGCGAGCGCGGTGGCGAGTGCGGAGCCGCCGACCGCGGCGATGCCGAACACCGAGCCGAGGGCACCGATCGCGGCCGGGCCACCGCCGGTCTCCTCCGCCCAGACCGGGATGAGCAGGGAGCCGTACGCCGCGTCGATGAGGTTGGTGACGCTCAGCATGACGGCGATGGACCGCAGCAGCCGGTCCTGGCGCAGGAACCGCAGCCCGGCGCGGAGCCGTTCGAGGTAGCTCTCCTCCTCGGGCGCCGTGTCGGTGGACTCCGCGGGCGCGGGGCCGCGGCCGGACCCGGTGACGGCGATGATCAGGGCGGAGACCAGGAATGTGACGGCGTTGACCGCGAGGGCCCACATCGGGTCGAAGAAGGCGACCACGGCG
>NZ_JBSFVD010000140.1:0-2078 GCF_053592135.1 Streptomyces sp. NPDC002784 | reverse complement strand
CACCGGTGAGAACATCGCAGGAGTCATTCATTTCGGTTCACCCCTTTTGCTCTTAAGCTGTCAACTACAAAGTGAGTGAGATTTTCTGAATTAAAGAGTACAGGATAGTTATCGTCATAATCTACAATCACTTCAACCCCAAAGGTTACTCCAACGCCTTTAGCAATTTGTTTCACTTGGTCTCGGATGACTTTTCTAGTTGTTTCTTTCATCATCCGAACATCCCCTTTTAACACTACTTTATCTTGTATAGCATTAAAACTTCCTGCTCCATCAAATGATCCAATAGTTACAGTACCCATGTCAAATGGATCTATTCTTCTTGAAATTACTGTTTGGAGTTCAGTTACAAAGTAACTAGCGGCTACTATTGCATCATTACTTAATTGTGGCATAGAAGCGTGACCTCCGTTTCCTTTGATTGTAATGGTGAAATTAGAACGTCCCGTTTGAGTTTCTTTATTATGATAGGCAATGACCCCTGTTTTAATTGTAGTCATCACATGAACCCCGATCATATTATCGACACCGTCAAGAGCTCCTGCTTTAATCATACCTTTGGCACCACCAGGAGATACTTCCTCTGCTGGTTGATGGACAATTCTAACTCTTCCCGGAAGTTCTTGTTTTATTTTTACTAGTTCTCTAGCAAGTACCATCAAATATGCAGTATGTGCATCGTGTCCACAGGCATGCATTACTCCTGGATTGACCGATTTAAAACTTAAATCATTATCTTCAAAAATAGCAAGAGCATCAAAGTCTGCTCTCAACGCAAGAGTTTTTCCGGATTTTCCACCTTCAATATCAACGATGATTCCAAATCCCTTTCCGATAAGTTTTGGTTCACAGTCAAGTTCTTTATAAAAGCCCATAATATACTTAAATGTTTCTTTTTCTTGAAAAGAAATTTCTGGGTATTGATGAAGATGACGCCTAATTTGAATCATTTCATTCTCATATTGTGTTAAGCTAGTCAACAAATTATTAAGTAGTTTCATATGATACCTCTAAACTTTCTACCCGAATTGCTAGTTAATTTCATTGGAAAATAAATAAGTCGTGCTATCCTAATCTTAAAGCACTAAGCATTAGAAAGCTCACGACTTATATGACTTATAATAGCACACTTCCAAAAGTTTTTGTTTATTTACTGACAACCATTGAGACGCTTTATCAAACGAGTGTTCCCCTTGAGGTTCAAAACCGAAAGAACGTCCATCTCGCAACATCAGATTGCTTAGTTATCGCTTGTTACCTATGGGGCGTACTGCATTTTAGTGAAACGCTTAAAGCTAAGCACCAATTGGCTCAAAGTTTATTTCCTAATTTCCTAGAATATTCTCGCTTTGTCCGCCGTTGTAATGCCCTCTTACCGAGTATCCAAGTCATTCGCCAAGCACTCGTCTTTAAAGAGGTTGAAGGAATGAGTGTATCCATTATTGACAGCTTCCCCATTCCTTTGTGTCAGCCTATTCGTAATTTCAGAAGCAAAGTTCTTGGAGATTATGCAAATGTTGGCTACAATGCTACAAAGGGACAGTACTTCTATGGATGTAAATGTCATGCTTTAGTCAGTGAATCAGGCTATGTCATAGACTACACAATTACTCCTGCTTCAATGGCTGATAGTTCAATGACCGAGGAAGTGTTGAGTCAATTTGGGACACCAACAGTCCTTGGAGATATGGGATATCTAGGTCAGTCACTGCATGAAAGGCTGGAATTAAAAGGAATTGATCTAATTACACCTGTCAGGAAGAACATGAAGCAAAAGAAAATCCTTTTCCCTAATTTTTCAAAACGTAGAAAAGTGATTGAGCGAGTTTTCTCTTTTTTGACAAATCTAGGAGCTGAGCGTTGTAAAAGTCGTTCGCCTCAAGGTTTTCAATTGAGATTAGAGATGATACTTTTAGCGTATTCTTTACTGTTAAAATCAGCTAAATCACTGGAACCAGAGACTTTAAGATATTCTATCGGGTATCAAGTCATGGCTAAATAATCAACTAGCAATTCGGGTAGGTCAATGTTCTTTTATATTTGAGCGTCCATAAAATGGTCATTTTCTGAACACTCTT
>NZ_JBSFVD010000139.1:0-2084 GCF_053592135.1 Streptomyces sp. NPDC002784 | reverse complement strand
AGGAACACCACCGGAACAGTCGCCGCCTGCTCGAACGACCACCCCTCCGGCACACGCACCACCACCCGCGCATCCGCCACCGCCAACGGACCGAAGCTCTCCAGGACCAGACCCATCACCCGGTCGCCAGGGGCGAAGTCGGAGACACCCGGCCCCACTTCGAGAACGACACCCGCGGCCTCGCTGCCCAGCACAGGGCGCCCCGGGTACATCCCGAGGCTCATCAGCACGTCGCGGAAGTTCACCCCGGCCGCGCGGACGGCGATCCGTATCCGACCGGGCTCCAGCGGCGCGGACGCCCCCCGCGCGGGAACCAGTGCCAGTCCTTCCAACGTGCCGGAACCCGACGTATCGAGCCGCCACGCGGGCTCCCCCGCCGGAACCACCAGGCTCCCGCCCGCCCCGGCCGCACGCACCAGACGCGGCACCAGCATCCGGCCCTCCCGGACCGCCAGCTGGGACTCACCACTGGCCAATGCCGCCCCTATTGCGGCCTCTTCGACGGCCTGATCGACGTCGAGAAGCACAATGCGGCCAGGGTTCTCGGACTGCGCGGACCGGACGAGCCCCCACACGGGTGCGGTTGCAAGATCAGCGAGGTCACCACGGTCAGTGGCAACTGCGCCCCGCGTCACCACGACAAGCCGCGACCCGACCAACCGCTCCTCGGCCAGCCAGCCCTGCAGCAGCGCCAGCGCCTCAGCAGTGACCCGGGCGGCAGCGTCGGCAAGCTCTGAGCCGTCGCCTGCGCCGGAGACCTCGACCAGCGCCGCCTCGGGGGCCGCGTCGCCCGCGTCGAGTGCGGCGAGTACGGCGTCGATCCCGGCATACCGCGTCGGATGCGGGAAACCGGCGTCGGCGACCGGAGCCGGCGTCCACTCCAGCCGGTAGAGGGAGTCGGAGCCGCTCGTGGCCGCTGCGGCCAACTGGTCGAGCGCCACCGGACGCAGCATCAGCGACTCGGCCACGGCGATCGGAGCGCCGGTCGCGTCCGCCAGCTCCACGGAGACCGTATCCCCACCCAGGGGCGCGATACGGACGCGCGCGGCGGTGGCACCGGACGCCAGAAGCGACACGCCCTCCCACAGGAACGGCAGCCGCAGCCCCTCTCCCAACTCCGAGGTCGCCAGCACCGCATGCAGCGCCGAGTCCAACAGCGCCGGATGCACCCCGAACGCCCCCGCCCGGCCATGCGCTTCCTCAGCCAGCTCCACCTCGGCAAAGACCTCGTCGCCCAGCCGCCAGACGGCCGACAGGCCCTGGAACACCGGCCCATAGGCATAACCGGCAGCCTCGGCCTCCGCGTAGAACCCGGACACATCCACCGGCTCCGCCCCGGCAGGCGGCCACACCGACAGTTCCGCGGACGCCACGACCGGAGCCTCCGCAAGGACACCTTCCGCGTGCAGCGTCCACGCACCACCCGCCTCGGTCGACTCGGGACGCGAGTACACGGTGAGCGGGCGCCGCCCGTCCTCCTCGGCGGCACCGACGACGACCTGGATCTGAACACCACCCCGTTCAGGCAGGACCAGGGGCGCCTGAAGCGTCAGCTCGCGCACACTCCCGCAACCGACCTCGTCACCGGCACGCACCGCCAGCTCCACGAAGGCCGTCCCCGGCAGCAGCACAGTCCCCGCCACCGCGTGATCGGCGAGCCAGGGATGCGTACGGGTCGACAGCCGACCCGTCAGCAACACGCCGTCCCCACCCGCCAACGGAACCGCCGCACCCAACAACGGATGCCCGGCCTCACCAAGCCCGAGCCCGACGGGGTCACCCATGGTGGCGTCATCGGACAGCCAGTAGCGCTCACGCTGGAAGGGGTACGTGGGCAGGTCGACGCGGTGCGGGCTGCGGCCGGTGAAGAGGGCGGCCCAGTCCACGTCGACGCCGCTGACCCACAGCCGGGACAGGGCCTGCGTGAACGTCTCCACCTCACCGTGGCCCCGCCGCGTGGCCGCCACGAAAAGTCCGTCCGCGCTCTCAGCGGCCATCGCGGTGAGCGTGGCGTCGGGACCCAGCTCCAAGAACTTGGTCACCCCGGACTCGGCCAACGCGGCGATCCCATCAGCGAAACGGAC
>NZ_JBSFVD010000138.1:0-2087 GCF_053592135.1 Streptomyces sp. NPDC002784 | reverse complement strand
AGGAACACCACCGGAACAGTCGCCGCCTGCTCGAACGACCACCCCTCCGGCACACGCACCACCACCCGCGCATCCGCCACCGCCAACGGACCGAAACTGCGCGGCACGAGTCCGAGCACCCGGTCGCCCGCCGCGAACTCGGTGACGTCCTCGGCCGTCTCCACGACCACACCGGCGATCTCGCTCCCGATGAACGCCTCACCGGGATACATGCCGAGACCGATCAGGACGTCACGGAAGTTCACCCCGGCCGCCCGGACCGAGATCCGCACCTGACCGGACTCCAGCGGCGCGGCGGCCTCCGGCGCCGGAACCAGCGCCAACCCGTCCAACGTGCCGGAACCCGAGGTGTCCAGCCGCCACGCGGCCTCCCCCGCCGGAACCGCCAGGCTCCCGCCCGACCCGGCCGCACGCACCAGACGCGGCACCAGCACCCGGCCCTCACGGACCGCCAGCTGGGACTCACCACTGGCCAACGCTGACCGCACCACGGCCGCATCGTCACCGTCGGCGGTCGGGTCCAGGTCGAGCAGAACGAACCGCTCCGGGTACTCGGACTGCGCGGACCGCACAAGCCCCCACACGGGCGCGGTCGCGAGATCAGCGAGGTCACCGCCGTCGATGGCCACCGCGCCCCGCGTCACGACGACGAGCCGCGACTCGGCCAACCGCTCCTCGCCCAGCCAGCCCTGCACCAGGGTCAGCACGTTGGCGGTCGTGGTCTCAGGGTCGCCACCGGCGGGCGGGGTGAACAGGACGAGCGGCGGTACGGAGGAGACGCCGTCGAGGAGGGCGGCGAGGTCGACGGACGCGCCGTCCTCGGGCGTGCCGATCACGGCCCAGTCACCCGTCACGTCCACATCGGCCGACTGGGGCAGGCTCTCCCACCTCAGCCGGTAGAGGGAGTCCGTCTCGGTGGTGAGGGACGACGTCAACTGCTCCACCGTGACGGGCCGCAGTGTCAGGGAGTCGGCGGCGGCGATGGGCGCACCGGTGCCGTCGGCGAGGAGCACGGAGAGCGCGTCGCCGCCGAGGGCCGTGATACGGACGCGGGCGGCGGTGGCACCGGACGCCAGGAGCGACACGCCCTCCCACAGGAACGGAAGCCGCAGCCCTTCACTCGATTCCGCGGTCGCCAGCACCGCGTGCAGGGAAGCGTCCAGCAGCGCCGGGTGCACCCCGAACTTCCCCGCCTCCGCTCGCAGTTCCTCCGCCATTTCCACCTCGGCGAAGAGTTCGTCGCCCCGGCGCCAAGCGGCGGTCATGCCTCGGAAGGCGGGGCCGTAGCCGTAACCGGCGGTCTCGGCCGCGGTGTAGAAGCCGGAGACGTCCACTGGTTCCGCTCCGGCGGGCGGCCAGACGGTGAGATCGGCGGGCGGATCTGCCGGGGCCTGCGCGAGGACTCCCTCCGCGTGCGCGGTCCACGCCTCGGCGGCCGTCTCCGGACGCGAGTACACCGTGAGTGGGCGCCGCCCGTCCTCGTCGGCTGCGCCTACGACGACCTGGACCTGAACTCCGTCCTGCGCGGGGAGGATCAGCGGTGCCTGGAGGGTGAGTTCGGCAAGGTGCGCGCAGCCGACCTCGTCCCCGGCACGGATCGCCAGCTCCACGAACCCGGTGCCGGGGAAGAGGACCGTGCCGGCGACGGCGTGGTCGGCGAGCCAAGGGTGCGTACGCAGGGAAAGGCGGCCGGTGAGCATGACCCCGCCGTCGGCGGCGAGGCTGACGGCGGCGCCCAGCAGGGGGTGCCCGGCGGCACCTTGCCCCAAGCCGACGGGGTCGCCTGTCGGGTCGGCGGACTCCAACCAGTAGCGCTCGCGCTGGAAGGGGTAGGTCGGCAGGTCGACGCGGTGCGGGTTGCGGTCTGCGAAGAGGGCTGCCCAGTCGACGTCGACGCCACTGACCCAGAGCTGGGACAGGGCCTGCGTGAACGTCTCCACCTCACCGTGGTCCCGCCGCGTGGCCGGGACGAACAGGCCCTCGGCGCTCTCGGCGGCCATCGCGGTGAGCGTGGCGTCGGGACCCAGCTCCAAGAACTTGGTCACCCCGGACTCGGCCAACGCGGCGATCCCATCAGCGAAACGGAC
>NZ_JBSFVD010000137.1:0-2107 GCF_053592135.1 Streptomyces sp. NPDC002784 | reverse complement strand
GCCGCGCGACTGCGCGCTGGCGAACGAGTCGCCGGAGCATCACCTGCTGAAGCTGGAGCTGGCCACCGCCGCGCGGGCGGCGGGCTTCAGAGCTGAGCTTGTGAGGTCTCAGGAGATGTTTGACCGTTTGTCCTCAGGACATGGTTGACACGTTCGGCTGAACGTCCGTCCACTCCGGCCCCGCGCTGAAGCCGGGGGTGGTTTGCTCGGTGGTCGTGGATGTACAGCAGCTGGCCGAGTACCGCTACCGGGCTGTCCGCGAGGTGCTCGGCGGGTCTCCAAGTGGTGAGGTCGCAGCCCGGTACGGCACCTCGCGTCAGACTCTCCACAGCTGGCGACGACGGTTCGAGCAGGAGGGCATGCCCGGCCTGCTGGACCGCTCTCGGCGCCCGCGAAACAGCCCCACCCGCCTGTCGGCCGAGGTGGAAGCCGAGATTTGCGAGCTGCGTCGCCGGCATCCCCGGTGGGGTGCCCGCCGGATCGTTCACGAACTCGCGCGCCGCGGGCTGGAGGCGGCGCCGTCGCGGGCCACGGTCCACCGGGTGCTGTCCCGCAACGGCCTGGTCCGCACCCAGGAACAGCAGCACCCGCGCAAATACCGCCGGTGGCAGCGTGAGGCGCCCATGCACCTGTGGCAGATGGATCTGGTCGGCGGGGTTCCGCTGGCCGACGGCCGAGAGTGCAAGATGGTTACCGGCATCGACGACCACTCCCGGTTCGTCGTGATCGCCTCCGTCGTGGCCGTGCCCAGCGCCCGCGCGGTGTGCTCGGCCTTCACCGCCGCGATGCGCCGCTACGGAGTGCCCTTCGAGATCCTGACGGACAACGGCAAGCAGTTCACCGGCCGCCATACTCGCCCCCAGCCGGTGGAGGTGCTCTTCGAGCGTATCTGTCAGGAGAACGGCATCACCCAGCGGCTGACCAAGCCGCGCTCGCCCACCACTACGGGCAAGATCGAACGCTTTCATCGCACCCTGCGCGAGGAATTCCTCGATCACGTCGTGCCGTTCGAGTCGTTGGCCGCGGCCCAGGAAGCGATCGACGGGTGGGTGCACGCCTACAACCACCAGCGCCCGCATCAGGCCCTGAACATGGTCACGCCCATCAGCCTCTTCCGGCCCCACACTGCCGTCGGCCGCGATGACCAGCATCCTGAACAGGCAGTCTCCGAACCGGAGTTGTCCGTGGAGGTCGTCGAACCGCCCGTCCTGCCGCCGCAGGGCACCGCGATCGAGTTCGAGGTGCGGGTGCCTGCCAGCGGCGAGATCACCCTGGTGGCGGGCAGGCAGCGAGTCGGTATCCACCAGGCACTGGCCGGCAGGACGCTGACGGTCTGCGAACCACCGCAGCGTCCACTTCCTCCTTGACGGGCACCTCGTCACCACGGTCCCGTCCCGGCTGCGGCCGGAGGATCTCGCCTACCTGACCATGCGCTATGGCGCCCGCCCGGCCGGTCCCGAGCCCGCACCCGCCACCCTGCCCAGGGCCCGTAGCGGCACGGCCATCCTCGCCGCCGGCGAACCCGTCGAGGTCGACCGCAAGGTCCATCGCGACGGGATCGTCGCCCTGGACGGCGGCCGCTACCAGGTCGGATTTGCCCTCGCCGGCCGCACGATCACCCTCCGCCTCGACGGACACCTCATGCACGCCATCGCCGACAACGCCCTGATGGGAACGTGGCCCTGCCCCGTTCCAGCCGACCGCCTGGGGCAGATCGACGGGGCACGGACGGCGGCGTCCCTGCTGCCGCCTCCGCCTCTGCCTGCTGGTGCCATCCGGGCCCAGCGCAAGGTGCATGCGAGCGGCCGCTTCATGATCAACGGCCAGTTCATCAAGCTCGGCCCACGCCATGCAGGAAAGATCGTCACCGTCGTCATCGAGGACACCCACTACCGGATCCTGCACGGAGAGGACGAACTCGCTGTCCGCCCACGCAAGAACCTCGGACCGATCACCAGGCTCTACGTCAAAGGCATGGGCACCCAGAAGGACCGTCAAGGAGCTCCTGACGACAAACCGTCAAGGAAGTCCTGAGACCTCACACCGACAGCCGTGGGCCCCAACACACAGTGTTGGGGCCCCCCGCCAGCCAAAAGCGAGGAGACCC
>NZ_JBSFVD010000136.1:0-2173 GCF_053592135.1 Streptomyces sp. NPDC002784 | reverse complement strand
TCAGCATGCACATGCCCAACAGAGGGCCTGCGCGACGATCAGTACCTCGATCGAGCGATCACGAACCGAGGAAGATCGGACTTAACGTCCACTGAGGGCGTCAACACCAAGTAGCTGTTTCTGATCCCCGGTTTCTGGGAGCCTTGAGGCATAGCCTGGTGCGGTGTCCGAGGGTGCGATACGGGGTGGGAAGAGGATTTGCCGGGCTTGCGGGGAGCCGTTGAGGCCGGAGGCCCGTCGGGGTGCGGTGTTCTGCTCGACTGCGTGTCGTTCCAGGCAGTGGCGGGTGGAGGACCGGTTGCGGAAGCGGCTTGCGGCGGTGAAGGACGGGGCCGGCGAGGTCGAGTGCCCGGAGTGCGGACCCGGTGGATCGCGGGGGTGGATCGCCGTTCGGACGCGGTGTTCTGCTCGACGAAGTGCAAGGTGAGCGCGTGGAAGCGCCGGAAGGAACCGTTCGGCGAACGGTCACAGTAACCGCTGAGCGAACGCATCCTGAGACCCGCTTCGGTCGCTAACCGATCATTTGCGGTCATCCATTGTGATCTGTGGATGTGCGGTCCGACTCTCGACAGAGATGCGGGCCTTGTCCCGTTACGGTCCGAAGTGCCGTTTCTGGGCCCGCACTTGGGTGGTGAAAGCCATGTCCGAGGAGAACGTCGGGGCGGTCAGCCAGTCCCGCTACGAACAGATCATCGCCGAGCTTCGTGAAGTCGTCGAACAGCAGACCCGGGGTCAGTTCACGATCGGGGACCGCGCCCTGGAAGTGGAACCGATGAGGCAGCGAGGCGGCCTGGTCGGGTCAAGTGAGTACACGGTCGAGCAGTCGCTGCAACGGCTGTCGGATGACATCGCATTGAGCGTCGGAGCGGTAAAAACAGCCAGGTGGGTGGCGTCCCGCTGGCCGAAACAGCACCGGCAGCCGAAGCTCGCCTCCTACACGGTCCATCGCTCGCTGGCGAACATCGAGGACGAGGACGAGCGGTTCAAGGCGATCCTGACGCCGTCGAACGGCAAGGCCCGTTGGACCACGGACGACGCCAATCGCCGGGTGGGACAGCAGGTCGAAACACCGATCACGCCGCAGGAGAAGGTCACCGCGATCCACTCGCTGGCCCGGGAGCCCGAGGTCGCCGCGGCGGTGACCACCGACTTCCTGAAGCGTCCGCAGGTCGCGGCCAAAGTGTCGGCGGAGGACAAGGTCCGGGTGGTGGAGGAATTCACCCGCGACGAGTCGGTGGCGACCACCGCCGCGACCAGCCTGATGCGCCGGCCGGACGTCGCGTTCAAGGCGATGAGCGACGACACCGCCCGCTTCCAGGCCAACCGGGCCCAGATGGACCGCTTGCGGCAGACGCACGAGCACTTCGAGGACCATCATCCCCTCGCTCCGGCGGTCCGCAACATCGAGAGGAGTATTGAGTTCCTTGACCTGGTCACGGCCTGCCACGCGTTCGTCGCCGCGGCCGGCCGCACCGTCCCCGGCCTGCGGGACCGCACGCTCAACGAGGACGAGTCCGCGATCGTGCACCAGAACATCGCGAAATGCCGGGCGACGCTCGACTGGATCGAGCAGGCCGTCGACACCGGCAAGGTCGACATGGATGACGCCCTGGCCCAGTTCCTCAAAGGCGAGTGAGTCATGGCCCGGGCCTCGCGGCGCCGGGGTGATGCGGCCAGACGCCACGCAGACACACTGCGGTTCATCCTGTTCGAGGCCCGGCCCGCGGGGCTGAGCTTCCAGCAGCTGGTCCGCGCTTCGGGCCTGACGCCCTGCCAGGTCCGATCCGGGCTCGCGATGTTCAAGGACATCATCGCCGAGAACGGCTGGCCGCCGCTGTCATGGACCCGCGCCGACGGCTATCAGCTCGGAGCCCTCAAGGACGTGCTCGAGAAGTACGAACGGTCTGTGATCTCCGAGAAGTTGACGGAGTTCCGCCGGTTCCTGACCGCCACGGTCCTCCCGCACGAGCAAGCCCACCCCGGCGACAAGTGGATCAAGTATCTCGTCGCCCAGGTCAACTCCATCGAATCGACCCTCGACCTCATGAAAACCGCCTGACATCCGTCCGCTTCGTGGGGTCTGCCCGGCCTTCGGCCGGGGCCCACCCCCCCCCCAAATTGGAGGCCCGGCAAACCTGAAAACACCAAAAACAACCACAACCCCAACCCCCCC
>NZ_JBSFVD010000135.1:0-2198 GCF_053592135.1 Streptomyces sp. NPDC002784 | reverse complement strand
CGGCGCAGGGCCGGGCGGCGGCGAACGCCCTGGCAGACGTCACCGATGCGCGCTTCGCCGACGACCAGGCCCTGTCGGACCACTACAACAAAGTGCTGGCCGGGGGGAAGTGGAGGGGCTTCCAGACCCAGCCGAAAATCGGTTATGGAAATGTGGCGCGGTACGGCCCGGACGCGGCCTGGCAGCAGCCGCAGACGCCGGACCACGTGGCGCTGCCGGACGAGGTGTTTCCGGCGGTCCAGCGCGCCGAGGTCCCGGCGGGGGCGGAGATGGGCGTAGGGCTCGACGGCTCGGACGCGTGGTGGCCCGCTTCGGACGCGCCCGCGGTACTGCCGGCGCTGAGCCCGTACCGGACCGCGCCCGATCCGTACGTCGAGGTGTTCAACCGGGGCCGGGAGCCGTTTGAATACCGGATCGAGTCGCCGGTGGAGTGGCTGACGGTGGACCGTGCGCGGGGCCGGGTGACGCACCAGGTGCGGGCGACAGTGCGGGTGGACTGGCGGCGTGCGCCGCGCGGGACCACCGAGGTGCCGCTCACGGTGCGCGGACCGGGTGGCCGGGCGGTGCGGGTGACGGCGCGCGTGGAGAACCCGCGGCTGGGCGCGCGCGGGAGGCGCCGGGGGTTCGTGGAAGCGTCGGGGTACGTGGCGATGGAGGCGGCGCACGCCACGCGCGCGGTGGAGACAGACGGGGTGACCTGGCGGGAGATCCCGGACATCGGGCGGACGGGGTCGGGTGTGACACCCTGGCCGGTGACGGCGCCGAGCCGCGCGCCGGGCGGGAACGGCCCGCGCCTGGAGTACGGGGTGACGCTGACGACGGACCCGGGGACGGTGCGGGTACTGGTGTACCTGTCGCCGCGCAACAACGTGCTGCCTACGGAGGGTCTTCGGTACGCGGTGTCGTTCGACGGCGCTGCGCCGACGACGGTGAACGTCACCCGGGTCACGGGCGCCGACGACACGTCGATGAACAAGCAATGGGAACGAAACACCTCGGACAACACCAACCTCACCGTCACCGAGCACACAGTGTCCGGGCCAGGCACCCACACCCTGAAGTTGTGGATGGTGGACCCGACGGTGGTAGTGCAAAGGCTCGTCGTCGACACGGGCGGGCTGAAGCCGAGCTACCTGGGGCCGCCGGAAAGCCACCGAGCCGGCCGCCGCTGACGCCGCGGCGGACGGTCCCGACTCCGCTCGCGCCCCGGCATCCTCATCCGCCCCCTGGTGCCCGCGATGCTCGCCTCGTCTCTGCTCATCCGGGCCCAGACGATCCGCGAGTACGCGCCCGCCCTGTTCCTCGCCGAGGCCGGGTCACAGGTCATCGGCACCACCGCCATCGACCTGGGGACGCAGGGCGAGACCGGCTCCGTCGCCGCTCTCGCCACCCTCCAGATCGCCGTCGTCGCCGGCCTCGCCGGTCTCCTCTTGCGGATCGCTTTGACCAGAGCGCTGTGGCTGTCGGAGATGCCCAGGCGGACGCAACTCAATCCGCCTTCTCGCAGGTGACGCAGGAACTGGGCCCAGAAGACTTCGGTCTCGCTGTCGCCGACCATGACGCCGACGACCTCGCGGCCGCCGTCCTGGGGGACGCCGACGGTGAGGCTGATCCTTCGGAGTGGACACCCTGACATCGCATCTTGATAGTCCAGGGAGGGATGTCCACGTGGGACGCAAGTCTCCATATCATGGAACCCACCGGCCCGGCCGGCCTCGCTCGTGGCGATCCTTCCCAGGGTGCTGCGCGACGTGGGGCGCGGACCGGGGTCCGGCAGAGGCGGGCGGAGGCGTCCACCGGGCGAATGCCAGCTGAGCTGAGTCCGCGTCCTGGATTTCACTCCTCCGCCAGAAGAGCCACCCGAAGAGCGCACAGCACCGACAGGGACGCGGAGGCCGCTCTCGTTCGGCGCGTGGCGGCGGGCGCACTGGAAGCCCGGGATGCGCATCGGGATCCGCGACAGCTACGGGCGACTCGTCGGTCCGGTCTACAAGGACGGTGCTGTGGAGGGCACAACGTTCACTCGTGAGCGCCGGTTCTTTCCCCGCACCCGAGTCCGCCCCGATCTCCCTCTCGCTCCCACCACCCCGGTCTACCGGATCCCTAGTAGGGCTTGGTCAGGTCGGCTGGGGTGGTGCGTGTCCTTGGGGCCCGGTGTGGCGTTGAGAGTGTGTGACTCCGGACGAGATTGCTGCGGT
>NZ_JBSFVD010000134.1:0-2250 GCF_053592135.1 Streptomyces sp. NPDC002784 | reverse complement strand
ACCAGCGCCACCCTGTTCAGTGGGGACTGGAAGTCTCCCGCCGCTCCCGCGTCCTCCCGCTGTGGGCCATCCTGCGTCAACTCGGCGCCACCGGCATCGCCAAGCTCGTCGACGAGCGCTGCGCACAAGCCCAGCGCCTCGCCACCTGCCTGCAGACCGAGCCCGGCATCGACATCCTCAACGAGGTCGCCCTCAACCAGGTCCTGGTCCGCTTCCACCACCCCACGGCGACCGACGACGAACACACCCAGAACGTCACCGACGCTTTCCAGGAACACGGGCGCGGGTGGGCGGGTACGAGCACGTGGAAGGGTCGCACCGTCCTGCGCCTGTCCCTGTCCAACTGGGCCTCCACCGACCACGACATCGACCAAGCCGCCCGCTCTCTCATCGCCACCCACCACCACCTCGCCGCCTCGCCCACTTCGCGTCCCAACGACCACCCCGACGCAGGGCCCGCCTGAGCGACCAACACGCAGCGACGCACCAGTCGTGACGAAACGGGTGTGTCAAATCGACGTCTGATCGTGGTTGTTGAGGTGTTCAAAGAGCAGCCGGGGTGAGCCGGCCTTCGAAGGTGATCCGGAAGGCGTTCAGCGGTGTTTTCCAGCGCATGGTCCATTTCTTGCGGCCCGCAGAAGCTCACACGGGTGGAGCGGCAGGACGCCGGTGAGCCGCTGAGTGCGCCGACGAAGCTTCACGACCTCCCTAACGCAATCGGTGGATCCTGACCGGAGACGGGGACTCTGCTTTCTCGGGCATCGCCGGGGAGATGATCCTCCTTGAGTCCGCGCCGTGCGGGACTGCAACATGAGAAGCATTGACGTGGCAACGGGAACCGTGAAGTGGTTCAACGCGGGAAAGGGCTTGGGCTTCATCGAGCAGGACGGCGGAGGCCCGACGTCTTCGCCCATACTCCAACATCAACGCCCCGGCTTCCGTGAGCTCCAGGAAGGCCAGAAGGTCTGCTTCAACGTCGCACAGGGCCAAAAGGGCCCGCAGACAGAGAACATCACCCCCGGCCTGATCCCTACCGCCTGCGAAGGGAACCGAAGGATGCGCGCCCCAAGGGAAGTCAACCCCTCAGCGCGGCGGAGCCCGTCCTGCGCACGCCGGAATACTCACCGGCCGCACGGAGCTCGCACGCACTTGCGAGACAATGCTGGAAGGGATGACAACCCGACACCGCTGTTCCGCGTGCGGACGAACTGTCATACGGTCGGGAGCACTTGCCACTCGCTGGTGCCTCAGGCCAGCGGGACAGGCCAGATCAGAGAGGGCGGGGCTGTGGGGACTTTCGGTGAGGAATGGGGCGGACAGGCCAAATGCCGGACCGTCGAACCGGACGAGTTATTCGTCGACGGGGCCGCCCAGAACAGGGCAAAAGTTGTCTGCGCAGGCTGCCCGGTACGCACGGAATGCCTCGCCCATGCCCTGGACAGAAGGATCGAGCACGGCATCTGGGGCGGCATGACCGAACGCGAACGACGTGCCCTCCTGCGCCGTCGCCCCCTGGTGACGTCCTGGCAGGACCTGCTCGAATCCGCACGCCACCAGCATGAACTGCACACGCGGGACCATTCGCAGTGCAAGTCTGCGGTCGGATGACACCCATCGTGTCGCGCCCTCCCCTCAGCCGTCACAGGATGATGAGCTTGGCGGCGAGGTGGCGAACGGCGTGGCCATGCCGCGTGCGTCCTGGCCCGGCGCCCCATGTACATGGTGTCCAAGGCCCCGGGTCAAGATCCTCACGCTGATCACCCGTCCCCCGGTCCGACTCGCGCCAGACCTGCAAGGCCGACCCGCTGTCAACGCCCGCCCGAAAGTGCGGGGTGCATCTGCCTGCGTCGCACTGCTGCTGCACTATTCAGTGGCTTCGCCGGCGCTGGGAGGGCGTTTGCGAGCAAGGGTCACGCCGTCGGCGATGGGCAACATGACCGTCTCCATACGCGAATCGTCCCGGGCATGGTCGTTGAAGGCTCGCATCGCGGCGGCGTTGCCTTCCTCGCTGCAGTTCACGACTGCGCCCCCATAGAAGACGTTATCGGCCACGAGGAGGCCTCCAGAGCGCAGGCGAGGGACCAACTGCTCCCAGTAGTTGATGTATCCGGTCTTGTCGGCGTCGAGGAAGACGAGATCCACGTGTGGCTCAGCGGGCAGTGTCCTCAAAGTGTCAACGGCCGGTCCCAGGCGCAACTCGATACGGTCCGCCACCCCGGCCCGGCGCCAGGCGTCCTGGGCGAGGGAGGT
>NZ_JBSFVD010000133.1:0-2254 GCF_053592135.1 Streptomyces sp. NPDC002784 | reverse complement strand
GGGCGGCACCGGCCGAGGGCGCGGGCGCGCCGCCGTCCGCGGTGACGGAGGCATGGAAGCCGGGGCGGCGCGCAGGACCGGCTTCGCGTACGGCGCGGACAGCGCCGCCCGCCGTTGCCGCGCCCCCTCCTCGTCCGCCTGCGCACCCCCGGCCCGCTCGGCGAGACGCTGCGCGAACGCGCGGAAGCCGCCGCGCAGTTCGGGCAGCGCGGGTGCCGCACCGCGGCTGAGGGCGTCGTACACCACGGTCAACTCCCCGAGCAGCCGAGCCGCGCTGTAGCCGTCGCCGATCAAGTGGTGGGCGTGCACGACGAGTACGTGGTCGTGCGGCGTCAGCGTGAGGACCCGCAGCCGCAGCAACGGCCAGGCCCACGGCTCGAAGCGGCGGCGCCGCTCGCCCGCCACCCGTTCCTCCAGCTCTGCCGTCCCGGACACGGTCGCGAAGTCGACCGGCAGCCGCAGCGATGCGGGCAGTTGCTGCTGAACCGGCGGCCGTACCCCGGCCGGGAAGACCGTGCGCAGCATCGGATGCCGGGCCACCAGGGTGTCCACGGCCCGCTGGAACACTTCCCGGTCGAGCGGGCCGGTCAGCCGCACCCGGGCCAGCCAGGACCCTCCGGCGCCGGGCGCGAGCGCCTCGGCGAGCAGGAAACCCCGCTGACTGGGGGTGACGGGGAAGGCTGCCGGTACGGCGAGGTCTGCCGGGAGGGATGGCTCTCCGGGACCGCCGTCGGCGTCAGCCGGTTCCGCCTCGGCCGCCGCCTTGTCCACGGCCGCGGCCAGAGCGGACAGGGTGCGGTTGCGGTACACGGAGGTGGGCCTGGGCAGCGGACCGCCGCCGTGCCGGGCGAGCCGGTCGAACACCTGCAGCGCCAGCAGCGAATCGCCGCCCAGCTCGAAGAAGTCGTCGTCCGGTCCGACCCGGTCGACACCGAGCAGCTCGCACCAGATGCGTGCCAGCCGTTCCTCGGTGTCACCGGTGCGGGACCGGGGCGCCTCCGTCGGCGGCGCCTCGCCGCGGGCGGGCAGCAGCGCCCGCCGATCGACCTTGCCGGTTCCGGTCAACGGCAGGGCGTCCAGGAGGGTGATGCGGGCCGGAACCATGTACGGCGGCAGCGTCTGCGCCAGCTGGCGCCGCAGCGTCACCGCGTCCACGTCCGCATCACCCTCCGCGTCCACGTCCGCATCACCCTCCGCGTCCGCCCCGCCCTCCGCGTCCCGGAGCACGACGAACGCGGACAGCCGCCCCTCACCGGCCAGTACGACCGCCTGCGCCACGTCCGCACGGGCCCGCAGCACGGCCTCCACCTCGCCCGGCTCGACCCGGTGGCCCCGTATCTTCACCTGGTCGTCGAGGCGGCCGACGAACCGCAGCGCACCGTCGGGCAGCACCTCCACCCGGTCGCCGCTGCGGTACCAGCGACGCCCGTCCCGTTCGGTGAACGCCGCTTGGGTCAGGGCGGGGTCGCCGAGGTAACCGGCGGACAGTCCGATGCCACCGATCAGGAGTTCGCCGGTGCCGCCCGGACCGCGCGGCTCACCGTCGGGGCCGATGACGAGCACTTCGGTCCCGGACAGGGCACGGCCGATGGGCAGGGCCCTGACCTCCTCGCCCGGGCGCTCGGTGACGATGTGGTAGGTGGCGTTGATGGTGGTCTCGGTGGGCCCGTAGAGGTTGACGATCGTCTGCCCGGGGCCGAACAGGTCGTACCAGCGACGCACCCAGTCCGCCCACAGCACCTCACCGCCGACGTGGACCAGGCGCAGCGCGGACAGATCCGGCAGCGGTCGGCCGCGCCGGACCAGTCCCTCCGCGGCGGTCAGCAGCCGTTCCCACAGCGACGGCACCGAACTCCACACGGTGATCCGGGCCCGCGCCACGTGGTGCAGCAGCAGTTCCGGGTCCCGTACGAGGTCGCGGTCGGCGGTCACCACGGTGGCACCGGTGAGCAGCGGCGCGAGCAATTGGCGCACGGAGGCGTCGAAACAGGGCGAGGAGGTGTTGGCGAGCCGGTCGCCGGGGCCGTAGGCGAAGGTGGTCGTGGCCCAGTGGAGGTAGTTCTCCATGGCGCGGAAGGTGATGGGCACCGCCTTGGGGCGGCCGGTGGAGCCGGAGGTGAAGATGACGTACGCCGTCGCGTCGGCGTCGGCTGTCTCGCGGGGCCCCTCCGCTTCCTGCCCGTCGTGCGGCCCGGTGACGGGCACGGCCGTCAGGGCGGTGAGCGCCCGCGCGGCGGCGTCGGTGCCCTCGTCG
>NZ_JBSFVD010000132.1:0-2444 GCF_053592135.1 Streptomyces sp. NPDC002784 | reverse complement strand
GCCCGGCACCGGTAAGACCCACCTCGCCACCGGGCTCGGCATCCGGGCCTGCCAGGCCGGACACCGGGTCGCCTTCGCCACCGCCGCTCAGTGGGTGACCCGCCTCGCCGAAGCCCATCAAGCTGGCCGCCTCAGTGACGAGTTGACCCGGCTGGGCCGGATTCCGCTGATCATCGTGGACGGGGTCGGCTACATCCCCTTCGAGCTCGAGGCCGCGAACCTGTTCTTCCAGATCATCTCGGGCCGCTACGAACGCGCCTCCGTGATCGTGACCAGCAACAAGCCCTTCGGACGCTGGGGTGAGGTCTTCGGAGACGACACCGTCGCCGCCGCAATGATCGACCGCCTCGTCCACCATGCCGAAGTGATCTCGCTCAAGGGCGACAGCTACCGCATGCGCGGCCGCGACCTCGGACGGGTTCCCACAGCCAACACCGGGGAATGACCAACATCAACTGACACAGGGGGTCAATCTTCCGAGTCGAGCACTGGGTCAGCTTTCAAAGACCGCCGACAACTCTTGCCACACCAGGCGCAGGCGCTAGAGCGTTCCGTCTGCTGGGGCGGACGCCCCCTCGCACCAGTGGCCTGACCAACCGTGGCGCGGCAGGTGCGGCAAGCCGTCTCTCAGCCTTCCCGAGGTTCGACTGGGCCAGCTGTCCGGGCGCCTGAATCCTTGCGTGCCGAGAGCAGGAACAGGACCGCAGCGGCGGCGGTGAAGCCGAAGCCGACGTTCATACAGACCATGACCGTCTCGAATGAGGCGTCGGCGATCCGGGGGATGCCGTTGACGAGCATGAGGGCGTAGATGCACAAAATGCCGTAGGCGCGAAGCCGCATCCCGGCCTGTCGCTTGCGCATCCACGGCGGTGTCCACCCCACCAGTATCGCCACCGGCACCGGTAGCATGAGCGCCGTGGACACTGCCAGCGCTATCCAGTGGTACAGCGGATTGCCGTTCACCCCGCCCCCTTCGTATGCGATCACCACCCTACGGAGGGTTGGCGAGGCCCGTCCACGCCGAACACCGCTAGCTTCCGGCGAAGCTATCCGGTCAGAGCGTTAGGCGCTGGTATAGGTGGCCGGGCAGTCCAGGAAGCTCGCAGCCACGATCCCGGTTGCGTCAGCCCGGGGAGCCGACGTCTGGGTCTGGCAGGCGCCGTCGCAGGTCGGCGGTGCCCGTATGCCTGGTCGCTGACCCGGCGAAACAGTCCTCCCTGCGGCATCCGGCCGAGGCGCCGGTCTCATCCACCCACCCTTTGCCGCATGCCGTTCTCAGCGAGGGCCAAGGGGACATAGCCAAGACTCAGTGCCGACGGTGACTGAGCAGATCGCCTGGCTGGCACTCCAGTACCTCGCAAAGGCGGGTCAGGGTGGTGAACCGCATGGCCCTCGCCCGGCCGTTCTTGAGAATCGACAGGTTCACGTGAGTGACTCCCACCCGGTCGGCGAGCTCCGCCAAAGTCATCCCGCGCGCTTTGAGCAGTTCATCGAGATGGACCTCGATCGCGTGCTCCTGCTTCTCCTCGGACATCAGACTGTTCCGTCGAGGTCTTCTCGCATGGCGATGCCGACCCGCATGATCCGGGCGAAAGAGAGGACGCCGAGGCCGGTGAGGATCGCCATGAAGGAAATGTCCCACGACCACAGTCCGGAGACAACGTTGATGTCGCCGACGCGGCTCAGCGAGTCGATGAGAGCTTCTTGGGCCGTGGAGACGGCCATCGCGGTGAGCACACTGCCGGCCAACAGCCACCAGCCCAGCCTGCGTAGCCGCTTTGCGGTCTGTGCGGTGTAGAGGCCGTCACGCTCCGCACCTCGGATCAGCTGCAGGACAAGCAGGAGCGCCCCGACGGTGAAGACGAAGGGGGCCAGCTGTGTTGCGGCGTTGAGGAGGCCCTGGACCGTACTGGCGGCCTCTGTGCAGTAGTTCGGGTGGGCGCCCAGGTCGACCGTGGCTCCCGGTGCGGGCCTGAAACCCGCAGGCGGCGCCTCGCCGACGCTCACCGTCGTCGTCGTATCCATGACGCATACGAACTTGTCGCCGATGCCGAGGACGCTCACGCCGTCCACGAGCAGCGCGCCGAGCAGGCCCACACCCATCAGCCCCGCGATCAGCGTCACGATGGCCGTGACCGCTGTCGACATCGGCTCCAGCGGATTGCGTACCCTCGCCATGATGCCCCCCGTATCGATTATCGATGTTATTGAAAAACGATACAGAGGCCGGTGGGAGTTCGGCAACCCCGGAGGCCAGACGTGATCGTTTCTGCGTTCGCGACGCAGAAGGATCAGCGAAGAGCCACGACCTGGGTGAACAGTGCGGCATGGTTGCTGGACCTCAACAGAGTGTCCGGCTGCGTCGTGTCCGTCCCGGACAGTCGCAGGAGATCGAACGCTGCGTTGGCACCCCTACTGGGAGACTTCAGACTCGTTGGACGGGC
>NZ_JBSFVD010000131.1:0-2464 GCF_053592135.1 Streptomyces sp. NPDC002784 | reverse complement strand
CCGCACACGAACCGCGAGAAGGCCCTGTGCGCGATGTACGCGGACCTGCTCGGCCTCGACGAGGTCGGCACCGACGAGAGCTTCTTCGACCTCGGCGGCCACTCGCTGCTCGCCACCCGCCTGGTCAGCCGCATCCGCGCCGACCTGGGCATCGAGATCCCGGTGGGCACGCTGTTCGACGCGCCGAGGGTGGCCGATCTCGCGCCGCACCTGGACGGCGCGCCCACCGCCCGGCCACCACTGCGGCGCATGCGCCGCCCCGACTGAGGCCCGCCCGGCGTGGACCGGACCGCAACCGACCGACAGGGGACCCCCGCCATGGACTTCAGTCTCTTCTACTTCGCCGACGACAGCGCCGGCACGCCGACCGGCGACCCCCGCGGACGGTACGAACTGCTGCTGGAGGGAGCCCGGTTCGCCGACCGCAACGGCTTCACGGCCGTATGGACGCCCGAACGCCACTTCCACCCCTTCGGCGGGCTCTACCCCAACCCGGCGGTGACGGGCGCAGCGCTCGCCACCGCGACGCACCACATCGCCATCCGCGCCGGAAGCGTCGTGGCGCCCCTCCACCACCCCGCCCGTATCGCCGAGGAATGGTCCGTGGTGGACAACCTCTCCGGCGGGCGCGTGGGCGTCTCCTTCGCCTCCGGCTGGCACCCCGCCGACTTCGCCCTCGGCCACACCGCGTACGCCGACCGCAAGACGGTGCTGCTGCAACGCCTCGACGAGGTACGACGGCTGTGGCGCGGCGAACCGCTCGACGTCACCGACGGCAACGGGGCGCCCACCACCGTCCGCGTCTTTCCCCCGCCCGTTCAGCCGGAGCTGCCGGTCTGGGTGACCAGTGCGGGCGAGGCCGACACCTTCCGCGCCGCCGCCCGGGCCCGCGCCGGGGTGCTGACGCATCTGCTCCACCAGAACCTCGACGAGCTGGCCGAGAAGATCGCCGAGTACCGCCGGACGGCCCGCCGCACCCACGACGGCTGGGACGGCCATGTCGCCCTGATGCTCCACACCTATCTCGCCGAGACGCGCGCCGAGGCCCGGGACACCGTGCGCGAGCCCCTGCGCGACTACCTCAGAAGCTCCATCCACCTGGTGACCCGTTCGTTCACCGAGGCCGACCCCGACTTCGACCTGGACTCCCTGGACGACGAGGACATCGACTTCCTCCTCACCCGCTCCTTCGAGACGTACTTCGACCAGCGGGGCCTGTTCGGAACCGTCGACGACGCCCGCCGCACCGTCGAGGCCGTGCGCGCCGCGGGAGTCGACGAGATCGCCTGCCTGATCGACTTCGGCGTCGACACCAAGGCCGTGCTCGCCGGACTGCACCGGATCGGCGAGCTCCGCGCGGGTTCCAATGCCAACCAGCCGGGCGCCGGCCCAGCCACCCACCGAGCCCGGAGGTCGAGCGCAGCATGATCCCCCTGTCTTTCTCCCAGGCCCGCTTCTGGTTCCAGGAGGAGCACGGCGGCGACCGTCACGCGTCACCCGCCGCCCCCGTGCTGCTGCGCCTGTCCGGTGAGCTGGACACGGCCGCGCTGGAAGCGGCCCTGCGGGACGTGGTGGCCCGGCACGAGAGCCTGCGCACCGTCTTCCCGGTGACCGACGGAGTGCCCCACCAGCGGGTGCTCGGCCCCGAGCGGGCGTGCGACCTGGCACTGGGCCGCGCGGACGTCACCCCGGAAACACTGCCGGACACGATCGCGACGGTGTGCGGGGGCCGCTTCGACCTGTCGTACGAGCTGCCGGTCCGCGCGAAGCTGCTGACCGTCGGACCGGTGGAGCACGTGCTGGTGGTGGCGGTCCACCACATCGCCTTCGACGGCTGGTCGGTCGGCCCCTTCGTCCGCGACCTGTCGACCGCCTACGCGGCACGGCTGCGCGGCACCGCCCCCGTCCACGACGAACTGCCGGTGCAGTACGCCGACTTCACCCTGTGGCAACGGGAACTGCTGGGCTCGGAGGGCTTCGAGGAGCGCCAACTCGACTTCTGGCGCACCACGCTCCACGTCCTGCCCGACGAACTGCCCCTGCCCTTCGACCGCCCCCGTCGGACAACCGGCACCCGGGGCGCCGGACTGATCGAGTTCACCATCGGATCCCCCACCCTGCACGCCCTGTCCGAGGTCGCCCGACACAACCGGTCCAGTCTGTTCATGGTGCTGCACGCGGTGGCGGCGGGTGTGTTGTCGCGGACGGGCGCGGGAGAGGACGTAGTGGTCGGCAGTCCCGTGGCGGGGCGCTCGGATGCGGGATTGGAGGAGCTGGTCGGGTGTTTCGTGAACACGGTGGTGGTGCGGTCGGATGTGTCGGGGGATCCGTCGTTCGGTGAGTTGCTGGGGCGGGTGCGATCGGCGGTACTGGGGGCGTTGGAGCATCAGGATGTGCCGTTCGAGCGGGTGGTGGAGGCGGTCAATCCGGTGCGTTCGGCGGGGCGGCATCCGCTGTTCCAGGT
>NZ_JBSFVD010000130.1:0-2567 GCF_053592135.1 Streptomyces sp. NPDC002784 | reverse complement strand
ATATTCCAACCGTAAATAATCACTTTCAACAAGTAGGACGTTGTGCATTTGAATTGGCTACTTCCAAAGAAATTCAGCAACTAGCAATTAAATCAGAGTTTATTCTAAATCGTTAAATAAAAAAAGGCCCGAGAGGTCTTTTTTATTTATTTATACATCCTATCTCTTGAATCTCGTTAGTGAGATAAAAAAAGAGGAGCCATAGCTCCTCCAGTTCACTTGGCCACTCGCCTATCTCCCAGGGGGCAACCCCCAAGTACTTCCGCCGTAGATGGACTTAACTTCTGTGTTCGACATGGGAACAGGTGTATCTCCATCGCAATGATGACCAAATCATTAAATGTTACCTTGAACATTCAAAACTAAATAACAATTCTTCTAACTTTTAAACCATAAGCATATTATATTTGACTCTTTTGGTAAAGTCCTCGAGCGATTAGTACTGGTCCGCTCCAAGTCTCGCAACTCTTCCACTTCCAGCCTATCTACCAGATCATCTCTCTGGGCTCTTAATTCTTACGAATGGGTAATCTCATCTTGAGGTGGGCTTCGCACTTAGATGCTTTCAGCGCTTATCCCTTCCCTACATAGCTATCCAGCCGTGCTCCTGGCGGAACAACTGGTACACCAGCGGTAAGTCCATCCCGGTCCTCTCGTACTAAGGACAGATCCTCTCAAATTACCTACGCCCGCGACGGATAGGGACCGAACTGTCTCACGACGTTCTGAACCCAGCTCGCGTGCCGCTTTAATGGGCGAACAGCCCAACCCTTGGGACCGACTACAGCCCCAGGATGCGACGAGCCGACATCGAGGTGCCAAACCTCCCCGTCGATGTGAACTCTTGGGGGAGATAAGCCTGTTATCCCCAGGGTAGCTTTTATCCGTTGAGCGATGGCCCTTCCATGCGGTACCACCGGATCACTAAGTCCTAGTTTCCTACCTGCTCGAGTTGTAGCTCTCGCAGTCAAGCTGGCTTTTACCTTTACACTCTACGATTGATTTCCAACCAATCTGAGCCAACCTTTGAGCGCCTCCGTTACTCTTTAGGAGGCGACCGCCCCAGTCAAACTGTCCGTCAGACACTGTCTCCCTGGCCGATTATGCCAGCGGGTTAGAGTAACCATAAGTCAAGGGTAGTATCCCAACAACGCCTCAATAGAAACTAGCGTCCCTATTTCAATGGCTCCTACCTATCCTGTACATGACTTACAGGTACTCAATATCAAACTACAGTAAAGCTCCATGGGGTCTTTCCGTCCTGTCGCGGGTAACCTGCATCTTCACAGGTACTAAAATTTCACCGAGTCTCTCGTTGAGACAGTGCCCAAATCATTACGCCTTTCGTGCGGGTCGGAACTTACCCGACAAGGAATTTCGCTACCTTAGGACCGTTATAGTTACGGCCGCCGTTTACTGGGGCTTCAATTCATACCTTCGACTTACGTCTAAGCACTCCTCTTAACCTTCCAGCACCGGGCAGGCGTCACCCCCTATACATCACCTTGCGGTTTAGCAGAGAGCTGTGTTTTTGATAAACAGTTGCTTGGGCCTATTCACTGCGGCTGGCTTTTACACCAGCACCCCTTCTCCCGAAGTTACGGGGCTATTTTGCCGAGTTCCTTAACGAGAGTTCTCTCGATCACCTGAGGCTACTCGCCTCGACTACCTGTGTCGGTTTGCGGTACGGGTAGATATGACTTTACGCTAGAAGCTTTTCTTGGCAGTGTGACATCAGAGAGTTCGCAACCGTAGTTGCTTCCCCATCACAGCTCAATGTTAAAGAGAAATGCATTTGACACATCTCACACCTCACTGCTTAGACCAGAATCCATTAACTGGCATCTCTTAGCCTACTGCGTCCCTCCATCACGATCATATCTAGTACTGGAATATCAACCAGTTGTCCATCGACTACGCCTTTCGGCCTCGCCTTAGGTCCCGACTAACCCAGGGCGGACGAGCCTTCCCCTGGAAACCTTAGTCTTACGGTGGATAAGATTCTCACTTATCTTGCGCTACTCATACCGGCATTCTCACTTCTTAACGCTCCAGCACTCCTCACGGTATACCTTCATCGCGGTTAAGAACGCTCTCCTACCATTGATAAAATATCAATCCAAAGCTTCGGTAATATGTTTAGCCCCGGTACATTTTCGGCGCAGGGTCACTCGACTAGTGAGCTATTACGCACTCTTTGAATGATAGCTGCTTCTGAGCTAACATCCTAGTTGTCTGTGCAACCCCACATCCTTTTCCACTTAACATATATTTTGGGACCTTAGCTGTTGGTCTGGGCTGTTTCCCTTTCGACTACGGATCTTAGCACTCGCAGTCTGACTGCCGAACATGTGTATTAGCATTCGGAGTTTATCTGAGATTGGTAATCCTAGACGGACCCCTCACCCAAACAGTGCTCTACCTCCAATACACTTACATTTCGACGCTAGCCCTAAAGCTATTTCGGAGAGAACCAGCTATCTCCCAGTTCGTTTGGAATTTCTCCGCTATCCACAAGTCATCCAAACACTTTTCAACGTGTCCTGGTTCGGGCCTCCAGTGCGTCT
>NZ_JBSFVD010000129.1:0-2571 GCF_053592135.1 Streptomyces sp. NPDC002784 | reverse complement strand
CTGGAGCCGTTGCCGGTGCGGGCGTGGGATGTGCGCAGGGCGCCGGATGCCTTCCGGTTCATCAGCCAGGCGAAACATGTCGGCAAGGTCGCTCTCACCATGCCGGTGCCGGTGGATCCGGACGGGACGGTTCTGGTCACTGGTGGTACGGGGACTCTGGGTGCGTTGCTCGCCCGTCATCTGGTCACTGCGTACGGCGTTCGGAACCTGCTGTTGACCAGTCGTAGGGGGCTGGAGACGCCGGGTGCACCGGAACTTGCTTCTGAGTTGCGGCAGTTGGGGGCGGCGGTCGAAGTGGCGGCCTGTGACGCCGCGGACCGTGATCAGCTCGCGGCCCTGCTGGACGGCCGTAGGCTCACCGGTGTCGTCCACGCGGCCGGTGTCCTGTCCGACGGGCTGGTCACCGCCGTTACCCCGGAGCAACTGGCCACGGTCTGGCGGCCCAAGGCGCAGGCCGCCCTGCATCTGCACGAACTGACCCAAGAGTCCGACCTCGCGTTCTTCGCGCTGTACTCGTCGGTGTCGGGTGTACTGGGCGGTGCCGGGCAGGCCAACTACGCCGCCGCCAACACCTTCCTGGACGCCCTCGCCCATCGCCGCCGCGCCCAGGGACTGCCCGCAACCTCCCTTGCCTGGGGTCTGTGGGAGCAGGCCAGTGCCATGACGGGCGAGCTGGACCTCGCGGATCGTCGGCGGCTGAGCCGGATGGGTCTGGCGCCGCTGTCGTCGGAGGAGGCGCTGGCTCTGCTGGACCGGGCTCTGGCCTCCGCCGAGCCCGCTCTCGTGCCCGCCCGCCTTGACCTGGCCGGTCTGCGCGGCTCGGAGGCCGTGCCTGCCGTACTGCGCGGGCTCGTCCGCCCTGCGACCACCCGCCGCACCGCCGACACGACAGCAGGAGGCCAGGGCTCGGGCGGGCTGGTCGAGACCTTCGCGGGGCTGAGTCGTGCTGAGCGGGAACGGCGGCTCGTGGAGCTGGTGCGGGCCCATGTCGCCGCCGTACTGGGGCATGCCTCCGAGCAGTCCGTCGACCCCGAACGCTCCTTCAAGGAGCAGGGCTTCGACTCGCTCACCGCCGTCGAACTCCGCAACCGGCTCACCGCCGCCACGGCGCTGCGTCTGCCCACCGCGATCGTCTTCGATCACCCCACCCCGGCTCGTCTCGCCGGTCACCTGCACACCGAGCTGTGGGGTACGGAGGGGGCGCCGGCCGTCACCACCGCCCCTTCGGCCGTGGCGGCGGACGAGCCGATCGCGATCGTCGGCATGGCCTGCCGCTACCCCGGCGGCGTGGCTTCGCCCGAGGACCTGTGGCGGCTGGTCACCGAGGGCGCCGACGCCGTCGGGGACTTCCCCGGTGACCGCGGCTGGGACCTGGACGCGCTCTATCACCCGGACCCCGCGCACCCCGGCACCACCTACACTCGCCAGGGCGGATTCCTGTACGACGCGGCCGAGTTCGACCCGCACCTCTTCGGCATCGCGCCGCGCGAGGCGCTGGCCATGGACCCGCAGCAGCGGCTCCTCCTGGAAACCGCCTGGGAGGCGGTCGAGCGTGCGGGCATCGCCACCACGTCGCTGAAGGGGTCGAACAGCGGCGTCTTCGTCGGTGCCGGATACCCGAGTTATCTGGTCGACTTGGAGCGCACGCCGGATGTCGTCGAGGGATTCTCCCTGACGGGCAACGCGGCGAGCGTCGTCTCCGGCCGCCTCTCCTACACCTTCGGGCTTGAGGGTCCGGCGGTCACGGTCGATACGGCCTGCTCGTCGTCGCTGGTGGCGTTGCACCTGGCGGTCCAGTCGCTGCGCGGCGGCGAGTGCGACCTCGCCCTGGCGGGCGGTGTGACGGTGATGCCGAGCCCCGGACTCTTCCTGGAGTTCAGCCGACAGCGCGGGCTCTCGGCGGACGGCCGCTGCAAGCCCTTCGCGGCCGCCGCCGACGGAACGGGCTGGTCGGAGGGTGTCGGTGTGCTCGTCGTCGAGCGGCTCTCCGACGCCCTCGCCAAGGGACACCGGGTCCTCGCCGTGGTGCGCGGTTCGGCGATCAACCAGGACGGTGCGTCCAACGGCCTTACGGCGCCCAACGGTCCGTCCCAGCAACGCGTCATCCGTGCCGCGCTCGCCAACGCCGGGGTCTCGGCCGCCGAGGTGGATGCGGTGGAGGCGCACGGTACGGGCACGACACTGGGTGACCCGATCGAGGCCGACGCCCTGCTGGCCACCTACGGGCAAGGGAGGTATGAGGAACGGCCGTTGTGGCTGGGGTCGGTGAAGTCGAACATCGGGCACACCCAGGCCGCGGCCGGTGTGGCGGGCGTCATCAAGATGGTGATGGCCCTGCGCGCGGGCGTACTGCCCAAGACACTGCACGTGGATGAGCCGACCCCGCACGTCGACTGGACGGCGGGCGGCGTCGAGCTGCTGACCGCTCCGGTGGAGATACGTCCCGAGGGCCGCCCCGGCCGGGCCGGCGTGTCCGCCTTCGGCATCTCCGGGACGAATGCGCACGTGATCCTGGAGGAGGCGCCGGTCGAGGCCGAGTTGGGTCCGGTGGTGGTCTCCGGTCCTGAGGGG
>NZ_JBSFVD010000128.1:0-2573 GCF_053592135.1 Streptomyces sp. NPDC002784 | reverse complement strand
TGACGGCGGCCATGACAAGCTCCCCATAGGCGGCCATTTACCGCCCCACTGATGGCCAAGGGTTTCCCCACGTACGGCCAGATATCTCCCCGCTCGCATTGGACGCATCCCGCTCGGCGAGGCTCGGGCGGGTGAAGAACAGCAGGGAGATCATGGAGATCCTTGAGGCGTACGACCTCACGGGCAGTTACCGCGCCGCGGCCGAGCTGACCGGCGTCGACCACCACACGGTGGCCCGCTATGTGAAGATGCGGGCCGCCGGCCAGCACCCCGACCAGCGCCGTCACCGGGCCCGCGCGATCGACGACTATCTGCCGAAGATCGAGGAACTGGTGGTCCGTTCGCACGGCAAGATCCGCGCGGACGTGGTGCACAAGAGGATCGTCGCGATGGGCTTCACCGGCGGGGAACGCACCACCCGCCGCACGGTTGCCGAGGCGAAAGCCCAGTTCAGGGCCGGTCGGCGCCGTGTCTATAGGCCGTGGGTGACCGAGCCGGGGCTGTGGATTCAGTACGACTTCGGCGACGGTCCGACCATCCAGGGCCGCAAGACCGTCCTGTGGTGCGCATGGCTGGCCTGGTCCCGGTTCCGGATCGTGATCCCGATCTGGGACAAGACGCTGCCGACGGTCACCTCGTGTCTGGACGCGACGTTCCGCCGGATCGGCGGCGTGCCGGCCTACGTCCTGACGGACAACGAGAAGACGGTCACCACCGATCACGTCGCCGGGATCGCGGTCCGCAACCCGGAGATCGTCGAGGTCGCCCGGCACTACGGCACGACCATACGCACGTGTCTGCCCGCGGACCCGGAGACGAAGGGCGGTTCCGAGGCGACGGTCCGCATCGCGAAGGCCGACCTGGTGCCGAAGGACGTCAACCTGCGCGAGCACTACAAGACCTTCGGCGAGCTGGAGGCGGCCTGCCGGGCGTTCTGCGACGAGGTCAACTCCCGCACCCACCGGGCGACTCGGCGCAAGCCGGTCGAGCGGCTCGCCGAGGAACGACAGCGGCTGCACCCGCTTCCCAGACGGCCGTTCACCGCCGCGTTCGGCACCACCCGGCGGGTGAACTGGGAGTCCACGATCTCCGTCGAAGGGGTCCGCTACTCCGTTCCGCACGAACTGATCGACAACCGGGTCTGGGCCCGGTTCCACGGCGACGAACTGATCGTCACCGCGGTCGGCGAGGACGGATCGGCCCGCGAGGCCGCCCGCCACCGTCGCGGCCAGCCGGGCACCCCGGTCCTGGACGACGCCCACTACCCGCCGCGGGAGAACAAGGACAACGACCGCACCCCGAAGGCCACTTCGGCAGAAGAGGCGGCCTTCCTCCAGCTCGGTCCCGGGGCAGCGTCCTGGCTGGTCGAAGCAGGAGCCAGCGGGGTCCGCCGCATCAAGGCGAAGATGGCCGAGGCCGTCGCCCTGTCCAAGCTCTACTCGGTGGCCGAGGTCGACCGGGCCCTGGGCACCGCCGCGGTCACCGCACGCTTCGCGGACAAGGACCTGCTGTCCATCGTCGACTACCAGGCCACACGCGAGCACACCGAACCCGTCCGCCGCAGCGAGGAACACTCCCTGCAGCCCGGCACCTCCGCCTGGTCCTCCTTCGGCCTGCCCACCCAGCCCGCCTCCGACGTCTCCGAGCACGACGAAAGCGATCCTGCCTGATGGCCACCCCACTTCGCACCGTTCCCGGCACCAACGGCGACCCGCTCGCCGAGGCCATCGAGCTGACCAAGCGGCTCAAACTCCCGCACCTGCGACGGGTGTTGGCCGACCTGATCCCCACCGCCAAGGCCCAACGCTGGGACCCGGCCGAGGTCGTCCGCGTCCTGCTGGCCGAGGAAGCCGCCGGCCGGGACCGGGCCAACCTCCACACCCGCCGCAAGCGGGCCGGTTTCCCCACCGGCAAGACCTTCGGCGACTGGGACGAGACCAAGTCCGCCATCCCCCGCCCCACCCAGGACGCCCTCAAGTCCCTGGAATGGATCGGCCGGCGGGAGAACTTCTGCATCTGCGGGCCCTCCGGCACGGGCAAAAGCCACTTCACCGAGGCCCTCGGCCAGACCGCCATCGAGGCCGGGCTGACCGTCTCCTGGTTCACCATCGAGGACCTCGGAGCTCTGGTCCGCCGGCACCGCGCGGACGACTCGATTGCCCGAGCCCTCGCGAAGATCATCCGCTCGGATCTGATCATCGTCGACGACATCGGCCTCCTGCCGGTCTCGCCAGACGCTGCCGAGGGCTTCTACCGCCTGGTCGACGCCGCCTACGAACGACGCTCGGTCGCCGTCAGCAGCAACCTCCACCCCTCCGGATTCGACGAGATCATGCCGAAGACGCTGGCCACGGCGACAGTCGACCGGCTCATGCACCACGCTCACATCGTCGTCACCCAGGGTGACAGCTACCGGCTCACCCAGGCCACCAGCGGACAGGGAGTGAAGCCCTTCAGCTGACCCGACTGACCCGAAGGCGGGGAATTATCTGGCCGCCACCGGGGAGAACTGGATGGCCGCCAGCGGGGCGAACTCCTGGCCGCCTACGGGGAGAACGAAATGGCCGTTGACA
>NZ_JBSFVD010000127.1:0-2595 GCF_053592135.1 Streptomyces sp. NPDC002784 | reverse complement strand
GCTGGCCGCCGGGGCGCGCGCCGTGGGCCTGGGCCGGGCCGCGCTGCTCGCCGTGGACGAGGACCCCGAAGCGGGACTCGACCGCCTGGTGACAGCCCTCGCCCTCGAACTGCGGCTGATCGTCAGCGCGTTGGGCAAGTACCGCCCCCGCGACCTGGACCCCGACGACCTGTGGCACCCGGACACCGCGTACCCGGCACCACAGCCTGTGCCTGCGACGGTCCGCGTACCCTGACCGGCCGCGCGCCTCGGACGCGTCGTCCTGATCAACTCCTCGGCCGGAAGCAAAACTTCCCGCCACCTGCCTGGTCAACTGCCTCTTCGGCGGCCGGGAGGTTCCTACGATCGACGCAGTCCGGGCCATCGGGCCCGGCACACCGCACCGACCAGCCGTCCGACCCACGACAGACGGGACAGCACGATGCCGAACCCCTTCGAGAACGAGAACGGACAGTACCTGGTCCTCGCCAACGACGAGGAGCAGCACTCGCTGTGGCCGGCCCAGATCGCCGTACCGGCCGGCTGGCGCACCGTCCACGGTGTCGACAGCCGCGCCGCGTGCCTGGAGTACATCGAGACCCACTGGACCGACATCCGCCCGGCGAGCCTGCGCCGGGCCATGGACCGGATGGCCGGCTGACGATGACCGGCCACCTGCTCCAGGACACCACGGTGGTCCGGCCCGTACCCCGGCCGGACGCCACCCGCTCCCTCGTCTGCCTCGGCTTCTGCGGCGGCGGCACCGGCTCCTACCGGGCCTGGCTGCCGTCGCTGGGCGAGGCCACCGACCTCGCGCTCGTCTGCTACCCGGGCCGCGAGGGCCGCTTCGCCGAGGAGTTCGCCCCGGACTGGGACACCCTCGCCGAGGACACCGCCGACGCCGTGGCCCGCGCCGCGGCCGCCGCGCCGGACCGCCCCTACCGCCTGTTCGGCCACAGCATGGGCGGCTGGATGGCCTTCGACGTCACCGTACGGCTCGCCGAGCGCGGCGCCCCGCTGCCCGAGCGCCTGATCGTCTCCTCGTGCAACGCGCCCGACCGCGGCGTCACCGAACGCGACCGCTTCCCGCGTCTGGAGGACGCCGAAGGACGCCTCCTGGAGTGGATGCGGACCATCGGGCTGCTGCCCGACTACGCGCTCGACGACCCCGACCTGCGGGAGATGGCGATCGAGCTGATGCGCGCCGACATCACCGTCCGCGACTCCTACCGGCCCCGGCCCGGCGTCACCACGTCCGTGCCCGTGCATGTGCTGTACGGCGAGGACGACGAGGTCATCGAACCGGCCGTCGCCGAGCAGTGGGCACGCTGCGCCATCGGCGGACTCCGCGTGGACGTCCTGCCCGGCGGCCACTTCTACACCCCGCCGGTGTGGGCGGCCCTGCCCGACCACTTCGCCGACGCCGACCTGCAGGAGGGCCTGCGATGACACTCCGCTGGCTGGAGGAACCCGGTGCGCCGGTCACCGCCGTCGTCGACGGCCTGCCGGACGCGGCCGCCGCCGCGGACTGGATCGACACCCAACGGGACGCGCTGCGCAGCGTGCTCACCCGGCACGGCGCGCTGTATCTGCGCGGCCTTCCGGTGCGCACCGCCGCCGACTTCGCGCTCGTGCGGGACGCCCTGTTCGCCGCGCGTGCCAAGTACCAGGAGAAGGCCACCCCGCGCAGCGACTTCGGCGACGACGTGTTCTCCTCCACCGACCTGCCGCCCGCGCAGGCCATCCGGATGCACAACGAGAACAGCTACACGCTGACCTTCCCCGGCCTGCTGCTGTTCGGCTGTCTGACGGCCCCCGCGGAGGGCGGCGCGACACCGGTCGCCGACGTCCGCCGCGTCCTCGACCAGCTGCCCGCCGACCTCGTAGACCGCTTCCGCCGGCACGGCTGGTCGCTGGTGCGCAACTACGCCGAGCACATCTCGCTGGACTGGCGGACCGCCTTCGCCACCGACTCCCGCGCCGACGTGGAGCGTTACTGCGCCGCCAACGCCATCGACGTGACCTGGGGCGACGACGACACCCTGCGCACCCGGCAGGTGCGCTCGGCGACCGTGCGCCACCCGCACACGGGCGAGGAGGTCTGGTTCAACCACGTCGCGTTCTGGAGCGAATGGGCCCTCGATCCCGACATCAGGGACGTGCTGGTCGGCGAGTTCGGCCGCGACGGGCTGCCGTTCAACACGGCGCTCGGCGACGGCACCCCGCTGACCCCCGAGGACGTGGCCGCGCTCGACGCGGCCTACGCACGCGCCACCGTACGGCGCGCCTGGCAGCCCGGCGACCTGCTCCTGGTCGACAACATCCTCACCGCGCACGGCCGTGACCCCTTCCGCGGCGACCGCAAGATCGTCGTCGCGATGGGCGAACCGGTCGCCCTCGCCGACTGCACACCCTCCCTGCCCGTCACCGCACCCGCCCTGGCCGGCCGCGCCTAAAGCGTGTCGCGAAAGCCCCCGAGAGGAGCCCACCCATGTCCGCAACACCGCCCGGCGGGTCGTCACCGGCCCGCGGCACGGCCACGTCGGCCTCACCACGGACGTCGGCGTCCGTCGCCGTCTGCACACTTCCGGTGCACGCGCCCACGCTCGCCTCGCT
>NZ_JBSFVD010000126.1:0-2655 GCF_053592135.1 Streptomyces sp. NPDC002784 | reverse complement strand
GTCTCAGCCGGGCTCTGACGGCACTCGGTGCGGCGGCCGAGCCCGCCCTGCGCACCGCGCGGACCCTCGCCTTCAACAGATTCCATGTAGGGCTGGATGAGGACGTGGTCTCCACCGCGTGCGAGGGTCGCAGCGTACGCGCGGGCGCGGACACGGTCCGCGGTTCGATAGCACTGCCGTCCGCCGGCGCCGACGGACGGCTTGACCACCACATCTTGGGATCCGCCCGGGATTTGCTGAGCGACGTCGGCGTCGGTCAGGTCTGGATTAGCGGCCAGCCAATTCGTCGGGACCACTGGCACGCCCCGCTCTTCGAGTGTCCGCAGGTACCGTTTGTCTGTGTTCCATTCCAGAGTGATGAGCGGATTCATAAGGATGCATGTACGGTCGGCGCTACGCATCCGCTCCAGGAATTCTTGCCGATGGGACGGATAGTCCCACGCGCTGCGCAGGAGTGCTACTTGGTAGGCCGTCCAGTCGATCTTCTCATCCGACCAGCGGACGGCTTTCACGGAGAGTCCCTTGCGTTGAAGTGCCTGCAGGACTGCCAGACGGTCAGGGTCGTGTCCGTCGTAGGTGATATAGGCGACGTCGAATTTTTGACGGGTATTCATGAGCGTGCCTTCCTCAGGGCTCCGCAGAGCCTGCAGAGCATCTGTTGCATTTGGTGCCTTGGTATGACTGGGGCGGTCATTCTGTGGTGTGGGACACAGCGAGTTTTCGGGAGCTGTTTGGAAGAATCTGATCTTTTCCGAACCCGCTTCGGCGTGCAGTTTCGAAGTTGCGGTAGTCGGGATGGCGTACTGGGCATCAGCCGTGACGTCATCGGGCGAAGTGACTTTCGCTTCCCTTTCGTGGTCGGGGGGCTATGTTTATGAGGCAACCGCGCTGCTTGCTGTCACAGCGTTGGCGGTGGGAGCAAGGCTTTCTCCGAGTACCTCAGGCGGTCGTGCTGGATTGGGCGCAAGGCATGCGCTCGTGACACCGACCGGTGTGGGCATCAGTGAGGCGACATTGGTTGTCCGACTGGGTCGCGGGTCGGCGAGTCGTTGTCCATGTAGTTCAGGTCGAGCGCGGGCTCAGAGGGCGAGCGGCCGCGAAGTCCGCTACTCCTCACGTGCGTCGAGCATCGGCAGGGCACGGGGCATTTCGCTGACCGAAGGCAGTGCTGCGAGTTCGGCCAGGATTTGTGACAGCGTCGATTCTTCGCTAAGCGCTGTGAGGATCAGCAGTGCTCGGTCGTCGACGGTCGGGCGTATGGAGGTGACGCCGATGTTCGCGCGAGCCAGTACAGCGCCTATCTCAGCCCGTGCCGCGGTTGGGTTTCGGACCGATATTCGCAGGTGGTAGCGGCTTTGTGGTCCCCGATGTCGCGTACTCGTGGCTCGGGCCCGCGCCTGCACCGCAAAGGTGGGACCGGCTTCGAAGCGGCCTTGCAGCCGTCGGCGGGCCACGGTCACCAGATCGCCCAGCACGGATGCGGAGGTGGGGATGCCGCCCGCGCCTGCCCCTGCGAACAGCAGGCGGCCAGCGGCGTGCGCATCTATCAGAACGGCGTTGTCTGCTCCTGCGATATCCGCCAGGGGGTGGTGGCGGGATACCATGGTGGGCCGGACCCTGGCCAGTACCTGTGCGGTCCCGTCCGGTTCGCGGGACCGCTCCAGCAGAGCTACCAGTTTCACCACGCGACCACATGCCCGGGCGTCTGCGACGTCCTGGGCCGTCACGCCGGTGATCCCTTCCCTGTACACCTGCGCGGGATCGGGCCATGTGTGGAAGGCCAATGATGCGAGGATCACCGCTTTGGCTGCCGCGTCCGTCGCCTCGACGTCAGCCGACGGGTCTGCCTCGGCATAGCCTCGGTCGATCGCTTCCTTCAGCGCTGCGGCGTAGTCACCGCCGGTGCGTGTCATCTGGTCCAGAATGTAATTGGTGGTTCCGTTGACCACGGCGGTGATCCGGTTGATCCGGTCCCCGCATAGGGAGTCGCGCAACGGGCCGAGGACAGGGACCGCTGCTGCCACGGCCGCTTCGTACAGCAGGTCCACGCCGTGGCGTGCGGCTGTCTCGTGAAGCTGCGGGCCATGCGCTGCCAGCAGCGCCTTGTTGGCGCTTACCACGGACGCCCCGCGTTCCATCGCTGTGAGAACCAGGGAACGAGCGGGTTCCAGACCACCGAGCAGCTCAATGACGATATCGACGTCACCGCGTTCGACCAGCCCCAGCGCGTCGTCGGTCCACAGACCCGGATCGATGGCCAGGCCCCTGTCCTGCTCTGGGTGGCGCACCGCGATGCCCACCAGTTCCAGTGGTACGCCGGCACGTTCGGCCAGTTCCGCATGGGCGCCCCGCATCCGGCGCACCACTTCGGTGCCCACCACGCCGCAGCCCAGGACGGCCACCCTGAGGGCTGAGGGCGCCGCTTCTACCGGCCGGGCGTTCACCGGCCCGTCCCCGACTCGACGATGGCTTCCCCGGCGCCGTCCAGCCCGAAATCGCGGTGCAGCGCTCGCACCGCCTCGTCGAGGCGGTCGGCAGGGCACAGGACCGAGACGCGCAGCTCAGAAGCCGAGATCGGTCCGATTTCGATGCCCGCGTCGGCGAGCGTGCGGCACAGGCGGGCGACCACACTGGTCTGCCTGCCGCCGATCCCCA
>NZ_JBSFVD010000125.1:0-2720 GCF_053592135.1 Streptomyces sp. NPDC002784 | reverse complement strand
AAAGACAAGCCAGTCACTAAGGTGACTTAAATACTTTATTTGAGAGTTTGATCCTGGCTCAGGACGAACGCTGGCGGCGTGCCTAATACATGCAAGTTGAGCGCTGAAGGTTGGTACTTGTACCGACTGGATGAGCAGCGAACGGGTGAGTAACGCGTGGGGAATCTGCCTTTGAGCGGGGGACAACATTTGGAAACGAATGCTAATACCGCATAAAAACTTTAAACACAAGTTTTAAGTTTGAAAGATGCAATTGCATCACTCAAAGATGATCCCGCGTTGTATTAGCTAGTTGGTGAGGTAAAGGCTCACCAAGGCGATGATACATAGCCGACCTGAGAGGGTGATCGGCCACATTGGGACTGAGACACGGCCCAAACTCCTACGGGAGGCAGCAGTAGGGAATCTTCGGCAATGGACGAAAGTCTGACCGAGCAACGCCGCGTGAGTGAAGAAGGTTTTCGGATCGTAAAACTCTGTTGGTAGAGAAGAACGTTGGTGAGAGTGGAAAGCTCATCAAGTGACGGTAACTACCCAGAAAGGGACGGCTAACTACGTGCCAGCAGCCGCGGTAATACGTAGGTCCCGAGCGTTGTCCGGATTTATTGGGCGTAAAGCGAGCGCAGGTGGTTTATTAAGTCTGGTGTAAAAGGCAGTGGCTCAACCATTGTATGCATTGGAAACTGGTAGACTTGAGTGCAGGAGAGGAGAGTGGAATTCCATGTGTAGCGGTGAAATGCGTAGATATATGGAGGAACACCGGTGGCGAAAGCGGCTCTCTGGCCTGTAACTGACACTGAGGCTCGAAAGCGTGGGGAGCAAACAGGATTAGATACCCTGGTAGTCCACGCCGTAAACGATGAGTGCTAGATGTAGGGAGCTATAAGTTCTCTGTATCGCAGCTAACGCAATAAGCACTCCGCCTGGGGAGTACGACCGCAAGGTTGAAACTCAAAGGAATTGACGGGGGCCCGCACAAGCGGTGGAGCATGTGGTTTAATTCGAAGCAACGCGAAGAACCTTACCAGGTCTTGACATACTCGTGCTATTCCTAGAGATAGGAAGTTCCTTCGGGACACGGGATACAGGTGGTGCATGGTTGTCGTCAGCTCGTGTCGTGAGATGTTGGGTTAAGTCCCGCAACGAGCGCAACCCCTATTGTTAGTTGCCATCATTAAGTTGGGCACTCTAACGAGACTGCCGGTGATAAACCGGAGGAAGGTGGGGATGACGTCAAATCATCATGCCCCTTATGACCTGGGCTACACACGTGCTACAATGGATGGTACAACGAGTCGCGAGACAGTGATGTTTAGCTAATCTCTTAAAACCATTCTCAGTTCGGATTGTAGGCTGCAACTCGCCTACATGAAGTCGGAATCGCTAGTAATCGCGGATCAGCACGCCGCGGTGAATACGTTCCCGGGCCTTGTACACACCGCCCGTCACACCACGGGAGTTGGGAGTACCCGAAGTAGGTTGCCTAACCGCAAGGAGGGCGCTTCCTAAGGTAAGACCGATGACTGGGGTGAAGTCGTAACAAGGTAGCCGTATCGGAAGGTGCGGCTGGATCACCTCCTTTCTAAGGAATATATACAAAGACGTGAGCATTCAACTTTATTCAGTTTTGAGGGGTTTAGTGATAAACCTAAGCAAGAATCAAATTCTTGATTGTGGGGCCTTAGCTCAGCTGGGAGAGCGCCTGCTTTGCACGCAGGAGGTCAGCGGTTCGATCCCGCTAGGCTCCATTGTCAGACAAGACGTTAAAATCACTTGAACATTGAAAACTAAATAACAATATCTAATAACGATAAATAAACCAAAAGCTGTGAATTTTAAAGAATTTACAAACTTATACTTGAAAAACGATGATTATAAATCATCATGGCAAAGTTAATAAGGGCGCACGGTGGATGCCTTGGCACTAAGAGCCGATGAAGGACGTGACTAACGACGATATTCTAGGGGGAGCAGTAAGTACGCATTGATCCCTAGGTCTCCGAATGGGGAAACCCAGCTGCTACTAGCAGTTATTCATGAGTGAATACATAGCTCATGTAAAGGTAACGCAGAGAACTGAAACATCTAAGTACCTGCAGGAAGAGAAAGTAAAAACGATTTCGTAAGTAGCGGCGAGCGAACGCGAAGAAGGGCAAACCAAGAAGCTTGCTTCTTGGGGTTGTAGGACTGCAACGTGGACTTAAGCATTATAGTCGAATAACCTGGGAAGGTTAATCAAAGAGGGTAATAATCCCGTAGACGAAATAGCGCTTATACCTAGCAGTATCCTGAGTAGGGCTGGACACGCGAAATCCAGTTTGAATCCGGGAGGACCATCTCCCAACCCTAAATACTCCTTAGTGACCGATAGTGAACCAGTACCGTGAGGGAAAGGTGAAAAGAACCCCGAGAGGGGAGTGAAATAGCACCTGAAACCGTGTGCCTACAAGAAGTTCGAGCCCGTTAATGGGTGAGAGCGTGCCTTTTGTAGAATGAACCGGCGAGTTACGTTATGATGCGAGGTTAAGTTGAAGAGACGGAGCCGTAGGGAAACCGAGTCTGAATAGGGCGACTTAGTATCATGATGTAGACCCGAAACCTAGTGACCTATCCATGAGCAGGGTGAAGGTGTGGTAAGACGCACTGGAGGCCCGAACCAGGACACGTTGAAAAGTGTTTGGATGACTTGTGGATAGCGGAGAAATTCCAAACGAACTGGG
>NZ_JBSFVD010000124.1:0-2772 GCF_053592135.1 Streptomyces sp. NPDC002784 | reverse complement strand
GCGAGATCCTCGAACTCAAGACGACCATCAACACGATGGTCGATCAGCTGTCCGCGTTCGCGGATGAGGTCACCCGCGTGGCCCGTGAGGTCGGCACCGAGGGACGCCTGGGCGGTCAGGCCGAGGTGGAGGGTGTCTCGGGCACCTGGAAGCGCCTGACGGAGAACGTCAACGAGCTGGCCGGGAACCTGACCCGGCAGGTGCGCGCGATCGCCGAGGTCACCAGCGCCGTGGCGGAGGGCGACCTGACGCGCTCGATCAACGTCGAGGCCTCCGGCGAGGTCGCCGAGCTCAAGGACAACATCAACTCGATGGTGGAGTCCCTGCGCGAGACGACCCGCGCCAACCAGGAGCAGGACTGGCTCAAGACGAACCTCGCCCGGATCTCGGGCCTGATGCAGGGCCACCGCGACCTGCCCGTGGTCGCCGAACTGATCATGGACGAGCTGGTCCCCCTGGTGGCGGCCCAGTACGGTGCCTTCTACCTGGCCGAGGAAGGCGACGGCGGCCCTCGGCTGCGGCTCGTCGGCTCCTACGGTTACCCGGAGGACGACGCCCGGCCCACGCGCATCGCCTTCGGCCGTACCCTGGTCGGCCAGGCCGCCCGCAGCCGGCGCACCATCACGGTGGAAGATCTGCCGGCGGACTACGTGACCATCTCCTCGGGGCTCGGCGGGGTGGTGCCCACCGCGCTGGTGCTGCTGCCCATTGTGGTCGAGGACCAGGTCCTCGGCGTCATCGAGCTGGCATCGGTCACCTCCTTCACACAGATCCAGCACGACTTCCTCGCACAGCTGATGGAGACCATCGGCGTCAACGTCAACACCATCGTGGCCAACGCCCGTACCGACGAGCTGCTCGCCGAGTCGCAGCGCCTGACGGCCGAACTCCAGGACCGGTCGGCGGAGCTGCAGGTACAGCAGGAGGAACTGCAGCGCTCCAACGCGGACCTGGAGGAGAAGGCCTCGCTGCTGGCGGCGCAGAACCGGGACATCGAGGCGAAGAACCTGCAGATCGAGCAGGCCCGGCAGGAACTGGAGACCCGCGCCCAGCAGCTGTCGCTGGCCTCGAAGTACAAGTCGGAGTTCCTGGCGAACATGAGCCACGAGCTGCGCACCCCGCTCAACAGCCTGCTCATCCTCGCCCAGCTGCTGGCCCAGAACCCGGCCCGCAACCTCACCCCGAAGCAGGTCGAGTACGCGCAGATCATCCACTCCGCCGGCTCGGACCTGCTCCAGCTGATCAGCGACATCCTCGACCTGTCGAAGGTCGAGGCCGGGAAGATGGACGTCACGCCCGAGCGCGTGGCGCTGCCGCAGCTCATCGAGTACGTCGAGGCCACCTTCCGGCCCATGACGACGCAGAAGAGCTTGGACTTCACGGTGACGACCGCGCCCGGCGCGCCCGCGGACCTGTTCACGGACGACTCACGGCTGCGCCAGGTGCTGCGCAACCTGTTGTCGAACGCCGTCAAGTTCACCGAGCGGGGCGGTGTGCAGCTGAGCATCGAACCGGCGGCGGACAACGAGGTACCCCACGGAGTGGTCCGGGGCGGCGCCGTGGTGGCCTTCCGTGTCACGGACACCGGCATCGGCATCCCGGAGCAGCACCTGGAGACGATCTTCGGCGCTTTCCAGCAGGCGGACGGCACGACGAGCCGCAAGTACGGCGGCACCGGTCTGGGCCTGTCCATCACCCGCGAGATCGCCCATCTGCTCGGGGGCGCCGTCACCGTGCACAGCACGCCCGGCCAGGGCAGCACCTTCACGCTGTTCCTGCCGGTGGCCCGTCCCGACTTCCAGGAACTGCTCGATGGTGCAACCCCGGAGCGCGTCCCGGACGAGTCCCTGCCCGAGGGCTTGTCACGCCCGGTGCAGGTGCCCCGGATCGGGCCCGGACCGCGGCCCCGGCGCCTGCTCGTCGTGGAGGACAGACCCCGCGGCCTGCTGACCCTCGTCGCGGAGAGCGTGGTCGCGGACCTCGCGCACGGCCGTGAGGACGGCGGGCAGCGACCCGCGGTCGAGATCATCACCGCTGTCGGGGCGCAGGAGGCGGCGGGCGCCCTGGCGGCCGACCCGTGCCACTGCGTCGTCCTGGAGCTGGGCACGCCGGACGGTGAGGCCGCCCGGTTCATCGAGGCCCTGGAGGGTGACCCGGCGCTGGCGAGTGTTCCTGTGCTGGTGCACAGCGGTCATCGCACCGACCCGGTCCGGGAAGAGACGCTGCGGTCCCACTCGGCGGGCAGGGCGCTCGAGTTCCTGTCCAGTCTCGACGAACTGCGCGAGCGGATCGTCCTGCACCTGTCCGCCGAGGAGCCCGGCGACGTACTGTCCCTGGTCCGGTCCGAGGACGCGCGGCCGGTGACACCGCATCCCGTCGACGACGAGCCGGCGGACCGTACCGTCCTCGTCGTCGACGACGACGCGCGCAACCTCTTCGCGCTCAGCGGGATCCTGGAGCTGCACGGCTTCCGGGTGCTGCACGCCGAGAACGGCCGCCAGTGCATCGAGACGCTGGTGAACAACTCGGACGTCGCCCTCGTGCTCATGGACGTGATGATGCCGGAGATGGACGGTTACACCGCCACGGCAGAGATCCGCAAGATGCCGCAGTACGCGGAGCTGCCCATCATCGCCGTCACGGCCAAGGCGATGCCCGGCGACCGGGAGAAGAGCCTCGCCTCGGGCGCCAGCGACTACGTCACCAAGCCCGTCGACACACGCGACCTCATCGCCTGTGTCCGGCGCTGGCTGCCCGCATGAGCACGCCGGC
>NZ_JBSFVD010000123.1:0-2810 GCF_053592135.1 Streptomyces sp. NPDC002784 | reverse complement strand
ACGGTCGTTGCCTCAGAACTAACACAGTGGACGCGAGCAACTGAGGACAAGCCCTCGGCCTATTAGTACCGGTCACCTCCACACCTTACGGTGCTTCCAGATCCGGCCTATCAACCCAGTCGTCTACTGGGAGCCTTAACCCCTCAAGGGGGTGGGAGTCCTCATCTCGAAGCAGGCTTCCCGCTTAGATGCTTTCAGCGGTTATCCCTCCCGAACGTAGCCAACCAGCCATGCCCTTGGCAGGACAACTGGCACACCAGAGGTTCGTCCGTCCCGGTCCTCTCGTACTAGGGACAGCCCTTCTCAAGACTCCTACGCGCACAGCGGATAGGGACCGAACTGTCTCACGACGTTCTAAACCCAGCTCGCGTACCGCTTTAATGGGCGAACAGCCCAACCCTTGGGACCGACTCCAGCCCCAGGATGCGACGAGCCGACATCGAGGTGCCAAACCATCCCGTCGATATGGACTCTTGGGGAAGATCAGCCTGTTATCCCCGGGGTACCTTTTATCCGTTGAGCGACGGCGCTTCCACAAGCCACCGCCGGATCACTAGTCCCGACTTTCGTCCCTGCTCGACCCGTCGGTCTCACAGTCAAGCTCCCTTGTGCACTTACACTCAACACCTGATTGCCAACCAGGCTGAGGGAACCTTTGGGCGCCTCCGTTACTCTTTAGGAGGCAACCGCCCCAGTTAAACTACCCATCAGACACTGTCCCTGATCCGGATCACGGACCCAGGTTAGACATCCAGCACGACCAGACTGGTATTTCAACGACGACTCCCCCTGAACTGGCGTCCAAGGTTCACAGTCTCCCAGCTATCCTACACAAGCCGAACCGAACACCAATATCAAACTGTAGTAAAGGTCCCGGGGTCTTTCCGTCCTGCTGCGCGAAACGAGCATCTTTACTCGTAGTGCAATTTCACCGGGCCTATGGTTGAGACAGTCGAGAAGTCGTTACGCCATTCGTGCAGGTCGGAACTTACCCGACAAGGAATTTCGCTACCTTAGGATGGTTATAGTTACCACCGCCGTTTACTGGCGCTTAAGTTCTCAGCTTCGCCACCCCGAAGAGTGACTAACCGGTCCCCTTAACGTTCCAGCACCGGGCAGGCGTCAGTCCGTATACATCGCCTTACGGCTTCGCACGGACCTGTGTTTTTAGTAAACAGTCGCTTCTCGCTGGTCTCTGCGGCCACCCCCAGCTCAAGGAGCAAGTCCTCTCACCGGATGTGGCCCCCCTTCTCCCGAAGTTACGGGGGCATTTTGCCGAGTTCCTTAACCATAGTTCACCCGAACGCCTCGGTATTCTCTACCTGACCACCTGAGTCGGTTTAGGGTACGGGCCGCCATGAAACTCGCTAGAGGCTTTTCTCGACAGCATAGGATCATCCACTTCACCACAATCGGCTCGGCATCAGGTCTCAGCCACATGTACGACGGATTTGCCTATCGCACGGCCTACACCCTTACCCCGGGACAACCACCGCCCGGGATGGACTACCTTCCTGCGTCACCCCATCACTCACCTACTACAAGTCTGGTTCGCCGGCTCCACCACTCCCCTTTGCCCGAAGGCTCCGGGGCGGCTTCACGGACTTAGCATCGCTCGGTTCGATGTTTGACGCTTCACAGCGGGTACCGGAATATCAACCGGTTATCCATCGACTACGCCTGTCGGCCTCGCCTTAGGTCCCGACTTACCCTGGGCAGATCAGCTTGACCCAGGAACCCTTAGTCAATCGGCGCACACGTTTCTCACGTGTGTATCGCTACTCATGCCTGCATTCTCACTCGTGAACCGTCCACCACTGCCTTCCGGCGCGGCTTCACCCGGCACACGACGCTCCCCTACCCATCACAGCCGCCGTTGGGCGTATTGCTGCAATGACACGACTTCGGCGGTACGCTTGAGCCCCGCTACATTGTCGGCGCGGAATCACTAGACCAGTGAGCTATTACGCACTCTTTCAAGGGTGGCTGCTTCTAAGCCAACCTCCTGGTTGTCTGTGCGACTCCACATCCTTTCCCACTTAGCGTACGCTTAGGGGCCTTAGTCGATGCTCTGGGCTGTTTCCCTCTCGACCATGGAGCTTATCCCCCACAGTCTCACTGCCGCGCTCTCACTTACCGGCATTCGGAGTTTGGCTAAGGTCAGTAACCCGGTAGGGCCCATCGCCTATCCAGTGCTCTACCTCCGGCAAGAAACACACGACGCTGCACCTAAATGCATTTCGGGGAGAACCAGCTATCACGGAGTTTGATTGGCCTTTCACCCCTAACCACAGGTCATCCCCCAGGTTTTCAACCCTGGTGGGTTCGGTCCTCCACGAAGTCTTACCTCCGCTTCAACCTGCCCATGGCTAGATCACTCCGCTTCGGGTCTTGAGCGCGCTACTAAACCGCCCTATTCGGACTCGCTTTCGCTACGGCTTCCCCACACGGGTTAACCTCGCAACACACCGCAAACTCGCAGGCTCATTCTTCAAAAGGCACGCAGTCACGAGACACCAAGCAAGCTTGATGTCCGACGCTCCCACGGCTTGTAGGCACACGGTTTCAGGTACTATTTCACTCCGCTCCCGCGGTACTTTTCACCATTCCCTCACGGTACTATCCGCTATCGGTCACCAGGGAATATTTAGGCTTAGCGGGTGGTCCCGCCAGATTCACACGGGATTTCTCGGGCCCCGTGCTACTTGGGTGTCTCTCAAACGAGCCGCTGATGTTTCGACTACGGGGGTCTTACCCTCTACGCCGGACCTTTCGCATGTCCTTCGCCTACATCAACGGTTTCTGACTCG
>NZ_JBSFVD010000122.1:0-2845 GCF_053592135.1 Streptomyces sp. NPDC002784 | reverse complement strand
GAGCGCATGGTCGACGAGCGGACCGGCAACAAGTACGACGCCAAGACCGACACGGCCGCCGACGCGGTACGGCGTTCCTACCGGGACGGCGGCGGCACGCAGCGCTGATTCGCTGGCCCGGTAGCGGGCAGACCCCGCTCAGCCGTGGGCGCCGGCCCGGCCGACGACGTAGCTGAACACGCCCGCCCCGACGCGCACCACCCGCACCCGCACCGCGTGTGCGGGTTCCGGGCGCGGGCAGACGCGCAGACCGTCCCCGTCGGGGCTGGCCCGCAGGTCGCGCAGGCTCCCCAGCGGCCCGGCGGGGTGCTCGCCGTCCGGCCCGACCAGGGCCTTCCAGGCGGCCTCCTTCGCGGAGAACAGATGCGTCACCGACCAGGCCTGCGCACCCGCACCGAGCAGCGCCTCCTCGTCCGCGCGCAGCACCAGGCGGGCCGCGCCGCGGGGGAGGGGACGCAGCTCCAGGTCGCAGCCGAGCGGCAGGTCCCGGCCCGGGGCGCGGGCAACCGCGACGGCGATCCCGGCACTGTGCGAGATCGACGCCGCCCGGCCCGGCGGGAACACCGGCAGCCGCCCCGACCTGGGAATCTCCCCGCACTCCAGCCCTACCGCGCGCAGCGCCCGCCGGGCGGCCCGGCGTCCGGCCAGGAACTCCAGCCGGCGCTTCGGCGGCATCGACGTTGCTGCGGCCGCCTCGGCGGGCCCGGCCGGTTCCGGCCCCGGCTCGCAGACGGCCGCGACGCCCAGCCCGAGCCCGGCGGCGGCCAGCAGCGGACGCAGCGCCGTCACCTCACCGCCCGCCGCCCCCGCGCACTCGTCATCCGCGGCCCGGACGGGCCCTCGGCCCGCCGTCCGCCCGGGGGCATCACCTGCCGCCCGCCCGGCCTCACCGCCCGCCGCGCCCGAGGACTCCCGACCGTTCCGGGCCGGGCAGGACGTCTCCGTCCCGACCCGGTCCGCGCGGGGCGTGGGGTCATCGGCGCCCGCCGTGCGCGTCACACCCGCAGCAGCTTCTTGACGATCTTCCCGGCGGGGTTGCGCGGCACCTGCTCGATGAACTCCACCCGCCGCGGGCGCTTGTACGGCGCGAGCAGCCCCGCGACATGCGCGAGCAGCGCCGCCGCGCCCGCCTCCGTGCCCGGTTCCAGGGCGACGTACGCGAGCGGCACCTCGCCGTAGTCCTCGTCGGGCATCCCGACGACCGCCGCGTCCCGGACCGCCGGATGGGTCATCAGGGCGCGCTCGATCTCCGAGGGGTAGACGTTCTGGCCCGCGCGGATGATGACGTCCTTGGTGCGGTCCACCAGGCTGATGCGGCCCTCGTCGTCGACGAAACCGAGGTCACCCGTCCTGATCCACCCGTGGAGGGTGATCTCGGCGGTGGCCTCCGGGTCGTTCCAGTAGCCCTGCATGACGCCCGGCCCGCGCACCACGATCTCGCCGATCTCGCCGCGCGGCACCTGGCGGCCGTCCTCGTCCACCGCGCGGGCGGACATGCCCGGGACGACCCGGCCGCAGGGGATGCGGGCGGTGACGTCCCCGGGGGCGGGGTGCTCGTCGGGACCGAGCGTGACGAACGGACCGCCCACCTCGGTCATGCCGTACACCTGCCGGAAGCCGCAGTCGAGCCGCCCGACCGCGTCGGCGTAGACGTCGAGCGGCATGGGGGCGGCGCCGTACAGGATCTCCCGCAGGGAGGACAGGTCGGTGCGGTGGGAGCCCTTGGCCTGGAGCATGAAGCGCAGCATCTGCGGCACCAGCCACATGTGCGTGGCCCGGTGCCGCTCCACCGCGGACAGCGCCCGCTGCGGAGTGAAGCCGGGCATCAGCACGACCGTGGCACCGGCCGCCAGGTAGGTCAGGGACACGACCATGCTGCCGTGGTACAGCGGGCAGCAGTTGACCATGACGATGCCGTCGGTGGGGCGGGCCATCACCAGCCAGCCGAGGGCGATCGCCCGGAACGACCCGCTGTCGACGGTCACCCCCTTGGCCTGCCCGGTGGTCGCCGAGGTGTGCAGGACGGCGATCGGGTCGGTGTCGGCGACCCGCGGCAGCTCCCGCGCCCCGGCCAGGGTGCCCAGCGCCGCGAAGGCGGGCTTGTCCAGCGCCAGCCGGATCCGCACCGACGCGGGCAGCTGGGGGTGCCGGTCCAGCAGTTCCGTCTCCCCGATGACGGCCACCGCGCCGACGCGTTCCACGATCCCGGCGACCTCGGGCTCGGCCAGGCTGTGGTTCAGCGGCACGAACAGCGCGCCGAGCCGGGCCAGCGCGAAGTAGCTCTCCAGGACCTCGATCCGGTCCTTGGCGAGCACGGCGACCCGGTCACCCCGCTCGATGCCCAGCTCGGCCAGCCCGTACGCCAGTTCCAGCGTGCGGTCGTGCAACTGGGCCCAGGTGACGCTGCGTTCCTCGTCGGCCAGGGCGGTCCGGTCGGGCCAGCACTGGCGGTTGCGTTCCAGCAGCTGCGTCAGCCACATCACGCACCGCCGCTCGCGCCGGCGACCGTGCGCTCGGCCACGAAACGTTCGTAGTCGGCGATGGTGCGCAGCTCCTGCATGTCCTCGGCGGTGATCTCCACGCCGAGCCGCTGCTCCACGAGCAGCACGAGACGCACCAGATCCCCGGAGTCGATGCCGCTGTCGGCCAGGGCGACGTCGTCGCCGACCTGGTCGGCGTACTCGGCCGTACCGGTGAGTTCGACCAGCAACTCCCTGATGGTGCTCATGGTTTCCCCTTTCGCCTCGGCGTGTGGGCCGCCGCGCGATGTACGACTGTCACCCCCTGAAGAGGCGCACGGGGCCGGGCCGCACTCCCCGGACCGGCCCGTGACAAAGCTCACGGG
>NZ_JBSFVD010000121.1:0-2885 GCF_053592135.1 Streptomyces sp. NPDC002784 | reverse complement strand
GTGCGGCGACATCACCCGCGTAAGCAGTGGCGTTCTTCCGTACGAGACCGGCATGTGCGGTGAAGGCGCTGGACAGGTGGACCAACCGGGCTCCGGCGTGCAGGGCGAACTTGCTGACCCGGCGGGCGCCTTCGACATTCACCTGCCAGGCGTGATCGGTGTCCCGCTGGAAGCCGGTGGCCGCGGCACTGTGGACCACCACGTCCACCTCGTCTGTCAGGGCGCGATATGTCTCAGGTGCCAGGCCGAGCCATCGGCTGGTGACATCACCGGCCACGGTGCGACCGGGCGCACCGGCCCGGTGGGTGAGTGCGATGACCTCGTAGCGCTCTCGCAGTAGAGGGATCGCCGCGGCACCGACTACGCCGCTGGCGCCAGTGATCAGTAGCGTTCGACGTCGCATGGGGCAAATTCCTTTCGTCGCGCGGGCAGCGATCCGCTCTGTGCGGAAACGGGTAGCAACAACCGGGTGACGGCTCTTCCCGCCAGTGGGCCTTCACGGCGTAGCAGGGGGAGAGCGGCGGAGAAGATGGCGGCCCCGGGGAGCCATCCAAAGCAGCCGATCAGCAGATGCAGACAGACCGCGGCCAGCAGGCAGGGGCCGAAGACGAGGGCCGCGAGATCACGTACGAACCGCACCCCGTCCTCGCGTGGCCCCGGCACCAGGGCTCGGGTCCGCAAGGCGTGGGTGCGTTGGCGCGCGAGCATCGCACATTGAGTCGGGATGAGAACGACACCCATGCCGCCAAGAGTGAGCGCGACGGGCGACTGCGCCCAGTGGAGGGCCAGGTGAGGGAGTGCGGGGTTCATTCCGGCTGCCCATTGGGCCGGAGTGGCAGTGAGAAACCGGCGCATGCCCGTGCCGTCCCAGCCGTGCAGGAGGATAAAGAACATCAGGGTGTGCGGCCACAGGCACTGAAGCAGCCCGGCCCATCGGGCTCCCCGCGCGAGGAGAGCGAGGGTCAGCACGTACCCCACCGCGCCGCAAAGGACGTTGCTCCCGCTGAACACCGCCGCCAGCCACGCCGGAGGGTGCGGAAGCGCGTACATGGTCTCCCAGCCGGGGAACCGCCACAGTAACCAGGCGCCACTGGGAGAGAACAGCACGCCAAGATAGAGCAGCGTCGCGACGAAGGCGCGGTCCGGCCGCCGTAGAGGCAGCCACAGATCTCTTCTGGCATGTTGACTCACCTCGATGGTGGGCGCGGTGGCCAGTGCGAAACCGGAACCGATCGCGTAAGTCCAGAAAACGTCCACCTGAACCATCGGCGGAATCCTGCCTCTCGGTGGGGAAGGAACGGGCAGCGAAACGTACGGAAAGATTCCCTCGACCGGGCCGGGGTTGCCCGTGGACGCGCACCGCCACGCTGTATGCCCTGGAGAGCAGCTGCCGACCGCCGCTACAGATGCAGTGACGATTCGAAACAACATGCGGCAGTCACAGAGGTTCACACTCGGAGGGGTAAGCCTCTAGGTGAGGAGATCGCACGATTTTCGTTTCACCAAGGGGTCATGACGCGTGGGCAGCGATGATCCGGACCTTCTGCGCACCGGGCTTGTACATTCCCGGCAGCACTGAGCCGAAAGACGCCGGGCGGTGCAGGGAAACCGGATCAAACCCCGCCAGCCGCAGGGCAGACTCGGCATCCGCCGCTCCATGGAAGGGGAATCCGTGATGCCCGCCAGTTGTGGCACGTAGGACTTTCGAAAAAGCCCTGTCGGACCATTCCATGTTCTCAGCGCCTAGGTGAAGATCGGACAGGTAGAGGCAGTGTGGGAATTTCCGGGCGGCATGAGCGATGTCCGCCCAGAAAGCCGTGACTGTGGCGCGTGGCAGATAGTTGAGCAAGCCTTCGGTGATGACGACGACCCCTTGACTGTGGTCCAGTCGCCCGAGGACGACTGCCGGGCTGTGAAAGCCGCAGCGCTGTGTGACATCCGCCTCGGCGACGTAGTGCTTGCCGCCGGCAGGCGCAGCGATCCGGTCGAGGAGCCGCCTCTTTCGTTCCGCCATGGGACGCAGGTCGGTTTCTACGTAGCGCAGTGGTTCCCCGTACTTTTCCAACGTGGTGGTGCCCCGGGGGGACATGCCTGCGGCGAACTCGACGACCTGGCTTACCTGACCTGATTCGATAGCCCCGGCAAGCAGGTGGTCGATAACCCTGTGCCGGGCCAGCAGGAAATCTGCCAGAACGGGCTCTCCCAGCGCTTGCTTGGCTGCCATCAGCGGGGACAGGACGCCATAGAGGCAGCGACCTCGCATGGTGGCGAATTCAGCAGGTGCCAGCTTGTGGCGTACCCATACGTGCCCGGTGTAGAGCGCCGTCAGACCGATGGACGGCAATCCGGAGACATCTGTACGCACCGCCCCCGTGGCCGGGAACTCCGGACTGCTTCCGGCGTACGGAGGTGGGGCGGCCTTCACAGGAAATTTCGGGGCGTGACGGGGCAATTGCCCGACATTCCTTGGCCGGTCTGGCGGGGAACGGCGGGGGGACGGCCCGGGTGCGGTGTCGCCGTCATGATGAGCTGGTCCGGACGAACGAACAGAGAGAGGGGGGCGAGAGCGGGTCGTTTTCCGGGGACCGTACGCAGCCGCCATCGGGAGACCAGAGTCGCCAGGGCGACGGCGGCATTGGCGGACACGAACGAAGCTCCCAGGCAATAGTGCGCCCCGGCTCCGAAAGGGAGGAAGGAATTCGGAGACACCACGGAGCGGTTCAGCCACCGGTCAGGCGAGAACACATGCGGCTGCGGGAAGACCGCCGGATCGCGGTGCAGTCCGTAGGTGTTGAGTACGGTTTCCGTGCCTGCCCGGATGCGATAACCACCCACGACGACATCGCGCAGGGCCCGCCGCGCGGTGATGGGAAAGCCGTACAACC
>NZ_JBSFVD010000120.1:0-2889 GCF_053592135.1 Streptomyces sp. NPDC002784 | reverse complement strand
TGTGGTCCTACGGATGTAAGCCTTCCCGCCCGCCCACCGGTTGACGACCTGCCGGGCATACCCGTGAGCCAGCTCCGCCGGCACCAGCGGCGGCCCGGCCATGCCCTGCCATGCACCTGGCCCGACCTGCGACGGCACACGAACGCGCAGTGAGGGCCGGCTCAGGTTGCGCCGTGCCCGGCGGGTCCGATCTTCGGCTCCGTCCTGCCCGCCTGCCTCGTCGAGAGCCCCAGGCCCCACTCAACTTCCCTCGAAGGATCCCTTTTGTCTTCCTCGCCCAGTCTTGCCACGACGACCCCACCCCCCAACCCGGCGCGGCCGACCCGCAGCCAGCGCCGTGCCAGCAGCAGACGGGAGAGCGCCTCTCTGCCGTGGCGCTATCTCGGTTACGTCGGCTACTACGTGGGGGCCGGCCTCATCAGCGGAGCCGTCGTCCACCACCCCATGGCCCCAGCCCGCTACTCGCTGATCGCCGGCTCCGGCGTTCTGGTCTTCCTGCTCGCGACCGTCCTCAACGACCTCATCCTCGCGAAGGAGAGGCAGCCCTTGTCACGCATCCTGCGCGTGCTCGGCACCTCGACGATGCTCTCCTTCGGCCTGGGCATGCTCAGCGGCGGCATGCAGCACTTCGCAGATCTCCCGGAACGCTGTGCCGTGCTGATACCGCTCGGCATCGTCCTGTCCTTCGTCGCCTTCTTCCTGAAGGAAGCCAAGAGGCCCTGGCGTCGCATCTTCAGCCTCATGGGGCTGGCGATCCTCGTCGTCACGGCCCTCACCTTCCTGGGCCTTCGCCACATCGCCCCCACCATGGCCCAGTCCGGAGGCGGACACAGCCACGGCGACGCCGTGCCCGAAAAGGAAAGCGGCGAAGGCCAGGAGAGCGGCCACGGCAGCGACACCACCAAACCCACCTCCCAGCCCACCGCCTCCCCGAACGCCACCCACCCCGGCAAGGAACCCGGGCACGACGACGGACACCAGCACTGAACCGACCCGCGTCCGCCCTGGCTGATGATCCGCGGCCAACCTGATGCGGCCCTGCCGGTGCCCACCCAGTGCCTGCGCGCGGGCCAGTCCCCGGCGGTGGGGGATCAGCGCGGCGGTGGGATCTGCTCGTGCTGGCGGCGGCGCCCGTAGCGGGTCACCCCGCGCGGCTCGAACACCGACAGGGCGGCCGCCGCCAGGAGCACCAGCAGGGCGGCGGCCCCGTCGGCGACCAGGTGGAAACGCCTGCCCTCCAGCTCGCCGCCCATCGTGACGTCCGGTGAGCCTCCTATGACGCCCCGTAGCCCTGTTGCGCTGCAAGCCAAAGCCCCAGGCGGCCGGGTGCGCTACGCACGCTCCAGCCCTTGCGCGTTCTCTCCCACACCCACTCCTCATGCGTCTGCCGCGGTCGGCGGGTCGGCCGGGAACACCTCGTTGCACGGCGGTGCCGCGCTGCCGTTCAGTCCTCCTCTTCCGGGTGCTGCCCGGGGCCGCTGCCCTGAGGCGCCAGCGGGGTGGGGGAGAGGTCCGTGGGTTCCTCCCCGCTCTCCAGGAGAGTGTTGGCGGCGCCGATGATCCGCGGGTCGGCTGACCCGACCGCCTCCTCGTCCTTGGCCGTGTAGTCGCAGCGCAGCAACAGATGCCGCATCGCTTCGAGCCGGGCCCGACGCTTGTCGTTGCTCTTCACCACGGTCCACGGCGCGTACGGCGTGTCCGTCGCGCGGAACATGTCGACCTTCGCCCTCGTATAGGCGTCCCACAGGTCGAGCGAGGCCAGGTCGGTGGGCGACAGTTTCCACTGCCGTACGGGATCGACCTGGCGGATCGCGAACCGAGTGCGCTGTTCACCCCGCGAGACCGAGAACCAGAACTTGACCAGCGTGATGCCGTCGTCCGTGAGCAGCTTCTCGAAAACGGGTGCCTGGGCGTGGAAGTGCCGGTACTCGGCAGGGGTGCAGTAACCCATCACCCGTTCCACGCCGGCCCGGTTGTACCAGGACCGGTCGAAGAAGACGATCTCCCCGGGAGCGGGCAGATGGGGGACGTAGCGCTGGAAGAACCACTGCCCGGCCTCCCGCTCACTCGGCTTGTCCAGCGCCACCACCCGGGCTCCGCGCGGGTTGAGGCGTTCGGTGAACCGCTTGATCGTGCCGCCCTTGCCGGCCGCATCCCGCCCTTCGCACACCACCACGACGCGCTGCCCGGTGTCGCGCACCCACTTCTGTAGCTTCAGCAGTTCTATCTGCAGGATCCGCTTTTCCCGCTCGTACGGTTTCCGTGGGAGTTTCTCCTCGTAGGGATAGTTCTCGCGCCAGGTGTCGAGGGGATTGCCGTCGCCGGCCAGCAGGATGGGCTGCTCGGGCCGCTGCTCGTCCACGAGCAGCCCTGCGAGCAGTTCCGACGGCGCGGACGTGCCCTCGGGGTCTGCGGCCGGTGCCACCGGCCTCACGGAATCAACCACGGGCGGGTTCCTCCTGCTCACGACGTCGACAGTTCGCTGCGTTCCGCTCCTGGGACGAGAGGGGGAGGGGCGACAGGGCGGACCGTCCGGGGTCTTGCCGAGTGCCCGCTGCCCGGCCGTGCATGTCCGTCCGCGTGGTTCGCCTGCCGGTCCGTTCGGGATGGTTTGCCCCCAGCTCCCCGGGTACTCGCCGCCGGGTACGACGCACGCGCTATCGCGGGAGGTATCCCATGGGCAAGCTGGGCGACATGGCGAACAAGGCCAAGGCAATGGCGAAGGGCCACCCGGACCAGGCCGACAAGGGTGTGACGAGCGCTGAGCGCATGGTCGACGAGCGGACCGGGAACAAGTACGACGCCCATACCGACAAGGCCGCCGACGCGGCCCGTCGTTCCTACCGGGACAGCCGCACGACGGAGTGACCCGCATGACCGACCTCCGGC
>NZ_JBSFVD010000119.1:0-2905 GCF_053592135.1 Streptomyces sp. NPDC002784 | reverse complement strand
CCGGGGCCGCTGTCGTCGTAGCCCGAGTAGATCGGATGGGGCACGTTCTCGAAGTAGTTGCCCTCCACGAGCACGCCCGCGTTCTCGGTGGAGGCCACTCCGTAGAGCCGGTTGTTGCGGTAGTGGTTGTTGTAGACGTGCACGGGCTCGGCGAAGCGGACACGGGGGTGGCGCTGGTCGGTGCCGTCGAAGAAGTTGTGGTGGTAGGTGACGCGCAGCTTGCCCCGGTCGGCGGTGTAGCTGTCGCTGTGGCCGAGCAGGCAGGTCTTGCTGTGGTCGTGGAAGCGGTTCCAGGAGATCGTGATGTAGTCCGACTCGCGCTTGACGTCGAGGAGCCCGTCGTAGCCCTGCGAGAAGTCGCAGTGGTCGATCCACACGTGGTGGGCGCGGTTGGTGACGCTGACGGAGTCGTCCGAGGCGTGGGTGAAGCGGATGTTGCGGATGATGACGTTGTTGCCGGGGCGGGTGGTGGAGCCGAGCTGGAGCCCGCCGCCGGTGATCTCCGCCGTGGAACCGACGCCCAGGATCGACTTGTTGGCGACGACCGTGAGCATGCCGTCGATCTCGATGCGGCCGGAGACGAGCAGCACGTACGGGGAGTTGCGGTTGACGTAGTCGGCGAGCTGGGCGCCGGTGGTGACGGTGACGGTGGGCCCGGCGACGCCGCCCGTGGTGGTGGTGAGGCCGAGCGCGGGAACGCTCGCGAAGCCGTCAGCGCTCTGCGCGGCCAGGGCGGCGAGCCGCTGCGGGGTGGGCGCGGCAGCGGGGGCGGCGAACGCTCTGGTGGCGGCCGTGCCCGAGGCCAGCAGGGCGGCGGAGGCGGCGGTGGTCGCGAGCAGGCCGCGACGGGACAGCGGGGGTGTGTCCGGCATGGGGGGTCTCCTTCAGGTCCGGCCGACGCCGGCACCGGCGGCGACCAGGGCGGGGACGGTGGCGGGGGCGTCGAGGGTGTACGCGTAGAAGGTGCGCGGCTCGGTGACGGTGCCGAATCGCTCGGGGGCGCCGCAGTTCACGTAGACGTTGGAGCGCTCGACGACCCGGCCGGGGCCGCTCTCGTCGTAGCCCGAGTAGATCGGATGGGGCACGTTCTCGAAGTGGTTGCCCTCTACCAGCACGCCCGCGTCCTCGGTGGACGCCACCCCGTAGAGGGTGTTGTTCCGGAAGTGGTTGTTGTAGACGTGCACGGGCTCGCCGAAGCGCACGCGCGGGTGGCGCTGGGCCGTGCCGTCGAACAGGTTGTGGTGGATGCTGACCCGCAGCCGGCCCCGGTCCTGGGAGCCGTTGGAGTCCGAGTGGCCGAGCAGCATGGTCTTGCTGTGGTCGTGGAAGCGGTTCCAGGAGACGGTGACGCAGTCCGCGCCGCGCACGATGTCGATGAGGCCGTCGGCGCCGGAGCTGAAGTCGCAGTGGTCGATCCAGATGTGGTGCGAGGACTGCTGGATGCTCAGCGAGTCGTCGTCGGCGTGCGTGAAGCGCAGGTTGCGGATGATCACGTTGTGGCGGCGGTACATGTCGAGTCCGCCGCCGGTGATCTCCGCGTCGTCGCCGAGTCCGACGACCGTCTTGTTCGAGCGCAGTCCCTGCTTGCTGGTGATCTCCATGGTGCCGGAGACCTGGATGACGTACGGCCCCTCGCGGTCGCAGTAGTCGAGGAACGTCTCGGCGTCGGTGACGGTGACCACCGGGCCGCCCGCGCCGCCGGTGGTGCCGGACAGGCCGTGCGCGGCGATGGAGGCGAAGCCGTCGGCGCGCTGCGTGGCGGACGGGGCGTACGCGCCGGGGCGGGCGGCGGCCCGCGCGGGGGCGCCGGCCGCCAGCAGGGCGGCGGAGGCGCCCGCCGACGCGAGCACGGCGCGGCGGGTGGGCCGGGGACGGGAGGTCATGGCCGGCCCCCTCAGATCTTTCCGGCGCCGGCGCCGGCCGGGACGACGGTCGGCACCTCGGCGGCCCGGTGGAGGGTGTACGCGTAGTACGTGCGCGGCTCGGTCACCGAACCCCGGGTCTCGATCGCGTGGTTGCAGTCGACGAGGATGTTGTCGCGCGCGACCAGACGACCGAGGTCACCGCTGAAGTCCACCCGCGCGGGGTTGTTGACGCTGAAGAAGTAGTTGCCCTCCAGCACCACCCCGGCGTCCATGGTGGAGGCCACGCCATAGCTGTTGTCGCGGTAGTAGTTGTTGTAGACGTGCACCGGATCGCCGAAGCGGACGCGCGGATTGCGCTGGTCGGAAGCGTCGAAGTAGTTGTGGTGGTACGTGACGCGCAGCCGGCCCCGGTCCTGGGCGGCGTTGTCGTCGTCGTGGCCGAGCAGCAGCGTCTTGTCGTGGTCGTGGAAGCGGTTCCAGGAGACGGTGACGTAGTCGGAGCCGCGCTTGATGTCGACGGCGCCGTCGTCGCCGTTGGAGAAGTCGTTGTGGTCGATCCAGATGTGGTGGGAGAACATCTGGATGTTGATCAGGTCGTCGCTGGCGCCGTCGAACCGCAGGTTGCGGATGATGATGTTGTGCACGGCGTTCGCGGGCGGTGAGGTGACGGAGTCGCTCGCCGGGAGGCCGATGTGCAGTCCGCCGCCGGTGATGCGGGCGCTGCCGCCGAGCCCGGTGATCGTCTTGTCGGAGGCCACCGGGTGCATGCCGTCGGTGGAGCCGGTCGGCAGCGTGATCGTGCCGCTGACCTGCACGGTCAGCGGGCCGGGGCGGGAGATGTAGTCCAGGAACTGGGCCGTGGTGGTGGCGGTGACGACGGGACCGCCCGCGCCGCCGGTGGTGCCGTTCTGCCCGAGCGCGTTGACGGAGGCGAAGCCGTCGGCGGTGGCGGTGGCGGCGGTGCTCTCCGGGGCCGCGGCGGCGGGGGCGGTGGTGCTCTCCGAGGCCGCGGCGGTGGGCGCGGGGCTGCGGCTTCCTGA
>NZ_JBSFVD010000118.1:0-2925 GCF_053592135.1 Streptomyces sp. NPDC002784 | reverse complement strand
CCTGGTCCGGCCCGGCCACGCCCCGCGTGCGCCGGGCCCTGAGAAAGGCACCGATGTCGCACCACCACTGGACCGCCCAGGTCATCAGCCCCCGCCCGGCCGAGGAGAGCCGGTCCGCCGACGCGGCGGCCCGCCCGGCCGCCCTGCTTCGGGGCGAGTTCGCCGTACGGCCGGGCGTGCGAGCGGCCCGGCTGACGGTCACCGCGCTGGGCGTCTACGAACTGGAGCTCAACGGCAGCGTGGTCGGCGACCACGTGCTGGCCCCGGGCTGGACCAGCTACCGCCACCGCCACCGCTTCCACTCCTTCGACGTGACCGGGCTGCTGCGCACCGGCGCCAACGCCTGGGGCGCCCACCTCGCGGACGGCTGGTACCGGGGCCGGCTCGGCTTCAACGGCGGCACCCGCGACATCTACGGCCCGGACACCGGCCTCCTCGCCGAACTGCGCGTGGAGTACGCCGACGGCACGACCGAGACCGTCACCACCGGCCCCGACTGGCGCGCCTGTCACGGTCCGGTGCTCTGCGCCGGCCTGTACGAGGGCGAGCACCACGACGCGCGCCGCGAACAGCCCGGCTGGAGCGAGCCCGGTTTCGACGACGGCGCCTGGCACCCGGTGCGCGTCCTCGACTTCGACACCACCGTCCTCTTCCCCGCCGACAGCCCGCCCGTGCGCCGCGTCGAGACCGTACGGCCCGTCGAGGTCACCGCGCTGCCCGGCGGCCGTGCCCTGCTGGACTTCGGACAGAACCTCGTCGGGCGCCTGCGCATCCGGGTGCGCGGCGAGGCCGGCCGCACGGTCACCCTGCGCCATGCCGAAGTCCTCGATCAGGATGGCGAGTTGTGCGTGCGGCCGCTGCGCACCGCCGCCGCCACCGACCGGTACACCCTGCGCGGCGACACGGACGCGGAGGAGTGGGAGCCGCGCTTCACCTTCCACGGCTTCCGCTACGCCGAGGTCGACGGCTGGCCCGGCCCGGTGACGCCCGACGACGTCACCGCCGTCGTCCTCCACAGCGACCTGCGCCGCACCGGCTGGTTCTCCTGCTCCGACCCGGTCCTGGAACGGCTGCACGAGAACGTCGTGTGGGGCATGCGCGGCAACTTCCTCGACGTACCCACCGACTGCCCGCAGCGCGACGAGCGCCTCGGCTGGACCGGCGACGTGCAGGTCTTCGCCCCCACGGCCGCGTTCCTGTACGACGTGCGCGCCTTCCTGCGGTCCTGGCTGCACGACCTGGCCGCCGACCAGAGCGAGGACGAGCACGGCATTCCACCGGTGTTCACCCCCGCCATCCCGGTCATCGCCGACGTCCCGCTGCCGCCCGGCAACCCGCCGATGGCCGGCTGGTGCGACGCCGCCGTCATCGTGCCCTGGGTGCTGTACGAGCGGTACGCCGACACCGAGGCGCTGCGCGAGCAGTACCCCTCGATGCGGGCCTGGGTCGACGCCGTAGAGGAGATCGCCGGGCCGGACCGGATCTGGGGCGAAGGCTTCCAGTTCGGCGACTGGCTGGACCCCACGGCTCCTCCCGAGGACCCGGGGAAGGCCGTGACCCCCTCCGTCCTCGTCGCCACCGCCTACTTCGCCCGCTCCGCCCGCCTGCTCGCCCGCAGCGCCGAGATCCTCGGCGACCTCGACGACGCGCTGCGCTACGACACCCTCGCCGACGCGGTGCGCGACGCCTTCCGCGGCCGCTTCCACGCGGGCGGCGGTCGGCTGACCGAGGAGACGCAGACCGCGTACGCGCTGGCCCTGAGCTTCGGCCTGCTGGAGGAGCCGGCCGAGCGGGCCGCCGCCGGGAACCGGCTCGCCGCCCTGGTCGCCGCACGCGGCCACCGCATCGGCACCGGCTTCCTCGGCACCCCGCTCGTGTGCGACGCGCTCACCGCCACCGGGCACCTGGACACGGCGTACCGGCTGCTGCTGGAGCGGTCCTGCCCGTCCTGGCTCTACCAGGTGGACATGGGCGCCACGACCGTCTGGGAACGCTGGGACAGCATGCTGCCCGACGGGCACGTCAACCCCGGTGAGATGACCTCGTTCAACCACTACGCGCTGGGCGCGGTCGCCGACTTCATCCACCGCACGGTCGCCGGACTCGCCCCGGCCGCGCCCGGCTACCGGCGCCTGCTGGTCCGGCCCCGTCCCGGCGGCGGGCTGACCTGGGCGAAGGCCGCGCACGAGACGCCGTACGGCCGCGCGGAGATCTTCTGGCGCATCGCCGGGCCCTCCCTGCACGCCGACGTCCTGGTGCCGCCCGGCACCACCGCCGAGGTCCACCTGCCGGGCGCCGAGCCCGTCGAGGCCGGACCGGGCCGCCACAGCTTCTGCATCCCCCACCCCATCCCCACAGCCGCCGAGGAGCAGCAGTGACCCACCCGTACCAGGACCCCACCCGCGGCGTGCGGGAGCGCGTCGCGGACCTGCTGCCCCGCATGACGGTGGAGGAGAAGGCCGGACTGGTCTTCCACCACGTGATCGGCCCCGGCCCGCAGGCCGCGCCCGCCGGGCGCACCGCCGAGCAGATGCTCTCCGAGAGCCGGATGACGCACTTCAACGTCCTGGGCGCCGCCTCCCCGCGCGAGATGGCCGCCTTCCACAACCGGCTCCAGGAACGGGCCGCCCACACCCGGCTGGGCATCCCGGTCACCCTGTCCACCGACCCGCGGCACGCCTTCACCGACAACCCGGGCACCGCGATGATGGCCGGGCCGTTCTCCCAGTGGCCCGAGACGCTCGGCCTGGCGGCCGTCGGCGACGCCGACCTGGTGCGCCGGTACGCGGACACCGTGCGCCGCGAGTACCTGGCCGTGGGCCTGCGCGTCGCGCTGCACCCGCAGATCGACCTGGCCACCGAGCCGCGCTGGGCCCGCATCTCCGGCACGTTCGGCGAGGACGCCGACCTGACCTCCCGCCTGGT
>NZ_JBSFVD010000117.1:0-2943 GCF_053592135.1 Streptomyces sp. NPDC002784 | reverse complement strand
CCGCGGCCGGGAGGCCGAGGTCCAGGAGGGATCCGGTGGCGGAACTGCCGATGAGGACGATCAGGCCGGAGATGGAGGACAGCGCGCCGGTGTAGAGGCCGAGGCGTCCGTCCTCGGCGAGGTCGGGGACCCAGGCGCGGGCGGCTGGGACGATCAGCATCTGGCCGAGGGTGAGCAGGACGACGTACCCGGCGGCGGGCAGCAGCCCGGCGATGCCCGTCCAGTCGGCGGGGCGTGCGGCGGCGACGACCGCGAATCCCGCGGCGACGAGAAGGAGGCCGGCCGTCATGGAGCGGCGCAGGTCGAGCCGGTCACCGGCCCAGCGGGTGAGGGGGAGTTGGGTGAAGACGACCAGGAGGGAGGAGAGGGCGAACAGCCAGGACAGGGCCGACTGGGAGCCCGTCGCACGCTGCACCTCGTCGGGCAGGGCGAGATAGAGCTGGTTGTAGGCGAGCAGGTAGGTGCCGTAGGCGCAACACAGGGCGAGGAAGCGGCGGTTGCGCAGAAGTGTGCGCAGCCCGCCCCGCTCCGGGGTGCGGGTCCGGCCGGGTATGTGCTGCGGCATCAGCCGCATGTGCCCGGTGAGGACGAGTACGAAGACGGCGGCCCCGGCGAGGCAGGCGGTACGGAAGTCCACGGCGAGGAGCAGGGCGCCGAGCAGCGGTCCGACGAAGGCTCCCGCCTGTCCGGCGGCGGAGAACAGGGCTAGCACGCGGGTACGCGGGCCGTGGCCCTCCGCCTCCCACCCCACGGCCTGCCGGGCGACCTCCGACTCCACGGCCGGGGAGAACAGCGCGGCGGCGAACCCGATCAGCAGGACCGCTGCGATCACCGCCCAGGTCTGCTGCGCGTATCCGAGCCAGGCGAACCCGGCGATGCGCAGCAGGCACCCGGCGAGGACGACCGGGCGTACGCCGTAGCGGTCGACGAGCCAGCCGCCGACCACGAACAGGCCCTGCTGGCTGAAGGTGCGCAGGCCGAGGACGAAGCCGACCATCCAGCCCGCCATGCCGATGGCGCTGCCGAGGTGGGCGGCGAGGAACGGCAGGACGGCGTAAAAGCCGACGTTGAAGGCGAGTTGGGTCAGGATCAGCAGCCGCAGCAGCGGGGAGAGGTGCTTCCAGGTCCGCTCGCGCGGGGACTTCGCGGCCGGACGGCGGGGGTGTATGCGGGGGAGCAGGCTGGTCATGGAGTTTCTGTGGGGGAGGCGGATACGGCGATGAGGGGGGTGTCGGCGCGCGGAGGCCGCGTGCTCGACGTCACCGAAGGGGCGGGAGGGTCAGGCCGGGAGCGCGGCGGGCGAGGGGGTTTGTGCCGGGGCAGACGGACCCCGCCCGCAGCGGTCACGGCGAGCGCGCCGAGGAGGGCGAGGACGGCGGCGGGGGCGAGGACGGCCCAGGGGGCGCGTTCGGCGTACGGCTGGTTCTCGGCGAGCAGCAGGCCCCACTCGGGGGAGGGCGGCTGGGAGCCGAGGCCGAGGAAGCCGAGGGCGGCGAGGCTCAGGGCGATGCCGGGCAGCCGGAGCAGGGCGTGGCGGACGACGGGTGGCAGGACGGCGGGGAGCAGTTCGTGCCGGAGCAGGTACCAGCGGTCGGCGCCGAGAGCGCGGGTCGCGGTCAGGTGGAGGGTGGCGCGCTCCTGTCGCAGGAGGGCGGAGATGTGGGTGGCCAGCGGGGACCAGGCGACGACGGCGATGGCGAGGGCGGGTGTCCAGGGGCCGCTGCCCGCGATGCCGGTGACGAGGAGGGCGGCGAGCACTGGTGGTACGGCGTTGACGGTGTCGACCAGGGGGCCGGACAGGCGGGGCAGCAGGCCCAGGAGCATGCCGGTCAGCAGGGCCGCGGCGGTGACCGCGAGGGCGGTGCCGAGGGTGTCGAGTGCGCCGTGCGCGACGCGGGCGAGGACGTCACGGCCGAGCGCGTCGGTGCCGAAGGGGTGTGTGGGGGAGGGGGATTGGAGTTTGGCGGTCGTGTCCAGGGCGAGCGGGTCGCGGGGCAGGCCGAGGCCGATGACGCCGACGAGCAGCAGTGCGTAGACGACAGGGATGACGCGTGGGGCGGGCGGGGCGGGCCGGTGCAGGGAGTGCAGGGCGCCGTCGCGCAGTGCCGGTCCGATCAGCCGTCGCACGCCGAGCCGGGCCAGCACCGCCGCCGCTGCCGCGAGCGCGACGAGCGCGAGTGTGCCGGCCTGCAGGACGGGCAGGTCCTGGGCGAGCGCCGCACGCAGGGTGAGCCGGCCGAGTCCCGGGATGTCGAAGATCTGCTCGACGGCGACCGAGCCGCCGGTCAGGCCGACCACGAACAGTCCCGCGTTGGGCAGCAGTCCCGGCACACAGCGGCGCAGTGCCTGCCGCGCGACGGAACCCGGCGGTATGCCGCGCGCGGCGGCGGCCAGCGCCCACGGTTCGGCGAACGCCGCGGGCAGCAGGTCGTCCAGCATGCGCCCGAGGACGGCTCCGGCGGGCAGGCCGAGGGCGAGTGAGGGCAGGATCATCCACTGGGGGCCGTACCAGCCGAGGGCGGGCAGCCAGCCCAGCTGTACGCCGACGACCGAGGCCAGCACGGAGGCGACGAGGAACTCCGGGAGCGCGGCCAGCACCGCCGATCCCGTACCGCCGGGGCCGCGGGTGCCGAGGCGGCGCCGCGAGCCGAGCCACAGGGTGCGGGCGCACACCGCCGCGACCGTGAGCAGGGCGATGACGACGGCCCCCGCCATCAGCAGCAGGGAGGCGCCGAGGGCCTGCGTGGCGGCGGGCAGCACCTCGGTGTCCGACACCCAGGACCGGCCCGCGTCCCCGCGCAGCAGACCGCCCAGCCAGCGGCCGAGCAGTGCCAACGGGCCGTCGTCCAGGCCGAGTTCGTCCCGGATGGCCCGCAGCGTCTCCGAGGTGGGGTCGCGTTCCGCCGAGCGGGCCTTGAGCACGGTCAGCGCCGGGTCGGTGCG
>NZ_JBSFVD010000116.1:0-2970 GCF_053592135.1 Streptomyces sp. NPDC002784 | reverse complement strand
TCGGCGGCGTGACACGCACGCCGGCGGCCGCGGCGGTGTACGTGACCCCGCCACGGCCGCCGTCCGGGCTCCGGATGGGCCCGGTTCGTGCTTTCGTGCTACCGCACGCGTTCCGGGAGGACGCGCGGGGGCCACTGCCCGGCGGCGAACATCCCGAGCGCGTGCGCACGCGCCACCAGCGCGGGGCGGTTGGGCGCGTCGAACCTCCGCAGCATCTGCCCGACGCGGTACTCGATTCCCTGACGGCTCAGATAGAGACGGGAGGCCAACTGCACGGTGGACTGGCCACTCGCGACCCCTTCCAGAACCTGCGCGTCGAGGGCGCTGAGCACCGGCCCGCCGGACACCCCGTCCGCGGTGCGGCGCAGAAAGACCACCACGCCGACCAAGGCGCCCGAGGGATTCCGGACGCCGACCCCGGTGACTTCCGCGTGGAATTTCCCACCGGTTCCGTCCCGGCCCGTCACGCTTTCCGTGAAGCGCGGACGACGCCCCACAGAAAGGGTGGTGAACTGTTCTTGGAGCCGGGCGGGAACGGGTGAACGGAGAAGATCGAGAAGACCGTGTCCGCATATCTCGTCGGCGCTCAGGCCGAATTGCCGGGCGAATTCGGGTTCCGCGGCCGTGATGACCAGGTCCCCCGGTGAGGCGTGGGCGATGCAGGCGCCCGCCGACGCGGCGCCACGGGGCGCGCCGTTCCCGGCGGGTTCGCGGTGGGCGGGAGGAGCCGGGGTGGCGGCTTTCTTCTTGCGGGGCGAGGCGTCGGGGAAACTCGTGGTCGCCACGGACGTACCGTCCTTCTTCCTGCGCGTGGGGGGCTCGTGAGGGAGGGAAGGGTGAACGAACACGGAACGGACCGATGCGCTGTGCCTGGGTGTCGGCGAGCGCCCGGTGACGGCGGGTGTCACCTCGTCGGTGGCGGGGCCGGGTGTCCGCGTCGTCCCGGGCGGGCCGGCGGCGGGCGCCGGGCTCCCGGGTGGGATCAGGGTGGGCAGAGGATGCGGCGCCGAGGTGGCCGGCGGGGTAACGGGGACAACGCAGCGGATAACGTTGTCATGATCACTCGATCTCGGTGGCCGAACGCGGGCCCGGACGGAAGCTGGGCAGCACGAAAACCTCCACGGGACGAAGAGGGGAATCGCAACAGAGGGAACAACGCATTCGAGATTAAGGGGCGGCCACTCCCGTGGCAAGGGTTGGCCAAGTGACCTCGGTAACCTGTCAACTCCTTTACGATCGGGCCTTTTTCGGGCACCTGGAACCCCCAATACAAACATTCCCCCGGAGCCGGACACCGCCTCTGAAATAGTCAGTTGACCTGCGCTTAATGGGATGTCGCCTCTTGCCGCGCTCATAAAACGCGGCCAACTCCGCGCCCGAACGGGCAGGCCCGCACAGGGGCGGGGGCCGGAGAGGCCCCGCCGATCGCGCCACGGAACCAGAGGGCGAGGCAGGAGGGGCAGCCTCGCGTCCTCCCGTGCCCCTCGGGGACGAACTGCCGGGCAGGTCAGGGCCGTTGGTCCCCGCGGTCCGGGCCGAAGCGGAGCCGAACAGCCCTATGCGTGCTGCGAGAGGCTTGCCGGGTGCGTCCACGATGCCGGGCGTTACGAACGCCGGTCGCCCGCCCGGTACTTGGCGGTGCCGGGGTAGCGTTGCTCGTATGGATCTCCACACCGTCGTTGAACGCGCTCAACGCCTCAAGCAGCTGCACGCCCAGTACCAGCCGCTCGTGTTGCCGACCGTCTGGGACGTCTGGTCCGCGCGCACGGCAGTGGCCGCCGGGTTCCCCGCGCTGACGATCGGCAGCCATCCCCTCGCGGACTCCCGCGGGGCCGACGACCACGAGGGGCAGACCTTCGAGGAGGTCATCGCCGCCGTCAGGCCGATCGTCGCGGCGGTCGACGTCCCCGTGTCCGTGGACCTGGAGGCCGGGTACGGACAGGAGCCCACTGACATCGTCGCCGGGCTCATCGGGGCCGGCGCCGCCGGCCTCAACATCGAGGACACCGTCCACTCCGACGGCGGCCGGGTGCGCAGCACTCAGGAGCACGCCGCTTTCGTGGGCGGCCTGCGCGCGGCGGCCGACGACGCGGGAGTCCCGCTCTGGGTGAACGGGCGCACCGACCTCTTCCTGCACGCGCAGGACGCCGCAGGCATCCTCGACGAGGCGATCGAGCGGCTGCGGGCCCTGGAACAGGCCGGGGCCGACAGTGTCTACCCGGTGGCCATCCAGGACGACGACGAGCTGCTCGCTGCCGTGACCGGCGCCGTCGGCGTTCCCGTGAACTCCACCGCCCATCCCGTCAAGCATGACCTCGAGCGTTTCCGCCGTCTTGGCGTCGGCCGGGTCACCTACGGCCCACTGCTGCAGTTCGCCCTGACGGACGCGATGACGGACATGCTCAAGCCCTGGGCGCCCTGAGAAGTCGGCCGAGCAGCCCGGCGAGTCCGCCGGTGTCCGTCACCCCACGGTGGAGGTGACGCGCGCACCTCGGGCGCACCGCGCTGTTCTCCCGACCGGCTTCGGGACCGTTCCCGCGTCCCACACGGAGCGCGTACACCTTGCTTCGCGTTCGACGTCGGGAACGTGGTCGGCTCACCTTCGCAGGACGACCGCCGCGTTGATCCCGCTGAAGGCGACGCTGTGGCACAGCGCGATGCGTACCGGTCCCGGGGTCGCGGACCGTCCCACGAGAGGGAGTTCCTCCGCCAGTGGCCGTTCGGTGTTGGGGTTGCCGTGGCGGAAGTCTTCCCGCATCTGGATCAGCGTCGCCACCAGCTCCAGCAGCCCGGCCGAGGTCAGGCAGTGTCCCAGCAGCGGCTTGGTGGAGTTGACCAGCGCGTGCCGGCCGGGGCCGAAGACGTCCAGCAGGGCGCGCGCCTCGGCCTCGTCCCCGGCGACGGAACCGGTGCCGTGGGCGTTGACGTAGTCGACCTCCTCCGCCCCGACCTCCGCGTGCGCGAGCGCCG
>NZ_JBSFVD010000115.1:0-3124 GCF_053592135.1 Streptomyces sp. NPDC002784 | reverse complement strand
GCATCGCCGCCCGTGCCCGGGAACTCGTCGACCAGGGAACCCCGATCGAGGCCGCGTGCCGCATCGTCGCCCTCGAGGACAAGCTCGAGGAAGCCCAGCGCATCAACGCCGAACATCGCCGTAGCTCAGCCCTGCACACAGCCGCCACCTGATACGCGGTCCGCGATGCCGCGCCCGACCGCCCGCTTCCGCCAATTCAAGAAGATGAGCGCATGATCGCCGAAGACACTGAGCAGCCGTCCCACGGACGGGAGCCCCAGCCCGGCCCGGGCAACTCGTCCGACGCCCGGCGTATTCCGGCGAGGGATGCGTCTCCCGTCGCAGCAGACCGGCCGACTGCCGCTGGCGGCCTGGAAGGCGGGGTGGAGCGGGCGGCGGCTGTGCTCAAGCCGCGAATGCGCGGCTGGCTGCACGCCGGAGTGTTCCCCCTGGCGCTCGTCGGGGGGATCGTCCTGATCGTCGTTTCACGTACGGGCGCGGCGGTGGCGGCCTGCTCGGTGTACGCGGTGTCGGCCTGTCTGCTGTTCGGTACCAGCGCGCTCTACCACCGCGGGACGTGGGGTCCGCGCGGGGAGGCGGTTCTGCGGCGGCTGGACCACGCGAACATCTTCCTGATCATCGCGGGCACCTACACACCGCTGACGGTACTGCTCCTGACCGAAGGCAAGCAGAGGGTGCTGCTGACGGTGGTGTGGGCGGGCGCGCTGGCCGGGATCGCCTTCCGCATCCTGTGGATCGGGGCTCCCCGGTGGCTGTACACCCCGTGCTACATCGCGCTGGGCTGGGTGGCCGTCTTCAATCTGCCCGACTTCGCGCACGCCGGCGGCATCGCGGTCGTCGTGCTCATCATCACCGGTGGTCTGCTCTACACCGCGGGCGCCGTCGTCTACGGACTCAAGCGTCCTGATCCCTCACCGGCCTGGTTCGGCTTCCACGAGGTCTTCCACGTCCTGACCATCGCCGCCTTCGCCGCGCACTACACGGCCATCCTCCTCGCAGCCACCTGACGGTGTCAGCGGACAGGAGACCGGCCCCGTGGTGCAATGTGGCCTGTCCGGGCACCGGGCCCGGTACTGGTCTTCCGCGTCCTTCTGGGCGAAGTCCTGAGCGTCATCAAGCACTAAAGGAGTCGCTGTGACCGTAGGAGGGCCGGAGGGCGGGCGGGTCGCTCGTCTTTCCCGGGGCGGGAGTGGCCGGGGCAGGGCGATGACGTTGGCGGGGACATTGGAAGCCGCGGAGGCCGCGGCGCCCGTCGAGTCGCTCGACGTGGTCGCCCGCATGCTCCAGGAGCACCTCGGGGCCGTGTCGGTGTCGTTCCTGATCACCGATTTCACCGGCAGTTCGGTCGTACGGCTGGGGGCGGCGGGCAGCGTTGATACTGATGAACCCGCCCGGCGCATCACGCTGCGGGGCACCCTGTACGACGATGTGATCCGCACCCAGCGGCCGGGCGTGGAAGACGAGGACGAGGGCGGTCTGGTGCGGATCGTGGCTCCGGTGACCAACCGCGGGGACGCCATCGGGCTTCTCGAACTGTTCCTGCCGGTGGCGCCGGACGCGGAAGTGATGCGGGAGATCGGCGATGCCGCGCACGCGCTGGCGTACATCGTCATCGCGAACCGGTCCTTCACCGACATGTACCAGTGGGGCCGCCGGACCAAGCCGCTGAGTCTGGCCGCGGAGATCCAGCACCGGCTGCTCCCGGCGTCGTTGGCCTGCGAGGCGGCTCAGTTCGCGGTGGCCGGGGCGCTGGAGCCGGCCGACCACGTCGGGGGCGACACCTTCGACTACGCGATCGACCGGGACACCGTCCAGCTCTCCGTCACCGATGCCATGGGGCACGATGTCGAAGCCGCGCTGCTGGCCACCCTTGCGGTGGGCGCCCTGCGTCGGGCCCGTCGGGCCGGTGCCGATCTCGCCGAACAGGCCCGCCAGGCGGACCAGGCGATGCGCGAGCACGGCCACAAGGGCTACGTCACCGGTCAGCTCCTGCGTATCAGCCTGCTCGACGGCAGGACCGAGTTCGTCAACGCCGGGCACCCCTGGCCGCTGCGGATGCGGGACGGCCAGGTGCGGGAGCTCACTCCGACGGTCGATATGCCGTTCGGCTTCGACGCCCCTCACGGCTACCAGGTCCAGTCGCTGGACCTGCGGCCGGGCGACCGGCTGGTGATGCTGACCGACGGCATGCTGGAACACGACGCAGGCAGCCTCGATCTGTCCGACCTGATCGTGCGCACCCGCGCGCTGCATCCCCGCGAGGCGGCCCGCACCCTCATCGCGGCGATCGTCGAGGCCCACGATGGCCACCTGCAGGACGACGCGACCGTCATGTGCCTGGACTGGCACGGCACCAACCACTCGCAGCGGGACGCCGCCACCGGCGCCGACCTCACCGACGCCTCACAACCGTCAAGGACGGCACGTACCACTCCCGGGCGATGACCCTGGGCGCTTGCCGGCGAGCCCGGTCAAGCAGCGGGAGGCCCTTGCTGCGCAACGCCGCCGTCAGAAGGCGGGGGAGAGGTTGGGGCGGATGTGATGCCAGAGTGCGGGGTGGCGCCACCGGCCGGAGGCGTCGCGGGGGGACATCGATGCCGACTTCCACCACCAGCTCAGGGTTCCACCATCGTGAGGATCGGCGCCGGCTCCTGAGCGCACCCGCACAGCGTTCACAGCCGCGTCCCCGGGTTCTCCGCAACGTCCAACGCGTGCTCCACATCCAGCAGCGGCGCGCCCTGCGGCGCCTCCTCGCAGCCCGGCGCGTGCAGCACACCCCGGGCCGGGCCCGGGCCCCTCACCCGCCTTCGCCAGCCCCCCACCCCGAAGGCCGGCGCTCCCCGACCACCTCGGGGACCATCGGCTGGCTCGACGGCTCCAACCGCCCGGTGACGACCTGGTCGTAGACGACACCGTCGACCGGCCGCACGTTGACGGCACTGTGGGTATACGGAGTACCCGCACAGTACTTCCACCTGATGAGGGCCCACCCCATGGAACGGATCGGCCCGGTGGTCGCCACGGCGCACGACGCGGTGTGCTCTCGGCGACGGCATCCGGCGAGCGGGCCACCGGGTGGGCCCGGCCCCGCACACGCTGACGGCTCCCGTCCTGTGAGCAGGGA
>NZ_JBSFVD010000114.1:0-3127 GCF_053592135.1 Streptomyces sp. NPDC002784 | reverse complement strand
GCCGGTGGCCGTTCATCTATGCGGGCCCCATCCCAACGCCGGAGCAAACCCCCGGATCAGGTCGAACCCGTACACCACTTCCCTGGACGTAACCCGTGCGGCCGGTGCGTCGGCACTTGCGGACGATCGTGTAATTCCCCAGGGGTAGGTTCACCTGATCCCCCACCCGGCTGGTTGGCGTGAGGACTGGACATGAGGGCGTCTTCGGGTGGTCTGCGGCCTCTGGCAGGCTTCGGGGCATGGATTGTTCAAGCGGGCCGGGAAGTCGGAAAACTCTGCTCAGGGAGTGGATCCGGCTGACCTGAGCACGCCTGTTCTGCAGGGCGAGGACGTAATCGACCAGCTGGCTCGGGCGCGTGTGTCATGGGTGCTGGGCTCGGCGGACCGCTGGGGCCTGGATCAGCGGACGGGCCTCATCACGTGGACCTTCCCCGAGAAGAGCGCGACGGCGCCCGTGCAGATCCTGGCCAGCTTCAGCCCTTCGTCGGGCTCGTGGCTGTGGGCCTGGGCGAACGAGAGCATCCTCCCGGAGATGAGCCGCGACGCCCGAAGCGTTCGGGACTGGGCGGAAACGCATGGCCATCATGTTCTGGCCCAACCGAAAGGTCGACGCCGACGAGCAGGCGGCGGCAACCCGCGCAGCTCTGGCCGTCCGGATCACCAGGGCCACCGGCTTCTATGGGGGCCCGGGCGGCAACTCCGTCGCGATCACCACGCTCGGGCCGGTCACGTTGGCCGAGGTCGGCACGGTGGTCAGCCGCTTGCCCATCGCGGCCGGCACCAAGGACGGTGCCCGGTGTGGAGCGCCGCACGGAGCGGGACGACTCAAGCGTCGTACGAGCTGGCGCCCTCCTATCCACTGCGATGTCTCGGGCTGGCACCGATCGGGCGACAGGGGAACGGAGCGGGGGCCAGGGGAACGGAGCGGGGTCCAGGATGGGGCCGGAGAGTACGGAGGGGTCTGGGTGTGCGGCTGACCATTGACACGCCGATCGACACGTACGAGCAGGTGATGGCAGCCGTGCAGGTCGCGTACGGACTCAACCCCCCCCGCGGTGGCGAGCGGTTGGGCGGATGCCCAAGCGTTGGCGGCCCGGTCGGGACCGGAGACGCTGGGCGGCGAAGACATCTGTCAGGGCTGGATGGAGCGGATGTTGTTCGACACTCTCGCTTCCGTACGGCCCGGCGCCCGGGCCTACGGCGCCGCCTCGTCGAACTGGGTGGCACCGCGCCAGAGGGCGAGCCGGGTACGCAGGACACGCGGTGTGCCCCGACCTCATGCGCCCTGCGCATACAGCACATGGCGGCGGGGCTGGTGCCACGCCGAACACTTCGGACAGGTCATTCTGGTCGATCACGAGCAGAGCCTCGGGGCCGAGCTCGTGGCCGATTCCCTCACCGATTTCGTTCTGGGCCGGATGCGGGAGGAACGCCGTGACCGCCGCGGGGACGAGCTTCCGGCCGTGGCCAGGGTCGGCACCGGATGCCTGGGGACTATCCAGGCCGCCGCCCATCCCGCCTTGGAAGTCCTGTGCATCGGCGCCTGGGACGGCACACCGTTCAGCCTCGCGCCGGTTGCCGGACTGCCCCGCCTGCGCACTCTCACCGCCTTGCCCGGGACACTGGACGACCCGCTGGAGGTCGCTGGGCTCACCGGACTGGAGTTCCTGGAGCTCGGCGTCCAGGAATGGCGTGTCCTGCTGGACGCCGGAGCCGTTCCGCGCACCCTGAAAGCGGCAGCCATCAAGGTGCGGGACCCAGGACCACCTGCCCGTCGTGGCCATCGCCAACGAGATCCTGGACCTCTGGGACCGGCCCCAGATCGTACAAACGCTCCTTGAGGGAGACCTCGGCCCCGCGGCCTAACCAGTGGGCCGCACAAGGCGAGATGTAATTCACGCCCCCCCCGGAAGCTGAGCGCTGTATTGGCAGAACAGGCCATAGCGCTCAGTCACAGCTGGCCGGTCACACCATGATCCACCGTCCGCACCCTTCGAGTGCCCGATTATATGTTCGATGGCGTGGGGGGCGGAGGTGGATGTCATGACTGCGGACGTACCGGCACGCCAGAGGGCGACGGTGCTGCATGTGTACTGCCCGGACCGCCTGCCCGAGGAGGCCTACCCGCAGGTGCTGGAGCTGCTGGCGGCGCTCTCCCCGGTTGTGCAGGCGCTGCCGCTCACCGCAGCCCTCTCAAAGGCGAGGACCTCATCGACGCCGACAGGTCGCCCAGCAGATCAGCCTCGACGACGCCCGCGAAGCACGCCTGGTCGCCGAACCAGCCATCGACCGCGTCCGCACCAAGTTCGGCGCGGACGTCATCGGCCCGGCCGCAACCTTCCGCCGCGCCAGTAACCCTTCCCCTGGCGCCGTGCGCAACAGGCGACGGCAGACCACGCGGACCGACTTGTCCAGCGGGGCTGCTACTTGGGGCTGCCCCACAGCTCACCGCAGATGTGGATGGCCTGACCAGGAGAGGACCACGGCCCGCCCTTGAATCCGACGCTGTGGGCGAATTCGGGGTGCGCGTGACGTCGGCCTTCAAGACCCGGCTGTGGCCTTGAAGGCCGAGTTTGTCGTACGGGGTGGGTGCGGGTGTCGATGCAGCCGAGCGGGCCAGGCGAGATCCCTTTTTCCGACTGCCGGGGATGTCAGCAATGACGCCCTTGCCGGCTTTCCAGTCATGTCCGTTTCTGGTGAAAACTGGCGGCTTCCGTGCCGCCGCCGTGAGTTGACGTGCCTAGGGCAAGCGCTTACTTTCTGGGGAAAGCGCTTGCTCCCTCGCGGCCGGGCTCTTCCGGGCCGTACAGCGCCCAGAGCCGCACACGTTCCCGCGCCCCGCGGCCCGCAGTTCCGGAGCCGCACCGCCCCGCCGCCAGTTCAGCTCAGAGCCGCAAGCAAGCCGCAGTAACCGCACCCTGCAGAGCCGCAAGCCGCAAGCCGCAAGCCGCAAGCCGCACCGCCCCACCGGGGGCACCGTCCGGTCCGGCCTGCCTGGCCTGCCCGCGCAACGCCGCAAGGACCGCAGAAGCAGCAAAGCCGGAGAAAGGGACACCCGTCATGCGTTTGCTCACTCCACGATCCGCCGGACCGTCACGATTACCCGTCCGCCCGCCGTCGCCCGTCC
>NZ_JBSFVD010000113.1:0-3129 GCF_053592135.1 Streptomyces sp. NPDC002784 | reverse complement strand
CCGGTGGCCGTTCATCTATGCGGGCCCCATCCCAACGCCGGAGCAAACCCCCGGATCAGGTCGAACCCGTACACCACTTCCCTGGACGTAACCCATCTCCTCCTACGCTCTGCCGCCGCGGCATGCAGGTCTCGCTGCCAGCCGCGTCGCACAGAGCGTCGGCCCGCCCGGATCCTTCTCGGCCAGGCCGACTCGTGTGTGCCCGCCGGCCCCAACCGACGGGCACACACGTCAAGCCGCTCGGGCCGCCGCCGCGGCGCACCCAGGCCGTGCCCCTCACGACTAGCCAGACGCACGCGTGTCCAACCCGTAACCGCCGCCCGATGCCGAACAAGGCACTGGCGCCGGGTGGTGTTGCCCCAGCCGCTGCGCAGCGTTCCGCCCGGTCCCAAGGGGTCGACGCCGGGCAGAGGCACGATCTCGCTCCTCACGTCTCCTCCGCACCACTGGTATCGCGAGTCAGGTGACAAACCGCCGGCATGTTGCCGCCCTGAACTGCCGTGTTCGGGGTACCCGCGGGTTCACCGAGCGGGCGCGCTGCAGCGCCCGACGGGCCGAGAAGCAATCGTGCGACGGGAGGTGATCGCCATGTCGAGTATCCAGCCGCCCGGCGGATCCGGTCAGCAGGCGACGACGGGTTCAGAGCCGGTGGGAGAACTGGTGCAGCGCGCATCGCAGCAGCTGACCGAGCTGGTGCGCGGCGAACTGCGCCTGGCGCAGGCCGAGATGAAGGAGAAGGGCAAACGGTACGGCAAGGGCGGTGGTCTCTTCGGTGGCGCCGGCCTCGTCGGATTCCTGATGCTCCAGGCGCTGGTGGCCACCGCTATCGCCGCGCTGGCGGTACCGCTGCCGGTATGGGCCGCAGCCCTCATCGTCACCGTCGTTCTCGGTGCGATCGCCGCGGTGATGGCGCTGACCGGGAAGAAGCAGGTCAGCCAGGCCGCGCCGCCCATGCCCGAACAGACGCTTCAGAACGTGAAGGCCGACGTGGCCGAGATCAAGGAGAGTGCCAAGCGATGACCCAGCCGCCTCACGACGAACCCACCGCCGCCGGCCCGGACGAGCTGCGCGAGCAGGTCGAGAAGACCCGCCAGGAACTCGGCCGGACCGTGGAGGCGCTCGCGGCCAAGACCGACGTCAAGGCCCGCGCCCAGGAGAAGGCCGCCGAAGCCAAGGAGCAGGCTTCCGCCAAGGCCGGTGAGCTGAAGGAGCAGGCGGCGCTCAAGGCCGGGGAGTTGAAAGCGAAGGCCGCCGAGGCCGCGTCCCGGGTGCAGGACAAGCTGCCCGACCCGGTCAAGGACAAGGCTGTCCAGGCCGCCGGGCAGGCCCGTGCGAAGGCAGCGCAGGCCGGCCAGCTGATACAGGACAAGACACCCGAGCCGGTGCGGGCCCAGGCAGTCCAGGGGACCCAGATCGCGCGGGACAACCGCAGCCTGGTGCTGGCGGCCGCGGGCGCCGGTGTCGTGCTGTGGCTGCTGTGCCGCCGTAAGGGATGAGGCTGTAGAAGCATCGAAAACCGCCCACGCCGCCGGTCGGTCTCGCGCTGGGCGCGGTCAGCGGCATGATCGCGGGCGCGCTGTTCGAGCAGGCATGCAGGGCGCGTTCTTCGCCAGGGTCCAAGCGGCCGTCGAACGCGCCAGTGCCGCCACCACCCGCCACCTGACCGGGACTTGACCCCGCCGACATACACCACCACCGGGGACCGGTCGATAGCAGCTGACCGGTCCCCCGCCCCGGACCGACACCCTACGAAAGATCACCGTCATGTCCGATCAGCACGCGGCTACCGCGGTGACGGCCGCCGCCGTCATCTCCCTGCTCCTGATCACCCGGGCCGCGTTCCTGCACGGTGGGCGCCGACGCACCCCCTACGCGACTCGTCCGGGACGCCGTGGGCCCCGACACCCCAGCGCGGCTGCATCGCCAGTCGTCACCCCGCCGAACGGTGCTGCCGAGGCCGCCGTACGCGAAGCCGAACAGCACATCCAACGCTGCTGGCAGCGCCTGCAAGCGCACACCGATCCACCCCAGTGACCAGGTGCCTGGCAGTACCGCACCGGCTCGCCCTGGAGGGACCTGCCGGACGAGCTTGGCTTGTTCCAGACAGCATCCCGCGCGATCCGGGACCACATCCGGCGGGGCAGGACCCGTGCGGTCATCCCCCAGCCCTCCGACCACGTCGGCCACCGCCGCATCAGTCGGCTCAAGCAGTGGCGAGGTCTGGCCATGCGCACGGACAAACTCGCCCTCGCTCACAGGCAGCGCTCCACCTCGCCGCCATCCTCATCCGGCCACGAAGATGATCGAAGAAGCAGCACTCAGGACGGGACAGGCGGGCACTCGAGGACCTCGATCGAGTTCCCTGGCATCAAAGCGATATGAGGGTGGTCGCTGAAGAGCCGCGCCGCGTCTTCGTGGGTCTGGGCCTCCACGATCGCGTATCCGGTCTTCGCACCAGTGAAGTCCTCGACCACCTGGGCCGTCACCAACTTCTTGCGAAAGAGTGGCGCCCCGGATCGATCAGGGCGTGCTCGTTCTTCTGAGCCCACACCGCCCACGCGTTCATGAACTCACTCTGCTGCCGCTCGGTGAGTTACGCCTTGTCAGCGTCGCCGGCCGCGCCGTTCAGGACAGCGAGAAACTTACCCATTGGCTGGAGAAGGTTTGCACTGGCCGACCTGGCGCCGACGACGCCAACACCAGGCCCGCATCTGCCACTACAAACGACGAGGCCACAGCCCATAAGCACTAGCCTGCCCGGCCGGTGACGGCGACAGATGCCCCAAGGCCGATCATGGCCAGCCCTCCCGTGCCACCGATCAGTGACATGCGGCGGGGAGAACGGCCCAGCCAGGCACGCGCGGTGGAGGCGGTCAGCCCCCAAATGCTGTCGGAAACCAGTTGCAGCAGGGCTCCCGCCAGGCCGAGGAGGAGCATCTGGACGCCGACGTGCCCGGCTTCCGGGTCGACGAACTGGGGCAGGACGGCGGTGAGGAAGACAATGCTCTTCGGGTTGGTCACCCCGACGACGAACCCCGCCCGGACCGAGCCACCGCCACCGCCGGGCGCGGCAGCCGAGGCGGTCCTCGTGATCGCCCGGTCCCTCCGACTCGCCCTCAGCGCCTTCAC
>NZ_JBSFVD010000112.1:0-3198 GCF_053592135.1 Streptomyces sp. NPDC002784 | reverse complement strand
AGGCACCGGCAACGCCCGCCGGTCCACCTTCCCGTTCGGCGTCAACGGCAACGCCTCCACCACCACGAACACCCCCGGCACCATGAACCCGGGCAACCGCTCACTGACCCAGCCCCTCAGTTCGGCGGTCAGCGCGGCCGAACGCGGACCGGCCGACGGTGTGTTGGTGAGCGGGCCGGGTGCCGGGGCGTCCGTGCGGTGGACGCCGGTCAGCGGACGGCCGGCCGCGGTGGACGCGTCGACGAACACGACGTCGAGTTCGCTCTCGTGCCGGTCGGCGGACCAGGTGACGGCCGTCTCGTAACCGAGCCGCCGGCCGAGTCCGACCCACTCGTCGGGGTCGGGGGCCCCGGCGGCGGGGGCATCCGTGAGGTCCGTCGCCGTACGGGCGTTGGGCACGCCCGTCACCCGCAGCAGCTGTGGCTGACGCTCCGTCAGGGCAGCGGCCAGTGCCTCGGCGGAGCCGCCGAGCTCTTCCCAGGTCGTGCGAGGAGCGTCGGCGACCGCCAGCAGCGCTTCGGCGGGCTTCTTGTGGAGGACCACCTCGTAGCGGTAGCGGGTGAGCTCGTTGTGCCGACGGCCGCGCTTGACGCGGATGTCGGCACCTCCGAGCCCGGGGGTCGTGGCGGCGAAGGAGGTGAACAGCAGGGGATCGACCAGCAGCTCCTTCTCCTCGGCGAGGGCCAGTTCGGCCGCCCCGCGCACGTCCTCGGCCGGTCCGTCGGGCCCGAGGCGTCCGGCCTGCGCGGCCAGGTGCAGCCGCCGTGCCGACCGGAGGTCCCGGATGTCGCCCAGGTAGAGGGCACCGCCGGGGGCGAGCAGCCGTACCGCCTTGTGCAGGACGTCGACGAGGTAGCGCTCGCTCGGGAAGTACTGGGCCACGGAGTTGAGCACGATCGTGTCGAACTCGGCTTCGGGCAGGGTGTCCACGGCATCCGCCGCGAGGGCCGTGAGCGTCACCCGGTCCACGGCGTCGGGGCGGGCGGCGGCCAGCCGTACGCGGAGGGCCTCGACGGCTTCCGGTGAGACGTCGGTGCCCCAGTACGTCTCGCAGTGGTCGAGCAGTGGGGCGAGGAGCAGTCCGCTGCCCACGCCGATCTCCAGGATCCGCCGGGGCCGCAGCGCGCGGATGGCGTCGACGGCCGCCGTGCGCCACTCCCGCATGTCGTCGAGCGGGATGGGGCCGCCGTCATAGGTGCTGTGCCAGCCCGAGAAGTCCTCCCCGAACGCGGCGCCGGGTTCCCCGTCGCCGTACTGCCTGCTGAACACGTGCGCCCAGGCGTCGAGTTGCTCCTGGTCGGCGGCCGTGTCCAGGGCCGGAGTGTCCTCGGTGCGCGGAACGACGTACGCGGTCAGGCGGGCGTCGCCGGTGTCGTCGCGGTGGACGGCCACGGCGGCGTCGGCCACGGCCGGGTGCGCGGAGAGGGCGGTCTCGATCTCGCCGAGTTCGATGCGGTGGCCGCGGACCTTGACCTGTTCGTCGGCGCGGCCGACGAACACCAGCTGTCCGTCGCCGGTCCAGCGCACCAGGTCGCCGGTGCGGTACATGCGCTCACCCGGCGCCCCGAACGGGCACGCCACGAACCGCTCCGCGGTCAGTGCGGGGCGGCCCAGGTAGCCTCGGGCCAGCGCCGGACCGCTCACGTACAGCTCGCCGGGGACGCCGGGCGGCACCGGGCGCAGCAGGCGGTCCAGGACATAGACGCGCGTGCCGGTCAGCGGGCGGCCGATGGGCGGCGGGGCGTCCTCGGCGCCGAGCGGTTCGCTGGTGGTGGCGCAGACGGTGGTCTCGGTGGGGCCGTACGCGTTGATCATGGCTCGTTCGGGCGCCCACTGCCGGACCAGGTCGGCGTGGACGGCCTCGCCGGCGACGACGAGCGAGCGGATCGAGGGCAGTTCGCGGTCCTCCAGCGCGCGCAGTGCGGACGGCGGCAGCGTGACGTGGGTGACGCCGAACTCCCGGATCAGTCCGGCGAGCGGCTCGCCGGGCATCAGCCGGCCGGCCGGGGCCACCACGAAGGCGGCGCCGGTCAGCAGGGCCATCACGGTCTCCCAGAAGGCGGCGTCGAAGCTGGGTGAGGCGAACTGGAGCACCCTGCTGCCGGGGCCCGCCCCGAAGCGTTCCCGCTGCGAGGCGACGAGGGCGGCGACACCGGTGTGGGTGACCACGACCCCCTTGGGGCGGCCGGTGGAGCCCGAGGTGTAGATGACGTACGCGGCCCGCCCCGGGTCGCTCGGCCGCTCCGGCGGGGTGTCGGGCGCGGCCGTGAGCGCGGCGGCGGTCTCGGGGTCGTCGAGCAGCAGCGTGGGCAGGGCGGTCACCGAACCCGGATCCGCCCCACCCGGATCCGTGGCCCGGCGCGGATCCGTCTCCCTGTGGGTGATCAGGAGGGCGGGGTGGGAGTCGTCGAGGAGGTAGGCGATGCGGGCGGCGGGATAGGCCGGGTCCACGGGCACGTAGGCTGCCCCCGCCTTGAGGACGGCGAGCATCGACACGACGGTCTCCGGGCCGCGGGGTACGGCCAGCGCCACCCGGTCCTCCGGCCCGATGCCGCGGCGCCGCAGGAGATGCGCCAGCCGGTTGGCGCGGGCGTCGAGCCGGCGGTAGGTGAGGCGTCCGCCGGGGTGGAGCAGCGCGAGGTCGTCGGGGGCCGCCGCCACCCGCTGCTCGAACAGGGTGGGCACGTCCACCTCGGCGGGCGGTGCCGCGGTCTCGTTCCACGTCTCCAGCACGCGCCGGCGGTCCTCGCCGGTCACGGTCTCGACCTCGCCGACGGTCCGGTCGGCGTCCTCGGCGAAGGCGCTCAGCATCCGGTCGAGCAGGTCGACGGTACGGGCGACCGTGGCCCGGTCGAAGAGGTCGGTCGAGTATTCGACGTACCCCTCCAGACCGTCCGGCCGGCCGTCGGCGTCGTAGGTCTCGTGCAGGCTGAGCGAGTAGTCGAACTTCGACACGCCCGGCACGGTCGGCACCGGCCGGATGTCGAGGCCGGGCAGCGAGTAGGCCGCCGCGGGCGCGTTCTGGAGCACGACCAGGACCTGGAAGAGGGGCTGCCGGGACAGGGACCGCTCCGGGTTGAGCGCCTCCACCAACTGCTCGAACGGCAGCTCCTGATGGGCGTACGCCGCCAGATCCGCGGCCCGCACCCGCCCCAGCAGCTCACGGAACGTCGGGTCACCGGACACATCCGTACGCAG
>NZ_JBSFVD010000111.1:0-3216 GCF_053592135.1 Streptomyces sp. NPDC002784 | reverse complement strand
ATCAGAGCCTTGGCGATGGCGCCGGCGAGCAGGCCGATCAGGATCCACGCGATGATGCCCATGGTGTCCTCCGCTTCGTCGTATAAAGAATGTGTCAGCTCCTCGTCTGCACCGATCGCGCCCGAACAAACGTCCTCTCCGCATCCGGTTGTGCCAGCTCCTGATCCGAGACGAGCAGGCATCAGAGGGGAGGGCTGCGCTCAGAGAGCGTGGAAGTCCGGTTCTGTCGGCTTCCCTTCTGCCCACGTGCGTGCGTGGAAGCAGAAACCGAGACGTGCACGCCAGGCGCCGCAGAAGGGAAGGATGGGGCAAGGCCGCACGGGCCCACTTCTTGGCCGTACTCGAAGAACCCGTGCGGCCACTGCCACGTCACGGCTACCCGCTGATGATCAATGGGTGTGGCTCTTCTACGGGAACTGTCCGAGCTGGGAACTGCCCTGCAGAAGAGCAAACGCAGCTGGCCAAGCACCGGGCCGAGCATCAGGGCCTCAGCAGTCCGCCCACCCACCAGTCGTGTGGACAACGCGGGTGACATCGATGAGGCCGGTGTCGACGAGAGGATGCAGTGCGGCCCTGTGCGGGGGCGGCCCGACCTTGATATCTCGGAGCAGGGTGGCGACCGGTGCCGAGCGCATCCACTGACCAGGCAGTAGAAGAGGACCCGAAGAGCGACCCATCACGCGTGTCCTGCGTTCCGTCGCCGTGCGGTCGCACGCTCGACGGTGGGACCAGCGGTTTCGCGGTCTCCCACAGCCGGTCCGGAACAATCCAACTCGGCGCGCCCTGTCCCGTAGGCGGCTCGACGTCCGCCTCACCGCGTAGGAGGACAGTCTTGAACGGGGGGCGATGGAACAGTCGCGATCATCGGGCGGGAGAATCACGGCATGGTCATGGCGCGTCGTTTGTATGCTTCTTCTCCGGTGGTTGATGGTGTGCCGTTGCTGACGGAGCCGGAGTTCTTCGCCGCCCACCTGATCGACCTGTACGACGATGCGCTGGTGGAGTCTTTCGGCGTTGACCCGGCGGACGTCGAGGCCATGCTGGAGCGCTTGCGTGACAGGGCCGCCTGGCCGGTGTTCCGGATTCCGCTGGCGGGCGGGCACAGCGTCCTGGTGCACTACAACAGTGGTGAGGAGTACACCTCCACCGACTACTTCCTCGCCCACCCCGACTGGCGGAGGAGTGACCTGGTCCTCGCGAGCACTGACGAGGACCGCATCGGTCCCGGCCTGTGTTGGGCCGAGCTCGCTGCTGTCCTTGACGCCCCGGGGGACGGGGAGGGAGTCATTGACCCGCACGTCCGGCTGCTTCTGCTGCTGCCGGTGCTGGGCGATGCGAACATCCCGGCCGAAGCAGTCACCCGGGTGAAGGACGCACTCATCGCTCACGGTGCCCCGAACGACTGCGAGCCCTTGGCTCGCCGTCTCCTCCAAGGACACCCGATGTGGGGGGTTGCCTCCTGGTCCTACGACGAGGACGAGCGTGCCTGGGTCTGCGCGGGCGAGCACAGTCCCCGTAAAACGCCGCTGGGCGATCACCTCCCTGACAGTCAGCGCGCGGCCCTGGAGGACTGCCTCACGCCGATGGGCAGCTGCTCCGGTCGGGCGGCCCGGCCTTCCGGCGCTGGCGCGGGGAACGCTTCGTCATAGTTGCGCCGTGTTGGAGGCGGTGGGAGAGCTGGCCGGTCATGCGGCTGCAGGGGCTTCTACGGGCAGCTGCGCGGCCGTCTCCTTGCTTGCGCGTGATCCTGCGGGCCCACGCCGTCGCCCACCACGGCCGCCTCCCCTGGCCCCCGCTCGCCCTGGTCACCGATCTGCTCACCCAGCGCACCGCGACCACGGGTGGCAACCTCCCCGTCCCGACACAGCGGGGACCCGAAAGCTAGCCTGCTACCAGCAATGTCCGCCGACCACCCGGCAAAGACAGCAAGGAGACCGGTGATGACGAGTACGGCCCGCGCCAGCGTGCAGCATGAGGACGAGCGAGTGCGGGTCACCCGTTGGGATTTCGAGCCCGGCCAGAGCACCGGCCGGCACGTGCACGAGCACGACTACGTTGTCGTCCCCGTCACCGACGGCCAAACCGACGTGATCACCCCCGACGGCTCGGTCACCTCCTCGCAGCTGCGGACTGGAGAGTCCTACGTCCGCCCGGCGGGCGGCGAACACGAGGTCATCAACGCCGGCTCCTCGCCGTTGGCTTTCGTCGAGATCGAGATGAAGCGGACATAGGCGCCCTTCATCGCATGTTGCGGTGCAGGACGATCAGACCAGTGTTGATGTAGGCGCCGTCGCCGAGGACCGTCCTCCCTCGCAGTGATCGGCGGTAGTGCGTGAGGACGCGCCCACCTCGCGGTCGCTGACGGAGAGGAGGGTGCCGTCCACGATTCCTCGCCGCTCGACCACTTCCTGGGAGGCCGGGCCGGCTCGAGCGCGAGCAAGGGGACGAGCCGCTGGATCGCCCGGCACACGGTCGCCGGCGGGATACCGCACAGCGGGGCGATCTGCCGCCCTCGACCGCACCCTGGGCGTCGGTGAACGCCTGGAGGTCAGCCCGGTTGGCCTCAGTAGCGGTCTTCTGTCCAGCCCGGCGGCATAAGCAGTCCGGGCCGGGGCGGGGCCGAGGAGTTCCTGGAGTATCAGTAGTCGGCGGTGCCGGTGTGCTGACCTGCCGGGAGGCAGGGCGTCGCGGTCAGACGGCGCCCGGCGGATCACGGTGTGGGTCGGGCGGCGGATCCTTGCGCAGGGTGGTGGTGATGGCGTCGCCGACTTCCCTGGTGAGGGCGGGCCGTTCGCCGGTCAGGCCGAGTTCCTGGGCCAGGGTGATGGCGTGCAGGTCGACGGTGGCCTCGACGAGCTCGGCGAACACCGTCGTCGCCGAGCGGACCCGTATCCATGCCGTGGCAGCGACGACCGCGGCGGCGGACAGCGCCGGCCACCACCAGGCGCCCAGCAGCAGGTACAGCGGGGCCCATCCGGCGAGCCCGAAAGCGGCGCCGTAGGCCTCGCGAGCGGAGAGGAGTTCGGCCCGGACCGCATCGGGCACCGTCAGCCAGAGCCGGGGCCAGGCGGCGCCGAGGTCCAGGCCGTAGGCGTCGTACACCCGCTGGTCGGCCGCGTGGAGGCGGTCGCCGGTCCAGGTGGGACGCCGGGGACGGACGAGGGCGATGGCCTCGCGGCGTTCGATGGCCCTGGCGAGTTCGGCGCGGGTCTCAGC
>NZ_JBSFVD010000110.1:0-3570 GCF_053592135.1 Streptomyces sp. NPDC002784 | reverse complement strand
GGGGAATTATCTGGCCGCCACCGGGGAGAACTGGATGGCCGCCAGCGGGGCGAACTCCTGGCCGCCTACGGGGAGAACGAAATGGCCGTTGACAGCGCCCAACTGCGTCGCTCACCACCGTCCCATTCGAAGGAAGCGATGGTCAGCACCGGGACGATCAGCGCCTCAAGGGGGCCGGGCACTCCGCAGGCCACGGCGGGTCGGCTTCGAGTCGCTTGCTGCGCGCTTCGGCGACCCGCTGCTTGATCGCCTCTTCCTCGGCCGTGAGCTCGGGACCATCGGGGTCCTTGTGCAGCCGGGCCAACGTGCGCCTGTCGAGCCGTACTTGGCCGGCGACTTGCGGAACCCGCTGTCACGGTGCAGGTGCCCGTCTTCGCAGTGCGGCCACGGCTCCTCGGCCGGCCACAGCGACGGCCCCCCGCCCGAACTGTCCCTGACCGAGGGCGATCCCGGTCGGGGATGCAGCCGCATCCCAGGGGCGCGCCAACACGGCGAGTTCGGGGAAGACCGTGGTCACCTCGACAGGCGCCGCGGCGGAGTAGTACGTACGAAAACCATGCCGGTGATCCTGCCATCAGCCACTGACAGCCCCCCTGCCGCTCAACCGGTGTCAGCGCTCAACCGGCTGCAACGTCATCGGGTCTCGGCTCAGCAGCCTGAAGCGGGCGAACCTGTGCGCTCGCAGCGTCAGTTGGAGGACGACGACTGGTGCGGGGAGCGGAGCACGAGGAGGGTGATCTCGCTGGGAGCGAAGACGCGGAAGGGCGGGCCCCAGAAGCCGGTGCCGCGGCTGGTGTAGAGCAGGGTGCGGGAGCCGTGGTGGCTGAGACCGGCGAGGGCGGGCTGGTCGAGGCGGACGAGGTGGTGGAAGGGCCAGATCTGCCCGCCGTGGGTGTGGCCGGAGAGTTGGAGGTCGATGCCGACGGCTGCCGCTCGGTCGATGAACTTGGGCTGGTGTGCCAGGAGCAGGACGGGCAGGTCGGGGTCGGCGCCGTTCAGTGCTCCGGCGAGGTGGGCGCGATGACCGGCCAGGCCGGAGGACTCGGCGGTGACGTCATCCACTCCGGCGACCACGAGGGTGTCGCCTCCGCGTTCCAGCAGCACGTGGCGGTTGCGCAGCGGCTCCCAGCCCAGTTCGTCCATCAGGTCGACCCAGCCCTGGGCCTCGCTGTAGTACTCGTGGTTGCCGGTGACGTAGACACGGGCACGCGTCGCCTGCACGGTGGCGAGCGGGGTGGCCTGGGCGCGGCGGCGTTCGGCCGTGCCGTCCGCGATGTCGCCGGTGTGGCAGACCACGTCGGCCTGCAAGGTGTTCACCTTTTCGCAGACCTGTGCCGACCAGCGGGCGCGGTCGAGGGGGCCGTAGTGGGTGTCGGTGATGAGGACGACGCGCAGGCCGTCCAACCCGGCACCCAGGCGGGGGAGTTGCACGTCGAGTCGGCGTACGCGGGGCACCCGGCGGGCTTCTGCGTAGCCCCAGGCGAGCAGGACGGCGCTGACGGCGAGGACGGCCCAGGTGACGATTCGGGCCCGGTCCTGGCCCTCGCCGACGCCGACCAAGGTAAGGGTGAGCCGTAGCAGGACGCCGAGTACAACGGACCAGGTGAACAGGACCCAGCTGGTGCCCAGCAGGGTGTCACCGACGATCGCCGCCCAGTCCTGCTGGCGCCGGCCGTGACCGCGCGCCATCGCGAGCGGCATGGTGACGAGGCCGAGGACGAACAGGCCGGTGCCCGCGAGCGTGATGGGCAGCGGCCAGTGCTGGCCGGTGTGCAGGAGCACCCAACACGGCACGGCCCACAGCAGAACAGGGGCGATCAGCGGGAGGTGGCGCATCACGCGGTGCAGCCAGCTCTGCCGTGGCGCTCGCGCGTCGCGGTCGGCGGGTCGGGTGTCGCTGGTGTCGGTCACGCTTCCCCTCACAAACCAGGCTGCCGTCCTGCGCACTGTATCCGCTCGCCCTTGGGCGGGCAGGAAGAGCCGTCATCGGCGACCTCCTTCAGCTCGTGCGCCATGGCCAGTGCGACGGATTCAGCCTCGGCCTGCCCTTGGTCGCGCGCGCCCTGCTCTGTGCCGGCCCGCACGGTGAGGTGGTACGAGCCCACGTTTGCCGCGGGCGGTCCCTTCCTAGCCCCGGGCGCCTCACGGCAGCAGCCTGCGGCACGCCATGCAGTCACCCCACCCCGGTAAGGGGACCAGTCCGGACGCCAGTGACCCACATCATGGTGGTCGGCTCGGCCGGCGCCGCTGTCCTTCTGGCGCAGGCCTCCCGCGGTGCCGGGAGCGCCCCCGGACTCTCCGACCTTACGCCGATCGATGACTTGAGCTTCCGTCGACAGTGCCTCCACAGAGGCAGTTGATACCTTGGTACCGCGTACTGTGCATGGGTACCGATATTGGCAAGTGAGTGCCCCTTGAGGGCGGACAGGAGGCGGCATGAGCCAGGCACGCTTGACCGTTTCCGAGCACACCACCGCTGGAGTGCACGTCCTCGCGCTGGCCGGAGAGATCGATCACACTACGGCCGATGTTTTCCGCCAGGCGCTCACCGACGATGACAGATCCGTCCGGTACACGGTCATTGACTTCCGGGACGTCACCTTCATGGACTCGAGCGGCATCAATGTCCTCGTAGTCGCGAACAACGCGGCCCGGGCCTGCGGTGGCTGGCTCCGCCTGGCCCACACTCCCGCCCCCGTACTCCAGCTCCTGCGCATCGTCGGCCTCGACGACGTCATCCCGATGTACCCGACTCTCGATCAGGCCCTCGCGCCCGAAACCGCCGCCTGATCCCCAGCCGCGGCTCGATCCCAGGACCTGGCATCAACCGATGGCATCGACACCGAGCCCACGGCACCGCCTGATACGAGGCGGCCGTCCTAGTCGCAGCGGTCAGTGAGTGGCTGCGGCCCCTGACACGGCACGCTCCATGCACACCAGTTGGTCCCGTTCCTCCCATGATTCGGCGATGGTGAAGCCGAGCCGCTCGTACAGGGCGATGGCACCTGTCCGCCACTTCCACACCGACAGCCGTACCGTGCTGATGCCGCTCTCCGCGGCATGCGCAAACGCCGCGCTGACCAGGCCGGCCGCGACGCCCCGATTCCGGAACGCCGGGTTGGTCCAGAGCCTCTTGATCTCCGACCGCCCGCCGAGGAGGGCGGTCACCACCACACAACCGACGGCGCCACCCGTCCGCATCAACAACGGCCTCGCCCTTCTCGGCCTCCGTTTGAAGATGGTAGGCCGCCAACAACTCGGCCAACCTGTCCACGGAAGGGCCCTGACCTGGCCAGCGGACGATGACAACCTCGCAGTGATCAGTCACTTCGCCAGCGTCACACGACCGTGCCTGTGATCGCTCGACTGTCCAGGCCGAACTGTCCAGGCCGAGGGCACGATGCGGGAGCTGACTGATCGGTACTCGTGCAGCTCCAGGTATGCCCTATAGGGAACAGTATTCATTTGCTGTATTTTGCAGCCGCGCTGCTTAACGCGTCATAAGAGTAAGCAGTAAGGCTGGTGCATACGCAGGCGGGCTGGGCCAGAGAAATTATATTGGCCAGCCCG
>NZ_JBSFVD010000109.1:0-3574 GCF_053592135.1 Streptomyces sp. NPDC002784 | reverse complement strand
AGGCTGCGCTGCCGACACCACGGCAGCAGGGAGGGCCCTACCGGCGCGCGCCGGTAGGGCCCTCCCTGCTGCCGTGGTGTCGGCAGCGCAGCCTTCGCGTCCGTCAGACGGACAGGGGGCTGCCGAGCAGGGCGGAAGCCCGCTGCAACGGGCTTTCGACGCGTGCGGGGGCGGGTGCGGGCTCGGCGACGGTGCGACACGTGAAGCCGAGGCGGGCCATGGCCCTCAGGACTTCCGCGGCAGTGAAATCGCGCGGGTCCTGGCGGGTGATGACCTGGCCGATCTGCTTGACCGGGTAGTGGCGTCGTCCGACGATCACGGACTCACCGGTGACCGGTTCGGGCTTGATGCCCTTCATCGATTCCAGCACTCCGCCCTTGGTCAGGTCGAACGGGAAGCGGGCGATGACACAGCGCATGATGCCTCACAGAGAGAGGGAGAAACGGGTCGACCTGCACCGAAGCCTTCTACCGGGAGAAGGCGAGGACGCTCGGAGCGCGGTCGTCCCTTGGTGGTCGACGGTGAAGCGAAGGGCCTGATGACGTCGGCGATGTCACGCAGCCGACCCGGTCGCTGTGTCCGGAGACGAAGGTGCTATGCCGCCGCACCAGCGGTGGACTGCCCCAGGGGCGCGCGGCGGGTCGCCGAGGCAGGACGGCGTCGCCCGCGCGAGGTGGCGCCGCGCTTCTTGGGGCGCTCGACCACCGGAGCGGTGATGACGACCGGGATGCCGGAGGGGGCCTGGGCCCCGGTGATGCGGTGCAGGGCCTCTTCGCCGGTGCGGACCTGGGTGGTCTGCGGGACGATGCCGGCCGACGCCATGAGGCGGGTCATGCCGCGGCGCTGGCTCGGGGTGACCAGGGTGACGACGCTGCCGGACTCACCGGCACGGGCCGTACGGCCACCGCGGTGGAGGTAGTCCTTGTGATCGGTCGGCGGGTCGACGTTCACGACGAGGTCGAGGTTGTCGACGTGGATGCCGCGCGCCGCGACATTGGTCGCCACCAGCACGTTGACGTTCCCGGTCTTGAACTGCGCCAGCGTGCGGGTGCGCTGCGGCTGGGACTTGCCGCCGTGCAGGGCGGCGGCCCGTACCCCACTGTTCAGGAGGTGCTCGGTGAGGCCGTCGACGGCGTGCTTGGTGTCGAGGAACATGATCACCCGACCGTCGCGAGCGGCGATCTGGGTGGTCGCCGTGTGCTTGTCGGCGCCATGAACGTGGAGCACGTGGTGCTCCATCGTCGTGACCGCCCCGGCTGACGGGTCGACGGAGTGGACCACCGGGTCCGTCAGGTAGCGGCGCACGAGCAGGTCGACGTTGCGGTCCAGGGTGGCGGAGAACAGCATCCGCTGGCCCTCGGGGCGGACCTGGTCGAGCAGGGCGGTGACCTGCGGCATGAAGCCCATGTCGGCCATCTGGTCGGCCTCGTCGAGGACGGTGATGGCCACCTGGTTCAGCCGGCAGGCGCCGCGGTCGATGAGGTCCTTGAGGCGTCCCGGCGTGGCGACGACGACCTCGGCGCCACCGCGCAGCGCGCTCACCTGCCTGCCGATCGACATGCCGCCCACCACCGTGGCCAGCCGCAGCTTCACGGAGCGGGCGTACGGGGTGAGCGCGTCGGTGACCTGCTGCGCCAGCTCACGCGTGGGTACGAGGATCAGCCCGAGCGGCTGCTCGGGCTCGGCGCGCTGCCCGGCCGTGCGGGCCAGCAGCGCCAGCCCGAAGGCGAGCGTCTTGCCGGAGCCGGTGCGGCCGCGGCCGAGGACGTCCCGGCCGGCGAGGGAGTTCGGCAGGGTCGCGGCCTGGATCGGGAACGGCACGGTCACGCCTTGCGAACTCAGCGCGGACAGCAGGACCCGCGGCATGTCGAGATCGGCGAAGCCCTCCACGGCGGGAAGCGGCGGAGTGATCGTCTTGGGCAGCGCGAACTCCCCCTGAACGGCGGCGGGCCGACGGCTGTAACCGCCGGAACGGCTCGGTCCGCCGGAGCGGCTCGTGGCCGACGAGCCGAATCGGCTGCCACCCCTCGCGGAGTCGGCGCTGCCGTTACGGGTGCGGGAGAAGCGGTCGTTCGTGCGTGTGCGGTTCATGCGGAACCTTCCTCGATGCGGCACATATCAAGGAATTCCCGCAGCGATGAGCAGCACAGAGAATTGCAAGAATGAGCCGGTGGAACCGGAAAGCGAATCTGGACGGCGAAAAAGTCGCGCGGGCCCAGTCGCTGGAATGAGTGACGCGGAGCGAACGCAACGTTCGGGCGTTCACCGCGATGAAGCCATGCAGCCATCAAGCCATGCGGCCATGAAGGCGGGTTTACTGATCGTTGCCACAGGGGAAACCACTGCGGAAAACGCGAGCAGCTGGGGCCCGCACCCCGAGGGATGCGGGCCCCAGCTACAAAGTGCGCGTGACGTCAGGCGAGAACGATGTTCTCAGCCGTCGGGCCCTTCTGGCCCTGCGCGATGTCGAAGGTAACCTTCTGGCCCTCGAGCAGCTCGCGGAAGCCCTGGGCGGCGATGTTCGAGTAGTGGGCGAACACGTCAGCGCCGCCACCGTCCTGCTCGATGAAGCCGAAGCCCTTTTCCGCGTTGAACCACTTCACGGTACCAGCAGCCATGTTATTTCTCCTTTGGGGCAGTGCATCGGGGTCCGCACTGCGCGAACCCCGTGTCGCCGCGTTGATCACCCCGCCGGAAAAGACCGGAAATACAAAAGCGCTTCCAGCGGCACGAGAGCCGGCCGGAGGCACTTGAAGTCGGGAACCACAACTGCAACTGAGATCGACATTAGCACGTCGCAGCGGTCTGTGTGCGGTGAAAAATCCGGGTCGCGTTATTGCGGCAGAGAATCTGTCTGCACGTTCCCGCGAAATCTCCGCCCGCGGGCACAGATATTGGTTCAGCCGGGGCGCAGCGTTTCGACGGGCAGAGCCCCGTACGACCTTTCCTGGCCTGGTCACACGCCGCTCACCCGGTGCGGGGCCGCTTCGCGGCGGCTGCCACGGACGTACAACGACCCGAGGACCGTCGGCTCGCAGATCCGGCGAGGAAGACCCCGTGTGGACGCGCGCCAGGTGGTTACACAGTATGCGCTCCGCGTCTCACAGCGCGTCAGCACGCGGTGCCAGTGCGTTTACGGAATTCTGACAGCTGAATGCCGCACTTCAACGGATAAGGGACTCGATGGCTGCTGAAGCTGCACCGGTCACGTTGGTGCCGGTCAAGGGACGGCGCAGCCGGGGCCGGATGATCGTCTCCTGGCTGACCACCACCGATCACAAGAAGATCGGTCACCTCTATCTGATCACCTCGTTCGCGTTCTTCCTGATCGGCGGGGCGCTGGCGATGGCGATCAGGGCGGAGCTGGCCCGGCCCGGGCTGCAGTTCCTGTCCAACGAGCAGTACAACCAGGCGTTCACGATGCACGGCACGATCATGCTGCTGCTGTTCGCCACCCCGACGTTCGCCGGCTTCGCCAACGCGATCATGCCAGACGCACTGGAGGCCCGAACCAGGACACGTTGAAAAGTGTTTGGATGACTTGTGGATAGCGGAGAAATTCCAAACGAACTGG
>NZ_JBSFVD010000108.1:0-3692 GCF_053592135.1 Streptomyces sp. NPDC002784 | reverse complement strand
AGCGGGGAGATATCTGGCCGTACGTGGGGAAACCCTTGGCCATCAGTGGGGCGGTAAATGGCCGCCTATGGGGAGCTTGTCATGGCCGCCGTCAGGGCGCCGTACGAAGACCAAGCCGCCGCCTACGCCGACAGTCATCGGGCTGGCCAGGACCTCGCGCAGCCGACGAGGGTCAGTAACGGCTTGGCTGGAGCGAGAGAGGTCTCGGCTGGGCATTGGGCTGGCTAGGCTCTCGGACATGAATTCGGCCATGACCAGCGGTGTGACCAATGAGCCCGTGATCCTGGACGCCATGGAGCTGACTTCTGATCCGGAGCTGGAGGTTCGCTTTGCCCCCTCGGCCCACCAGATCCTGTCGGACCTGGTCAGTGGAGGTGCCGCGCTGGGCTGGGTCGAACCACCCTCGCGCGAGGAGGTGGCGGAACTTCTCGGCCACGTCGTCTCTGCGGCGCAGGCCGGGGACGCGGCCCTGCGGGTCGCTTACCTCGACCGCCGACTGGTCGGGTTGGGGTACTGGCTCCGCTACGCCCGACCGACCCATCGGCCACACGCCGATCTGGAGAAGATCGCGGTGGCCGCTGCTGCCCATGGTCGTGGTGTCGGCCGGGCGCTGACCGCCGCCTTGATCGCTGACGCCCGGGAGGCGGGTATCGAGGTCCTCACCCTGGACGCCCGTGGCGACAACACCAATGCCCTGCACCTCTACCGGTCACTGGGCTTCACCGAATACGGCCGTCTGCCCGGCTTCGTCGCCGTCGGCGAACACCGCTACGACAAGGTCTTCTGCATGCTGGACTGCCGCCAACAAGGCTGACCACTGCCACGCGGCGCGGCCCGGCGGCGACCTGAGCCGGCTGACCTGGGCTTGCCCTTCCGACTCATTTGATCTTGTGCCAAGATCGCGGAATGCTACGACTTACCGACTTCATCATCGACTGCCCGGACACGATGAAGCTGGCAGCCTTCTACTCCGAAGTGACGGGGCTCCCGGTCAAGGAGGGCAGTAACGAGCACTGGGCCGGTATCCAGTTCGGCGGGATCGAACTGGCCTTCATCCAGGTGGAGGACTACCGCGCCCCGCGGTGGCCCGACAGCGAGCACCCCAAGCAGTTCCACCTCGACTTCGAAGTCGACGACATCGAGGCCGAACAGCGCCGCGTCCTGGCCCTCGGCGCGACCCTGCAGCGGGACTGCGTCGGCCCCGACGGCTACGGCTTCCGCGTCTACACCGACCCCATCGGCCACCCCTTCTGCCTCTGCCGCAACAAGGGTGTCATCTGGACCGATCAGGGCCCGACCTGGCCCAAGCACGACCAGTAGACCGTATTCGAAGCAGGCGGAGCCATTCACTGATGGCGGTGCAGGCGATCTCGCGCCGCCGCAGGTACGCGCGGATTCGGTCGGCAGGAACGGCCGGACGAGTCTCTAACCGCAAGGGTGTTGGACCCGGCGGGACGCCACCATGTCAGCCGCGGGCTTCTTCCAGCAGACCTGCCGCATGTGCGGTCCGCTGGTACAACACGTAGCGCCCGTCTCTGACCTTGGTGACGAGGCGGGCGCGGTGCAGTGCACCGAGGTGGTAGGAGACGGTGCCCGGTGTGCATCCGAGCCGGGCGGCGAGTTCCGTGGTGGACCGGGGGGTTTCGAGGTCCGCCAGCAAGGCCGCTCGGGTGTTGCCGACCACTTGCGCGATCCTTCCGGACCTGCGGCCCCTGCCGGCTCCGATCCGCTGGGCGGGGTAGTAGAGGACGCACTGTCCGGGGGTGTCGACCTGGATGATGACGTCGGGCCAGTTGAGCACGCTGGGGGCGAGGACCAGGTCCCGGCCGGTGACATCTATTTCGCCATCCCACGACTTGGCGAGGGTGATCGCGTCGCCTGCCCAATCCATGTCGGGGTGAAGTGTTCCGAGCGCCCGGCCGACGCCATGGGTGGCGATGGCCGTCGCGCGGTGGGCGATGTCCTGATCGAGGATCGAGCGTAGTTCGGGCCAGCCCTCGGCGAGGGCATCCCGCCAGAACCGGGCGAGACCGTTGGCGAGATGTCGCTGCATCCGCCCCGACTCGGCGATGCGGCGGGTCGTGGCCAGCAGCGGCCTGTTCCAGTGGGTCCGGGTGTAGGTGAAGACCTGGGTTTCGAGGTCGTCCTGCCCTGCGGCCTCGATCTGCGCGATCTGCTCGTCGAGCAGGTCACGACGCTGCGCGTCCGTCCCTGGCTGAGGGGTGAGCAGGTCAGGTGTGTAGGTGTCGCCGTTTCGCGGCAACAGGTCTGCGAGCAGGGCAACGTCCGGATGGGCAAGTGACGCGCGGGCGAGTGGTCCGGGATCTCCGAACACCGGGTGCCGTCCCGACGCGGCAGTGAGTCTTAACCACGCCATGGACTCGGACGCGGGGGAAGGGGCTAACCGCGTCCTGGCCATGGTGTCGGCGTCTACACGCAGAGTGAGCACCGCGCCGACGGTAGCAGTCGTCGCGATGGATTTGAACGGGCTCGAATGCGGTGAGACTGAAGGACACCTCGAAGGTGAAGAGCCGCACGAGGACGGTCGGCGCGGCCGGCGTGCGAGTTACGTGAACGGGTGTCGGTTCGTTAGGCGTCATCACTGCCGTTCTCGCCCTGAGTCTGGCAACCGCCAGCCCCGCCGCAGCTGCGGATGCCGGCACCTGGCGTGCTTACGGCAACACGAATCCGATTACCTCCAGCTCCGCCACGTGGGCGTGTGCCGGCAGCAAGACGGTCGCCACCTCTGTACTCGCGCAGGTCTGTGCGATCAGGTCGTCAGGCGGAGGCACAGTGCACGGGGGATGAGGTCGGCGGCGATCCGGGCCCGCTCGCAGGACGGTCAGGCAGGTGTGGGCGGCCATGGCAAGTGCCTGTTCGATGTCGGGCCCGCCGCACGCCGCGACCGCGAAGGCGCCGAACACCTTGGCGAAAGCGGCCGGGCCACGGAACTCCACGGGCCGAAGACTCGGCCGTCCAGCAGCGGTACCCGCACCACCCGGTCGAACCGGGTCCATTTCGCCACCGGTTGGTCGTCCGCCGTTGACCGGCCCTCCAGCCACAGCCGCGCCACGTGCAGCAGGTTCACCTTCTCCATGGGCAACCGCTTGCGCCGTAACCGCAGTTCACGTGCCGTCAGCTCGACGCGCCGGTTCTTCGGGTACCAGACGACACCGATCCCGAACGGCACCCAGAGCAGAATTCCGATCAGCGGCCAGAATCCGCTGCCCTGCCGGTACAGGACCCCGTCGAAGGGGTTCGGCGTGCTGCTGCGGCGTCAATCGGAACGTCCTGCCTCTACCAGGCGCGGCAGACATGCCTCACCCTGGTTCGACGGGAAGCCACAGCTCGCAGGTCGCCGTGCTGAAATCGTCCGCTCGGTCGAGGATCGCGACGGCTGAGGGCCCCGGCCGCAGCCGCCACGGGTTGGAGGGGAACCATTCCGTCGCGGTCGCCGCCCACGTCGTCTGCAGGGCCTGCGGATGCGGACCGCTGATACGGAAGACCGCCCACATGCCCGCTGCAACCTCGATGGCGTCGAGTCCGTCCGGGACGGGCGTGTCCCGGCTGAGGGCGACTCCGTGCAGGTAGGTCAGTTCGGTGTCCTCCCTGCCGTCGGGATCGACGTCGTCGCTGACCTGCAGCAAACCCGCGGGTTCGGTATCGCTGAGGGACTTGAGTCGCAGGTGCTC
>NZ_JBSFVD010000107.1:0-3707 GCF_053592135.1 Streptomyces sp. NPDC002784 | reverse complement strand
CCGGGCGGCATCCGCCGCCGAGGCCGCGGCCGTCACCACGGCCGACAGCCCGCAGCTCAAGACGTGGTGGCACGACAATCACGTGTACAACACCACCAGCCCGGTGGCGAACGACAAGGTCCGGCGGTCGTCGTTCTACGACGTGCAGGTCGCCACCGCGGCGGCCCCGACGACGAAGTACGACTCCTTCGCCTACATGAGCATCCCGCGCAGCGGCAAGGGCAAGATCGGCTACACGAAGGAGGACGGGGCGGAGTTCTCCTCGTCCGCGAACCTCACCATGAGCTGGTCGTCCTTCCAGTACACGGCCGATGCGTGGGTCGACGTCTCCCTGCGCACCGGCCAGACGATCTCCTCCGCCGACCAGGTGAGGATCAGGCCCAGCAGCCTCAACTTCGCCAAGCAACTGGTCGACGCCGACACCGTCCGCGTCAAGGTGCCCTACAACTCGGCCGGTTACCGGTTCTCCGTGGAGTTCGACCCGCAGCTGTACACGGCGTACAACGACATGTCCGGCCCCGCGAACGACGCCGGCAAGCTGACCACGCAGGGCGGCGGCGGCAACCGGGCCATCCACACCGAGCCCCGCAACTCCATGATGATCTTCGCCGAGCCGGCCCCGACCGGGGCCGAGAAGGACCGGCTGGTGCCGACGTCGGCCTCCGGCACCATCCACTACCCGCAGCAGGGCCAGGTCACCAACCTGAACACGATCAGCGAGGAGATCGTGTACTTCCGGCCCGGCACCTACTACATGACCTCCAAGTACCACGCGCTGCTGCCCAAGCAGGTCAAGTGGGTCTACCTGGCCCCCGGCGCGTACGTGAAGGGCGCCATCCGGTTCCCCGACGACAGCCAGGGGCTGTACAGGGTGACCGGCCAGGGCGTGCTCTCCGGTGAGCAGTACGTCTACGAGGCGGACACCAACAACGACTACGACCACCTCTCCGGCGCCTCCAACTGCCACTCCAGCTGCGTGAAGATGCTGCAGTTCGCCTCCGCGCAGGGCCGCCAGCAGCACCTGGACCTGCAAGGCGTGACCATCAACGAGCCGCCGTACCACTCCTTCGTGGTCTACGGCGACGAGCAGACCTTCAGCATGCGGGTCGACAACTACAAGCAGGTCGGTTCCTGGTACTGGCAGACCGACGGCATCGAGCTCTACCGCGGCAGCACCATGAAGAACACGTTCTTCAACGCCAACGACGACGTGCTGAAGATGTACCACAGCGACGTCAGCATCGATAACACGGTCGTCTGGAAGAACGAGAACGGACCCGTCATCCAGTGGGGCTGGACCCCACGCACCATCGACAACGTCCGGGTCAGCAACACCCACGTCATCCACAACCGCATGTACTGGAAGGACGTCAAGTACAACACCTGCATCCTCAACTCCTCCTCGCACTGGGAGGACATGGGCTCGACCACCAAGGCCGACCCGGGCTCATGGGTGAAGAACATGACCTTCGAGAACATCACCGTCGAAGGGATGACCAACTGCGCGATCCGCGTCTTCGCCCTGTCCAGCACCGAGAACATCCACGTCAAGAACCTCAGGATCGACGCCTGGAACCAGCTCGACGCCTCCTCCCAGGTCAGCCTCCTCAAGCGGTACACCAACTCCGCCGGACAGAAGGTCACCCTCGGCAACGAGACGCGTGACAGCCGCGGGCTGAAGCTGGAGAACTACACCGTCGGCGGCACCGCCATCAGCAAGTCCGGCACCAACTGGGCCGCCGACAAGCTCGGCCGGATCGGCTTCGACGCCGAGACCTGGGACAACTGGAACGCCTGGGGACCGGGCGGCAACAACCCCGACCCCGACCCGGTCACCGGCGCCAAGATCGTCAACGGGGCGACCTCCAAGTGCCTCGACCGCGCCGACGGCGGCACGGCCAACGGCACCGCCGCCCAGCAATGGTCCTGCGCCAACACGCCGTCGATGACCTGGGCCCTGGACGGTCAGCAACTGAAGTCCGGCGGCAAGTGCCTGGACGTCGAGGGCGGCGCCACCGCCAACGGCACCAAGGCGCACCTGTGGGACTGCGGCACCTGGGACAGCCAGAAGTGGGCCTTCCAGACCGACGGCAGCCTGAAGAACCTCAAGTCCGGCCGCTGCCTGGACATTCAAGGCCAGAGCACCGCCGACGGCGCCCGTCTGCACCTGTGGGACTGCGGCGGCTGGGCCAGCCAGAAGTGGACTCAGACCAGCTGACCGACCCGACCGGTGGCCGTCGGCACACCCGCACCGCCGACGGCCATCCTCACTCCGGTATCCCTGGAAGGAGCACCCTCGTGGACCTTCCCGCACGCCACGAAGCCACCGTCCTGGGCCTGTTCCGCATGGTCACCGGGCTGCTGTTCACCTGCCACGGGGCCGCGACGCTGTTCGACGTCCTGGGCGGACCCCACGGAGGCTCGACGCCCGGGCCGGGCCAGTGGCCGGCATGGTGGGCCGCGGTGATCCAGCTCGTCGGCGGGGGCCTGGTGCTCGCCGGACTGCTCACCCGGACCGCCGCGACCCTGTGCTCGGGCTCCATGGCCTACGCCTACTTCGTCCACCACCAGCCCGACGGCCTGTTCCCTCTGGAGAACGGCGGCGAGCAGGCGGCTCTGTTCTGCTGGGCCTTCCTCCTCATCGCCGCCCTGGGCCCCGGCCGCTGGCCGGTGACGGCGCTGCTCGCCCCTCGCGCGAGCACGCGACCCGCCCCCAGGAAGGAGGTGCCGGACACGCAAGGAACCTGAACCCCTGGCTGTCATGTGCACGTAATTCGCGGGTGGGAGTCCTCCGCCCGCGACCCCCGAACAACCGGAGGGAGAGCACCATGAACCGCACACCCGCGACACCCACGCGCCGCACCGCGCTCGGCGCCGGAGTGGTGGCCACCAGCCTGCTGTGCCTGCTCCCGCTCGCACCGTCGGCCGCCGCACACGGCACGGTGATCACCCCGGAGACCCGCAACTACGGCTGCCTGCAGCGCTGGGGATACACCGAGCCGAACGAGGCACAGGACCCCATGTGCTACCGCACCTACCACGAGAACCCGAACGCCATCGCCGCATGGAAGGCCGTGTACGCCAACAACACCGGGGACAACTACAAGCAGGTCATCCCCGACGGCCAGATCTGCAGCGCCGGCGGGCAGGGCGAGACCAACTACCGGCCGCTCGACCGCCCCGGCCCCTGGAAGACGACCAACGTCGGCTCCAACTTCACCGTCGACATCTACGACGAGGCACGACACGGCGCCGACTGGCTCGAGGTCTACGTCACCAAGCAGGGCTTCAACCCCGAGTACCAGCTCATCGGGTGGAACGACCTGGAACTGGTGAAGAGGACCGGCCGCTACTCCTACCAGCCGCACTACGTCACCGACGTCTCGACGTCGGGCTACAGCGGACGGCACGTCGTGGTGACCGTCTGGAAGGCGTCACACATGGACCAGAAGTACTTCCTGTGCAGCGACGTCAACTTCACCTGACATCCGCCGGACGCGGCTGAACCAGCACCCCGGCATGCCGGCCCCGCGAGGCGCACACCTCGCGGGGCCTTCCCCCACTCCCCCGTCACCGGCCGGCCGCCATGTCCGGTCACACCCGACGAAGGCAGCCATCAGGCTTGTCACTGACGCAGCTCTGCTCAGCTCCTACGCAGAACGGACTCCCGCACTGCACCCGGACTTGGGCAACCGACACCGCAGAAA
>NZ_JBSFVD010000106.1:0-3708 GCF_053592135.1 Streptomyces sp. NPDC002784 | reverse complement strand
AGCGAGTACTTTCTGGGGGCGGCCATGGTCGATGTTCCTCTCATGAGAACCATCTGACCCTCTGTCAACACACTCCGCATCTCGGGGGAACCTCACCCAGCCTTGGAGAGCCTCGGTGATGCGCTCGCGGATGAGCGGGGCGTTCGGGCAGTCGGGCACGGTCAGCACCGTGACGCGCGCTGTCTCAGTCCCGGAGTGGTTCATGTCGGACCCCTTCCTAACGTGGTTCTTTTTGCTGTGTTCGGACGGTAGACCTTCCAGTGCGCTGGAAGGTCAAGGGCTAGCCTTGAGTTATGCGCATTGGTGACCTTGCTGCCGTCAGCGGGGTGACGGCGAAGACGCTCCGGTTCTACGAGCAGGCTGGGCTGCTGCCCGCCCCGCCCCGTACTGCGGGCGGTTATCGCGACTATCCGCCACAGGCGGTGCAGCGGCTGTCGTTCATCCGCGACGCTCAGGGCGCGGGGCTGAGCCTGGCCGAGATCCGCTCCGTGCTTGTTTTGCGTGATGCCGGCGCCTCTCCCTGCGCTCATGTCACGGCACTCGTCGAGGCGCATCTTCAAGACATCGACCGGCGTCTGGCCGAGCTGCGCGCCACCAGGGCGGTGCTGCGGGGGCTGGCGGAGCGGGCAGCCGCGACCGATCCCGCCGACTGTACCGACGTCGAGGTGTGCCGCATTCTCACCGGGGCGGGCAGCGCGGTTGGTGAGCGTCCTCACTAAACTGGCCGGCCGGGCCCGCCTAGCGTGAAGGCTCCCAGGACATACCGTCCGGGTTCACGGTGAGGAGCAAGGCCATGCTGCGTGCGGTGTGGAACGGAACGGTGATCGCGGAGACCCCGCGCACGGTGATCGTCGAGGGCAACCACTACTTTCCGCCCGAGTCGCTGCACCGGCAGTACCTCACGCCGAGCAGGACCAGGTCGCTGTGCTTCTGGAAGGGAGTGGCCCGCTACTACAGCCTTGAGGTCGACGGGCTGACGAACTCGGATGCTGCCTGGTACTACCCCAAGCCCAGCCCGCTGGCCCGGAAGATCAAGGATCATGTGGCGTTCTGGCAGGGCGTACGGGTGGAGGGCGCGCCGGAGCCGGACGCCCCGGCAGACAGCGGTCAGTGACCGAGGTGGGTCAGCGGCGGACCAGGTGCCGGAGGGCGACAACGGTCTGCAGGACGGCGGCCGGGCGCAGCAGGACGGGTCGGGGCCGCTCGGGCATGGCGCCGCGGCGCAGGGCGACGCCGGTGACGGTGACGACGGGCAGTGCCCAGGCGGCGATGGCCGCCGCCCGTACGGCGGGGTTGGGTTCGTGACGCAGGGTGAGCCACGTCCAGAACGCGGCGTCGGCGAAGGTGGCGGCGTAGTCGCCGAAGGGGGAGGTCGTGCCCTGGTGGCGGGCAAGGCGCCCGTCGGCGAGATCGAGGCCGACCGCCAGGACGCCGGAGGCGCGGCCGGTTCCGCCGGGCAGGGCGGGGATGTTGGCGCGCAGCAGCGTCAGGATGTCTGCGGGGGCAAGGCGGGTGCGGTGTTCCAGCAGCCCCAGGTGTGAGGCTGCGAGGACCCAGCTGGCGGCCACCCAGCCCGGTCCGGGCCGCCTGCCGGCCGCCAACGTGTACAGGACGGCGTGCAGGGCGGTGAGCTCGGCCAAGGCACGGGGGCGGCGGGCGGCCTGGAGCAACGACCGGTGCGCGGCCTGGCCGAGGAAGCGCACGACGGCTTCGGGGGCGAGGCGGTCTTCTCGCAGCTCGGCCAGCAGCGCGTTCGTCGCGGCGCGGCTGTCGGCCATCGCGGATACGGGCTCCATGCTTCTGGGTCCTCCACCACTCGGGGGTGGCGCTCAGGGTAGGGGGCGACGCGCCGGGAGGAAAGTGAGCGCGCTCACTGATCGGCGGACATGCCCGGCCTAGCGTCGTAGTTGAGACAGGGACGGACGCGTGGAGAGGTCAGGCCAATGGCGTGGATCGGTGCTCTCGGAGTGGTGACCGTGGCGGGCGCGGGCGCTGCGGGCGGGTATCTGGGGCTGGTGACCGGGGCGCTGCCCCTGGATATGGGCGTCGGACGGCGCACACGGCAGCTGGGGCCGCAGACCGTCGACGTCGCGGCACCGCGTGAGGTGGTGTTCGACGTCATCGCCCAGCCCTATCTGGGCAGGGCCACCCGAGCGATGCGCGAGAAGGTCCTGGTGCTGGAGCAGGGCAGTGACATGGTGCTCGCCGCCCATCGCACCCCGGTCGCGGGCGGGCGGCTGACGGCGACGACGGTGGAGACGGTGCGGTTCACCCGGCCGGAGCGGGTCGACTTCCGGCTGGTGCGCGGGCCCGTCCCGGCGGTCACCGAATCGTTCACCCTCACCGAGCACGAGTCCGGTACGCGGCTGGTGTACGAGGGAGAGCTCGCCACGGATCTGTGGCGGGCTGGGCAGTGGTGGGGCGGCCTGGTCGCCCCCCGGTGGGAAGGGACCGTCGCCGCCTCCCTGGCCGCGGTCCGACAAGAGGCGGAGCGGCGCTCGACTCTGCGGTGAGCGGCTCGCCGCTACCGCACGGCGGGCCGACGGAGGCGGTGGAGTGCGGGCGGGTGTCCGTTTCGCGCCGAGAGGGAAGGCGGCGATGAGACATGGTGACGCGGCCGAGCGGGCCGGCGCGGCGGGCCGGGAGACAGCAAGAGTTGAGGCCGACGCTGGGCGGCGCGCCGGCGCCTGAGGAGCGGGCCGCCTCCGCGGTGCCCGCGGTCCGGTGCGGGTGCGTGATCGAGTGGGCGACTGGCTGACCAGGGCGCTCACGCGGGCGGTGTTCTGCTGGCTGCCTCCTCCTCACCGTTGACCGGCCGGGCGCAGGGTCGGCCGCCCCGCTGTGGTGCGTCCGCGCCGCTGGCCGGTCAGTGGCCAGGGCCGAGGTCGGCGAGGGCGTCTTCCACGGCGCGGTGGAAGGTGGGGTAGGCGAACATCATGTGCGGCAGCCGGTCGACCGGGATCTCCATCTGGATGGCCACGGCCAGGCCGTAGAAGACCTATGCTTTCCAGGCCGAGCCCGGCCAGGTGCGGCCTGCGTCCGGTGGCCACCAGCAGGTGCTGTCCGGTGATCTCCTGTCCGCCCTCCAGGGTGAGCCGGAAGGCGTCGTCTGCGTGGCGCACGTCTGCGGCGCGGGCTGCGGTGCGTACGGTGATGCCCTCTTCTTCCAGAACGTCGGCCAGGAGGGTGCCGACGGCGGGTTCTTCTGCGGGCAGCAGGTGCTGCATCGCTTCGACGACGGTGACCGCGGTGCCGAAGCGGGCGAACGCCTGCGCCAGCTCCACGCCGATGGCCCCGCCGCCGAGCACGAGCAATGAGGCCGGGGGCTCCTTGACCGAGACCGCCTGCCGGTTGGTCCAGAACGGGGTCGCCTCCAGGCCAGGGACGGGCGGGATCTGCGGGCGGCTGCCGGTGGCCAGCACCACCGCGCGCCGGACACTGAACGCCTGCCCGTCGGCCTCCACGCGGCCGGGGCCGGCCAGGCGGGCACGGCCGCGGACGAAGTGCCCGCCCTTGCCGGTGAACCGGTCGACGGCCACCTGGTCGTTCCAGTCGTCGGTGGCCTCCTCGCGGATCCGGTCCGCGACCGGCGCGAAGCTGGCGGCCACCTAGCAGGGCTTGGTCAGCTTCGTTTGTGAGTGGCGTGTCTGTTGGGCTGTTGGTGTCGTTGTGATGGTGTGACACCTGGTGAGATGGCCGAGGTCCGGG
>NZ_JBSFVD010000105.1:0-3778 GCF_053592135.1 Streptomyces sp. NPDC002784 | reverse complement strand
CCGGCATCGCAGAGCCATCGGTGTCGCCGGGACATCCAGCTCTACTTTCTCGCACTCGAGGTGATCAGCGCAGCGATACGCGTTCCTGGCAAGATTTCCGTGAAGTTGGGGTGTGCCACCGTGCGCCGGTGACGCTCCGTCACGGGTAGCGTCGTCGGAGCAGGGCCATGAGGATGACGCGGTGGCGGAGGAGCGGGACCCCCGCGCGTCCTGCCATGATCCGTTTCTGAAGCTTCAGATCGGTGATGCGGCCTTCATTGACGCCGGAGTTGAACGGGGTGGTGATGCCCTGCACGACCGCGGGCTGGTCCTCGCGTATGGCTTTGGCCAGGCTGGCCAAGGCTGGGAGGCGAGCGGCGGTGAGTTGCTCGAGCCAGTCCGCAAGCGGGGAGGCGTCGCGGGCCTCGAGCATGGCGGCGAACTGACGCACCAGATCGTGGGTTCGGTTCAGTTCCGGGCAGTGCTCAAGCAGCCGCCTGACTGCCTCGGAGGCATGCAGGCCACGTCGGGATGGAGCGGTGGTGATCCAGCGGGCGACCTGCCGTGGCGAGGGCGGTCGCTCTCGCGGCGTGTCGATCGGCAAGCCGCGGCGCAGCGGCGCGATGGCCATCTTGACCCGCTGATAGTGACCGCGGTAGCCCTTGGCGACGATCTCCTGGTGCAGAACTGTCGCGGTGTGTTCGCCCTCCTCCCACCTCTGTCGCAGGTACTCCAGGTACGGATCGAGGCTGGTGGGCCGGCGGGGTGGGGTGCGGCGTACGCATTCCTGCCAGGTGGCTGCTCGGGCATATTTGCTCACGGTGCGCCGGTTCAGGCCCAGCTCGCGGGCTGCGGCGTGGAGCGAGCGACCGGTGTCGGTCACCGCCTGCACCGCCTCGAACAGCCGCTTCGCGTGGCGGCGGGCACGGGTGTCAAGGCCGTCCGGGCCCGGGGACACTTCCCCACCGACCAGGCCGCTCTCAAGTGCGTCTACCTGGCCGTCATGAGCCTGGACCCGACCGGCACCGGACGCAAACGCTGGACCATGCGTTGGAAGGCCGCACTCCAAGCCTTCGACATCACCTTCGACGGCCGGCTCACCGCCGGACGGCGCTGAACAAAACCGACTGAGTTCCACCGTTCGCTAGGCCCTGTCTCACATTCGGTGGTGACGGAGCGTGCTGTTATCCGAGGAGGATGCGGTGCCGGAGCAGGGTGAAGCCTGCTCGTCCGTGCATCTGGCGCGCGATCCGTTTGGTCTTGGTGTTGACGCCCTCAGTGGGGCCGTTGCTGTACGGAAGCGTGAGCCCGGCGATCACGGCGTCGATGTCCCGGTCCAGGCCCCGGGTGAAGGCGTGTAGGTGGGGCAGGTCGGCTGTTCGGACTTGGGCGATCCAGTGCGTGAGCGCATCGGCGTTGTCGGTGTGTGGCGTAAGGAGCGGTGCGAAGTCTCGGACGCCTGCTGCCAGTTGGTCTATTTCGGGGCAGACGGCGGTGAGCTTGGCCAGGAGCTCGTGCTGCTCGGGCTTGAGGTTGTCGGGTCTGGTCAGCAGTATCCGGGCGAGTCGACGTGGCGAGATGTGGCTGCGGTCGGCGTCCGCGCGGCCTTGGTTGATGTACTTGTGTAAAAGGTTCAGGCAGCCCGTGAAGCCGAGGGCCTTGATCTCTTCGAAGAGGTGCTGGACGGGGACGCCGGGGTCTTCACTTCGGCGTTTGCGCAGGTGCTCGCGGTAGGGATCGACCAGGCTGGCACGGTACTTGGGGACGCGGAGCATGCGCTCGGGCCGGTCGGCTCGGGCGTAGCGTTTGACGGTGTTCAGGGCCAGTTGCAAACGGCGGGCGCATTCGAGCAGGCCCACGCCCTTCTCGAGCAGGCCATGAACCTGATGCCAGCGTTCGAGGGTGGTCTGAGCGCGGGGCCCTTCGTAGATCGGCGCGTCCAGTACGGTGGCCCAGCAGGCACTGTGTGCCTTCACCTCGCTCAGGGCGGCTTCGCACAGGTTCTTCCATAAATGCCAGCGATCACCAACTTGCACCGCGTCAGGCAGAGCACGGCGGATGGCCTCGGCGTAGGTGGCTGAGCCGTCGCGGCACACGACCTCGATGCCCGGATGCCCGCGCAGCCATGCTTCCAGCGTGTCGGCCGTGCGGTCGGGCAACACGTCGATCCGCTCATGAGTCTCGGCGTCGATCACCACGGTGGCATAGCGGTGCCGCCGGCGCAGGGCGAAATCGTCGACGCCGATCACGCGGGGCACCCGCCCGGTGGGCAACGGGATGCGCAGTAGGGTGCGCAGGGCCGTGTGACGGGACAGGCCCACCGCGAGTATCGCCAGCAAACGTGATCCCGCGCGGCCCGCTAACTCTTTGACCACGGCCTTGACTTGCCTGGTCAGACGAGCGGTGCGTCGCTGGTATCGCTCCAGCACCCCGGGCACCTGTTCGCGGAAGGTGTGGCGGCAGCCTCGCGTGGGACACACCAGACGCCGCACCCGCACACGGACCACCACCCGTCGCCCGTCGACCGGAACGTCGGCCACCGTCCGCCAGTGATAGCCGTGCACCCGTCCCGACGAGGCGCCGCACACCGGGCAGACCGCGGTGTCCAGCGACGTCCGGGCCCGCACCACGATCCGCTCACCCTCGTCGCCCACATCCTCCACGACCAGTGGTGACAGACCCGAAAACACCGTCTGCACAAGCTCGTTGACACCTATCACATGAAGGTCAACGACCCTGACAACTCTCCGTCACCACCGAATGTGAGACAGGGCCAAACGAGCGGTGTAACTGGGTTAGTTGAGGTTACTGAACCTCTTTCATCCTGAATAGTTGCAGGTCAACAGTGTGTGGACGGCCTGGATGATGGTGCCGATGCGGCGGGTGGAGCATCTGGCTCGCCGTAGGAGCCGCTAGGACTTCAACTGGGCGAAGGCTCGTTCGCCGGGGGCTCGGAGTCGGGCGTGGTCGCGGTTGAACTGCTGGTAGTGCTCGGGCTGCTCGCTGTGGTGGTAGTACGGGGTTCGGAGGTGGCGCCGGCGCCCTGGTAGGCGCGATCTGCGAGGACGAGGACCTGCCGGGTGAGGCATGCTTGGACGATGCCGTGGGCGCGGGCCGCGGTGAGGTCGTGGGTGCGGCCGGGTGTTGCGCGGGAGAACCAGAGCGGGGTGCCGTCGGGACTGGCGATGACCTGCACGTTCATGCCGTGTTTGCGGTGCTTCATCGAGTAATAGGGCTCGTCCGCGCGGATCCGGTCGGTGGGAATCAGGGTGCCGTCAACGATGACGTGGTCGCCCTCACCGAGGCCGGTGAGGGCTTCGTGGAGGCCGGGCGCCCAGGAGACCAGAACGTCCAGGGTCTCGTCCACGTATCGCCAGGCGGTGGCCTGGGATATCCCGAAACCTGCTCCGAGCTGCGAGAACGTCTCGTTCTTACGTAGATGGACCAGCGTGAGCAACGCCTGCTTGAAGCAGCCGAGCTTGCGCCAGCGGGTGTTACGGGCCCGGCGGTGCTCATACAGCAGCCAGGCAACATGCTCGACGAGCTCATGCGGGACGTCGAGCGTGGCAGGATACGGAACCAACAGGGCCCCTTCGGTCGCCGGTGTGCTGAGTGGAATCACCACGCCAACGACGAGGGGCCCTGTCTCGTCACTACACCCGCTGACCAGCCCCTTTCACTCTCCAGCACAGGATGAAAGAGGTTCCCTACGTTGTTCTGCGGGAGGTGCTGAGCCCTTCGTATGGTTCACCCACCCAGGGGTGCCGGGTGTGGTTCAAAAAGCTCTGCCGCTTGTGGC
>NZ_JBSFVD010000104.1:0-3828 GCF_053592135.1 Streptomyces sp. NPDC002784 | reverse complement strand
CCCCGCGCGCCGGGCGGGCGCTGGGCATCCAACAACGCTTGGCGGGCAGTGGGTTGCTGCCTCGATCGGTGAGCCTCGGCGTGGGGCTGCCGTTCGCGAGGCCCGGACGCAGCGCGCTCACCCTGGCCGCCGTGGTCCTGGGAGTGACGACCGTGACGTTCGCCACCGGCCTGGCCACGACGATGACCAGGTTCGGCGACGCGGGCCGGGACGACTACCAGGTCACGGACTACGCGACCAATCACAAGAACGGCAAGGAGATCACGCCGGAACACTCCGACCTCGAACTCCATGCACTGCTGCGTTCCCTGCCCGCCGCGATCGAGGTCACAGCGCGCGCGAACGCCGAAGTGCGCATGACCGGCACCGACCAGGAAGTGTGGTTCGAGGGCCGCCGTGGCGACGAGATCCGGCTGGGCGGCGTCCTCACCGACGGCCGCTGGATGCGCCACACCGGCGAGGTCGTGGCCTCGTCGGCCTTCCTGCGCCACCACGACCTGCGCGTCGGCGACCGTGTCCGGCTGGAGAAGGGCGAGCGTCGGCAGACGCTGACGGTCGTGGGCGCGATCATGGACAGCAACGCCCAACTGCTCGCCACCAATTGGTCCACTCTGACCAGGCTCGCCCCGCAGGAAGAGCCCATCGCCTACCACGTCAAGCTCCGCGAGGGCGCCGACCCGGCCGCATACGCGCGCGCCGCCAGAGCCGCGGACCCCGGCATCAGCCCCGCCCCGGTCGGCTCCAACACCGTCACCCAGACCATCGTCGGCTCCGCGATGGCGCTCACCCTGATGCTCACCGTGGTCGCCGCCCTCGGCGTCTTCAACACGGTGGTTCTCAACACCCAGGACCGGCGACGCGACTTGGGCATGCTCAAGTCCATCGGCATGACTCCCCGTCAGGTCATCGTCATGACGATGACGTCGATGGCGGTGCTCGGCGCGATCGGTTCGCTCGTCGGCATCCCTCTGGGTATGGCCGGTCACCACCTGGTCGTCCCGCGGATGGCGGACGCCGTGGACATCGACCTGCCCTCCTACATGATGGACGTCTGGCAGCTCCCGGCCCTCGCCGCCCTGGCACTGGCCGGCCTGGCGACAGCGCTGCTCGGGGCGTTCATTCCGGCACGACGCGCGGCACGGCTGACGATCGCGCAGGTCCTGCACAACGAATGAGGCACCGCAGGTGAACCTGAGCGCGCCTCGCCTGACGGCACCGGTCCGGTCGTCGCGGGCGCGGCGGGCTCGTCACTCGCGCGCAATGCACTGAGCGCGGAAAGGGACCTGAGCTAGTTAGTACTGCAACGGTGCTCGCCGTTGCAGTACTCGGGTTCGTCTTCAAACGGATCTTGCCCAGAGCAGGAACGATGCGAGGATGACCGCCGCTTCGTAGGAAGTGGCGGTCTTTTCGTATCTCGTGGCGATCCACCGGAAGCCCGTGAGCCGGTTGAAGCAGCGCTCGATCATGTTGCGCCGCTGGTAGGTCTCCCGGTTGAATCCTGGCGGTCGGCCGCCGTGGCCACCACGCCTGAGGCGGTGCCGTCGCTGGTCGGTCTTTTCGGGGATGGTGTCCTACCGGTGCCGCCCCCTTTCGGCCGGGGGCGGCGGCGTGCTGGTGAGTGTGGACGATGGTGGAGTCGATCTGGACCAGCCAGTCGATGTCTCCGGCCGCGCGGCACGAGCTTGGATCTGGTGGAGGGCCCGTGTGAACACTCCGTCGAGGGCGTAGCGGCGGAAGCGGGTGTACACGGTCTTCCACGGCCCGTAGCGTTCCGGCACGTCCGGCCACGAGATCCCGGTGCGGATCTTGTAGACCATCCCGTTGATGACCTGCCGGTCCTCCATGCGAGGCCGCCCCGTCGCGGCCCGGGGTATCAGCGGAGCGAATAACTCCCGCTCCCGGTCAGTGAGTTCACAGCGACGTACTACGACACCATGATCCACCACCCGGACGATCTTTGAAGACCGACCCTAGTCCTGTCGCGTCCCGCGTGCGTGCTGCGCGACCGTCGCCGCGATCGCCTGGCAGTAGCGCATCACGCCCGGCGACCGTTTCACACACGGCTTGGGGTCCTTGGTCATCGGCTCCAAGCAGAAGTGCAAGTAGTCCTTGTCGTGGTGCAGTTCGGTGGTCGTGCCCTCGGTGCAGTACTCGGGATGGGCGCGCTCGTACGCATTGCAGGGCAGCCGCTGCACCCAGGTGTAGCGGTCGCCCGCGCGGGACACCGCGGCGCCCGCGTCGGCGGTGAGGTCGCCAGCCGACGCGGCCTGGGCCTTGTAGATTTCGTTGACGCGCCGGATGCGGTCCGGGGCCATCGGATCGGGGCCCTGGAGCACCCAGACGAGCTTGGGACGCTCGATGCCCACGTCGGCCGCCGCGCGCTCGATCTCAACGGTCAGGGCGCGGGCGTCGGCGGCGTACCGCTCGTAGTAGGCGCGCTGGGGCGCGAGTATCTTGCCCATGCAAGGCGTGTAGATCCAGGAGTTGCCCCAGAACTGGAGCACCACGACCTGGGGCCGCTGCGCGCGCACCAGTGCGGCCGCCTTGTGGTGGCGGGGGACGAGGAGAGAGTCCCCGGTCTTGCCCTGCATATAGTCGCAGAGCGTGGTGCCGGAGTGCGGGGCGCTGTGCAGGGTCGCGGTGCCAGAGTCCTGGAGGAGGTCGGCGAGAATGTTGTGGTTCTCCAGGGCGATGGAGTCGCCCAGGTAGAGGGCACGGACGGGTTTGTGGGCGGGGTCGTCGGTGGGATCTGCGGGTGGCGAGGGGTTGGTCCCCGGTTCCGCTTCCGACTCGGCTTCCGGGTGGGGGCTCTTTTCGGCCGCTTTTCCGGCGGACGTGGGGGTAGCGGGGGGTGCGGGTGCGGCGGCCGCGCCCGAAGGGTCGGAGTCGACCATCACCCGCCAGCCGAATACTGCGGCTACCACCAGAGCGAGCACTGCGGCGGCGAGGGTGCCACCTCTCAACCGGCTTCGTCCCTCGTTCACTTGAACCTCCCAGCTCTCCGTGCGACGACGAGCGCACCACGGTGTCGGCTCCGGGCGCCCACGTCCAGAGCGGGAGTAGCGAATTGGTCCGCTCGGCGATAGTTCGCCTACAGGGCCGGACGCCGGCTCAGAAACGCGCCTAGATCCTGCGCAGCGCGTCCACGAGGTGGCTCAGGGCGATCACGGGAACGATGCGCTCGCACGATGGTGGAGTCGATCTGGACGAGCCAGTCGATGTCGTCGGCCGCATCAGCCTGGCCCTGGATCTGCTGGAGGGCCTGGGCGAAAACGTCGCTCAACGCGTAGTGACGGAAGCGGGTGTAGACCGTTTGCCGTGGCCCGTAGCGGTCGGGAACGTCACGCCACGGCAGGTCTGTGCGGATCTTGTAGACCATCCCGTTGCTGACCTGCCGGTCGTTCGCCCCCGGTCGGCCAGTTACGGCCTGGGGTATGAGCGGAGCGAGTAAGTCCCACTCCTGGTCGGTGAGTTCATGTCGGTGCATCCGGCCACGATCTACCAGAAGGTGATCATCGGTGATGGCGCCGCAGGACAAGCACAATCACAGCATGACCAACACTGTCGGAGCAGCCTGGCACAAGATCCTCTGCTCGCCTTCTGCGCCATGTCGTTACTTCTGTCAGCCCTCCCAGGACCGAGCGTGCTCTTCGTCATCGGACGAGCCTTCACCCACGGGCGCAGAACGGCGTTGTCCTCTGTCCTCGGCAACGCGCTCGGCGGCTACGTGCTTGTCATCGCGGTGGCCATGGGCGTCGGGAGCGTGGTCGAGCGTTCGGTCTTGCTCTTCAACGTGATCAAGCTGGCCGGAGCCGCCTACCTCGTCTT
>NZ_JBSFVD010000103.1:0-3837 GCF_053592135.1 Streptomyces sp. NPDC002784 | reverse complement strand
ATCGCCCGCCTGCACAACCTCACCCTCGCCGGATGACAAAGCAAACAGCCAGGTCAGCAGGCATACCCGAAGCCATTTACGGGACAACGCTTAGATAAAGAACTTCCCAATGACGATGTCAAGCCGTCGTAGTGACGGTTGGTAGTACCTGATAGCACTCTCCGTCGCGGATCATGGCCCACAAGACGTTGGCCCGGCGACGGGCCAACGCCAGCAGAGCTTGTTTGTGTCCCTTTCCCTCGTTCCGTTTGCGCCCGTAGTAAGCCTGGGAGGCGGAGCAGGTTCTCAGGCTGGCCATCGCGGAGAGGTAGAAGGCCCGGAGCAGGCCGCGGTGGTAGCGGCGCGGACGGCGCATGTTGCCGCTGACGCGGCCGGAGTCCCGCGGCACGGGTGAGAGGCCGGCGAAGGACGCAAGGCGGTCGGCCGTGCCGAAAGCCTCAAGGTCTCCACCGGTGGCGGCGATGAACTCGGCACCGAGGAGGGTGCCCATGCCCGGCAGGCTTCGGATCACCGTGGCGTGTCGGTGCTCGTTGAAGCGTGCCTCGATGAGCGCGTCGAGTTCGGTGATCTCCTCGTCGAGGGCCAGCACACCCTTGGCGATGCGGGCAACCATGGCGGCCGCGAGGGTCTCTCCTGGCAGGGCGGTGTGCTGGGCCCTGGCCGCCTCGACAGCTGTCTCGGCGAGCGCGACGGCGTTCTTCACCTTGCGGTTCTTCAGCCAGGCCCCGATCCGCCGGGCGCCGCTGCGACGGATCGAGGCCGGCATCTGGTAGCCGGTCAGCAGGAGGACCGGACCCTTCTTGCTCAGGTTCAGCGCGCGCTCCAACGCTGGGAAGAACTCCAGGAGTTGAGCCCGCAGCCGGTTGGTCTGACGGGTGCGGTCGTTGACCAGATCGAGGCGGCGCGCGGTCAGGGTGCGCAGGTCGACGGCTATCTCGTCGCCGGGCCGCAGGAGACCAAGGTCCTGGCGCATGCGTGCCTGATCGGCGATGACGAACGCGTCCTTCTCGTCCGTCTTGCCCTGGCCGCGATAGGCCGCCGACGCCTGGTGCACGGCCAGGCCGGTGATGTAGACCATCGGCTGTTCGTGGCTGAGCAGGAGGCCGATGAGCAGGGCGGCACCGCCGTGGTTGATGTCCACCGCCCACAGGGCGTCCTGGGAAAGTGCGAGTACGTCTGCGATCAGTTCAAGCAGGGCCGGTTCGTCGTTGAAGACTCGGCGTGAAAGGAGGCGTTCGCCGCGCTCGTCGACCACGACGCAGTGGTGGTGTTCCTTGCCGATGTCCACTCCGGCCCAGATCTGGGGCACGGTCACCTCCGCCAGCTCGTCGTCACACATCGATGCCGTAGACGACCTCGCCGACGTTGTCCTACACAGCGATCAAGTCGCGTATCCCAATTAGCGGTCGAGTCGTCGCGGGGCTCAGGGCGGCCAAGTTCTTTGAGCCATCCAACGGCGACAAGCTCACAGCCATACCCAGAACCCCCGGGCCCGACGATCTTACGAATGATCGCCTCAGACCCACGCTTGGAAGGTAGGACAAGCTAAAGCCGTCGGCGCCCCCGGCCACTTCCCCACGGAGCAGGTAACAACCAACCCACGAGTTACACCACTCGCTGTACAAACCCGCTGCCCCAGTTCCGCCCTCGCCAGTCAGCTGCTGTCCCTGGCACTTAGCTCTGGAGGTCAGCCGTCGATCACGCGGTCGACCACGGCCTCCGAACGGCTACGGCTCCAACGGCTCAACGGTCCAGCACAGTTGGCAGGAGACATCGGCGGTTGTCAAGCCTGCCTTGTCAATGCAGTGTCGCGGAGTCTGGATCCGGTACAGACGCGCGAGGACGAGGTGCGGGAAGGGGCGTGTTGCGTGTGTGGTGAAGAGCGTTGGGGAACAGGCGCTGGTGGATATGTGTGAGGGGCGCTGGGGCCCACCAGTTGGCCCGGCCCAGTAGACACATGGCCGCCGGGACCAGGAGGGCGCGCACGAGGGTGGCGTCGACGAGGACGGCAAGGGCCAGCCCGAGGCCCAGCATCTTGAGGATGGTGAGGTCGGAGGTGACGAGAGGCAGGAGGGCGGTTGCGACCAGGGCGGCAGCGGCGGTGATGACGCGTGAGGTCTGTGCCACGCCCGTAACGACGGCGTCCTCAAGCCGTAGACCCTGGCTGTATGCCTCGCCAACCCGGGCCAGAAGGAACACCTCGTAGTCGATGCTGATGCCCAGGGCCACGACGAACATCAGGACAGGCACGGGCAGGATCAACTCGCCGGTGACGGTCGCATCGCCGACGAGCCACAGCAAGTGGCCGTCCTGGAAGACATGGACGATGATCCCGAAGCTCGCGCCGAGGCTGAGAAGGCCGACCGCCATGGCTTTGAGGGGCAGGATCAGGGAGCCGGTCAGCAGGAACAGCAGAACGGATACCGTTACGGCGACCCAGATGAGGGCGAGCGGCAACCTGGCGGCCAGTGCCTTCTCCGTGTCATGTTGGCGCGCCGCTTCTCCGGACACCAGGCGTGGGCCGGGGGCGGGCAGCGTGCGCAGGTCCTCGATGAGGTCCCCGTCATGGCCGCGACGTCCGTCGGCCACCACGCTGAGCCACGTGGAGCCCGGTGTCGTGTAGAGGAGTGCGGCGGGGCCAGGACCGTTGACCTGTTGTCCGTGCCGATAGGTGCCCAGGGCGCTGTCCACCACGGCGACATGCGGCTGCGCTGAGACGCGGCGGGCATACGTATCGAGCTGCGCCTCCTGGTCCAGTGCGTCGGTCTCGGGGAGCAGGACCTGCAAAGTGCGGTTCCAGGGCAGGTCGAAGTCATCGGCGATGTGCCGGGAGGTGGCGTGGGCCTCGGCGTCCCTGGGAAGGACGCGTGCGTCGGCGGGGCCGAACCGTACATGTCCGAAGGGCGACAACAGGCACAAGAGCACGGCGGCGGTGCCGACGCCAGTCAGCAGGGGGCGACGGGTGGCGAGGCGGGCGATCCGCGTCCAGAAGTGGCTGTCGGTATTGGTGCGGGTGGAGGATGGTCGGCTGAGCCAGCGGGCGCGGTGCAGACGTCCGCTCACCAGGACGAGGGCGGGTGGCAGGAGCAAGAGGGCGGTGGCGGCGGACAGGACGACGACGATCAATCCGGTCACCGCGAGGGAGTGCAGAAAAGTGAGGGGGAAGAACAGCAGGGCAGCCAGGCATGTGGCGATGGTGGCGGCGGAGAAAACGACCGCACGGCCCGTGGTGCGCAGGGTGACGGTGATCGCGGCGGTGGGGGACAGCCCGCGGGCGAGTTCCTCGCGGTGGCGGGTGACGAGGAACAGGGCGTAGTCGACGGCTAGTCCGAAGCCCAGTGCGGTGGCGAGGTTCGGCGCGAAGACGGAGACGGGGTAGAAGTGGGCTAGCACGTGCAGGGCCGCGAGGGTACCGGCGACCGCCAGGCCGCCGACGACGGCCGGCAGCAGGGCCGCGGTCACCGACCCGAAAGCGAGCAGCATGACGATCATGACCAGGGGTACGCCGATCAGTTCGGCGGTGATCAGATCGGCCTGGCTCATCTCCGACACCTGGGCACTGATCCAAGAAGAGCCAGTGGCCGATACTGTCAACTCCCCTTTCTGCCCGGACAGCTGGGGTACCAGCGTCTCTGCGGTGCGGGTCGCCTCCATCTCGTCACCCGCGAGATCAACGGCGATCAGGGCGCTGCGGTTGTCGCGCGAGACTAGCCGACGGTCCTGTTCGCCCCAATAGGAGAAGACATGCTCCACGCCCGGGCTGCGGGCGATCTGCTCGGCCAGCGTCAGCCCGGCGTCGGTGACGGTCGCGTCATCGACGTCGCGGGGGGCATCCAC
>NZ_JBSFVD010000102.1:0-4064 GCF_053592135.1 Streptomyces sp. NPDC002784 | reverse complement strand
GCTATGAACGCAAGGCCGAACACTTCCTGGCCTTCACAGCCATCGCCTGCACCCTCATCTGCTTCCGCAGGCTCGCCAATTGAGACGACCTCTAACTCCGCGTCGCTCACAAGATCTGGCCCGACGACTCGCACCCTGGTACCTGGCGACAATCGGTGGTCGGGCGGGTTCCGTCGTCCCAGGAGTTGGCACTGCTGTGGGTATCTCGCTCAACCTGACTGAGGCTGCGAAGCGGCGCCAGCGGTGTCGGCCCGGAGCGGAGCAACAAGGAGAAGGAATTGGATAAGCGCCATGCCGAATTTGGTGCTCTTCTTCTTCTTCTTCGTAAGCTGTAAATACGTGTTCGGCTTTACCTCGGCGCGGTCGGCAAAAGGACGTACGGCCCCACGGACGCCAACCAGACTTCCCGGCACACCCCCGCCCTTCTTGACGCGTACTGCACACCCTCATGGGAGCGGGCCCGTCGGCTCGTCCCCGCCTGTCCGCTGCAAACGGGCAGGCAGCGAGCTCGGTGACGTACTCGGGCGAGGCAATCGGTGCGGACGGGGTACACACGTGATCTGGTAGTGATCGTGTCGGGCAGGAGGTCGCAGTGACGCTTTCGGACGTGGTCTACGTCTATCTGGGCCTGGGAGCGCTGGGAGCGGCCGTGCTGCCCCGGGTGGTGTCCAGACGGCCGCTGTCCCTGCCCATGGTCTTCCTCGCGGCGGGGGTTTTGATCGAGTTGCTGCCGGTCGGCGTGCCGGCCGTGGATCCCATTGCTGATCGCCTGTGGGTCGAGCACGCCACCGAGGTGTGTGTGATCGTGTCGCTGATGGGCGCGGGGCTCGCCATCGACCGGCCCTTCGGATGGCGCCGGTGGTCAGGGACGTGGCGGTTGCTGGGCATCACGATGCCGCTGACCGTGGCGGTCGTGGCCCTGCTGGCCTGGGGGCTGCTCGACTGGCCGCCCGCTGCCGCTCTGCTGCTGGGGGCTGTGCTCGCGCCCACGGATCCCGTGCTGGCCAGTGAGGTGCGCGTGGGCGAGCCGCTCGGTGCCGAGCGCGACGAGGACGAGGTGCGGTTCTCCCTGACCAGTGAGGCGGGGCTCAACGACGGACTCGCCTTTCCGTTTGTGTACGCAGCCATCGCCCTCGCCGCTGCGGCCGGGACGGGGTGGTCGGCGGACTGGATCGGTACGTGGGTGCTGACCGACCTGCTGGCCAAGTGCGCTGTGGGGCTCGCCGTCGGGGGTGGTGTCGGCTGGCTGCTGGGGTGGATGTTCTTCCGGGTGCGCGCCTCCGCGCTGCGGCTGTCCAAGCACATGGAGGGCTTCGTGGCGCTGGGAGCCACCTTCCTCTCGTACGGCATCGCTGAGGTGTTGCATGGTTACGGCTTCCTGTCCGTGTTCGTGACGGCCTGCGCGATCCGGGCCGCCGAGCGCAGCCACGGCTATCACAAGGTGCTGCACGAGTTCACCGAGCAGATCGAGCGGTTGCTCACGGCCGTGCTGCTGTTCCTGCTCGGCGGTTACCTGGTGGCCGGCGCCTTGTCCGCCCTGACGCTGATGGGCGCGCTGTTGGGCGCGCTGGTGTTGCTGGTCGTACGGCCGCTGACCGGGTGGCTCGCACAGGTAGGGACCCCAATAGGGAAGGAGGAGCGTGCCGTGGTCGCCCTGTTCGGGATCCGGGGCATCGGTTCGCTGTTCTACCTGTCCTACGCGCTGGGGCAGGACTCCTTCGGCGGGCTGGACCAGGAGCTGTGGGCAATCGTGGCCCTCACCGTGGTGTTCTCGGTCGTGCTCCACGGAGTCATGGCGACCCCGGCGATCGGTTACCTGGACCGGCGGCGCGACGGCGCGGAGCTCGGCGGTCGGTCGTAGGCGGCAGGCGTACGGGCCCGTACTCACCCAGGCGCGAGGTGGAACGGGCCCGTGCAGGAGCCGGGCCGCCGGGGTGGGGGTGATCAGACGGTGGTGTTCACCGACTCCTCGTCCTCGCCGTCGTCGCTGATCTCACTGGCGTTGCGGGCGCGGACGAACTCCAGGAAGGAGCCGAGCTCGCGCTTGACGACCGGGGCCAGCAGGTGCAGGCCGATGATGTTGAAGACCGACAGCAGGAAGAGCGCGGAGTCGGCCAGGCTGATCAGCGAGTTGAGGCATCAGGGCGCCCAGGATGTCGAGCTCCCGCAGACGGGCCCACCCGCCGACCTGGCAGGTGGAGAGCGCCGTGGTCGCCCGCTTCGGGACGCCACCTCATGCCCACCACCAAAGACGGCCGCTCGGTCTGCATCGCGCCCGGCGACCAGGAGGACGTGCTCGCGTTCTGCGCCATGCAGGCACACGCGGCCACCGACGGTGGCTGGGTCGACTTCGGCCGCACCCACCCCGGCGTCGGCGGGGTCGCCCACTCCTGCGAGGAGGCCCCCTCAACGCCGGGCCATGCCTGCCGCGACGGCTTCACCCTGATCGCTGCCTACGCCGACGGCCACCTCGTCGGCCCTTCCTCAGCCCATAAGCGGCCGGCGCCACCGACTCCCTCGCCGGGATCTGTGAACTCGCCGTACGATCCGGATGGCAGGGCCGCGGCATCGGGGTCCACCAAGCCCTCATCTACACCCTTAAACCCCAATGGGCCTCCCTTCTCGCTATGCCCGGCGCTCCCGCCCAGCAGCTCTACCACCGACTCGGTTACCAGTACGCCGCCCCTACAAGACCGGGCCGGACGGGCCCACCCTCGACCTGTTACTGCTCCACTCCGGCACCTGACCGTCGTCGTGCTTCGTAGTCGGCCAAGCGGTACCCCGCCGTGGGCGGCTCGACCACCCTCAATAGGTACGACCTGGTCGGCTATTGCGTGGATCAGCTCGTGACGTGGGGAGAGGCCACGTGGGCTGAAAGTGGCTTCAGTGCTCAGGGAGAATGAGGGTATGAAGCTGCGTGGGGACAAGGTCGTACTGCGTTCGGTGACCGATGGCGATACTGAGATCCTCCAAGGGGTCGTACGTGAACCGGAAGTTGCGGCGTGGTGGTCGCCTCCGGACGACTATGAGGGCATGTTGGCCGTCGTTTTCGAGGGTGAGGTCATCGGCGCCGTGCAGTTCGACGAAGAGACCGATCCCGAGTTCCGTCACGCCAGCATCGATATCTTCCTGACGGCGAGGTGCCACGGGAAGGGTCTCGGTGCCGACACGGTGCGCACGCTGGCCCGGTGGCTGGTGCAGGAACGCGGCCATCACCGACTGACCATCGATCCCGCCGCAGCCAACACCGCGGCGATCCGCTGCTACAGCAAGGTCGGGTTCAAATCCGTGGGGATCATGCGAGCGTACGGGCGTGACCACCGGACGGGCACCTGGCAGGACGCGCTGCTGATGGATCTGCTCGCAGAGGAGCTGACCTGACGCGATCGGCCCTCGAGCGCCTCACAGCGTGACGTGGCAAGGGCCGCACGGGTCCTTCGAGTATTTCGAGTGTGAAGACGAAGAGGGCCCGTGCGGGCCGGCACCGTGGACATGAAGGCGGCGCATGAGGTCCTCGGCCCTTACGGAGTGGTGCAGGATCCCGAGATGGGCATCCTGCTGGTGAGTACAGCGAAGGGTAATCACGGCATGTTATCTGCGATCTTCTTCTTAGGTGCTCTGGTCTGCTTTGTTGCTGCTCAAGCGAGACGCGAGTGATCAGCGTGCAGCTAATGCTCGCGGCTGGTGGAAAGTACTCTCCTGTTGAGAACGGGCAGGATGCGCTGATATTCATCGTGGTTTTCGCAGTGATCATTGCTGTGTTATACGTTACTTTTCGGAGACGGCGATAGTGATCAAGTAGTGAGGTTTCAGCGATGGTGCTTCAGGGTGACGACGGTGGCGGAGAGCGCGGCTCTGCACCACTGGTACGGACGCCGGTCCGGGACGTCCGTAGCGGTGATCCTGCAGGGCAGCGCAGGGAAGTCTCTGTAAGTGATTGAAACGGTGTGGGTGACCGCAACGATTGCGGGTTGCGTCCGTGGAGATGGTGTACGGGTTCGACCTGATCCGGGGGTTTGCTCCGGCATCGGGATGGTGCCCGCATAGATGAACGGCCACCGGCT
>NZ_JBSFVD010000101.1:0-4069 GCF_053592135.1 Streptomyces sp. NPDC002784 | reverse complement strand
ACCGGAAGACACCGCCAATTCTCCCGCTGTCACCAAGAAGTACCTACTCCTCAACATCGCGGACGACGGCTATATGTCGCTCATGGAGGGCGGGGGCACGCGGGAGGACCTCAAGGTGCCCGACACCGAAGTCGGAGAGCGGATCCGCACCCTGTACGACGAGGGCAAGGAAGTGGAGATCACCGTCACCGCGACACGGCTTGAGGAAAACGTCACCGACGCCAAGGAGTCGACGGAATAATAGACATCCCTTCGACGGCCGGCTCTCAGTAGCCCGCCAGTAGCCCCAACTACCCCTGTTACACCATTCGCTTGACTATCCTCCGAGTCGATGCTGCTTCGCCTTGGGGTGGGTACCAGGGCATGGTTTATGCGGAGCCGCATCGTGTGAGGTCTGTGGGGCCCTCGGCACGAGCGGTGAGCGTCACTGACCTCGCTGGCACGGTCGGAGCTCTGGCGATTGCTGCACGATGAGGTGTCATCTGATCTGTGGGCTGGAACGAGGGCCGGCTGTCTGTGTGAGGCAGCTGGTTGCCGGCGGGGAAGCTAAAAGGCCGTTAGCGACCGACCGGACCTTCCGGTCCGGCGTTTGAGACCGTGTTCCACCCTGGTGGCTGCCCGAGGTTGCTTGAGCTGCTGTCGGGGGGTGAGGTGCTGGTGCTCTTCGGATGCGGCTTCTTTGATGCGGCGGTCCTGTGGCGTTCGCGCCGGAACGTGATGGCGGGGTGCAGACGGTCAACTGGTGTCAGCTACGCCGAGGATGCCGCCGACCGGCTGGCCGCGGCGCTGCGTGCCCGACTCGCCTGATGCTGGCGCCAGCCCGCCGGGAAACAGCTCGCCCCCGCTGTCCTGTGCTCATGCGTCATGTACGGGGCAGAGCCGGTAGATGTGGTAGTTCATGTTGGCGCCTGGGGGCAGTGTGGGGGAGGGGGTGAGGGAGCGCAGGTGCTGCGCGTCGGTGAAGCAGCGGGTGAGGGAGTCGTGGGCGATCTGGTCATTGGTCTTGATTGCGATCAGGCAGGGTCGGCCGTTGCGTGAGCGGTGAATGTCTTCGATGATCTCGCGTACCGGTGGGCCGGTACGGGCGAGATCGAGCCCGGCTGCGGTGAAGGCGGGTCCCCAGGGGGGTTCGACGGCGTAGATGTCGTGGTCGCTACGGGAGGGAAGCTTCGCCAGCAGGGCGCGATAGTCGAGCGGGTTCAGCTCGAGGGTGGAGTCGCCAATTTTGTGCAGGTTGTTGCGGGTGGTCCGATATACACCCGGATCGATCTCGGAGGCGTACACGGGTCGGCCCAGACGCCGACCGAGGTGAAGTGCGAAGTTGCCCGACCCGCAGAACAGGTCCACGACCATCGCGTTGCCACCCGGGGGACAGACTTCCGCGGTCGCAGACGCGACGGCGGCAGCGTGGGAGTCGGTGACGGCCTCGATGGCGGTCCGGCCGAGCAGTTGGATGCCCTGCAACTCCATCTCGGGTGCGGGGATGCCGTACAGGGAGAGGCCTTCGGGACGACCGTAGAGGAGGCGCCCTGCCTCACAGAGCTGCTGGCCGGTGAGCACCACCGCGCGCAGGGGACCGAGGAGTTCGTCGCGGAAGGCGAAGTAGGCCGCGTGGTTGCCGTTATGGGCGCTTGTCACAAGGGGCGTCCTTCAAGTGGGTTGAGGCGCCGACAGCGAGTGATGACGAAAAGCAGTACATTGATTACGCATTGTAGTATCGCATGTGTTGAGATACCGGACTTCACCCAAACTGCGGAGCAGAGGCGCAGAGGAAGAAGGCGCCGTGGCCAACAACCAGAGGGCACAGGGCGATCCGCATGAGCGCTCGTCGTACCAGAGCGACGAGGCGGCTGACCGCTTCAGCACAGCCGGCCGGGCCACAGACTGGCTCCTGGGGCACTCCTTCGTCTTCGCTGAACTGCGCCTGCGCACGAAACGGGGCGCCACGGTACTGGACTTTGGCTGCGGACCGGGGGACATCACCGACCACATCAGCCGCCAATTCGGCGTGCGGGTGCTCGCGGCGGACGACTCGCCAGCCATGCTCCAGGCCGCACGCAAACACCGAACTCCCGGCGCGGAGTACCACCTCGCCGTTGACGGCCGCATCAGCAGCCTCTCGGACAGATGCGCAGACGCGGCCATGTGCTCCTTCGTCCTGACCTGCACCTCCGACCCGGACCTCCACCGCAAGATCCTGACGGAGATCCACCGGCTGCTGCGCCCCGGCGGACGACTGGCTCTGCTCAACATCAACCCCGCCTCCTACGGGATCCCCTTCACCTCCGTACGCACCGGCGACCTCCACACCACCTACGCCGCCGGCGACCCCATCCCGGTACGCTTCCGCACCCCGCACGGAGATGAAGAAACATTCACCGATCACCACTGGCCGCTGGAACACTACGAACAGCTCCTCTCCCAGATCGGCTTCACCGACATCACCCAGTACAGCCCCACAGTGGATCAGGCCGCCTCCATTGCCGATCCAGCACTCTTCCGCAACCATCCCTGGATCAATGAACGCCGCCACCCTCCGCTGACCATCACAGCCGCAACCTCCCCTGGTCGGCACGGGCAGCGCATCGGGGGCGCGTGACGTCCTGCCCAAGTCCCGCGATGCAGGTGTCTCTCCCTCCAGTTGGTGGGAATTGATCCACGATGAGGTGCACGACGTGCATACTGCGATGGCGCGTCAGCCGGGCCCTCGCGGGACTCGCAACAGTGCTACCGGCAGGAGCAGGAGGAGCCGACCGAACCGGGGCGGTGAGGGTGAGGACTGTGCTGGCGGTAGCCCGCACTGAGTCCACACTTGTGGTCCTCCCGCTCCCACAGGAGAGTCACGACCACGGGGAAGCTTCACGTCCTCGTCTCCTACAAACGTCGCACGGCGGATGCTCGTCGTTGTGCCTCACTCATCCGGCGGATTACGCCCGCGGGGGAGGATCACTACGGTGTACCTCACGTCTCGGCCGTGGTGCACCTGGACTTTGAGACATGAGGTTCCAGAGGAAAGGCCCCTCACACAACGGAGTTCGGCCCTGCCGACAGCCGTCACGATCTCCAGTCCTTGGCACCATCCCGCCGACTGGGCTGGGGCCGGTACGCCGTTCCAAGCCGGGTGCGTACTCAGATCAGGGCTTGCGGGTGCCAGTCGGGGAGGCCTGACCACGCGTGACGGATTCCAGCCGCCGACCAAGCGGGAAACGATGCGAGGGAAGAGTTAGCTGAAGTGAGTCCTGAAACCTCGTATACACAGCCTGCCACTGCGCAGGAAGCCGTCGCCGCAGTGGCAACAGCGCGGCGCAGGCATAGCACGTGGGCCTCTTGGGCTCCGGACCGGCGGCGCAGCTGGGCGAAGCGATTTCTGCTGGCGGCACGGCACGAGCGTATTCGCTTCTCCTCTTATGCGCGCCTCGATTGCGGCCTGGGCCACGACGACATCGCTGTGGATCAGCAATCGGTCCTGCTGCCACGCCGGTTGCTTCGGGCCGCGAGCGCGGCCAAGAGGGCACGGCAGGCGGACCAGCAGGTGGTCGTCGGCCTCAGTGACCAGGCCGCCCCTCTGTCATCGCTCCTCCATACAGTGCTTCCGCCGATCCTGGCAGGCCAGTGTGTGATCACTGCACTGGATCCGGCAACCGTTCCCCTCGGCAGCCACTTGCATCACCTGGCCAGGCAGAGCGGACTTCCCGACGAGGTCTGGCAGCTGCTGCCGGGACAGGAGTCGTACATCTCGGGCGTCTTGTCGGAACACGCGGATTCCAGCGCGCTTGCCTGCTGCGTACCACGAACAGCCCCGAACAGCGTGACTCCCGCTTCGATGCTGGCCGTTCGCTCCGACGCGTACGTGCGTCCCGCGGTGCGGGCAGCGCTGCGTGCCTGCTTTACCGGAGCCGGCAGGCACTGTACGGCCACCCCGTTGGTGATGGTGCATGAGCGTCACCACGACGCGTTCCTGGCTCTGTTCATTGCTGCGACGCAACGGCTCGCCGACCACCGCTCGACCACGACCCCAGACGTTCTGGGAACCCTGATCTGCTCTCAGCAGGTCGACGCGGTCCGCGCC
>NZ_JBSFVD010000100.1:0-4117 GCF_053592135.1 Streptomyces sp. NPDC002784 | reverse complement strand
CCGCCAGCGCCAGCCCCACATCGTCCGCGGCTACTTCGGCGGCCCCCACGTCCGCTACACCCTCGAAGAGAACCCTTTGAGTTTCTGATCAATAGTAGTAGGACTTCCCCCCAGTCGTCATGGAATTCAGCGTGCCCGCCAGCTTATCGAAATGAGCCGGGTGACGCCGAGAGGCCATGGGCACGCGATGCGATGCCCATGGCCCTGACTATGTCGACCTGGAGGGCCAGAATCAGCGCAGCCTGCGCCGTCAGGCACTACCCTTCCTCCTTCGAATTGCCGCGAAGGAAAGTAGGGAGAGCCCCAGCAATCCCATTCCCCCCAGGAACAGATACATCCCATCACCTGTAGCCACACCGGCCACCAGAGCTGCGATCGAAATCAACAGAGACACGACGAAAAAGACCTGCAGCTTGACCTTATCGCTCATCTTCAAACCCTCACACTCAGAATCAGCTTTCCCGTGCGAACTCTGTCGCGGCAGCGGATTACGCGCTGCCGCGACAGAGGATGGCACTCATCAGCATTTGAGCTAATCCGTACTTACCCGTAGCTGATGATGTCCATTCCGGCGTAACCCATTGCGCCACCTACTGCACAGCTGGTAAGTACTGCACCTACCGTTCCCACTGGGCCGAAGAAAACACTGGCAGTTGGAACGATTCCCGTTTCGTAAGCGGCACCAACGCCAGCAGCGCAGCCCGTAAGGGCTCCCATTATATTCTCGTTATCGCTTAGCCATCCTCCGAAATCTTGGAGCCACCCGAGACCCGAAGGGTCGGTGTTGTTCACGGCGTCGCCCGCGGCGTACAAATACGGGTTCTTTTCTTGCCCGGAGGGGTCGGGTTGGGTGAAGCGGCCGAGTTGGGGGTCGTAGTAGCGGTGGCCCATCTTGTACAGGCCGGTCGGGTCGAGGTAGGTGCCGCTGTAGCGGTACGGCTGGGGGACGGCTTGGGTGGTGGTGCCGCGGGGCAGGCCGGTGGGGCCGTAGGCGTAGGTGTGCGTGCGCTTGCCCGCGTCATCCACCAGACCGAGCACGTTGCCGGTGGCGTCGGTGAGGTAGTAGTAGGACTTCCCCCCAGTCGTCATGGAGTTCAGCGTGCCCGCCGGTTCCCGGATGAATCCCGTGTCGACGCCGTTCGTTGTGGTGGACGCCAGGCCGAGTGCGGTGTGGTGGAACCACGTGGACCCCAGCTTGGTCCGCTCAGCGTTGTCGGTGCCCGCGTGGACCAGGTCGTAGGTGGTTCCGCCCTGTGTGATGCGGGACAGCTGGCTGTGGTCTGTCCATGTCTCGTTGGTTCGCGCGGTCGTGGCGACGCGTCCGCCGGCTGTTTCGTTGCCGAGCTTGTCGTAGGACCACGGCGTGGCCGAGCCAGTCTGGGAGGTCAGCTGGCTGGCGTCGTTGTAGTTGAACACCGAGCTGCCCGGGCAGGTGGATGCGCTGCCGTCCTGGCTGGTGAGGTTGCCGGCCTTGTCCCAGCAGTACAGCCACGACGCAGTCCGCGCGCCGGCCGCATCGGTTTCCAGCGCGTAGGAGAGGCGTTCTTGGGAGTCGTAGGTGTAGGACGTTTTGCGGCTGGTGGTGTTGTCGGTGCGGGTGCGGATCTTGGTGGTGTCCTTGCCCGCGCTGGCGTAGCTGTAGGTGAGGTCGATGAGTGTTGTTGTGCCGGATGTGGTCTTGACGGCCGAGGGGCGGCCGTTCTTGTCGATGGTGAAGGACTGGGTGGTGCCGCCGGGGTAGACGGTCTTGGTGCGCTTGTCGTTGTTGTTGTAGTCGAAGTCGGTCTTCCTACCGGCCGGATCCACTAGGTAGTCCAGGCGGCCGGCGTCGTCCCAGGTGTAGTCCGTCTTCCCGGTCGGGTCGGTGTAGTAGTCGACCTCGCCGCCCGGCGTGTAGGCCAGCGCGGTCTGCGCGCCGTTTTGCAGGGTGCGGACTTTTTCGCGGTTGAGCTTGTCGTAGTCCCAGCTGGTGGTGCCGGAGGCGTCTGTCCGGGACTTGACGTTGCCGTCGCCGTCGTAGGAGTAGGTGACCGTCGCGTTCGTGGAGGACACCGTCGTCACGCGGTCGCGGTTGTCGTAGGTGTAGACGCTCTGGATGGCACGTCCGTCGGTGACCGTCTTCACCCTCCCGAGCGCGTCATAGGTGTAGGTGCTCTCCCCCAGCGGCGCCGGCGGTGTGACCTTCGACAGGTTGCCCTTGGTGTCGTAGGTGAAGGAGGTGACCTTGCCGTTGCCGTCCTTGGCGGTGCAGCGCTGGCCCTCGAAACCGCCGCAGCTGGGGGTGGTCTTGTTGTAGGTGTAGCTGCGGGTGGCGCCGGCGGTGCCGGACGTGGTCACCGACATCGTGTTGCCGTTGGTGTCGTACGTGTAGGAGTCCTTGCGGCCGTCGGCGGAGGTGAAGTCGTTGGGCAGGTCGGTGCCCGCAATGGTCTGGTACGCCGTCACCGACGCGGTCGCGCCCATCGGCAGTTTCTGAGAGACGGCGTTGTTGCGGGCGTCCCAGCCGTAAGTGGTGGTGTTGCCGCCCGTGCCGTCCGCTCCCGTACCCATCGCGTCGACCGCGGTCTGCAGGAGGCGGTTGGTGTACCGGGAATGGCGGGAGTGGCCCAGGGCGTCGGTGACCTTGGTGACCTCGCCGTCGGCGTTGTGCAGGTACTGGGTGGCATCCCCGTCGGGGTCGGTGACCGTCGTGGTCCCCGCGTCGGCCGGGGTGGCCGCCGTATAGGCGTAGCGCCAGGTGGGGCCCGTGTGAACGCCGCTCACGACGTCGGTGACGCGTTGCGTGGAGGTGACGCGGTTGTGGCTGTCGTAGGTGAACAGGGTGATGGTGCCCTCGGGGGTGGTCACCTTCGTCAGGCGCCGGGAGGAGTCGTAGCCGTAGCTGGTGGCCTTGCCGTTGGTGTCGGTGACCTTCGCCAGGTTGCCGGAGGCGTCCAGGTCGAAGACAGCCGTGCGGCCGGTGTGATCCTTGGCCTGCCACTGGTTGGGGTAGGTCTTGGTCAGATCGATCCACCGGCCGGAGCGGGTCTCGGTGAGCTTGAAGCCCTTGTGCTCGCCGGTCTCGTCGTGCTGGTCGACGGTGATCGTGCCGTTGTTCTTATCCGTGACCCTGGTCAGCGTGCCGAGGGCGTTGAAGGTGTCCTTCGAACCCGACTTGCGGTCGGTGAGGGTGTAGGTGCCGTCGGCGTTCTTCTTCAGGTCCTTGGAGTAGCCGGCCGGGGTGGTGTAGCCGCCGGTGCTCGTCGACTTGAACCGCACAGCGGCCCCGGTGGCGTCATAGACAGCCACCTCACCCTCGCCGACCTGGAGGTAGCGTTCGTAGCCCTGCCACCAGCGCTGCGACACCTTCCCCCACGGCGCTTCGAGGGAGTTGTACGTCCGCGTCAGCTGCAGCTTCTGGCCGACACCGGCGATGTCGAAGTCGGTCGCGGCGAGCAACAGGTTGCCGTTGGAGACGTTCACCCGCGCCACCAGCGCATCGCACAAGCGCGTGTCGAGGACGCGGTGCCAGGGCACATCTCCCTGCCCTTCGGGTACGAAGGCCAAGGCCTCAGCATCGCCATCGGCCGCCCCACCCTGTGCGGTGGTCTCACCGCTCGCGCGGGCCTCCTGCGCCGCCCGCCACGCGGCAACCTCCGCTGACGGCTTGCCCTCCGCTTCCGACGCCGGCGCCTTCACCGACCCGGCCGGCGTCGCGGGAGCCTCCACCTTCGTCGGCTTCGTCCACGGACTCTCCGGCGCCGGTAACTCCGCCTGCGGCGCCGCGGCTAACCCCGGTGCCACGCCAGCCACCAGAGCGGCAGTCGTGATCGCGGATATGAGAACGGTTCTGTGTGTTCGTCGGGCACGTCGCAGCGACGTGCTTCCAGTACGTGAATGCATCGGCTTCCCCCACAGGAAGTCAGACAGGACCAGTGCCCCGTACGGTCACCTCGGCAGCACAACCTGTCACGTGAACCGCATGGACCGACAGGCATGCCCTGCAACGTCCGTCCCATTGGCGGCGGAATGAGCCCTGCCTCTTAGAGGTCGTCTCAATTGGCGAGCCTGCGGAAGCAGATGAGGGTGCAGGCGATGGCTGTGAAGGCCAGGAAGTGTTCGGCCTTGCGTTCATAGC
>NZ_JBSFVD010000099.1:0-4124 GCF_053592135.1 Streptomyces sp. NPDC002784 | reverse complement strand
CACAAGCCTGTCGTACCGGGAACTCGACCAACGGGCCAACCAGTTGGCCCGTCACCTGCTGGCCGCGGGCGCCGGGCCCGAGCAGCTGGTCGCGATCGCGATGGAACGCTCCGCTGACCTCGTCGTCGCACTCCTGGCCGTCCTGAAGACCGGCGCCGCCTACCTCCCCCTCGACCCCCGGCACCCGCGGGCCCGGACCGAGTCGATCCTCGCCGAGGTCTCACCGGTCACCGTCCTCACCGACGCCACCTGCGCGCCGGGCCTGTCCTCGGCCGACCTGTCGGCCGCCGAACTCGCGCCGGCCGCCCGCGCCGACGAGCGCCTGGCCTACGTCATCCACACCTCGGGCTCCACCGGCCGTCCCAAGGGCGTCGCGGTCACCCACGGCAATCTCGTCCGGCTGCTGACGGCCATGGAACGCCATCTGCCGCTGGGCCCGGGCGACCGACTGCTCGCCCCGACCACCGTCTCCTTCGACATCGCCCAGCTCGAACTGCTGCTCCCGCTGCTGCACGGTGCGGCCGTGGTGCTGGCCGGCCAGGAGGACGTACGCGATCCCAGGGCGCTCGCCCACCTGATCCGGGAACACGGCGTCACGGCCCTGCAGGCCACCCCGTCGCTGTGGACCGGGCTCGTGTCCGAAGTCCCCGAGGCTGTCACGGGCCTGCGCGTCCTCGTCGGAGGCGAAGCCCTGCCCGCCGCCCTGGCCGGCCGGCTGCACTCGCTCGCCGCCGAGGTCACCAATGTGTACGGGCCCACGGAGACCACCGTCTGGTCGCTCGCGGCCCGCATCGACGACGACAACCACGCACGCCCGCCCATCGGCGGCCCACTGGACGGGTACCGCGCGTTCGTGCTGGACGCCGGTCTTCGGTTGGTGCCGGTGGGTGTGGTGGGGGAGTTGTATGTGTCGGGGGTCGGGGTGGCACGCGGATATGTGGATGCGCCGGGTGTGACGGCGGGGCGTTTTGTGGCGTGTCCGTTCGGGGGTGCGGGGGAGCGGATGTACCGCACCGGGGATCTCGTGCGGTGGACGTCGGGTGGAGGGCTGGAGTTCGTCGGGCGGGCGGATCAGCAGGTGAAGGTGCGTGGGTTCCGGGTGGAACTCGGTGAGGTGGAAGGGGTGGTGGCGGGGTGTGACGGTGTCGCGCAGGCGGTTGCCTCGGTGCGCGACGGCCGGTTGCTCGCCTATGTGGTGCCTGGGCCGGAGGCGGGGGAGCGGTTGGCGGAGCGTGTGCGGGAGCGAGCGGTGGAGCTGCTGCCGGACTACATGGTTCCGTCGGTGGTGATGGTCCTCGAAGACGGTCTGCCGCTGACGCCGAACGGCAAGCTGGACCGCGCCGCCCTCCCCGCACCCCAGGCCGAGTCGGCCGTCACCACCCGCCGCGAACCCGCCAACGAGGTCGAACGGGCGCTGTGCGAGATGTTCGCCGACATCCTCCGCGTGCCGGACGTCGGGGTCGACGACTCCTTCTTCGCCCTCGGCGGCCAGTCGCTCCTCGCCGTACGCCTCGTCAGCCGAATCCGCGCGAACCTCGGCGCGGAGGTCGACCTGCGCGCGGTGTTCGAGGCGCCCACGCCGGCCGGTCTGGCCGCCCGCTGCGGTGGCCCGGCCGAGACCCGCCCGCCGCTCACCCGGCGTCCCCGCTCCGAGCAGTCTCCCCTGTCCCCTTCCCAACTGCGCTTCTGGTTCCAGGGCCAGCTCGAAGAGGGCACGGGAGGCACGGACACGCGCGTGATCACCACCGCCCTGCGGCTGTCCGGAGAGCTGGACGTGCCCGCGCTGCGGGCGGCCCTGCGGGATGTGGTCCACCGCCACGAGAGCCTGCGGACGGTCCTTCCCGTGATCGACGGCGCGGCGCACCAGCGGGTTCTGGAGGCGGGTGACGTAACCGCCATCGAAGTGGAGCCCGCGTCGATAGACGAACTGAGCACACACATCGCCGAGTTCGCCGCCACAGGCTTCGACCTGACGCGCGAGGTGCCTCTGCGCGCGAAGCTGCTGGCCGTCGGACCGGTGGAGCACGTGCTGGTGGTGGCGGTGCACCACATCGCCTTCGACGGCTGGTCGGCCGCCCCCTTCGTACGGGACCTCGCCTCGGCCTACGCGGCCCGCGCGCGCGACACCGCCCCCGAGTGGTCCGAACTGCCGCTGCAATACCGCGACTTCACGCTCTGGCAGAGCGAACTCCTGCAAGCGGACGGCCTGGAGAAGCGTCAGCTGGACTTCTGGCGGGAGACGTTGAGGAACCTGCCCGAGGAGCTGGCCCTGCCCCTGGACCGGCCCCGGCCCGCCTTGGCCTCCGGTCGCGCGGGCTCCGTACGCCTGCACATCCCGCCCGAGCGGTGCGCCGCCCTCGAACGGCTGGCCCGTGACCACGGGTCCAGTCTGTTCATGGTGCTGCATGCGGTGGTGGCGGGTGTGTTGTCGCGGGTCGGTGCTGGCGGGGATGTGGTGGTGGGTAGCCCAGTGGCGGGGCGTTCGGATGTGGGGTTGGAGGAGTTGGTCGGGTGTTTTGTGAACACGGTGGTGGTGCGGTCGGATGTGTCGGGGGATCCGTCGTTCGGTGAGTTGCTGGGGCAGGTGCGGTCGGGTGTGCTGGGGGCGTTGGAGCATCAGGATGTGCCGTTCGAGCGGGTGGTGGAGGCGGTCAATCCGGTGCGTTCGGCGGGGCGGCATCCGCTGTTCCAGGTGATGATGAGCCTGCAGAACAACGCGGTCGCCCAGGCCCGGTTCCCCGGCCTGGACGCACACTGGGAGTACCCGGCACCGGCCGACACCACCGAGTTCGACCTGCTCTTCGACTTCCGCCAGGTGGGCGAGGAGATCGAGGGACGGCTCCTCTTCGCACGGGACCTCTTCGACGACGAGACGGCGCGAGGACTGGCCCACCGCTTCGTACGGTTCGCGGACCAGGTGGCCACTGCCCCCGAACTCCGCCTGAACGCCGTGGACTTGCTGGGCCACGCCGAGCGCGAGACCGTCCTCGCCCGGGGCACCGGCACCGCGCAGGCACCCCTCGACCGGTCGGTGGTGCACCGGTTCACGGCACAGGCGGCCCGCACCCCCGACGCCACGGCACTGGTGTGCGGCACGCGGGAGCTGTCGTACCGGGAACTCGACCAACGAGCCGCCCAGTTGGCCCGTCACCTGCTGGCCGCGGGCGCCGGGCCCGAGCAGCTGGTCGCGATCGCGATGGAACGGTCCGCTGACCTCGTCGTCGCTCTCCTGGCCGTTCTGAAGACCGGTGCCGCCTACCTCCCCCTCGACCTCCGCAGCCCCGACTCCCGGCTCGGCGCGGTGCTCAAGGAGTCGAAACCCCGCGTCATGGTCGTCGACACCGCCACGCACACCCGCGCGGCCCTGCGCGACACGGCACCGGCTCTCCCCGTCATCCGAGCCGACGAACCCCGGCTCGGCGCGGCGGCCGACGACGCGCCCGAGACGCCGTACGCCTCCCCAGTGGCCGGCGTCGACCAGATCGCGTACGTGATGTACACCTCCGGCTCCACCGGACGCCCCAAGGGCGTCGCCGTGACCCACGGCAACATCCTGGGCTTCGCGGCGGACACCTGCTGGACGACTCAGGACCACTCCCGCGTCCTCGCGCACTCGGCGCACTCCTTCGACGCGTCGACCTACGAACTGTGGGTGCCGCTGCTCAACGGGGGCACGGTCGTCGTCGTACCACCACGGGACACGTCGGCCGCCGCACTGGAGCGCGCGGTCGACACCCACGGTGTGAGCGCGGCCTTCTTCACCACCTCCCTCTTCAACTCCCTCGTCGCGGAGCAAAGTTCTGTCCTCGGCTCCCTCAAGCACGTCTGGATCGGCGGCGAGCAGGCCTCGGGTTCCGCCGTGGCCCAGGCACTGCGGCTCTTCCCGCACATCACCGTCACCAATGGCTACGGCCCGACGGAGAACACCACCTTCACCACGTACGAGCACCTCACCACCGCCTCCTTCGGCCAGGGCGAGAAGCCGTCCATCGGCGGTCCGCTGGACGCCTCCCGAGTGTTCGTGCTGGACGAGGGGCTGGCGCCGGTGCCGGTGGGTGTGGTGGGGGAGTTGTATGTGTCGGGGGTCGGGGTGGCACGCGGATATGTGGATGCGCCGGGTGTGA
>NZ_JBSFVD010000098.1:0-4227 GCF_053592135.1 Streptomyces sp. NPDC002784 | reverse complement strand
CCTCGGCCTCCCGGCCGCGGTGCCGTGGCTGCTTCTCGCCGCGGTTCCCGCCCTGGCGGTGGCGCTGGTGCCCCGCTGCCCGGAAAGCGCCGGGGGCGCGGACCCGAAACTTGAGTTTTGACTACCGGCGCATCTTCGATCGCCCGGTCGGGGTGGTTCGTGTCCGGGCAGGTGGCTGATCGTTGAGCAGCTCATGATGACGCGCACTTTTGCCCGTGGGGCTGTTGTGACAGTGACCCTGCTGGGATCCGCCCCGGTCGTATCCCCCGCTTGGGCCGGAGGCATCGGTGACTTCTTGTCACCGGCCTTCGGTACCAGCTGCGCCAACCACCACACCGCCCCCCGGGCCGATGGAGCGACCACCCACGGCATCGGAACCGCCACCGGTAACATCGCCGGACTCCCCGTCGGCAGCCCGCTCAACCAGTGCGGTGGCGCCGACATGTCTGATATCTGCAACATCACGCAAATTTTCCCAGGAAGTAAAATCCTGTCCGGAAATCTGCCGAACGAGGCGCTCGACGCCGCCCCGGTCGATGTCATCGTGCAGACCATCACCCTCCTGACCACCGCCGACATCGCATCCGACAAACCGATTGTCAACGCCTGCTGACACCGCAAGCCCTGCGCCTGGCACCGGCCGGAGCTCCACGCCCTCGGCAGAATGCCACTCCCGGCCAAAGACTGTTGCAGCAGGCCGCGATACGGGCGCAGGACGGACGACGGTGCCAACTGCCGGCGCTCGACTTTTTCAAGCTGCCAGCAGCGGGCCCAGTTCGGCGGCCCACTCCGGGTAGAGCGCGACTTTCTCCTCGTGCAGGGCGAGGATGACCCGGGCCAGGGTGGGTGTCATGTCGTCGGACAGGTCCGGGCCGATGGCGATCCTGTCCAGGTAGGGCATGATCTGCGGGTCGCCGGCCAGGTGAACCGGGTCGTGCATGTAGCGCCGCAGGGCCGACAGGTCGGCGATGCCCACGCAGTAGGCGTGGGTGAAGCCAGCGGGGTCACTGAGGCATTGGCCCACCGTCGAGAACGACACCGACTCGACAGAAGCCGTACGCCGCATCACCGCGAGTACGTGCTCGCGCTCCTCCTCGGTCGTGGTCTCCTTGAACGCGAAGCGCAACATGTGGACGATCACGCCTATCCCACCCCCTTACGCACTGGACCAGCGGGTTCAGAAATCCGTTCCGGTCGGTTCAGTCCACTACACTGAACCCATGGGTTCAGAACCGTCAACCGGGGGCGGGCGTCCCGCCCGTGGCCGGATCGAGCGGCGGCAGGCCATCCTGGACGGCGCGTTCGCGGTTTTCACGCGACACGGCTACGCCCAGGCGTGCGTAAAGGAGATCGCTCAGGAGGCGGGCGTCGCTAAGCCGACCGTTTACAGTCACCTGCACGACAAGGAGAGCCTGTACCGCGAGGCCGTAGAGGCCGCCGCCGACCGGGTCGGCGCGCTGAGCCTCGCCGTCGTCGAGCAGCTGCGGGAGGCCGCCGCGGACAGCGACCCGCGCGCGTCACTCACAGCCGTGGCCCGCGGCCTGCTCCAGGCGTTGAGTAGCGAAGACGCTTGCGCCGTGCGGCAGTTGGCCTCTGCCCAGGCGACTCAATTCCCCGATCTGGCAGCGAGCGTACGCGAGCGCACAGCCCTGCGGGTACGTTCCGCCCTCGCTGACCGCCTGGCCCGCCTGGCTCTCGCCGGCCGCCTGCGCCCGTGCGACCCGGAACTCGCCGCCGAGCACTTCCTCTCTCTGCTCACCGGCCCGCTGGAATACCGCCCCGACGCCGCCCCCGACACCGTCGCGGACGCTGCGATGGACGTCTTCCTGCGCGCTTACGGAAATTGAGCCCCAACCTGGGCCCAACAAAGAGGCGCGCCTTTCACTGATCGAGGACCAAGTTGTGCATACGTGCGATGCCGCTGTTTCTGCATCCGGGCGAGGTGCTGATGGCACTCATGACTGCTGCTAGCGTCGCGCCACGTGAACGACAGCGTGTATGTGGGCAACGCAGGCAAGGACGCGGCACTGGACCGAGGTTGGCTGCTGGGGCATTTCAAGGACGCCGGCGATCCGCGCCACAGCGAGGCTGTGGAGATCAAGTGGGGCGTCCATCCCCGCGGCGATGAGCGATCGACGTGGGTGAAGGGTGAGGAACGTACAGCGCTCCTGGTTCTCATCAAGGGACGCTTCCGTGTCCAGCTCCCCGGTCGTAGCGTCCTTTTGGAACGGCAGGGCGACTACGTCGTATGGGGGCGTGGAGTCGACCACTCATGGTTGGCGGAGGACGAGTCGGTGGTCCTCACCGTGTGCCGGTCGCGACCGAGCGGTGTCCGCCTCCCGGCGTGGGGCTGATCGTGAGCCGGACACCTGGCCCATTACGGTTGTCTCATGGGGACACCTAGAGGGCCGCGTGGCTCGTACGCGGCGGGGCAGGCGAGGCGGCCGCAGATCCTGGAAGCGGCCATGCGGCGGTTCGGTCAGGACGGCTACCACAACACCTCGCTCGCCCGCGTCGCGCGGGACGCCGGTCTCACCGACGCGGGGTTGCTGCATCACTTCGGGGGCAAGCAGCAGTTGCTCCAGGCGGTCGTCGAGTACTGGCACCACCAGATGGACGAACGGTGGCGGCGGGTGACCGGCTCCGTACGGGACGCCTTCCGGTGCCATGTCGAGGACATGGAGGAGGCGCTGCGCATGCCCGGCATCATCGAGCTGTCCGTGGTGCTCGCCGCCGAGGCCACCGCGGAGGGCCACCCCGCGCACGACTTCTTCTCCGAGTGGCAGGAGAAAGGAGTCCGGGAGCTCACCGACCGGCTGCGCGCGGCGAGCGAGTCCGGTGAGCTCAAGCCCGGCCTCGACCACGAGTCGATCGCACGGGAGTGCGCGGCCGTCGACGCGGGGCTGCGGTTGCAGTGGCTGGCCAGCGGCCGTGCCTTCGACCTCGCCGGGGTCGCGCGTTCGCATCTGGACCACCTGTTGCGGACGATCTCGGCCGACGGCAAGGGGCTGTGAGCAGGCCGGGTTCAAGCCCACACCCCCGGTTCACTCCCGCGGTGCGTAGCGCAGGCCGTGCCCGAAGGCGAACAGCGGGTCGCGGCTCTCCCGCGGCACGTCCGGCCGGCCGGCCCTGACCTCCGCCATCGACCGCGGCAGCTGGAACGGCAGCCGTCCCAAGGGCTCGGCCCGGCCGAACAGGACGTCCAGCAGCGCCCGGTCGCCCGCGCCGAACGCGGCGAGCAGCGCCGCGCAGCGGTCGGCGATCTCCGGGATGACGGCCGGCCGCTCCAGGTGGACGGCGACGACGGTGGGCACCGTGTCCAGCAGCGTGAGGATCTCCTTCAGCCGGTCCTCGTCGAAGTCGAGCCGCCCCGCGTGGAAGAAGGACTCGAACAGACCGGGGCGCGGCTCGTACGGGGTGGCCAGGCGCAGCACCGCGAGGTCGGCGTCGGCGGGGTCGGCGACGAGTGCGGCGTACTCGGCGGCGACGGCCGGGTCGACGCCTTCGACGTACAGGCGCGGGGTCCCGGTCAGCGGCAGCAGGGCGCCGCCGTTCTTGAGCAGCGTGAGGCCGGAGCGCTGGGCTGCCTCGCCGGCCGCGCGGAAGTCGGCGCGGCCGACGACGGCCTCGGCCGCGTCCACGTCGACATAGCGCCGCTCGTCGAACAGGCCGAGGCGGAACTTCTCGGCGAGCAGCCGGGCGGCTGAGGCGTCCAGGCGGGACTCCGCGAGCTGCCCGTGCCGGACGAGGTCGGCGACCAGCTCGGAGCAGGACTCGCCGCCGATCTGGTCGGCGCCCGCGTGGAAGATCCGCAGGACGCGTTCGGCCGGGGTCAGGTCCTCCACGCCCCAGGCGCGGGCCAGGTGCGGCTCTCCCATGACGAGCTGGTCGGTGACCAGGCCCCAGTCGGTGCAGACGATGCCGTCGAAGCCGAGCTTGTCGCGCAGCAGTCCGGTGATGACGTCCTTGTTGAAGCCGAAGCCGACCTCCTCGTGGCCGGTGCCGACGGGCTTGCCGTAGTACGGCATCACCTGCGTCGCCCCGGCGGCGATGGCCGCCTCGAACGGCTTGAGGTGGTAGTCGAAGAAGCCGCCCGGGTAGACCTGTTCCTTGCCGTAGGGGAAGTGCGGGTCCTCGCCGTCCTTCTGCGGGCCGCCGCCGGGGAAGTGCTTGACCATCGCGGCGACGCTGTCGTGGCCGAGACCGCCGCCCGGTCCGCGCAGGCCC
>NZ_JBSFVD010000097.1:0-4233 GCF_053592135.1 Streptomyces sp. NPDC002784 | reverse complement strand
ACCCGTACCCGCTCGACGGGGACGTTCAGTTCCTCGGCGATGAGCATGGCCGTCGAGGTGGTGATGCCCTGGCCCACCTCGGTCCGCGGCAGTGCGAAGGACACGGTGCCGTCCGTGCCCACCTCGACCGTGATCAGGCCGGAGGTGGGCAGGGCCGCCGCGGTCATCACGTCGTTGAGGTCGAACAGTTCCGTGATCTCGGGGGAGGGGATGTCCGCTCGGGCCGGGGAGGCCGGGGCGAGTTCGGCCGCCGTCACCAGGGTGGGACCGGCCACGAGGTAGCCGAGGAACCGGCGCCTGCCGACGGAAGGCGGTCCGGACCGGGGCGCGGGGTCATTGGCGGCCATCGGCTGCCCCTCTCCGCGCTGCCGGACCGGGCGGAAGGGGCGGCGGCACGTGGGTGGCGGTGGCCGCGAAGGACGCCGTGGGGGTTCCGTCACTGCGCGATCTCGTCATGATTCCATCTCGCTGGTCGGCTGCGTGCGTTCACGTGCGCGGGGTTCCGGGGCGGCGGATCGGCCACTGCCCCGCAGCGGTACGGGTGTGCGGGTCCCACCGGGACGGGCGGGACCCGGTCGTGTCCCGGGGGAGGTTCAGGACGGACGGTTGGTGTCGGGGATCTCGATGTCGATGGCCTCGCCCTCGGCCAGGAAGAGCAGGACGAACTTACGGATCGCCTCCTCCACTGTCCAGGCCGCCTCCGGGACCAGCGGCAAGGGGATCAGGCCCTCGCGGAAGGCCACCAGGAGGGGCCAGGCCGCGCTGATCAGCGGCTGCCAGAAGGGCTCCCTGTCCAGTCCGATGGCGTCGCCGACCTTGTCGCCCACCGTGTACCGGGAGAAGGCGTTGATCAGCGGGCGGGTGAGACCGGCGTCAAGTTCGGCGACGATGTCCAGCAGCACTTCGGTCAGTGCGTGGCCCTCGGGTGTGGGGGCCAGGATCGGGTCGACGACCTGCTGGTACTGGGAGTTGGCCTCGGCCCAGGAACTGGGGATGTACTCGTCGAGGACGCCGAGCATGTGGGCGGTCACCTGCCACACGTGCAGGAAGCCGTCCGACTCGGCGGTGCTGACCGGGACCCGCCAGTCCTTCAGCTTGCGCATGCCGAACGTGGCCAGGCTGTGCCAGGTGACCATCACGTCGGCCTGGCTGATCGGGATGGTCTGGCCGCCGCTGGTCCGGGACCAGCCGGGGGACTGCGGCAGCAGATGCCGCACGGCCGCGTGCACCAGGCGGGTCTTCACACAGGTCACGATCATCGAGCCCTGCGGCTGATAGGCGTCCAGGTCGCCGATGTCGTACCCGAGCTTCGCGGTCTTGGCGATGCGGTCCTTCATGTCCGCGCCGCCCTTGGAGTAGTAGACGGCGCGTGCCTCCCGCGGGATGGCGGTACTCATCAGGCCGCTGCCCAGCCCGTACAGGGCGCCGGTGTAGATGCCCTTCTTCTTGGTGAACTCGACCGCGGCCGCCAGCTTCCTCGAGTCCGCCCAGGAGGGCAGTCGGCGTGCCTTCTCCATGAAGTCGCGCAGATCCGCGGGCAGTCCGGCCGGCAGCGGCTGGTCGTTGCGGGTCCACTGCCGCAGCAGTTCGTTGACCCTGGGCACGTCACCGCGGTCGATGACGGCGGCGAGCACCGGGTCGGCCTCCTCGTCCCAGACCCACTCCGGGTCCAGTCCCGCCCCTTTGCCCGCCACCGATCCGCTCGGCGCCCAGGTCCACGGGGGACGCGCCTGGGCCGGCGTGGCCGCGCTCAGCGCGCCCAGCGCCCCGAGCGCCCCTCCCGTGATCAGCATTCTGCGCCTGCTGACTCCGTCCATGGGTGAACTCCTTGTCGACGATCGCTGCTGATGACCACCGGGACACGGCGAAGCGGCAGGTGTGTCCTCGGCGTGGCGTACTCCGTGAGGTGCGCCGGTGCGATGGCTCCGGGCGCGGGTGGAGCGGTGCGCGGGTGGAGCGGTGCGCGGCTCTCCACCATCAGATGCTGCGCGTGTGACGAACCGGCGGGTCAGTCGGGCCGGTTGGTGTCGGGGATGACGATGCTCGTGCCCCGGCCTTTGGTGAGGTAGAACATGATGTACTTCCGGGCCGCCTCGTCGATCGTCCAGGCGAGGGGCGGCACCAGTGGAAAGGGGATCAGCTTCTCGCGGAAGGCGACGAGCTTCGGCCAGGCGGTCGCGATCGCCTTCTCCCAGAACGGCTCGGGGGGAATGCCGTCCCAGTCCGCGACCTGGTCGCCGACCAGGTACCGGGCGAGCGCGTTGACGAGCGGACGGTCGACGCCGCCCGGACTGGTCTGCTCGGCGAGCTGGCCCAGCAGGATGTCGGTCAGCTCGATGCCCTCGGGCGTGGAGTCCAGGACCGGGTCGAGTACCTGCTGGGACTGGGAGTTGGCCGCGGCCCAGGTGGCCGGGATGTACTCGTCGCGGATGCCGAGCAGGTGCGCCGTCACCTGCCAGAGGTGGAGATAGGCCGCCGAGTCGGCGGGCGGGATCGGAACCTTCCATTCGAGCATCTTGCGCATCGCGTAGGTGGGCAGGCTGTGCCAGGTGACCAGCATGTCCTGCTGGCTGATCGGGATGGTCTGGCCGCCGCTGGTCCGGGACCAGCCCGGCGACTGCGGCAGCAGATGGCGTACGGCCGCGTGCACGAGCCGTGTCTTGACGGCCTCCACCATCACCTTGCCGTCGGGCCGGTAGGCGTTGAGGTCGCCGACGGCGAAGCCCAGCAGGCTCGTCTTGGCGACCCGGTCCTCCATGTCGGCGCCGCCCTTGGAGTAGTAGACGGCGCGTGCCTCCCGGGGGATGGCGGTGCTCAGCATCCCACCACCCACTCCGTTGAGCAGGTTGAGGTAGATGCCCCGGGACTTGTTGAACTCGGCCGCCGTCTCCAGTTTCCCGCGGTCGGCCCAGGAGGGCAGTTGACGCGCCCTCTCCATGAACTCCCGCAAGTCCGCAGGCAGTTGGGCGGGCACCGGCTGGTCGTTGCGGGTCCACGTCCGCAGCGCCTCGTTGACCTTGGCCACGTCGCCGCGGTCGATGACGGCGGCGACGAGCTGGTCGGCCTCCTCGTCCCACACCCACTCCGGGTCCAGCCCGGCACCCGCGCCGGCCACCGAGCCACTCGGTGCCCACGTCCACAGGGACCGCGCACGGGCCGGCGAGGCCATGCTCAGCGCCCCGAACGCTCCCAGCGCTCCGCCCGTGAGCAGCATCTTGCGCCTGCTGAGTCCGTCCATCTCCGCGAACTCCTCCTTGAGTTCCGACTGCCGTGCGGACCTATGGCCTTATCGGCCTTCTTTGATACGGTGAAACACGCGGCGCATCTCTGTATCTCCAGGGGAGCACAAGCGGAACGTGAACGCCAGGGGCATCACGGGATCAGGGAGGCGCTCGTGAAGATCCCTCACGCAACTGCCGAAGCCGGCCCGGGATCCCTGTCCTTGCTCGACATCGCGTTCGCCGATGCCGTCAGAGGCGCCCACCAGGGCGACGAGACGACCGTGCGCCTCCTGGACGCCGCCCATGAACAGTTCTGCCGCGTGGGAATCAAGCGCTGCGGCATGGGAGATGTGGCGCGGCTGGCGGGAGTCTCGCGGGTCACCGTCTACCGCCGCTTCGCCACCAAGGACGTCCTGGTCGAGCAGGTCGTGCGACGCGAGTTCCGGCGCTACTTCGCCCAGTTCATCATCGACATCCGGAGCGCCCGCACCCTCGCCGACCGGGTCGCCGTCGGCTTCGTGAACTCCATGCGGGCCATCCGCGGCAACCCGCTCATCGGCGGACTCCTGGCCTGGGATCCGGAGGCCGTCGTACTGTCCATGACCAACGACGGCGGTCACACCCTGAGCACGGTGCAACGGTTCCTCGCCGGAAGGCTCCGGCAGGAGCAGCGGGACGGTCATGTCGCCGAGGGAGTGGATGTCGGCCTCGTGGCCGAGATGATGGTCCGCGTCTCCGCGTCCCTGCTGGTCATCCCGAGCCACGTCATCGATCTGGCCGACGAGGCGCGACTGGACGCGGTGGCCCGCGAGTTCCTGGTGCCGATGCTGGACCCGCCACGCCGTACAGCACAGCGACGCCGAGCCAACCAGCCGAGCGACAGCCCTGGTTGACGTTCCCGCAGAAGCAGGCGACGAGCCGCACGAGCACACCCGTGACAGTCACCACCACCCACACCTACGCCGACCGCGTCGACACCGTGCAGAAGGCGCACGGCGCCGGGCTGTCCGCC
>NZ_JBSFVD010000096.1:0-4340 GCF_053592135.1 Streptomyces sp. NPDC002784 | reverse complement strand
CGGTCCGTGTGCGGAGGGCGCGGGGCCGTCGGACCGTCGGGCCGCGCGGTGGGCGGGGCGGGCAGGGCCGCACGGTCGGTCTTGCCGTGCGGGGTGAGCGGGAGCCGGTCCATGACGACCACGGCCGACGGCATCATGAAGTCCGGCAGGAACGCGGCGACTTGGCGGCGTACCGACGCGCGCAGGCGATGCTCGTCGGCCGCGGTGCGCGGTGTGCCGACGTACCGTGCGAGGTCGCAGTCCGCCGTGCCGCGCACCGGGGGTTCGGGGGTGGTGCCGCCCTCGGTGAACTCGGCGTCGAAGCAGGTGTCGTCCGTGGCGGAGGACCAGCGCAGCGCGACGCCGTAGCCGAGATCCGCGCCGAGGCGGGCGAGGTGTTCGGGGTCGGCGGTGGCGCGGCGTGGGTGGCCCGGGTCGTGGAGGAAGCCGGTCAGCCGGGCGTTGGGCACGCCGGTGACCGTGAAGCGCGCGGGCCGCCGGGTGCGGGCGAAGCGTGCGACGGCATCCGGGGTGGGGGCGTCGACGCCCCAGCGCAGTACGGGTCCGGTGTCGGGTCGGTCCGGGGCCGCGCCCGTGCCCAGGACGACGTCGTATCGAAGAGCGGTCAGTTCGTTGATCCGCTCGCCGCGCTTCAGCCGCACGTCACAGGTGGTGAACCGGCCGGAGTGGGCTGCGTGGGCGGCGAAGTAGTCGGGATCGACGAGGAGTTCCGGTACGTCTTGTACGCCGCTGAGGCGGGTGCGATCGCGCAGGCGGAGGTTTCTGACGTCGCCGACGAAGAGCCGCCCGCCGGGGGCCAGGGCCTGCCCGGCCACGTCGAGCACACGGGAGAGGTAGGCGCCGCTCGGGAAGTACTGCACCACGGAGTTGAGGACGACCACGTCGAAGTGGCCCGCGGGGATGCCCGTGGGGTTGTGCGCGGTCTGCTGCCGCAGCACCACCCGGCCCTCGGGCAGGCCGAGCCGGTCCACCCGTGGACGCAGCCCTCGGATCGCCGCGGCGGAGAAGTCCAGTCCCCAGTACTCGGCGGTGTGCGGGGCGAGTTCGGTGAGGAGCAGGCCGCCGCCCACGCCGATCTCCAGCACGCGTGTGGGGCGCAACTCCAGGAGGCGCTGGACGGTGGCGTCCCGCCACTCCCGCATGTCCTCGACCGGAATGGGAGTGCCGTCACGGCTGTCGTGCCAGCCGGAGAAGTCGTCCTCGCCGGGGGCCGCGACGGGCCCCGCGTAAACGGCGTCGTGAACCTGGCACCAGTCCTCGACGCGTCCGCGCTCGCCGCGGTCCGGGCCGGCCGGGGCCTCGGGGACCACGTACGCCACGATCCGGCGCTCGCCCCGGCGGTCCTCGCGCAGCACGACCGCGGCCTGGGCCACCCCGCCGGTGGCGGCGACGCGGGCCTCGACCTCACCCAACTCGACGCGGTGACCGCGCAGTTTGACCTGGTCGTCGACGCGTCCGACGAACTCCAGCCGCCCGTCCGAGGTCCGGCGCACCAGGTCTCCGGTGCGGTAGGCGCGGGTTCCCGGCGGTCCGAAGGGGTCGGCGACGAAGCGTTCCGCGGTCGGGCCGGGGCGGCCGCGGTAGCCGCGCGCGAGACCGGCGCCGGCGATGTACAGCTCGCCGGTTTCGCCCGTCGGGACGGGCCGCAGCAGGTCGTCCAGGACGTGTACGCGGGTGCCGCGCACGGGGTCGCCGATGGGCGGGACGTTCCCGTCTGGGCGCAGTGCCTCGCTCATCGTGGCGCAGACCGTCGTCTCGGTGGGGCCGTAGCCGTTGATCAGTGTGCGGCCTCGCGCCCAGCGTGCGGCGAGTTCGGCGCCGCACGCCTCGCCCGCGACCACGAGGGTGGTGACGCCGGGCAGGTCGTCGGGCGACAGGGCGCCCAGGACGGCGGGCGGCACGGTCAGATGGCTGATCGCGTGCTCGTCGGCGAGCCGGGCCAGCTCGCGGCCGGGCAGCAGCCGGGATGCCGGGGCCAGGACGAGGGCGGCACCGGCCGTGAGGGTCATGCCCAGTTCCCAGAAGAAGGCGTCGAAGCCGGCCGAGGCGAACTGGAGGACCCGGCTGCCGCTGTCCACGTTCAGGGTGGCCGCCTGGTGGGCGACGAGGTTGGCGTACCCGGCCCGGGTGACGGCGACCGGTTTGGGGGTGCCCGTGGAGCCGGACGTGTAGATCACATAGGCGAGATGGTCGGGGCGCGGGCGCCGTGCGAGGTAGGGGCCGGTGTCGGGGCGTGCGGGGGCTTCCCGGTCGTCGTCCTGGACGTCCATCCGGGACACCGGAGGTGCCTCTGGCAGGCTGATGTGCGCGGCGGTCAGCAGCAGCGCCGGACGCGCGTCGGTGAGGATGTGGGCGATGCGGGCGGCGGGGTAGCGGGGGTCGACCGGCAGGAACGCGGCGCCCGTCTTCCACACCGCGAGTACCGCGACGATCAGTTCCACGGACCTGTCCAGGGCAGCCGCGACGACGTCGTCGGAGCCGGTCCCGTGCGCGGCGAGGCGGCGGGCGAGCCGGTCGGCGCGGGCGTCGAGTTCGCCGTAGGTCGTCCGCTGTCCCTCGAAGCGCACGGCGATGCTGTCCGGGGCGATGAGCGCCCGTTCCTCGAACAGGTCGAGAGCGGCGCGGGGTTCGGGGAGCACGGGTGCCGCGGAGCGGTCCGGGTGGCGGCGGACGCCGTCCAGGAAGCGCGTCGACGTGTCGGGCGGGCCGTCGGTCATCGGATTCCTCGCGTGGGCCGGGGGCGTCGCGTCCGGCCCGGGTGGGCCGTATCGCTCGTGTAGCGTGAACTCCTCTGTCGGCCACCGCAGTTGAGGGCGTTCCGCACACCATGACCGCTGAGGGAAGACCGCTCGTCGACGCAGCCGCGGGCACGGCAGGGCGCGGCCTGTTCAGCCATCGGAACTTCCGGCTGTTGCTGATCGGTGAGACGACCAGCAGGTTCGGCACGAGCGTCACGTCGGTGCTGCTTCCGCTCACCGCGGTCGTGACGCTGGACGCCTCTCCCGCCCTGGTCGGGCTGCTGACGGCCGCGCCGTGGCTGCCGTGGCTGGTGGTCGGGCTGCCGGCCGGTGCCTGGGTGGACCAGTGGCCCCGGCGCCGGGTCATGCATGTGTGCAACCTGGTCTCGGCGACGCTGTTCACGAGTGTCCCGGCCGCCTGGTGGCTGGACGTGCTGACCGTCTGGCAGCTGCTCGCGGTGGCCTTCCTCACGGGCACGGCCTCGGTGTTCTTCTCGACCGCGTACTCCAGCTACCTGCCCGTCCTCGTGGACAGGTCCGAACTCCTGGAGGGAAACGCGAAGTTGCAGGGCGGTGAGCATCTGGCCCGGATCGCCGGGCCGGGTGCGGGCGGGCTGCTCGCGCAGCTGCTCGGCACGGTCCCGGGGCTGCTGCTGGACTCCGTCTCGTTCGTCGTGTCGTCGTGGTGTCTGCGCGGCATACGGGCCGAGGAGCCGCGGCGCGCCGGTGGCCGGGTGCGGCTGCGCGAGGAGATGTCCGCGGGGCTGCGCTTCATCGGCCGTGATCCGCTGCTGCGGGCGGTCATCGGGTTCGGCGCGGCGGCCAATCTCGCGATGGCCGGCTACGAGGCGACGTACATCGTGTTCCTGGTCCGCTCGGTGGGGCTCGGTGCGGGCACGGTGGGGCTGCTCGGCTCCTGTGGCGCGGTCGGCGGGGTGCTGGGGGTGCTGTGCGCGCGCCGGATGGCGCGTCGGCTGGGCACGGCCCGCGCCCTCGTGGCCGCCCAACTCGGTTCCTCGCTCTTCGGGTTGCTGATCCCCCTCACGGCGCCGGGGCCGCGGCTCGCGCTGTTCGTGATCGGCTCGACGGTGACGATGGCCGGGCTCGTGGCCTGCAACGTGATCATCGTGAGCTTCCGTCAGTCGTACTGCCCGGAGGAGTTGCTCGGCCGTGTCACCTCCACGGCGCTGCTGATCAACTTCAGCACGATTCCGCTGGGCGCCGTCGCCGCCGGGGCGCTGAACTCCGCCGTGGGACCGCGGCCGACGATGTGGATCGTCGCCGGGGCTTTGGTGGCGGCGGTCCTTCCGCTGCTGTCGGGCCCCTTGCGCGGTCTGCGCGACCTGCCCGATGCGGGGGCCGGTGCCGAGTCCCGCTGAGGGTCCTGCCATCGGTTCCATGGGCGTCGTTCACCTCCCGTCCTGTCCGGGTATGCGGCTGCCGGGCGGACCCGGCGTGGACGGGCACCGGCAGCCGGGCCGTGTCCACGTCCGTGTCCTCCCTCAGGTGCTCTCGTCCCGTCGGCCGGCCGCGTTCACCGGGGCCGTGCGTTCGGCCACCGCGCCGGCCGCTCCCCGGCCGACGGGGACGTCCGTGAGGAGC
>NZ_JBSFVD010000095.1:0-4353 GCF_053592135.1 Streptomyces sp. NPDC002784 | reverse complement strand
GGCATGCACGAGTCCTCGTCGGGCGTGCAACCAGCTCCCCTCCGGAGCGGGATGAGCTGCTTCACCTCCCTCCACCGTTCGCTGTCGAGTACCGCTTTCAGGCTCCCACCCTTGACCGACCCGGCGGGAAGGAAGCGGCCGAGAACGCAAGGGATGACCGTGCCGTCGGGCATGATCGCGGCCCGGCCGTCGGCGCAGTTCCCGCACAGCTCCGAGGTAGACGGCAGCGCCTTGGCCGCGTTACCCACACCTCGGACCCGGTCCACATTGATATCCATCACCCCGAGCGCTGTGAGCTCGGCGTGCGCCTGGTCGACGCGCTGGCCTTCGAGGACATCGACGATGCCGACCTGCACGTGGATGCCGCGCCGCAGGGCCTCGATGATGTTCGCGCGGGTCGCGGCGTGACTGCCCTTGCGGCCGGTGACAGCGTCGTGTCCGTCGTCGGTGTCGGCGTAGTACGAGGTGGCCAGCGAGACTCCAGGCCGCTCGAACAGGCCCCAGTGCTCCAGCCGGACCCGGTACAGGTTGCTGTACACTTGGACGCCCACACTGCGGTCCAGCGCGTGTTCCACCAGCTCGGTGAAGTCAGGATGCAGCGGCGGCTCGCCCCCGATGAACTGCACCGTGGTCACCCCGAGGCGGGCGGCCTCGTCGATGACCTGCTTCCAATCCTCACCGGTCATCGTCCCGTGGCTCTTGGCCGGGCCGGCTTCTGCGTAGCAGTGCGAACACGTCAGCTGGCAACGGCTGGTGATCTCCAGCTCAAGAAACGTCACACGGCCGAACTCGCCGCGACCCGATGTGTCGACTCTAGCGGTCATGTGGTTCTGCCTCCTGGGTAATCGCAGCGCGGACAGAAGACCCGCCCCGGCAGAGGCTTGCGCAGCTCTGCCGGGGCGGCGTTGAGGTGCGACCCTGACCCTGCGGTCGCCGTGGGGCCCCTGACTCCGGGGCGGGCGGAGCCAAGTCAGCGGATGCGGACGGCGTTGCAGCAACGTTCGTGAATCCCGCCGGAGACGGCCGAGCCACCGGACTGGCTGCCCTGGTCGAACGGGCGCGTCGGCTCGCCCGGCCTGATGGGCTGGTCGCAGGCCAGACACATGCGTAGCCCGGTCAGGGCCTCGTAGTGGTCGCACAAGGCCAGGAGCGAGCGGCCGAGTCTGCGCACGTGTGTGACGGCGTCGTAGGGCCTCGGTCCGGGGCGGGCGTCCAGCTTCCTGCGGGCTTCGCGGACCGCGACGAGCGCGCAGTAGCGAGGAACGTCGTCAGCGGGCAGCCGCATCGCGGCCTGTTCGATCTCCGGGATGAGCAGCTGCATGTGCCCGCACAGCAGACCCGTCAAGGTCTCCACCGTGGTGAGGTCGACCGGGGTCACCTCCGGCGGCAGCACCTGGCTGACAGTGGCGCGCATCATGGCACTGTCCACTGGGAGGGTGCTCGTGCTCTCACAGCTCTGCGGGGCTTTCATGACGCTGCCCCGCCGTCCTTGTCAGCGATGACCGCGCCCGCCATGACTACGGTCATCACGCCCGACACCCGACACAGCTTGCCCGGCCGGTTCACCGGCACCGCCCAGTACGAGCAGAGCGTGCCCCGATCCACCTCCGTCAGGCCGGGACGGGGAACGCCCAGGTAAGTACCCTCCCCCAAACACTCCGCGGCGGGCGCGCGCCAGCCTCGCGCGGTGCCCGCCGGGACCAAGGCGTAATAACGCCGGCCCGCGGGGTCATGGATGACCGGGCCTCCGTGCACGTACCGTGCCAGCCGCCGGGCCACAACCGCCTGATCATGGGTGGCCAACGCACGGTGGACGATGACCGCGGGGATACGAACCGCGTCGAAAAGCCGCCCCAACGGGACCAGGGCGAGCCTGGCCTCGCCTTCCCACTCCCGGTGTACTGCCGCAGGCAACGGATGCGCGGAGGCGAGCCAACCCGCAACCGCCCTATGGTGCAGTAAATCTGCTCGGGATGTGCTGGCCCCCTGGGGGATCGTAGTCTCTGTCATGTCGGCGTCCTCCGGCGTCGGCCAAGCCCCGGGGCCGTTCGCGCGGTCGCCGGGGTCTTCCTTGCTCACTCAGAGTGCCGACAAAAAGCCACTGTGGCGTTGACTGAACTGTCAACCCCACAGCTCTTGACCGGAGTTCACGCGTGAGCTAAACGCCGCACCACAGGGCATACTCCCGAAGCTCGTCGCCAGCGCGCGGTCGTGCCCGCAGTAGCGTGGCAACCGTCTCGTGCACCGAGTGGTGATAGCGGGTGAGCTGCGCAGACGCCGCCCGGGCGGCCTGAAGCGATTTCAGCGCTTCATCCTGTTGAGCGGTCCACGTCTGCGCGTTGGCCTTGTCGATCCAGAAGTGAGCGGCCCGGGTGGGTGGATAGCCGTCCGGTAACTGCACATCGGCGGCAACGGCCAAAGCCTGGTCATAGTCGTTCTGGTCGCTGGCAGCGGAGATCTCATGCAAGCGAACGTTGAGCGGACCGAACGCGAGGGCGTAGTCACGCGTCTCACCGGTCTGCTCGGCGAGTTCGTCCGCCTCACCGATCCAGTCGGCTGCACTGCTCTCGTCGCCGCTGCGGGCCGACAGGGTAGCGGCGCGCAGCTGGAGTGTGCCACGCACCGCACGAGTGGGACGCGTCCCGTCGTCGTCCAGTTCGCGGAGCGCATGACGCATCAAAGACACGCCGCGGTCGAGACGAGAGCTGTCGGCGGCCATCTGCGCCCGCTCGTACCTCTCGATGGCGACCTGCCGTGGATCACCCGACCGAGGCGCAGCAACGGCCATGTGAGCCAGCGCGAGCCGCGCAAGATCCATGTATCCGATCCGGTATGCCACGATCGCCGCCGTACGGGAGACCTCCGCCTGGGCCGCATGGGCGCGCTCACGGTCCCTGCCAGGCGCAGTGTGGAGCTGCGTAGCGAGAGCCAGTTCCGAAATCAGCCCAGGAAGGTCCCCGGCGATCTCAGTGAACTGCGCTTTCACCCGCAGCTCGCGAAGACGCTGCACCTCGCCTTCGAGAGCGTCGAGTGAACGCGGCGCTTGCGAGTCGTCCGGTGGCAAGTCCCAGTCGTCGAACGCGGTGCTGATCGGCACCAGTAGCGCGTCGAGCTGCTCCCTCTGCAGCGTGTGGATGAAGGGCTGTCCTCGCAGGACGGAGACCTTCACCGCGAGAGCGCGTGCCACGGAAGCCAGGACGGATTCACTTACGGCGCGTTCGCCGCTCTCGATGCGGGACAGCAGGCTCGGCGATACGTGCGCGCGTCGGCCAAGTTCGGACAGGGAGTAGTCGCGAATAGCCCGGAACTCTCGGATGCGCGCCCCGATGCGGTCCGGGGCCGCGGAGGCGGTGTCGGGCATACTGGCCCCCTTCAAGTCTCGACACCTCGAAGGTACCCCTGGCGGCGCCGAGGGAACGGCGATCGGCCCTCATCTCCCACGATGGGGACCGTCATGCTGCGCCCCCGCCTCGGGCCCGTCCGACTCGTCCTCGGCTACAGCTTCGAGACGCCCCACGGCTCCCAAACGGCTGGATCTGCTGGCGCAGCCGGTGAAGGCGTGGCATGAGGTTGGGCACAAGGGGCCGGCGGTTGCGGTGTGTTCGCTGGATGACGACCCGGAGCTGTGGAACCTCAGGGTGCGCTCCACCACCAACCCGGTGCAGCTGGCGCTGTGGCACGGCCAGGGCCCGGTGACCATCTACGCGACGTACGCGTCGCTGGGCGTGCTGGCGGAGGCGTTCGAGGGCGTCTACGGGCAGCAGTTGGCCAGTCATTTCAGTTGGTGTGATGTTGCGGCACTCTGGGGTGATGACTGCTGCGCTTGTCGAACGGTTGGCGCCGCAAAACCTTTGGGAGTTGTTCCAGCGGGTGGTCCCGCCGGCACCGGAACGCCCGCAGGGCGGAGGCCACCGCCGACGAGGGGATCGCGAGGTGCTTGCCGCGATCATCTTCGTGCCCACCTCGGGCTGTACTTGGAATCAACTGCCACCCGGATTCGATCTGTCCGGTGTCACCGCCTTCCGCAGGTTCACCGAGTGGACCGAGGCCCGGGTGTTGGCCAAGCGCCACCGCCTGGTCCTGGAGGAACTCGGCTCCCGCGGCGGGCTGGACTGGTCGCGGTGTGCGATCGACTCCGTCAGCGTCCGGGCCCTCAAAGGGGGCAGCTGACGGGACCGAATCCGACCGACCGTTGCAAGAACGGATCGAACATCCACCTCATCGTCGACCGCCGCGGCCTGCCGGCGTAGGACAGGTAAAAGGCTCCGAACCTCACTCTGAATGATCAGTTTAGAGGTCGTCTCAATTGGCGAGGTCGGTAGCCTGGGTTCGTGCTGATCGTGGAACGCTTGG
>NZ_JBSFVD010000094.1:0-4378 GCF_053592135.1 Streptomyces sp. NPDC002784 | reverse complement strand
TCCCGGTAGTGCAGGTCGGTGTGGCAGACGCCGCACGCCTGCACCCTCACCACCGCCTCCCCCGGCCCGGGGTCGGGTACGACGACCGTCTCTACGCGTACCGGTTCGCCCTTGGCGCGGGCGATGACACCGCGTACGTGCTGGGGCATGGGGAAGGTCCCTTCTTTCGGTTGGGTGCTGCCTGGGGTGGGCGTCTGGACCGGTGGTCAGTTCGCCGGGCGGATGCGCAGGGGAAGTGAGGCCCAGGAGCGCAGGGTGTTGTTGAGGTGACGGCGGGGTGGCCCGACGAGTTCGAGATGCTCGACTCGGTGGGCGAGGGCGGTCAGCAGGGACTCGGCTTCCAGGCGTGCGACGTGCTGGCCGACACACTGGTGGATGCCCATGCCGAAGCCGACGTGGCCCGAGGGGTCGCGGGTGAGGTCGAAGCGGTCGGGGTCACTCCAGCGCTCCGGGTCACGGTTCGCGGCGCCCAGGAACATGAGGATCTTGCCGCCCTCGGGGATGCGGGTACCGGCGATGTCGACATCGCGGGTGGCGGTGCGGAAGAACGTCTGCACCGGCGACTGCCAGCGCACCGCCTCGTCGAACGCCACCCGCGCCAGCTCCGGACGGGCGCGCAGCCGCTGCCACTCCTCCGGGTGCGTGGCGAAGGCGTACAGCGCCGCCGCCAGTGCGTGCACGGTGGTGTCGACGCCGGCGGTGAGCAGGGAGCGCACCACCAGTGGCGCCTGCGCGTGGGTGAGGTCGCCGCGGTCGGCGGCGGCCCAGATCCGGGCGCCGAAGCCGTCCTCGCTCAATGCCTCGCGGGCGCACTGGGCGTTCACCCAGGCCGACAGTTCGCCCACCCGGTGCGCGTCGGCTTCCACGAGGGCGTTGCGCGGTCCGAAGGCGTTGAAGGCCATGTTGCCGTAGGGCAGGAGATTCTCCCGCCCGTCGGGGCGGATACCGACGGCGTCCGGGAAGACCCGCAGGGGGAACGCCTTCGCCAAGGCTTCGAAGGCGTCGAACTCCCGCCCCTGGTCGGCCAGTACCGTATCGACGAGTTCGTCGGCGACCGCCTGCCACGACTCACGCAGCCGACGCAAGGCGAGCGGGGCGAGGATCTCGCGCAGGACGCGGCGTGGCGCGTCATGGTGGGGTGGGTCGGCCTCCAGCAGCAGGCTCGGCGGGCGCCACGGCTTCTCGTGACGGAAGTTGGCCAAGCCGACACCGGCGCCGGACTGGAAGGTCTGCCAGTCGACGAGGGCGGCATGCACCTCCTGGTATCGGGCGAGGGCGTGGACGTCGTAGCGGGACAGGCGGACGACGGGACCGGCTTCGCGTACGTGCCGGTGGAGCGGTGCGGGGTGTGCCAGGTGCTCGGGGGCGAACGGGTCGGCGTCGCTGACCGGGGGCGAGGCGGGGGCGGTCATGGCGGCTCCATGTTCGTGAAAGGCGGTGCGGGGCTTGGATGTTCGTGCCGAACGGGCTCGCGAATCCGGCAGCGCTCGGCTCAGTCGGGCGCCGGTTTCGGAGCGGCTCAGTCGGCCGCCGAGGCCGGAGCGGCTCAGTCGGGCGCCGGTTGCGGACGCTCAGAGGTCCAGGACGAGGCGGTCGGAGTGCGAGCGGGACACGCAGGGCATCATGCAGTCGCCTGCCGCGCGTTCGTGGTCGGCCAGGACCGCGTCGCGGTGGTCGGGGGTTCCCTCCAGTACCGGGACGAGACAGGTGCCGCAGGTGCCCTGCTCGCAGGAGGACAGCACCTCGGCGCCGGCCCCGCGCACGGCATGCAGTACGGAGACGTCCGGGGTGACGGTGACCGTGCGGCCGGTGCGCCGCAGTTCCACCTCGAAGGGCGTCCGGCGTACGGGCTCGGACCGGTCGGCGGCGGTGAACCGTTCGGTACGCAGGCTGTGTTCGGGCCAGTGGGCGCACGCCTCCTGGACGGCGGCCAGGAGAGGTGCCGGTCCGCAGCAGTAGACCTTGGTCCCGGGCAGCGGTTCGCTGAGCCACCCGGCCAGGTCGAGCAGGCCGTACTCGTCCTGGGGGCTGATGTGCACGCGCTCGCCGTGGGCGTGTGTGAGGTCCGCGCGGAACGCCATCGAGGCGCGGGTGCGGCCGCCGTACAGCAACTGCCAGTCGGCTCGGACCCGTTCGGCTTGCTGGATCATCGGCAGCAGGGGCGTGATTCCGATGCCGCCCGCGATGAACAGGTAGCGGTCGGCCGGCACGAGCGGGAAGTGGTTGTGCGCCCCGCCGACACCCACCCGGTCACCGGGCATCAGCCGGTCGTGCACGTAGCCCGATCCTCCGCGCCCGGCCGCCTCGCGCAGGACGGCGATGCGGTAGCTGTACGGATCCCAGCGGTCGCCGCACAGGGAGTACTGCCGTGTCGTCCCGTTCGGCAGCACCAGATCGATGTGGGATCCGGGCGTCCAGTCCGGCAGCCGCACACCGTCGGGGTGGTCCAGGGTGAGGGACACGACGCCGTCCGCGACGACGTCCTTGGCTCGGACCCGCAAGGACAGGGTGGGGGTGGGTCGGGGTATCGCGGGCAGCAGGTTGTGTACGACCACGTTGTCGCCTCCCGTCTGTGGAATGCAGGAAGGATGCGCGTGGCCGGCGTCGCGGAGCGAGGGCATTCTCATTGAGTGAGAGACGAAGTTCTCACCCATGCAGTGACCGTCTGGAGCCACATCATGGGCGAACTTGGAAAGGCTCAAGGCCGTGGTTGTACGGGTCCACAGTCGCCCGGCGCCGAAGGAGGGCCCGCCCCGGTCGCTCGATCTGTCCAGCGTTGGCAAACCTGGACGGGTGTTGGAGGCAACGGCCATGCGGATCGGCTCAGGGGCAGCGGATGCGGACGGCGTGGGCGCAGCGCTCGTGGATCCGTCCCGCGACGGCCGATCCCCCCGACGGGCTGTCTTTGCCGTTCCGCAGCGTGTCCTCGCCCGGCCTGAGCGCCTGGTCGCAGACCGGGCACATGCGAACGCCGGTCAGCGTCTCGTAGTGATCGCACAGCGCCAGCAGCGACCGGCCGAGTCTGCGCACGTGCGCCACAGCGTCATGCGGCAGCACTCCAGGGCCGGTGTTCAGCTTGGTGCGGGCTTCGCGGACGGATACGAGTGCGCAGTAGCGCGGTACGTCGTCAGCGGGTAGCCGCTCGGCGGCCTGTTCGACCTCGGGGATGATCAGCTGCAGATGGGCGCGCAGCATGCCGGTCAGCATCTCCAGCGCGGACCGATCGGTAGGAGTCACATCGGGTGGAAGTACCTCGGCGACACTCGCGCGCATCGTGAGGACATCCACCGGTGCCGCGCCCGGGGCTTCACGACTCTCGGTGGCGTTCACGACGCGTCCTCGCCGTCCTCTTCGGCCAGGCAGGCACCCACCATCACCAGCCCCAGTACGTCCGCCACAGCGCATAGCCGGCCGGGCCCCTTCATCGGCACCGCCCAGTACGACGCCAGCGTGCCCTCGTCCGACTCCGAGAGAGCCGGGTGAGGGACCCCGAGGTAGGTGCCCGCCCCCAGGCACTGGGCGGTTGTCGCCCGCCACACCCGCGTAGTGCCCGGCGGGACGATCTCGGGGAGGCGTTCGACGATGTCGGCGCTGCCCAGGCGTACGCCGTTGCGGTTCAGGGTGCTGTCGGAGCGGCCGTGCACGATCACCGAGCCATGACCCGTGACCGTGATCCAGTCGCCGTGGCGCCATACGCCCAGGTAGGAGGAGAAGTAGGCGTCGCGGTAGCGGGTGCTGTCGGGGTCGTTCCAGAAGTACAGCGGCATCGACGGCATCGGGCGGGTGAGGATCAGTTCCCCGACCTCGCCGGTCAACGGGCGGCCCTCGGTGTCGTACGCGGCAAGTGCCCACGCCCAGGTGCGGCGCGGACAACTCCCCCGCCGAGATCGGCGTGTTGGGCGCGCTGCCGGCGAAGCCGGACACCACTTCGGTGCCGCCGCTGATGGACGCGAGCAGGGCGTGGTCGCGGACCCAGGGGTAGGCGGAGGCCGGCAGGGCGGAGCCGGTGCAGCCGACCACGCGGATCGAGGACAGGTCGTGCCCGGAGGGGTCGATGCCGTACTTGGCCATGCCCAGCAGGTTCTGGGGGCTGGTTCCGAAGACGGTCACCCGGTGGCGTGCGGCCAGTTCCCACAGGACGTCGAGGTGGGCCAAGGGCGCCGGGCTGCCGTCGTACGTGCACGTCGTCGTACGTGCACGTCGTCGCGCCCGTCAGCAGGGTGGAGGCGACCAGGTTCCACATCATCCAGTGCGTGGTGGTGTACCACAGCAGGCGGTCGCCGGGGCCTAGTACTGCAACGGTGCTTGTTCTGAGTGCTGGGCAGTTTTCAAGGGCTGTGTCCACGGCGCTTGTAGTGACTGAGCCGTGCTTGATACT
>NZ_JBSFVD010000093.1:0-4579 GCF_053592135.1 Streptomyces sp. NPDC002784 | reverse complement strand
AATTTTTGATTCTCGCTTGAGAGCTTCTGATTTTCTTGGTTCAATTGCTTGTTCAAGGCTAACAATTTCTGATTCTCTTTGTTGAGTGTCTCGCTCAAGCGGAGTAATCGCTGGTTCTCGTTGTTCAACAGCTCTAAATTCGTTTTGTCTTGCTCGGTTTTCCAACTCATGTAAAATGGTCTCCCTTCCAAAATCAGAACCCAATCGGGTCTCTCGTGCTCGTCTTTGCTTGTTATTGGCGTCTAAAAAGGCATATGAGAACGTTTGGCCTCTTTCTGATAGAATTACCCCATTGTCAGATAATCGTTCCTTAAACGCTTCGTATGAGCTCACAGAGACATCTTGAAGCGATTTATTGATTCTTTCTCTCAAATCATCCATGTAAGAATACTCATTTTTGGCGATTAGTTCTTTTTCTGTCTCTGTTTGGCGCTCATTTGGTGGCTCTAAAATGTGCCAGTTCTCTCGAGAAGCGAGTCGATCATTCATTTCTCGTGCTCGTTGAACGCTTTCTCCTTTTTGTTCTCTTAATTTATTGCCTGTCTCTAAATTGACCTTATTGACAATGATGTGGTTGTGTAAGACGTGATTTTTTCCGTCTAAATGCGTATACACAGCACTTTGATGGTTAGGATAGAGATTTTCTGCTAATTCAACGCCTAAATCATTGGCTTTTTGCCAGTCTTTTTGAACTTTCGGATTCAGTTCATCTAAGGCGAAAGATTGGGTAATACGCAAGACTTGATTGGATTCTTTGGTTTGGTTATGAAGTTGTCGAATGACATCAAATTGTTCTTTGGCGATAAAGGGATCAATCCCGTTGGTTCCACCCACGGCAACTGCCCGACAATTTGTCAGCTCCACAGGACGTTCCAATTGATGGTCTTGTAGCCACTGTTCAGTTTTTTCATGCATGGGTCTGTCTTGCCCTAAAGCATAATTAAGGGCGCTCGCTGCACTTGCGCCATTGCTTATTTTTGCAATTGTTGCCATAACTCTTGATACCCCTTTTGAGCTTGAGCGAGTACTCCGTATGTATAGCGTAAAGCCACGATCAGCTCTTTATCTTGGTTGTCCATCCGATCGAATTGATTGAGTTTCTTGGCGATTTGATTTAAATTGGTTCCTTGTTTTGAGAGTTCTAATAATAAAGATTTCGCTTGGTCATGTTCGAGATAAGGTTTTTTTAAATGAGATTTTTGTGCTAATTTTTTCGCATAAAGATTCGGAGAGAGTCCATATGTTTCTCCTGAAATTTTCAGCTTATTGTATTGTTCTTCAGATAATCTAAATTGAATGTACTTTGTTTGATTTTGTGATACTTCTTTCTGATCCATAAATAGCCTCCTCAAAGATAAAATGCCCCAGCGCTCATTCCTCAATCGCCCTTTGTCATTGATTTTGTAATAAGCATTGCGCCCTATTCGGTTACAATCCTCACAACAAAATAGCAAATATAAACCCATAAATACTGCTGTAAGCTATCACATTGTAATACAAATTACTTCGTTCTTGTATTACAATGTGGCTTGAAAAGGGGGAAGTTTCACTTTCCCCTTTTATCCCCTTTGGATTGTGTCGATTTGCTTTACGCAAACGCCACCTACCCATTTTATAAAAATAAAATGGGCAAAAAATCTTTCTTTTTGTCATACAAAAAGAAGAAAAAAAAGAGACGATTTTCTTCTTCCGAAATCGTCCCTCTTTTTTCTAAAACCATGGATGAACGAACAAAAAATCTCTCGTATTTTGTTTGTTCATCCACTAAAAATATGCGAACAGTATGGCTTCATTCAATCCTGTTCTTACAAGTCAAAAGCATTGAATCGTCCAAGGACGATTCAACAAAAAAAGTAGTCGTTTTTGGACGACTACTAAGTTCTAAACATTCATTACCCAAAATCAATTTGGTCTAACATCGTTTCTCGACTAGCTTGATCTAATCCAAGATACGTTAAGGTCATGGCTTCACTTGAATGGTTTAATAAATGCATCACTAAACCAATATTATAGTTTGACTGGGTATAGACCTTATAAGCGCCTGTTTTACGCATGGTATGCGTTCCTAGATAGTTAATTCCTACTTATTGTCGGCGGAGCTGGACGCTTCTTTCACAACCTCTATCCTCGATCTTTTTGGTCATACACTTCTTTGACGTTGATAAATTGATCAAGTATTGGATTTTCTCCTTTTAGGTCAGCTTCGAAACGGATACCGTCAATATTGATTCTGGCGTTACGGTAGTAGTCAGTTCCTAGTTGTCCCCATGCAGGAGTTGAGGCATCGACATTGCAGAAGATATCAAATCCTTGTTGTTTCAAGTAAGCAAATTTTTGATTTGCTTCAGAATAAGGTTGCCAATCGCTGATGTCAGCGCCAAATGGGTAGATCAAAATATTTGTTTTGCCTAAAATAGGTGCAACTTCATTTTGCCAACGTTCATTATCTTGTTGGATATCGGCTAAAGAAGCTTGTGTCATATTCAAGTGTCCCCAAGTATGAGAAGCAAAACTCCAACCATCTTTCTTTAATTGATCAGCAACTTTTTTGGCTGCTTCGATTTCTTTGTTTGTTTTTTCGTTATCACCATATTCTGATTTTGATGTACGGTAACCTAATACACCATTATAGCCTGTTAAAGCTAATGTTCCTTTGGCGCCTTGATAAGAAAAATCGGGATGTTTTTTAATGAATGAATCGATCAATGGAACCATATCATAGTCACCAACAGTTTCCTTCTTATTGTCGATATAAATATTCTTGATTTGGTTCTGTTTATCGACAATCAACTTACTTGGAAATCCTGAATTGTCCATGTATTCATAATAGCTGACATCGTCTTGCGAAAGAATTAACGGTTTCTTTCCTTCTGGAAGAGAAACACCTGTAAAGGTCAGTTTTCCATCTGTTCCTTTTTTGACTAATCCATTTAGATTAACAAGAACATAGTTATTTTTATATAACTGATCAATGGTTTTATTGAATTCGGAAATAGTGACCATATAATCTTTATACCCTTGTGCTTGCTGGGTATGAAAAGCCTTAGCTGGATCAACAATCAGACTATGAAAGAAGACGTGTGAGATTTTGGTCGGGTCTTCCCATTTTACCAAGGATTCTTTTTCTTTTTTCAAAGTTGCTAACAATTGTTGCGCTTCTTTGGCGTCGTCTTTTTCAAGTAAGGCGATGGCTTCATCATAATGATAACTTGCAGCAAGCTGTTTTGCTTGATCAAGCTGTTTCGTCGTTTGTTTATCTTCAACAGGTTTTGAGCTGCTGCTTGAGTGTTGAGTTGTTTGACTAGTGTTTTCTAATTTATTGTTTGTTACTGCTTGTGTAACAAAAAAGATACTTACACCTAGAATAATAACAGTGCATACAGAAGTGACAGCCAATATGATTTTGTGTGTATGTTTCATTTTATCGTCCCCTACTACTTTTTGATTTCAAAAACCCCCGTAAGCTTTTCTTAACCTTTTGAAAAACTTCCCATAACCATTGTAACGAATATAGGGTTCTGTTGCAAAGTTTTAAATCTACTATCAAATAAGGTAGAATAATAGAAAAAGATAGCAGGAGGAATGACGATGAATCATTTTAAAGAAAAGCAATTTCAGCAGGATGTGATTATTGTAGCCGTGGGCTACTATCTTCGTTATAACCTTAGCTATCGTGAAGTTCAAGAAATCTTATATGATCGTGGCATTAACGTTTCTCATACGACGATTTATCGTTGGGTACAAGAATATGGCAAACTACTCTATCAAATTTGGAAAAAGAAAAATAAAAAATCCTTTTATTCATGGAAAATGGATGAAACGTACATCAAAATTAAAGGAAAATGGCATTATTTGTATCGAGCCATCGATGCAGATGGTTTAACCTTGGATATTTGGTTACGTAAAAAACGGGACACACAAGCAGCCTATGCTTTTCTTAAGCGGTTAGTGAAGCAGTTTGATGAACCGAAGGTTGTAGTCACAGATAAAGCCCCCTCTATTACAAGTGCCTTTAAGAAACTAAAAGAATACGGCTTTTATCAAGGGACAGAACATCGTACCATTAAATACCTGAATAATTTGATTGAACAAGACCATCGTCCAGTAAAGAGACGCAATAAATTCTATCGAAGTTTACGCACTGCCTCTACCACGATTAAGGGCATGGAAGCCATTCGAGGATTATATAAGAAAACCCGAAAAGAAGGCACTCTCTTCGGCTTTTCGGTGTCTACTGAAATCAAGGTATTAATGGGAATAACAGCCTAAATCATAGATACCGTAAGGGATTTTATTCTTTATTTAAAACTTTGCAACAGAACCCTTGTATGTAATTGACTAAAACGTACAATTTTAGCTTTTAAATATGACCCTTATTTATGACCTGCTCTAATCTCACTATTCATCAGCATTCAAAAAACAGCTCACAACTGTTGAAGAATGAACCGTTCCGTTCGATTGTTTTGGCATATAAATCACTGTCATTTTTACTCCCTCTCCGAAATAAAATGAACAACTTTTTGAATTTTATTTTCCAAGTTTTCTAATTGCTTTTGATAATCAGACATCAATTCTTTTG
>NZ_JBSFVD010000092.1:0-4808 GCF_053592135.1 Streptomyces sp. NPDC002784 | reverse complement strand
GGACGAGGACGAGAACGCCCGCTTCCTCGCCGGCGCCGCCGAACTGTGGGTCAACGGGACCGACATCGACTGGTCCGCCGTCTACGCGGGCCGCGCCGTCATCCCCGTGGACCTCCCGACGTACGCCTTCCAGCGTGAGCGTTTCTGGCTGGAGGCGGTGAGGTCCACGGGTGACCCCGCCGAGCTGGGCCTCGGTGCCGCAGGGCACCCGCTGCTGGGTGCCGCGGTGAGTCTTGCCGCCGATGGAGGGCTGGTCCTGACCGGCCGGCTGTCTCTGCGGACGCACCCCTGGCTCGCGGACCATGCCGTCGCCAGTACGGTCCTCTTCCCGGGCACCGGGTTCGTCGAGCTGGCGATCAGGGCCGGGGACGAGGTGGGTTGCGGCCATCTCACCGAACTCACCCTGCAGGCACCCCTTGTCCTGTCCGAGAGCTCGGCCGTGCAGGTGCAGGTCGTTCTCGCGGCCCCCGACTCCACCGGCCGCCGGGCGTTGACGGTCCACTCGCGGCCCGACAACTCGGGGATCGACTCCCCGTGGACCACCCACGCCATGGGCACGATGTCGGCGGAGACGGCGCGGGTTCCGGCGGGCGAGTTCGGCGTGTGGCCCCCGCAAGGTGCTGAAGCCGTCGACGTGTCGGACTTCTACTCGGCGGCGGCAGCCTCGGGTTACCACTACGGACCGGTGTTCCAGGGGCTGCGCGCGCTGTGGCGGCGTGGGGACGAGGTCTTCGCCGAGGTCGCGCTGGGTGAGTCCGAGCAGGCGGAGGCGGCCCGGTACGGGATGCATCCGGCGTTGCTGGACGCGGCGTTGCACGCGGTGTTGCCGGTGGACGGCGGTGAGGTGCGGCTGCCGTTCGTGTGGTCGGGTGTGTCGCTGTCGGCGGTGGGTGCGTCGGCGCTGCGGGTGCGGTTGGCTCCGGTCGGTGAGGGCGCGGTGTCGGTGTCGGTGGCCGATGCCGAGGGCGCTCCGGTGGCCTTCGTGGAGTCGCTTGTGCTGCGCCCGCTGGAGAGGGTGGAGTCCGCCGTACGGGATGCTCTGTTCCGGGTGGAGTGGACACCCCTCGCCGCTACGGCCGGGCAGGACGAGCCGGGTTGGGGGTTTCTCGGCGACGATTCCGGCGAAGGGCTGTCGTCGCTGGCCGATGCCGCTGTTCCCGCGCTGGTGGTGTGGAGGCCGCCGGTACCGGTGGGCGCCGCGGTCGGAGTCGTGGCGGGTGCGGTGCTCGCCATGGCGCAGGAGTGGCTGGCGGACGAGCGGTTCGCCGGGTCGCGTCTGGTCGTAGCCACACGCGGTGCCGTCGCCACCGGCCTCGACGCGCCTACCGACCTTGCGGTCTCCGCGGTGTGGGGGCTCGTGCGCTCGGCCGAGGCGGAGAACCCCGGACGGTTCGGCCTGCTCGACCTGGATGTCGATACCGGTGAATCCACGCCCGCTCTCGCCGCGCTCGACCTGGATGTCGACACCGATGAACTCACGCCCGCCCTCGCCGCTTTCGGCGCGGGGGAGTGGCAGATCGCGGTCCGCGGAGGTCAGGCGCTGGCACCCCGCCTGGTGCGGGCGAACGCTTCCGACACCCCGTCCACTGCCGGATTCGGGGACGGGGCGGTTCTGGTCACGGGCGGTACCGGGACGCTGGGCGGACTGGTCGCCCGGCATCTGGTGGCGGAACATGGCGTGCGGCGGCTGGTGCTGGCCAGCCGTCGGGGGCCCGAGGCTCCGGGGGCGGCGGAACTGGTGGCCGAGCTGACCGCCGCGGGTGCGGTTGCCGAGGCTGTGGCGTGTGATGCCGCCGATCGTGAGGCGTTGGCGGCGCTGCTCGCCTCGCATCCCGTCACGGCTGTGGTGCACCTCGCCGGTGTCCTCGACGACGGTGTCCTCGCCTCGCTGACCCCCGGCCGGCTCGACGCCGTTCTGCGTCCGAAGATCGACGCCGCCGTTCACCTGCACGAGCTGACCCGTGACCTCGACCTCTCCGCCTTCGTCCTCTTCTCCTCCGCCGCCGGTGTCTTCGGCACGGTCGGCCAGGCCAACTACGCCGCCGCCAACGCCTACTTGGACGCCCTGGCCCAGCACCGCCGCGCCGAAGGACTGCCCGCCACCTCCCTGGCCTGGGGCCTGTGGGCCGACGCCAGCGGGATGACGGGCACGATGACCGACGCCGACCGGGCTCGGGTCGCCCGGCAGGCGATGACCCCGCTGACCTCCGCCGAGGCACTGGCCGCCTTCGACGCCGCCATGGCCCAAGGCGACGCGCACCTCGTGCCGGTCGCCTTCGACTGGGCCGCGCTGCGGACCCAGGCCGGCACGGGCGCACTGCCGCCGCTCCTGCGCACCCTCGTGCCCACGACCGTTCGCCGCGCCGCCAGTGCCGACCGCACCCAGTCCGGCGGGTCCACGCTGGCCCGTAGGCTTCTCGCCCTACCCGCGACCGAGCGCGAGCCGGTCGCCCTGGACGTCGTCCGCACCCACATCGCCTCCGTCCTCGGACACGCCGGAACCGCCCTGGTCGGAGCCGACCGGACGTTCAAGGAGCTGGGCTTCGATTCACTGCTGGCGGTGGAGCTGCGCAACCGGCTGGGTGAGGCGTCGGGGTTGCGGCTTCCGGCGACGTTGGTGTTCGACTATCCGACTCCGGTGGCGGTGGCTGGGCTGCTGTTGAGTGAGCTGGTGGGGTCCGTTGCCGGGGCGGAGGCTGCCGGGGCGGTTCCTGTGGTCGCCGCTGGGGTGGCGGATGATCCGGTGGTCATCGTCTCGGCTGCCTGCCGGTATCCGGGTGGTGTGTCGTCGCCGGAGGATCTGTGGCGGCTGGTGGCGGACGGCCGGGACGCGGTCGGTCCGTTCCCGGCGGACCGCGGGTGGGATCTGGAGAGGCTGTTCGATTCGGATCCGGGCGCGTTCGGTAAGTCGTATGCGAACGAAGGCGGATTCCTTTACGACGCCGCCGAGTTCGATGCCGGTCTGTTCGGGATCTCGCCGCGTGAGGCGGTGGCGATGGATCCGCAGCAGCGGTTGCTGTTGGAGACGTCGTGGGAGGTGTTCGAGCGGGCGGGCATCGCGGTGGACTCGGTACGGGGGAGCCGTACCGGAGTTTTCGCGGGCGTGATGTACCACGACTACGCCAGCCGTCTTCCGAGCATCCCCGAGGACATCGAGGGCTACATCGGAACCGGAACCTCCGGAAGCGTGGTCTCCGGCCGCCTCGCCTACACCTTCGGCCTGGAGGGGCCCGCGGTCTCCGTCGACACGGCCTGCTCCTCCTCGCTGGTCGCGTTGCACCTCGCGGCCCAGGCACTGCGCCAGGGCGAGTGCGACCTCGCACTGGCGGGCGGTGTCACGGTCATGCCGACGCCGGGGACGTTCATCGACTTCAGCCGTCAGCGTGGGCTGGCCGCGGACGGCCGTTGCAAGTCGTTCGCGGCGGCGGCGGACGGCACGGGGTGGGCCGAGGGTGCGGGTGTGCTGCTGCTGGAGAGGTTGTCGGACGCGCGTCGCAACGGCCATCAGGTGTTGGCGGTGGTGCGGGGTTCGGCGATCAACCAGGACGGCGCCTCGAATGGTCTTACGGCGCCCAATGGGCCGTCGCAGCAGCGCGTGATCCGACAGGCGCTCGCCCAGGCCGGGCTGTCGGCTGCCGAGGTGGATGCGGTGGAGGCGCACGGCACGGGTACGACCCTGGGGGACCCGATCGAGGCCCAGGCGCTGTTGGCCACCTACGGCGAGGGCCGCGAGACCGATCGGCCGTTGTGGCTCGGGTCGGTCAAGTCGAACATCGGGCACGCGCAGGCGGCAGCCGGTGTCGCGGGTGTCATCAAGATGGTGATGGCGATGCGGGCGGGCGTGCTGCCGCGCACCCTGCACGTCGATGAGCCGACCCCGCACGTCGACTGGTCCGCGGGCCATGTCTCCCTCCTGACGGAGGAACGTGCCTGGGAGTCGCCGAACGGTGTCCGTCGAGCGGGTGTCTCGTCCTTCGGTGCCAGCGGGACGAATGCGCACGTCATTTTGGAGGAGGCGCCGGAGGGTGCAGAGGAGGCGGCGTCTCCGTCTCCTGGGGGTGGGGTCCTGCCGTGGGTGTTGTCGGCCGGGTCTGCTGAGGGGTTGTTGGCGCAGGCCGGGCGACTTTCCGGGGTGGTCGGTGGGCTGGATCCGGTGGATGTGGGGTGGTCGCTGGCGACCGGGCGGGCCGGGTTGGCGCATCGCGCGGTGGTGTGGGGGCGGGATCGTGAGGAACTGACGGCGGGGCTGGCTTCCGTCGAGTCGTCAGGTGCCCTCGTGGACGGTCGCCTTGCGGTGTTGTTCACGGGGCAGGGGTCGCAGCGGGCGCGGATGGGGGCGCAGCTGGCGGCTGAATTCCCGGTGTTCGCGCGGGCGTTGGATGAGGTGTGTGCCGGGTTCGAGGGGCTGCTGCCCGAGTCGCTGGCGAACGTGCTGACCACCGACACCGACCTGCTGGACCAGACCGTGTTCACGCAGGCTGGGCTGTTCGCGGTGGAGGTGGCGCTGTACCGGCTGGCTGAGTCCTGGGGTGTTCGTCCGGACTTCGTGATGGGGCATTCCATCGGTGAGTTGGTTGCCGCGTATGTGGCGGGGGTGTTCTCGCTTGAGGACGCCTGTCGCCTGGTCGCTGCCCGCGGTTCCTTGATGCAGGCGCTGCCCGAGGGCGGGGCGATGCTCGCGGTGCAGGCCGGTGTTGCGGATGTCCTCGCGGACCGAGTCGATGTGGCTGCCGTCAACGGGCCCACGTCCGTGGTGGTTTCGGGGGCCGAGGCGGACATCGAGGAGGTGCGGGAGCGGCTGACGGCGG
>NZ_JBSFVD010000091.1:0-4817 GCF_053592135.1 Streptomyces sp. NPDC002784 | reverse complement strand
GGACGAGGACGAGAACGCCCGCTTCCTCGCCGGCGCCGCCGAACTGTGGGTCAACGGGACCGACATCGACTGGTCCGCCGTCTACGCGGGCCGCGTCGTAAACCATGTCGACCTGCCCACCTATGCCTTCCAACACCAGCGCTACTGGCTGGAGCCCAGCACGGGCACCGCCGATGTCAGCGGTGCAGGGCTGGCCGCCACCGATCATCCGCTGCTCGGGGCCGCGATGAGCCTGGCCGCCGGGGACGGTGCGCTGCTGACGGGGCGGCTGTCTCTGCGTACGCACCCTTGGCTCGCGGACCACGCGGTCGCTGGCACGGTCCTCTTGCCCGGTACCGGGTTCGTGGAACTGGCGATCCGCGCCGGTGACGAGGTGGGCTGCGGCCACCTCACCGAACTCACCCTCCAGGCACCGCTGTTCCTCCCCGAAAGCGCGGGAGTGCAGGTGCAGGTCGTCATCGGGGGCGCACAGGGCGACGGACAGCGCTCGATCGCGGTGTACTCCCGTCCGGAGGACTCCGCTCCCGACCAGGAGTGGACCCTGCACGCGGAGGGCACCCTCGGCACCGAGGAGCCGGGGCCGGCCCCCTCGGTCGACATGATGGCCTGGCCTCCGGTCGGTGCCGAACCGGTGGACATCAGCGACCGGTACACCCGTCTGCGCGACACCGGCTACCACTACGGGCCCGTGTTCCAAGGGCTGCGTGGGGTGTGGCGGCGCGGTGACGAGGTTTTCGCCGACGTGGTGCTGGAGGAGGGGCAGCAGGGCGAGGCGGCCAGGTTCGGGATCCATCCGGCTTTGCTGGACGCGGCGTTGCATGCGGTGTTGCCGGTGGACGGCAGTCAGGCCCGGCTGCCGTTCGTGTGGTCGGGTGTGTCGTTGTCGGCGGTGGGGGCGTCCGCCGTGCGGGTGCGGTTGGCTCCGGTCGGTGATGGCGCGGTGTCGGTGTATGTGGCCGATGCCGAGGGCGCTCCGGTGGCCTTCGTGGAGTCGCTGGCGCTGCGTCCGATCGCGGTGGAGGAGCTGGAGGGGGCGGGTTCGGTCGTACGGGACGCTCTGTTCCGGGTGGAGTGGACATCCCTCGCCGCTACGGCCGCGCAGGACGCGCCCGGTTGGGTGCTGCTCGGTGACGCCGACCCGTTCGGCTTCGGGGTTCCCTTCTTTGGCAGCTTGGACGAGATCGCGGACGGTCCAGAAGTGCCCTCCGTGGTGGCTGTCCCCGTGGACGGCGGCGGCTCCGGATCCGTCGAAGCCGTTCACCGTGCGGTGCTGAACACCTGGGAGATCGCCCGCGCTTGGCTCGCTGACGAGCGGTTCGCCGAGTCGCGGCTTGTGGTGGTGACGCGGGGTGCCGTGGGAACGGGCAGCGGCGGGCCCACCGATCTCGCGGCCTCGGCGGTGTGGGGGCTGTTGCGTTCGGCCGAGGCGGAGAATCCCGGGCGGTTCGGCCTGGTCGATCTGGACGTCGACACCGATGGACTCGCGCCTGCCCTTGCCGCGTTCGGTGCGGGGGAGTGGCAGATCGCGGTGCGCGGCGGGCAGGTACTCGCCCCACGCCTGGTCCGCTCCACCGCCTCTGCCGGGCCGATCGACTTCGGTGACGGGGCCGTGCTGGTCACGGGCGGTACCGGGACGCTGGGCGGACTGGTCGCCCGGCATCTGGTGGCGGCGCACGGGGTGCGGCGGCTGGTGCTGGCCAGTCGTCGGGGGCCCGAGGCTCCGGGGGCGGCGGAGCTGGAGGCCGAGCTGACCGCCGCGGGTGCGGTGGCCGAGGTGGTGGCGTGTGACGCCGCCGATCGAGAGGCGTTGGCGGCGCTGCTCGCCTCGCATCCCGTCACGGGCGTGGTGCACCTTGCGGGCGTCCTGGACGACGCCGTGGTCACCGGGCTGACCCCTGGGCACTTCGACCGGGTCCTGCGTCCCAAGGTGGACGCGGCCGTGAACCTGGACGAGCTGACGCGGGGCCTCGACCTCTCCGCCTTCGTCCTCTTCTCCTCCGTCGTCGGCGTTTTCGGCGGCCCCGGGCAGGCCAACTACGCCGCTGCCAACACCTACTTGGACGCGCTCGCCCAGCGGCGCCGGGCCGAAGGACTGCCCGCGACGTCCATGGCGTGGGGGCTGTGGGCGGACGCCAGTGGGATGACGGGGCACATGGATCAGACCGCCGTCGCCCGGATGGCGCGCGCCGGCATCGTCGGCATCCCCGCCGACCAGGGCCTTGCCCTCTTCGACGCCGCGCTCGCCACGGACGAGCCGCTGCTCGTCACCGCCAGGCTGAGCACCACCTCTGTGCGCGCCCAGGCCGCCGACGGTGTCGTACCGCCGCTCCTGCGCGGGCTGGTGCGGGGCGCAACGCGCCGTACGGCGACCGGCCTCCAGGGCGGTGCCGCCGCCGACTCGCTCACCCGCAGGCTGGCCGGGCTCTCCCGCGAGGAGCAGCAGCACGAACTTCTCGGTGTGGTCCGGTCCAGCGTGGCGCTCGTCCTGGGGCATGCCGCGGACCGGACGGTCGACACGGACCGGACGTTCAAGGAGCTGGGCTTCGATTCGCTGCTGGCGGTGGAGCTGCGCAACCGGCTGGGTGAGGCGGTGGGGCTGCGGCTTCCGGCGACGTTGGTGTTCGACTATCCGACGCCGGTGGCGGTGGCTGGGCTGCTGTTGAGTGAACTGGTGGGAGCCACCGACGGGGTGGACTCCGCTGCTGCCGCTCCTGTGGTTGCCGCTGGGGTGATGGATGATCCGGTGGTCATCGTCTCGGCTGCCTGCCGGTATCCGGGGGGTGTGTCGTCGCCGGAGGAGCTGTGGCGGCTGGTGGCGGACGGCCGGGACGCGGTCGGGGACTTCCCCGACGACCGGGGCTGGGACCTGGAGGACCTCTACCACCCCGACCCGGCGCACGCCGGTACCACTTACACCCAGCAGGGCGGATTCCTTTACGACGCCGCCGAGTTCGATGCCGGTCTGTTCGGGATCTCGCCGCGTGAGGCGCTGGCGATGGATCCGCAGCAGCGGTTGCTGTTGGAGACGTCGTGGGAGGTGTTCGAGCGGGCGGGCATCGCGGTGGACTCGGTACGGGGGAGCCGTACCGGTGTCTTCGCGGGCGTGATGTACCACGACTACGCCAGCCGACTGCACCACGTCCCGGAAGAGGTCGAGGGCTACCTCGGCACCGGCAGCTGGGCCAGCGTCCTGTCCGGCCGCCTCGCCTACACCTTCGGCCTGGAGGGGCCCGCGGTCTCCGTCGACACGGCCTGCTCCTCCTCCCTGGTCGCGCTGCACATGGCCGTTCAGGCGCTGCGGAGCGGGGAGTGCGACATGGCGCTCGCCGGCGGTGTCACTGTGATGCCCACCCCCGGCACCTTCCTGGAGTTCAGCCGTCAGCGTGGGCTGGCCGCGGACGGCCGTTGCAAGTCGTTCGCGGCGGCGGCGGACGGCACGGGGTGGGCTGAGGGTGCGGGTGTGCTGCTGCTGGAGAGGTTGTCGGACGCGCGTCGTAACGGCCATCAGGTGTTGGCGGTGGTGCGGGGTTCGGCGATCAATCAGGACGGCGCGTCGAATGGTCTTACGGCGCCCAATGGGCCGTCGCAGCAGCGCGTGATCCGACAGGCGCTGGGCAGTGCCGGGCTCTCCGCCGCTGACGTGGACGCGGTGGAAGCGCACGGTACGGGGACCACCCTGGGTGACCCGATCGAGGCGCAGGCGCTGTTGGCCACCTACGGCCAGGGGCGTGCGGTGGATCGGCCGTTGTGGCTGGGGTCGGTCAAGTCGAACATCGGGCATGCGCAGGCGGCGGCCGGTGTCGCGGGTGTCATCAAGATGGTGATGGCGATGCGGGCGGGCGTGCTGCCGCGCACCCTGCACGTCGACGAGCCGACCCCGCACGTCGACTGGACGATGGGCTCCGTCGAGTTGCTGACCGAGGGTGTCGAGTGGCCCGAGACGGGTCGTCCGCGCCGGGCTGCTGTCTCGGCGTTCGGCATCGGCGGGACGAATGCGCACGTCATTTTGGAGGAGGCGCCGGAGGTTGAGGGTGCGGTTGAGGCGCCGTCTCCGGTGGGCGGGGTGCTGCCGTGGGTGTTGTCCGCTGGTTCTGCTGAGGGGTTGGTGGCGCAGGCCGGACGGCTTTCCGGGGTGGCCGGGGCGCTGGATCCGGTGGATGTGGGGTGGTCGCTGGCGACCGGGCGGGCCGGGCTGGCGCATCGCGCCGTGGTGTGGGGCTCGGACGCGGAGGAGTTGACGGCGGGGCTGGGCTCGGTGGAGTCCAGCGGCGGTGTGGTGGACGGTCGCCTTGCGGTGTTGTTCACGGGGCAGGGGTCGCAGCGGGCGCGGATGGGGGCGGAACTGGCGGCTGAATTCCCGGTGTTCGCGCGGGCGTTGGACGAGGTGTGCGCCGGGTTCGAGGGGCTGCTGCCCGGGTCGCTGGCGGAAGTGCTGTCGGCCGGCACCGACATGCTTAACCAGACCGTGTTCACGCAGGCCGGGTTGTTCGCGGTGGAAGTGGCGCTGTACCGGCTGGCGGAGTCGTGGGGTGTTCGTCCGGACTTCGTGATGGGGCATTCCATCGGTGAGTTGGTTGCCGCGTATGTGGCGGGGGTGTTCTCGCTGGAGGACGCCTGTCGCCTGGTCGCGGCTCGGGGATCGTTGATGCAGGCGCTGCCCGAGGGCGGGGCGATGCTGGCGGTGCAGGCCGGTGTTGAGGATGTGCTCGCGGTTGTCGAGGGCCGAGTCGATGTGGCTGCCGTCAACGGGCCCACGTCCGTGGTGGTTTCGGGGGCCGAGGCGGACATCGAGGAGGTGCGGGAGCGGCTGACGGCGG
>NZ_JBSFVD010000090.1:0-5052 GCF_053592135.1 Streptomyces sp. NPDC002784 | reverse complement strand
AGCGGGCGGCTGCGGCGGGTCACGGCGACCACAGCATCTCGGCCCTGACCGAAGTGCTCCGAAAGTCGGCACAGAACGCGTAATGCGACAGCTGTTCCGAGGCGCACGTTCCGGCGGGATCGGTCCATGGTCGTCGTTACCGTCAAACCGCTCGCGACAGGTTGCGGTGGCCACCGGCCTCGAAGGTGTGGGCACAGGTCGTTCGGTGACGGAGCGGCACGTTCGTTCAAGTCTCACCCGGATAAGCGTTCAGACTTTGATGTGATGGTGAGGGGTGTCATGAGCAAACACGATGTGACGGTCATTGGGCTCGGACCAATGGGACGTGCGATGGCGAGCGCGTTCCTCGGCGAGGGCTACCGGGTCACCGTCTGGAACCGGGCCGCGGGCAAGGCAGACGAGCTGGTGGGCGCGGGAGCCCATCGGGCCGCCACGGTCCACGACGCGCTCACCGCGAGCGAACTGGTGATCCTCAGCCTGACGGACCACCATGCGATGTACGCCGTTCTTGAGCCGGCCACCGACGCGCTGTCCGGCCGGGTCCTCGTCAATCTCAGCTCGGACACGCCCGAGAGTGCCCGCAGCGCTGCGCGGTGGGCGTCAGGACACGGTGCCCGGTATCTCACCGGAGGTGTGCAGGCTTCACCCCCGGGCATCGGGCAGCCCGGGTGCTCCACCTTCTACAGCGGGCCCAAGGAGGTATTCGACGCGCACCGGGAGGCCCTGGAGGTGCTCACCGGCACGGACTACCGCGGCGAGGACCCAGGGCTGGCTGCGTTGTACTACCAGGTCGGGATGGACCTGTTCTGGACGACGGTGCTCGGCTGGCTGCACGCCCTCGCACTGGCGGATGCCCACGGCGTCTCTGCCGAGGAAATCCTGCCGTCTGCATCATCCGTACTGTCGGGAATGCCGGACTTCCTGACCTTCTACACACAGCGGATCGACGCGAGTGAGTACCCGGGCGACATCGAAAGGCTCGCCATGGGTGTGGCGAGCGTCGACCATGTCCTGCAGACCGCCAGGGATGCGGGGGTCGATACCTCGCTACCGACGGCAGTCCTGGAGGTTTTCCAGCGAGGCACAACAGCCGGCCATGCCGAGGACAGCGCGACCAGCTTGATCGAGGTACTGAAGAAACCCGCCGCATAGCCACATCGCGCCAGCGGCCTGCCTCGCCCGTCGTCGCTGGAGGCGCTGTCCCACCAGCGGGATGCCCTTGTACGCGACCTGGGGACCGTACACAGCGTCGGCAGCGATACAGAACAGCCCCGCAACTTGGCTCACATGGGCCGTGACGGCAGGCAGTGGTATCTCAGCCGTCAGTAGGGCGAAACCGGGTTGTGCTTGGAGGGATGATCGGCTTGGGTTCGTGCTCGTGACTGCCTTGAATGATCTCGTACGTCCGGACCGCTATCCGCGCTCCTCCCGCTATGACCCTGGCTGGTTGCTCAACCTCGCCATGGGGCCTAACCCGTTGTGGATGCTGGAGGACCTCGCCCAGGACCTTGATCTGCGCCCGGGGATGCGAGTTCTCGACCTCGGCTCCGGCAAGGGCGCCACGTCGGTGTTCCTGGCTCGCGAGTATGGCGCCCGGGTCGTCGCGGCCGACTTGTGGTTCACCCCCGAGGACGCGGCAGCCGTCTTCGCCGACGCAGGGGTCGGCGATCAGGTGGAGGCTGTGCGAGCGGAGGCGCACGCCTTGCCGTTCGAGGAGGAGAGCTTCGACGCCATCGTGAGCGTCGACGCGTTCGAGTACTTCGGTACGGCAGACAACTACCTGCCCTACCTGGTCCGGTTTCTCCGCCCTGGTGGACAACTGGCCATCGCGACGCCCGCCATGACACGGGAGATCCGTGAACTCGGAGCCATCCCGCCCCACATCAAGGACGTGGTGGGCTGGGAAGCGATCGCCTGGCACACGGCGGAGTGGTGGCGCTTTCAGTGGGCGATCACAGAACTGGTGGAGGTCACGTCCGCGCGGCTGCAGCAAGATGCCTGGCAGGACTGGCTGCTGTGGACCCAGGCCTGCGCCGAGCATTTGCCGGACGGCCAGAATGCCAACCAGCCGGTCATCGACATGCTCACCGCAGACGCTGGAGAGTTTCTCTCCTTTGCCCTGGTAGCTGCTCGCAAGAACTAGAGGGTCAACCCCGCAAGTTGCCGGACCCGGCCTGCCACCGGGTGAACAGGGGGCCGCCGTTGACCGCCACGAATTCGCCGTTCGCTGTGTCCTTCGGGTACTCGGCGCCGGGCGGAGCCGCATCGTGGATGCCCCAGGCGCCGGGCATCGACACGCTGTCAAGTCGGAGACCACCCATCTCTGGGTCGGTCCTGATGCGGCCGACCCCCTTTGCGCAGGCGCCTGCGCAGTGGTCGAGCGTGCCGTTCGTGACGTCCACGGCGACGGCCTTCTTGTCCGTGTTCTGCGTCTCCCGAGTGCCTGTACATCGACCGAGATGTCGATCTCGCGGCTCGGGGCCACCGCGCTGCCCGAGGCGTCGGCGGGGAACACCAGGAGGCGGACGGACTGCTTGCCCTTGTCGAGGGCGTCCGCGCCGACCTCGCCGTGGGCCCACAGCCCGACGTACTCACGGCCGTCCTGGACGGTCGTCACCACGGAGGGCAGCTGCAAGCGAGGGCCCCAGCAGGCCGTCCATCTCCAGGGGAGCAGGGGGCTCCTAGGGCCTGCTGGTGAAGCGGACCGTGCCGGTGGACGCGTCCCGCACCTGGACGACGTACCCGTCCTCGGTGGTGTCCACATAGGCGACGGCGTCGCTGCGGGTGCCCACGGCCACCAGGGGCTGCGCCGAGTAGTTCTCCGGCGTCCAGTCCAGCGTGTGCTGCCAGCCCTGCTTCGGGTCGTACTGGGAGGGGACGGTGAGCAGGACCGACGGCCCCTTCGGGCGAGGGAGGTCTCGGCGGACGGTGTGGCGGAGCCCTTGGTCTCGCTCTTCGCGCCAGGGGACCCGCCCCCGCCGCAGTCAGCCGGCACCAGCGCCGTCAGCGCGATACTCACCACGGCCTTCGTCCTGCCCATGTCCCGTACGTTTTCTCGGTGGATCAGTACGGTCCGACCACCGGGGTGGAGTGGGGCAGCTCCTGCCGGGCGAGCCACAGGGCGGCAGCCGGGGTGCCGTGATCTCACGCTGTAAGGCTCTGCCCCCTGACTCGCTACAGCAGGTCAGGGGGCAGAGCACGTTCTGCGGTTGGTGCGGATACGAGGGCAGGGCTCAGCCGGGCCAGGTGCCGGTCAGCCGGCGGGTTGCGGCGGCGCCGCCGCGGTCGACGGCTGCTTTGACCCCGGCGAAGATCGCACCCTGCAGGATGGCCGCGGCCAGGATCTCGCCCCACTGGCGTTCCTCGTCGGTGGCATCGGGTGCGTCCTCGTCGTGGCCGAACATCTTCCACGCCTGCTTGAACAGTGCGCCTGCCAGCATGCCGGTGACCGCGCCGAGGGCCAGGCCGACCGGCTTGTAGGCGATCTTCGATGCCTTCATCTCGGATCTCTCCTCGTTCTATGGTCTAGCTTTTGTTGCGGCGCAGCAGGACGCAGGCGATGAGGAGGGCCGCGCCGGCCGCGATGAGGGCACCCCGGTTGTCACGGAGGGGCTCGGGGGCCTTTGCCTGCCACAGGTGCTGGGCCTGCTCTGCCTTCGCCCTGGCCTGGTCGGCGGCGGTGGCGGCCTTCTCCTTGACCGGGTCGGGCAGCTTGTCCTGCACCAGCTGTGCGGCCTCGCCGGCCTTGGCCTTCGCCTGGTCGCTCAGCACGGCTGCCTTCGCCGTCGCCTGCTCCTTGACCGCGGCGGCCTTCTCACTCGCGCGGGCCTTGACGTCCGTCTTGTCGGCGAGCGCCTCGACCGTCTCGCCCAGTTCCTGGCGGGTCTGCTCGACGTGCTCGCGCAGTTCTTCCGGGCTCTGGGCGGTGGGTTCGTCGTGGGGCGGCTGGGTCATCGCTTGGCACTCTCCTTGATCTTGGCCACATCGGCCTTGACGCTGTCGAGGGTCGCTTCGGGGGCCGGTGGTGCGGCACGGGAGACTTCCTTCTTGCCACCCAGCGCCAGCACCGCCGTGACGAGGCCGAGCACGACGGTGACGATCAGGGCTGCGGCCCACACCGGCAGCACCGTCGCCAGGGCGGCGATCGCGGTGGCGACCAGCGCCTGCGCGGTGAGGAAGCCGACCAGGCCGGCTCCGCCGAAGAGGGCGCCGCCCTTGCCGTAGTGCTTGCCCTTCTCTTTCATCTCCGTCTGCGCCAGCCGCATCTCGCTCCGCACCAGCTCGGTGAGCTGCTGCGACGCGCGCTGCACCAGTTGTCCCACCGGCTCCTCACCCGTCGCGGTGTGGTTGCCGGTGGCAGGACGGCTTGTCTCAGCCATCGTCATCCCCTTTCGTCCCTCGTGCCCGCCGAGTCCCACGCATACGGCGGCGGACACGCGTCCTGGGGGTCTGACACAGACCGTTCACAAGATCAACATTCGGAGGTGGCGGACAGGTGCCACAAGTGAAGGTCCCGTAAGCCGGTCGCCGGGGCGTCGAGCTCCATGCGGGAGGGATGGCGTCACCCGCCTACCTTCCAGCCGTGAGCATCAGCCAGCTCACAGTCACAGAACTCCGCCGGGTAGGCGGCATACGAGCTGTCCGCGCCGGGGGAGTCAACTCGGGCAAGACCGCGGCGACGCCGACCGGACGCGGCGGAGTGGTACGAACCAGGCTCATGCCGGCGATCTTGTCGGCAGCCACTGGCAGACTCCGGCCGTTGAGGCGCGTATGCGGTTGCCGGTCGGCGAGCGGCGTCCGATCTGTCCCCTTGTGGCCCTTGGTGACGAAAACGTCACGCCCGCCATGGGGCACGGCGCAGTATCTCGGCAAGGGGAATGTGCGGTTCCGCGGCGGTGGAAACGGCCAGGTATGTCTCAGGTGTGGGATGTGGTTTCGGGGGTAGGCGAGGTTTCTTAGAGGTCGTCTCAATTGGCGAGGTCGGTAGCCTGGGTTCGTGCTGATCGTGGAACGCTTGGTGCCGGACGAGTTGTACGACCTCTTCCAGCGGGT
>NZ_JBSFVD010000089.1:0-5226 GCF_053592135.1 Streptomyces sp. NPDC002784 | reverse complement strand
ACCGCAGCAATCTCGTCCGGAGTCACACACTCTCAACGCCACACCGGGCCCCAAGGACACGCACCACCCCAGCCGACCTGACCAAGCCCTACTAGTGGGCCGGCATCGAGCAGTTCATGGTGAGCGCACTCGATGTCGTGCGAGGTGACCGGTCCGGTGCAGTACGGCTGCCAGGTCGCGGGGTTCGCCCCGCCGCCCTCTTCCCCCGTGGCACGGAAGAACATGACCTCGGTGCCGCCCCCGAGAACGGGCGGCCGGCCGACCCGCAGAACCTCCACCGCGGACGCGGCCGCCGCGCGCACACCGGTGACGACCGTGTCGCCGAGGACGGCCAGGGAGGCGGGAGGCTCCCCCGTGGAGGAGAAGCCCAGGTTCCGCAGGACTTCGGCCTCTTCCTCGGCGTGTGGCTGCCAACGGTCCGTCGGCAGGTGGGTGTCCAGGAGGGCGAGGAGTTCCACCCGTTCGCCCTCCTCGGTCAGCCGGGCGGCGATCGCGTGGGCGAGTTGCCCGCCGAGGGACCAGCCCAGCAGCCGGTAGGGGCCGTGCCGCTGGACGGAGCGCATCGACTCCACATGGCGGCGCACCACTTCGTCCGGATTGAAGGGCCCCGGCCCCGGCTCCGCGAGGTCGGCCGCCTGAAGCCCGTAGACCGGCAGGCCGGGGTCGAGGTGCGGGAGCAGGCGGGCGTACGGCCAGGCGAGGCCGCTCACCGCGTGGACGCAGAACAGCGGCCGCCGGTCCGCCCCCTCCCGCAGGGGCAGGAGCGGGCCGAGCCCGGCGTCCGGATGGTCGTCGCCGAGCCGTCGGGCCAGGGCCGTGACGGACGGTGCCTCGAACAGCGCGCGGACGGACAGCGCCGCTCCCGTCACCGCCCGGACCCTGCCGATGAGCCGGGTCGCGAGCAGGGAGTCACCGCCGAGGTCGAAGAAGGACGCCTCGGGGTCCGGCGCGGGCACGCCGAGCGTCTCCGCGAAGAGCCGGCTCAGCATCTCCTCGCAAGGGTCGAGGGGCACCGCCGTGGCCCGGGGCGGAGGCGGCGGCGCGGGGAGGGCGGCGCGGTCGAGCTTGCCGCTCGGCGTCAGCGGGATCCGCTCGGTCTGCACGAACGCGGACGGTACGAGATAGTCGGGCAGCAGGCCGCGCGCGTGGCGCCGCAAGTCCCGCTGGTCCAGGGTGAGTCCGGGTCGTACGGCGACGACGTGGGCGACCAGCCCGCGGCCCCCGGCGCGGTCGTCGCATACCGTCACGACGGCCCGCGCCACCAGGGGATGGCGCAGCAGCGCGGCCTCCGCGTCGGCGGGCTCCACCCGGTGCCCCCGGATCTTCACCTGGTCGTCCAGCCGCCCCAGGAACTCGATCGCGCCGTCCGCCCGGTACCGCACGCGGTCGCCGGTGCGGTACATGCGCTCACCCGGCTCACCGAACGGGCAGGCCACGAAGCGCTCCGCGGTCCAGCCCGGCCGACGCAGATAGCCGCGGGCCACGCCGGCGCCGGCCAGGTGGAGTTCGCCGGGCACGCCGACGGGCACCGGGTTCAGCCGCTCGTCCAGCACGTAGGCCCTGGTGTTGCGGATGGGGCGGCCGACGGGAGGATCGCCTTCGGCGCTTCCGTCGCCGGCCTGCCAGGTGAGAGCGAAGACGGTGGTCTCGGTGGGGCCGTACACATTGGTCACCGCGCAACCGGGTATGCGGCGGTGAATCTCCCGCAGCAGGGCGCCGGACAGCGGTTCGCCGCCCAAGTGGACTCGCCGGACCGCAAGTTCGCCGGTCAGGGCGGGCAGGAGGCTCGCCAGGGCGGTGGGCACCGTGGTCAGGAGGGTGCCGCGCCAGCCGTCGCGTTCGACGAGCGCCAGCAGGTCGTCGACCAGTTCCACGCAGCCGCCGAGCGCGAGTGGCAGGACGGTGTCCTCGATGTGCGCGTCGAAGGCGAAGGAGATCGACCCGAGGACCCGGGCGACCGAGTCGGCGCCGAACTCGGCCTGGTACGCGCCGATCAGGTTCACGACACCGGCGTGTTCGACGACCACGCCCTTGGGTGCGCCCGTGGTGCCCGAGGTGTGGATGACGTAGGCGGCATGCTGCGGGAGGATCGGCCCGCCTCGCTCACGGTCCGCGATCCGGGACCGGTCGCGTGCCGCGAGGTCGCGGGCGGTGGCCGGGTCGTCGACGACGATCAGGGAGGCGCCGGGCGGCAGCAGGGACCGTTCGGCGTCGGAGGTCACGACGAGGCGGGGCCGCGCCTCGTCGAGCAGCCGGGCCAGCCGGTCGGCGGGCTGGCGGGGGTCGAGGGGCAGATAGGCGGCCCCGGTCTTGAGTACGGCGAACAGGGCGACCAGGGCGTCAGGGGTGCGCGGCAGGAGCAGCGCGACGGTCGTCTCGGGGCCCGCCCCCGCGTCGAGCAGGAGGCGCGCCAACTGGTTGGCCGCAGAGTCGAGTTCGGCGTACGTCGTCGTGCGTCCCGCGTGGATGACCGCCGGGGCGCGCGGGTTCCGGTCGGCCTGGGCCTCGATCAGGGCGGGCAGTGCGGTCGCGGGGACGGGGGCGGCGGTGTCGTTCCACTCGACGAGGAGCCTGCGACGCTCCTCCTCGGGGAGGAACGCCTCGTCGGCGAGGTCGTCGGCGTCACGGTGCGGGTCGTGTGCGATCAGCGTGAGGAGTCGAGCGAACCAGTCCGCGATCCGCTCGGCCCGGTCGCGGGTGAAGTGGGCGGGCTGGAACTCCAGCCGCACGCCGAGGGTTTCGCCGGGTGTGCAGACGACGGACAGCGGGTAGTGGGTGGCGTCGAATCCGTCCGCGACGGTGCAGCGCACGCCGGCGTCGAGTGCCGCGTCATGGCCCCCGCCGCCCGCCGGATAGTTCTCGAAGGCCGTGGTGGTGTCGAACAGTGCCTGGTGGCCGGTGAGTTGGTGGATCTCGGAGAGTCCGAGGTGATGGTGCTCGAAGAGTTCGATCTGATCGTCCTGGACGCGTTCCAGCAGCTCCGGCAGCGACTCCCCGGCGCGTACGACGACTCTGGCGGGCAGGGTGTTCACGAGCAGTCCGACGAGGCTCTCCACGCCTTCCACGTCCGCCGCCCGGCCGGAGACGGTCATGCCGAACAGCACGTCGTCCCGGCCGGTCATCCGGCGCAGGACGAGGCCCCAGGCCACCAGCACCACGGTGTTGAGGGTGACGCCGCAGTCGCGGGCGACGCCGGTGAGGGCGGCGGACGTGGCAGGGGTCAGGGTGCGCAGGACACGCTCCGGGACCGTCACGGCCCGTCCCGCCGCCTCCGGCGCGACCAAGGTCGGCCCGTCGATGCCCGCCAGCTCGACGCGCCACGCCTCCCGCGCCTCGTCGAGCCCGGTGTCGGCGAGCCAGTCCAGGTAGGAAGTGTAGGAGGGCGCCGGCGGCAGTTGCTCGGAGGCGGACTCTCCCCGCCCGTACAGCCGCCACAGTTCGTCGACGACGAGGGAGGTGGACCAGCCGTCGAGGACCAGGTGATGGCTCGTCAGCGCGAGGCGCCAGCGGCGGTCGTCGAGGCGGAGCAGCAGGAAGCGGATCAGGGGCGGGCGGGCGAGGTCGAAGCGCCGGGCGCGCTCCTGGCGGACGGCGTCCGCGGCCGCGTCGGTCCTCGCGTCCGGCGGCAGTGCGGTCAGGTCGGACAGCCGCCAGTCCAGGGGCGGATCGGGGCTGATGAACTGCACCGGCTCCCCGGACGGTGCCGTGCGGAACCCGGCGCGCAGTCCGTCGTGACGGCGCTGCAGCGCACGGCAGGCCTCGCGCAGTCGTACGGCGTCGAGTTCTCCGTCGACTTCGAGGGTGAGCTGGGTGGTGTAGATGTCCTGCCCGTCCGCGTCGTACGCGGTGTGGAAGTACAGGCCGCGCTGGAGCGGCGCCAGGGGGAGCGCGTCCGGGGTGCCGGTGGCGGAGTGCCCGCTCATGCCGTCTCCTCCAGGTCTCGCAGGGCGGCGAACCACGTGTCGGCGAGCTCTTCCCCTTGTTCCCGGGTCAGCAGGCGGCACGGGAAGGTCCAGGTCACATGGAGTTCGGGTCCGGCGCTGCCGTCGAGCGCCGCGGCGGACACCTCCAGCAGGTGCGTGAGCGGCATCTCCGCGTCGCCGCCTCCCGCGAGGGCGGGGGCGTCGGCGGCCAGCGTCCAGTCCGCGTCGGGCGAACGCTCGAAGCGGCCCAGGTAGTTGAAGATGACCTGGCGGCGGGGCAGCCGCGCGAGGGCGGGCGCGGCCTCGGGGTGGAGATGGCGCAGGATGCCGAAGCCGAGGCCCTTGTCGGGCATCGCGTCGAGCCTGCGCTGTACGGCGCCGGGGGTGTCGTCCGGCTCCAGCCGCACGGGGAAGAGGCTGGTGAACCAGCCGACCGTGTGCGACAGGTCGAGGTCCTCGGCGATCTCCTCTCGGCCGTGGCCCTCGACGTCGATCAGGAAGGGGGCTTCGGCCACCGTCGCCGGGTCGTCGCCGAAGTGCGCCGCGCGCCAGGTGCGTAGGGCCCGGCCGAGGGTGCTGAGCAGCACCGAGTTGACGCCGGTGCCAAGCGCGGCGGGGGCCTTGGTGAGCACGGCGGCCGTGGGGCCGGCGGGCAGGACCCTGGTGACGGTGGTGCGGCTGCGCATCACGTCCAGTGCCGGGTCGAGCGCGGCGGAGCGCAGGACGTCGTCGGCGTCTCGGGCGGCGCCGGTCCACAGGGGGAGTTCGGCGGTCCGCCGGGCGGCCTGCTCCTGGAGCAGGGCGCCCCATCGGGCGTAGGAGATGCCGGTGGGCTCGTCGAGGGGGGCGCCGGTGGCCAGGGCCCGCAGGTCGTGCAGCAGGACGCGCCAGGAGACCCCGTCCACGACGAGGTGGTTGACGACGAGGAGGAGGTGGCCGGTCCGGGTGTCCCCGGCGTCGAACCAGACGGCTTCGAGCATGTGCCCGTGCCCGGGTGCCAGGCGCCCCGCGGCCGCCTCGGCGGCCCGGGTCACGGCGGCCTCGCGCTGGTCGGCGCCGAGGTCTCGGACGTCGATGCGCCGGACGTGCTCGCTGCCCCGTACGGTCCCGCGGGGCAGGACTTCGAGTGTCCACTCCGGTGTGCGCCCGAGGCGGATGCGGAGTGAGTCGTGCCGGTCGAGCAGGGACTGGACGAGCCCGGTGACGAAGGGGAGGTCCAGTGCCGCGGGGACGCGTACCAGCACGGACTGGTGGAAGGCGTCGACCGGGCCGCCCCGGTCGCGCTGCCACTGGATGATCGGGG
>NZ_JBSFVD010000088.1:0-5295 GCF_053592135.1 Streptomyces sp. NPDC002784 | reverse complement strand
GCCCCCCCCCCCCCCGCCTCCGGCCCACCCCCTCGGCCGCTCCCCCCGCCGCCGCCCCCTGGCCCCCCCCCCCCACCGCTCGGAAGGGGCGGGCCATCCCCCGCCACCGCACAGATCACGACGAGACCTGCCGCCTGGACAGAGGCTCGACTCCGCCGACGAGGAAGCCGAAACCGACCTACCCAGAGGACGCGCCCGGGCCATCGACAGCGGCCATCCACCCGCCACCGGGCCCTACGTCGAGCCCCGCGACACCCGCAAACTCTGACGAGCGCCCCGGCTGCCGTGCCCACGAGGAATGCGGGTACTCGACTTGCCGCCGCCCGAATCCGGCACACCGCCCGGCCGGCCGCGGCCCATCAGCCGGGAAGGACACAGCAACAGCATGACCACGCATACCCCACCCCGTCGCCCGCCCCCCCCCCGTGGGCGGCAGCGATTTCGCCCGCCTGTCCAAGAAGATCGCCGAGGCGGGCCTGATGAATCGGCGCCCCGGCTACTACACCGTCCGGTCCATCACCGTGGCCGTCGCCTACGCCGGCGGCTGGAGCGCGTTCGTCCTCATCGGCGCCAGCTGGTGGACGCTTGCGGTCGCCGCGTTCCTGGCCGTGATGTTCGGACAGGTGGCTCTGCTCGCCCACGACGTCGCCCACCGCCAGGTCTTCCGCCGACGCCGGCCCAGCGAGACGTCCGGCCGCATCGCGGGGGCCGCGATCGGAATGGGCTATGGATGGTGGCAGGACAAACACACCCGCCACCACGCCAACCCCAACCACGAGGATCTCGACCCCGACATCGCCCCCGACCTGCTCGTGTGGTCCGAGGCTCAGGCCCGCGTGGCAACCGGACTGCCCAGACTCATCGGCCGCTGGCAGGCGTTCCTCTTCTTCCCCCTGCTCCTGCTCGAAGGGATCAACCTTCACGTCTCCAGCGCGCGGGCGCTGAGCAACCGCGCCCTGAAGAACCGAGCCATGGACGGCGTGCTGCTCTACGGGCACATCGCGGCCTACCTGACCGCGCTGTTCCTCGTCCTCCCGCCAGGCATGGCGATCGCGTTCCTGGCCGTCAACCAGGGCCTGTTCGGCCTCTACCTCGGCTGCCTCTTCGCCCCCAACCACAAGGGCATGCCGATCCTCACCGGTAACGACCGCCCCGACTTCCTGCGCCGCCAGGTCCTCACCGCACGCAACGTACGCGGCAGCAGGCTCACCGACCTCGCCCTGGGCGGCCTGAACCACCAGATCGAACACCACCTGTTCCCCAGCATGCCCAGCCCCCACCTGCGCAAGGCCCGGCCCATCGTCCGCCGCTACTGCCAGGACCTGGGAGTCGACTACCTGGAAACCGGACTGATCGCCTCCTACCAGCAGGCACTCGCCAGCCTCCACCGAGCAGGAGCGCCACTGCGGCGAGCCCGCATCAGCACCGCCCGCGCGTGACCTCCGCCCGCCCACAGCAGCTGACCCGCCCCAGGGGCAACCGGCGGAACGCACACTCAAGGGCGGCCGGATCGGAGTACACCAGAGCAAGTCGTTCCCAGCAGCGACGCAGGTGCTCTTCGCCCTGTCCCAGGATCCGCATGTCGGTTGCCTCGCTGCGGCTGCCGCATCCAGCGCGCTGACGTGCAGCCTCGGGAACCCAGAGCGCGGGCGATGGCGGGTGATTCAACCGGTACGGCGTCCACGTGATCGGCTGGATGCTGCCCCTGCCCGTCGCACCGCGGCGCACGCACCACCGTATGGCCGCCACCGTCGCCGCCGTCGGACCGCTGGCCCGGCTGGACCGCATCCTGGGCTGCCTGATCACACAGACCCTCAGCCGGCTCATGGTCGCCTGGTTCCTCCACGACACCCCGGTCGACCACCCCATCTGGCACCACAAGCAGTACCAGCCCCACCCCGCGCTCAACCAGGAGCGACGGACCCATTGGCGCCTACCGGCACCGGGCGCCAGTTCTACCCCCCGCAGCCGGCCATGAGCACGCCACGCCACCCGCGGACGGCCGCCGAACTGACCTCCCGCCTTCCGCGTGGCAGTCGCCAACCCTGTGCCGCCCAGGTCTGGACGCGGCTGCAAAGGCGTTCGAGTGAGAGTCCGGGCGCGGGTCGCCAGCCACTTTGATCTCCGCCTGTATGAAGGCAGCGAAAGCGCCCCCAGCCGGACGGGAGGGCGCTCCAGGTGACCTGAGGCGAGGAGAACTGCGCATGAGCGTGCCGACGACCATCGACCACCGGGCGACCAGCTACAGCCTGGCCCATGCCTACTGGCTGGCCAAGGCATCCGATCTCGCCTACACGGACGAAGCCACGATCGAGAAGCAGGCGCACGCGTGGGGATTCGACCGGGTCCGGCATCACCAGACCCGGTTCAGCCCGCCCTTTCCTCTGCAGGACACGCAGGCGTACACCGCGGTGAGCGACAACATGATCATCACCGCGTTCCGGGGCACGGAACCGGTCCAGATCAAGGACTGGCTCTCGGACGCCACCACACCGCCCCGCCCGGGCCCCGGCGGTACCGGGTTCGTCCACCACGGCTTCGCCGAGGCCCTGGAGTCGATCTACCCGGCGGTCAAGGACACCCTCGCTGAATACCGCACCAACGGTCAGAGTGTGTGGTTCACCGGGCACAGCCTCGGCGGAGCCCTGGCCATGCTGGCCGGCGCCCGCATGTATCTCGAAGAGCCCCGCCTGGCCGCGGACGGCGTGTACACGTACGGCCAGCCCCGCACCTGCGACCGGCTCCTGGCCGCCGCCTACAACAAGGGCTTCCGCAACCGCATGTACCGCTTCGTGAACAACAACGACATCGTGCCCCAGATGCCGCCGGAGCCCGTCTTCACCCACGTCGACGCCCTGCGCTACATCGATTCACGCGGAAAGCTGCACGAGAGCATGCCTCTGCTCGGCTCGCTCACCGACCGGGCCAGGGGCCTGAGTGCCGACGTCCTGGCCCCGGCCGGCGACGGGGTACGGGACCACCTCATCAACGCCTACATCACAGCCCTGGAGAAGAACCTCGCATAAGCGGACAAGAGCCGCCGGAGGGCCATCACCGAGGCTGCGATTGGTACGGTCACCGGTTCGACGCCCCGGGCCGCCCCGGCGCAGCCGCACCGCACGCGGCTGCAGGCGCAGGATGGTGCGAGTTGGCGCTCAGCGTTCAGGTCACGATGCCGAGGAGGTGCGGCACATGGCCCGATCGGTCGGCCAGGATGAGCAGGCCAACACCGTCGGGCGATTCCGTGACGGTGTGTCCCAGCTGGAGAAGCAGGCCCGATACCGCGGCCTGGACCATCGCCTGCATGCTGCCGCAGGAGGCGCCCGGCTGATCTTTCGCCAGTGCGGTGAACCCGTCTGAGGCCGTCCATTTCACCAGCACGCCGGCTGGGGTCTCTGACACCGAAAGCCCGGGGCGGCCGTCTTCCGCGTCTTCCGCGACCAGGTGGAACCCTGCCTGGAGCAAGGCATGCCGGACCTGCGCGAGCAGGTCGGAAGGCATGGAGGACACAGGTCTCGCATGCCCAGTTCCTGCGTGATCAAGCCAGCTGACTGGAAAATATCATCAGGACTTCCTTGACCAGGCGGTCCGGGGACCCGTGCGGGTGGTCAAAGCCCTCGTGGGCGAAGGCGCTGGGTTCCGCGAGCTGCGGTACCGCGGCAGTCAGCCCTCGCCGGCCGCGGCTGACTCGTAGCCTGTGATGTCGTCGGGCTTCACCAGGCCGTCCTCGATCGCGCGGGCCAGTATGTCGGCCTTTGTCGGTGCGTGTCTGCCGACCTGCGCGTACTTGACTCTCGCCCGGCGGATGTACACGTCCACGGTGTGGACCGATACGCCCATGCGCCGGGCGACCGATGCCTTGGACATGGACTGGAACCACCACAGCAGCGCGGTGCGTTCCTGCGAGGACAGCTGGGGCCGGTTCGCGCCGCGATCACCTGCCAGGACACCCGCGGCCGTCGGTGTGACGTACGGCCTGTCTCCCGCCGCCGCCAGCACCGTGTTCACCAGGTGCACCCGCCCCTCGTTCTTCGCGACGAACTCGCATGCCCCGACCTCCAGCGATTCGAGTACCACGCGCTGCTCGGTGAACTGCGAGAAGGCGATGACCCGCTGGCCCGCCGCAGCCAGTGAGGCGACAGCGTCGATGGCGAGTGTGCCGTGCAGATTCAGGTCGAGGATGAGGACATCCGCGATGCCGGGCGGCACATCGGGGGTTTCGCCGGTGTACACCACCGAGATCCGCGGCTCCTCGGACAGCCACGTCTGAATGCCTTCGATGACGACCGGATGATCGTCGGTGATGGCGACGGTCAGCGAGCCGGCCGCACCGGGTATCGGGTCTCCCACCACAACTGGTCCCCCTCCTGGTCGTAGAGGAAGGACACGGCGAGCGGGCCCGGCGGTTCCACGACCGTCTGTGGCGGGGCGTCGGCGACCACACTCACCGCCACCTCTTCCGGGGTCGCCAGCAGGGTGATCCGCGCCTCGGTGGCCGTGGCGGCCAGCACCAGCAGGGCCCCTTCGGCGAGTTCCCGGCGGACGGATGCCGGCAGCTCGGGCAGGTCTCCGTAGCTGAGCAGGGTGACGCGTACGCCGCGCCGCTCGGCGATGTCGGCACAGGAACGAAGTTCATGCAGGAGCGGGTGCGGGGTGTCGTCCGTCTCCGCGAACAGCCTGCGCAGGCGTGCCGCCTCCACGGCGGCGCGCCGGCGTACGACGTCATCCCCCGGGTCCAGCCAGCGTTCTGCCAGACCACGCAGCAGCGGTTCCACTCTCGCGTGCAGATGCTCGTAGCGGCGCCGGCGCTCGGCGTGCACGGCCTCGTCGGCAGTGGCGCGGGCGAGGTGCTCCGCGTGTGCCGCGGCGGCCTCGGTGGCCTCCCGGGCACCGCTGTTGAGGAGCCGGGCCAGATACGCGAACGTCAGCTGGATACCGGCGGTGGTGTAGAGCGCGGCCAGCAGACGGGAGACGGTGACATGGTCGAGCGCGCCGTCGGCGGCCAGGAAGCCCACCGTGACAGCCGCGTTGGCCACCAGCAGGGTGATCAGCTCCCACAGCGGGCGCTGCATCAACAGCAGGACGCCGAACCAGCCCACGGTGTTCCACGCCCAGCTCGCGTCACCGAGCGCCCCGCCCGGCGGGTACGTGGCGGTCGCGACGACGCCGGCGGCCAGCGCTGCTCCCGCGAGCAGCCGCGCGCCGGACATCTCCACCCAGTCGCCGGTCCCCCGGGTCACCAGGTCCACCCAGCCGGACAAGGAGTGCTCGGTCGGCTCCAGGACGGGCACCGGG
>NZ_JBSFVD010000087.1:0-5355 GCF_053592135.1 Streptomyces sp. NPDC002784 | reverse complement strand
CGGGCGGTCGCACTAAAGCACGACCCGGCCCCATCCGGCGCCCGGACGGCGGCCGTGGCGGTGACACGAACACCGCCTCGGCCGCCGGCGTGCGTCTCACGCCGCCGAGGGCTGCCACGCCTCCTGGAAGCGGCGGCGGGCGCGGAAGAGACGAGAGCGGACGGTGCCCAGGGGCAGCGCGAGCACCTCGGCCATCTCCTCCTCGTTGAGCCCATAGGCCCGCAGGGTGAGGACCTGCCGGTGCGCCTGGGACAGCCGCTCCAGCACATCGGTGATGTGCACCGCGTCCAGGGGGTTGTCCTCCTGCCGCGACTCCAGCTCGGAGCAGCTGTGCTCCTCGCCGTAGCGCTTGGCGGTGCGGACGGCCTCACGGACCGTCACCGAGCGCACCCAGCCGTAGAACGCCGCCGGTTCGCGCAGGGAGCGCAGGCCGCGGTAGATGGCGAGCAGCGCCTCCTGCGTGGCGTCGGCGCCGTCGTCGTGGGTGATGGACCGGCAGATCCGGGCGACGTAGGGGGTGATGCCGGTCAGCAGGTGGTTCATCGCGTGCTCGTCGCCCGCCTGGGCTCGGGGGAGCAGCGTCAGGGGGGAGGGGAGTTCGCTGACGGTGGACATGTCGGGCTGAGACTCCTTACGGCAGCCGGGCGGGCGGGGGAGCGTGAGCGGGGGGAGGTGTTCAGGCCGTGACGGCGTCGGCGGGCCCGGGCTCCGCCGCCGTCGCGAAGCGGAGGAGGCCGGCGCGTACGTCGTCGCGGAACGCCCGCATGAAGGCCGGGCTGAAGCAGGCCGTGGAGTGCGGGAACTCGATGGAGAGGCGGCCCTCGAAGGAGACGACGCACGCCATGACGGGGCTGCGTCCCGCCTGCGGGAAGTACTGCTCGCGGGCAGGCACCAGGCGCACGTCGACCGCGCGCAGCCCGTCCGGCAGCCGCGGGCCGGGCACGACGCCCATGTTGGTGGCGATCACCGTGGCCAGTTGCAGCGTGGGGGTGCGAGGGATCTCCGGGGTGATGCGCATCTCGTGGAACTGGTCGCCGCGGGCGAGGAAGTCGGCCAGGCGGCCGTGCACGGTACGGGCCAGCTCCAGCGGCTCGGAGTCCCCGGCCACGTCCAGGGTCTGGAGGTGGGTGGTGACCGCGGGGACCATGGCGGCGGCGGGGACCGGCGGGGTCAGCCGGGAGCGCAGGTCGACGGGGGAGAGGCAGCCGAGGGTGCGGGGGCCGTCGCCGTCCAGGCGCCGCCGGGCCGCGGCCAGCAGGGCCGCGGCGATCAGCGCGTGCACGGAGACGCCCGCGTCGCGTGCCGTCCGGCGCAGCCGCGCGGTGAGGTCCGCGTCCAGGGTCAGCCGGTGCACCTCGATGCGTCCCTGCGGGCCGGTCCCGTGGCCGGTGGCGGCGTCGTACGGCACCAGTTCGACGGGGTGCCGCCGTACGTCCTCCAGGCGGCCGTCGAGGTACTTCGCCGTGTCGGACTCGTCGGCCGGGGGCAGCAGCCGGCTGACGGGCTCGGGCCAGCGCGGCCCGGAGGCGGCGGGTTCGGCGGCGGGTTCCCCGTCGACCAGCGCCCGGTAGCGGTCCCACAGCGCGTTGTGCAGGGCGATGCTGCTGTGGCCGTCCGTGACGGTGTGGTCGATCACCAGGACGAACAGGTGGCTCTCACCGTCCGGCGCGCTGACCAGGACGGCCCGGCTCAGCGGGCCCCCGACCGGCAGGGGCCTGTTCAGCTCCGTCGCGTAGGCCTCCTCCCGGTCGCCGGACCGGGTGGTCAGACGGGGCCGTTCGTCCTCGTCCAGGAGGCGCAGGACGTGGCCCGTGCCGTCCTGCGCGATGCGTGACCGCAGCCCCGGGTGGGCCTCGGTCATGGCGTCGTAGGCGGCCGACAGCGCGGCGGCGTCCACGGGGCCGCGCAGCTCGCAGGAGAGCACGGCCCTGCTTCTCTGGCCCACGTAGAGCGTCTCGACCGGACACAGCGCACGGTGCATGCCGTCAGCCTTCTTTCCGTCGTTCGTCGCGGGGGTCCCACGGCCCGGGAATCGGTGTGCCGCCGCGGCTGTCCGCGGGGGCGGGGGCCTTTTGAGAGTGCACGGCGGAACGCGGCCGAATCCAGTGCGGAGCCCGGCGTGAGGGTAAGTCGCGTGATTTCCCTAGAAGTTGGCGGCCGGGAAGGGGGAGCGGCGCCGCGCACTCCCCGCCATCGCATTCTTCAGGGAAACCCCTGAATTGCGTCCGGAGAGCCGGGTGCCGCTTGACCCGGCCCGTTGCGGTGGCCCACCGTGCTGTGCCGGAAGACCGAGGCCGGGTGACGTGATCGCCCCGCCCCCGGCGTGCGACCTGCCCTTTGACCCGTGGGCCCGCCCGGCGCGTACCGACACGCGCGGGCGGCACGGAGCGGTGGCCGCACCCGTCCGATCCGGCCGGGTCTTCGCCGTCCGGGACATTACGGCTTGCCACGTGAGGGTTGTGCTATGTCACTCCAGGAGGACGAACGTCGACCGCTGTCCGGAGCCCAGGAGGGCCTCTGGTACGCCGGACGGCTCGCACCGGACAGCGCCGCGTACAACACGGCGGAGGCGGTGGAGATCCACGGCCCCCTCGACACCGGCCTGTTCCAGACCGCGCTGCGGCGCGTCGTCGGTGAGGCCGACACCTTCGCCCTGCGGTTCGCCGACACCGACGACGGGCCCCGCTGCCACCCCGCCGCGGACGCCGGCGACTGGCCCCTGCACCGGGCGGACGTCAGCGGCGCCGAGGACCCCGAGGCCGCCGCGTGGGCGCACGTCCGCGCCGACCTCGCGACGCCCGTGGACCTGGAGAAGGGCCCGCTGTTCGCGCACACCCTGCTGACCCTCGCCCCCGACCGCCACCTCTGGCTGCTGAGGGCCCATCACCTCCTGCTCGACGGCTACAGCTACAAGCTCCTCGGACGGCGCCTGGCCGACACGTACAACGCGCTGGCCGAGGGACGCGAGCCGGACCCCGCCGGATTCGCGCCGGTGAGCCGCCTCCAGGAGGAGGAGACGGCCTACCGCGCCTCCGACGCGTACGCCCGCGACCGCGACCACTGGGCGCGGCGCCTGTCCGGCCTGCCCGAGCCCGCCCGGCTCACCTCCCGCACGGCCGCCCCCACCGCGCCCTTCCTGCGCCGCACGGCCGAGCTGACGCCCGCCGAGACCGGCGCCCTCGACGCCGCCGCGGCCCGTCTCGGCGTCCGGCGCACCGACCTGCTGGCCGCCGCCACCACCGCCTATCTGCACCGGATGACCGGCGCCCGCGACCTGGTGCTCGGCCTCGCCACCATGAGCCGCCTCGGCAGCGCCGCCCTGCGCACCCCCGGCACCGCCTCCGACGTCCTCCCGCTGCGCGTGGCCGCCGCCCCGGACACGCCCCTCGCGGAGCTGGCGGCAACCGTCGCGGACGAACTGAAGGCGCTGCGCCGCCACCAGCGCTACCGGGCCGAGTTCCTCCGCCGCGACCTGGGCCTGCTGGGCACCGGACGCCGGCTGTACGGGCCGGTGCTCAACATCGTCCCGTTCGACGAGTCCCCGGTGTTCGGCGGGCACCCCACCACCTGGCACCACCTGTCCGGCGGAGCCGTCGACGACCTGCAGATCTCGGTGCGGCCCGGCACCTCCTCCGGGGGACTGTGGCTGGCCTTCGACGCCAACCCCGCCCTGTACGGGGAGGACGAACTCGCCCTGCACCGGGACCGGTTCCTCACGGTGCTGCGCCGCCTGGCCGAGGCCGACCCGACGACCCCGCTGGGCGACCTGGACGTGCTGCTGCCGGGCGAGCACCCCCGCGACACCCCCGTACGCACGTATCCGGCCGAGCGGACCCTCACCGAGCTGTTCGAGGAGCGGGTGGCGGCCGGGCCCGAGCGGACCGCCGTCACCTGCGGGGACGAACGGCTCACGTACGCCGCGCTCAACGCCGAGGCCAACCGTCTGGCCCGGCTGCTGACCGACCACGGCGCCGGGCCGGGCCGGGTGGTGGCCCTCGCCCTGGAACGCGGGACGCGGCTGCTGCCCGCCCTGCTGGCCGTCCTCAAGACCGGCGCGGCCTACCTGCCCCTCGACCCCGGCCACCCGGCCGGACGGCTGCGGCTGGTCGTCGAGGACGCCGCCCCCGTCGTCCTCGTCACCGAGGGCGCCCACGCCCACCTCGCCGGGGACGCGCTGCCCGTCGTCCGCCTGGACGACGAGGAGGTCGCCGCGGACCTGGCCCGCCGCTCCGCCGCCGACCTCACCGACGCCGACCGGCACGGGCCGGTGAGCCCGTCCGACACCGCTTACATCATCCACACGTCCGGCTCCACCGGCCGCCCCAAGGGCGTGCCCGTCCCACAGTCCAACGTCGTCCGCCTCCTCGCCGCCGCGGCCGAGCACTTCGACTTCCGCGCCGACGACGTGTGGACGCTGTTCCACTCCTACGCCTTCGACTTCTCCGTCTGGGAGATCTGGGGCGCCCTGCTGCACGGCGGCCGGGTCGTCGTCGTCCCGTACGCCGTCAGCCGCTCCCCCCGGGAGTTCCTGGAGCTGCTGCACCGCGAGGGCGTGACCGTCCTCAACCAGACGCCCTCCGCGTTCGAGCAGCTCATCGACGCCGACCTCGAACGCGGCGGCGGCGCCGGGAAGTTGCGGTACGTCGTCTTCGGCGGCGAGGCCCTGCGCCCGGCGCGGCTGCGCCCCTGGGCCGACCGGCACGGCCTGGACCGCCCCGCGCTGGTGAACATGTACGGCATCACCGAGACCACCGTGCACGTCACCCACCACCGCCTCACCGGCGCCGACCTCGACGACCCGCGCCGCGGCAGCGTGATCGGCACCCCCCTCGCCGACCTGCGCGTCCACCTCCTCGACGCCGGGGGACGCCCGGTGCCGCCCGGCGCGACCGGCGAGATGTACGTCTCCGGCCCCGGCGTCGCCACCGGATACCTGAACCGGCCCGACCTGACCGCCGACCGCTTCCTCGACGACCCCTACGGCCCGCCCGGCACCCGCATGTACCGCTCGGGCGACCTGGCCCGGCGCCGCCCCGACGGCACCCTCGACTACCTCGGCCGCGCTGACGCGCAGATCCAGCTCCGCGGCTTCCGCGTCGAACCCGGCGAGATCGAGGCCGTCCTCACCGCCCACCCCGGCGTCACCCGCGCCGCCGTCGTCCCCCGCCGCGCCGACAACGGCGCCCTGCACCTCGTCGCCTACACCGTCCCCTCCGGCGACGCACCGGCCGGCCCCGCCGAACTGCGCGCCCATGCCGCCGCGCACCTGCCCGAGCACATGGTCCCGGCCGCCTGCGTCCCGGTGGACGCGCTGCCGCTGACCGCCAACGGCAAGCTCGACGTCGAGGCCCTGCC
>NZ_JBSFVD010000086.1:0-5360 GCF_053592135.1 Streptomyces sp. NPDC002784 | reverse complement strand
GCAGTGGAGCGAGCCAGGCCACGTCGACGTTCGTCTCCCTGGCCAGTTCCATGTCATGGCCCGCGCCCGCGAGGAACAGGTTCACGGAGGAAGCGGCATCGGTGTAATCGCCTCTGTCGATTTCTGTGGCGTAGACCGGCAGCAGAGACTTGATCATGTCCAGCCACTTCCCGGCGAACCGCACCATGCTGCTCGCCTCCAGTCCACGAGCCTGAACGGCCGCGGCCCCCTGGAAGAAGCCGACGAGCGCGGGCAGCAGCATGGCGCCCACGGCCATCTCGTACAGGGCGGCGAGGTCGGCCTCATCTCCGAGATGGACGGTGTCGCCGCCCAGTACCGTCAGCGTCGGCTCGTGCTCGTCGAACACTGTCTTGTCTCCGCTGTAGTACAACAGCGTGTCCGGCGCTCCCACGGCCTCCGGCACGTTCTTGACCGCTCCGGCCAGAAACCGGGCTCCACGGGCGGTCGCCCAGGCGGCCATGGAGCGTGCGCCGGCGGGCGAACCACTGTTCAACGTGACAAGGGCACGCCCGGACAGCGCCGCCGCAGCCGGCTCCAGGACCGAGCTAGTGTCTTCGAAGGTGGTCAGGCATGTGACGATCAGCGGGCTCGCCTCGACCGCGGCCTTGACCACCCTGGCATGGACGGCACCCTTGGCCACCAACGGTGCGGCCTTGGCCGGCGTGCGGTTCCACACCGTTGTCGGGTGCCCCGCGTCGGCGAACGCGCCGGCCAAGGCCCGGCCCATCGATCCCAGCCCGAGGACGGTCACGGGTACGGGGGCTTCCCTGGTCATGCGTCACTCCAGTCAGCAGTCGAATGGTTGAGCAGCCACGCAATCGCCGATCAGCGCGTCCGGCGTGGCTCCCGATTCCATTCTGGAAGTCCCACATACATTTGATCAAGTACCTACAATTCTGTTCGGTACCCACACTTTTGTCAGTAGGAGTGCTGATGACCAAGCGGACCTACCTCTGCGGGCTCGACGCCGCCATCGCCGTCATGGGCGGTAAATGGAAGGGGCTAATCCTGTTTTCGCTGGGCGAGGACGGGCCTTTGCGTTTCGGAGAGTTGAGGCGGGCGGTGCCCGGTATCAGCGAAAGAATGCTGATTCTTCAACTCCGGGAGATGGAGGCAAGTGGCCTGGTGCACCGCGAGGTCTACCACCAGGTCCCGCCCAAGGTGGAGTACTCGCTGACCGAGTTCGGCAGCTCCCTCAACACGGCACTCGCACCGCTCGGGGAGTGGGGCGAGGAGCATATGAAGCGCATCGAGGCCATCCCCTAGTCAGTCCCCCAGCCGCCCGCCGGCAATTCAGCGACCGCGGTGGGGTCCTGGAGGGCACTGCTTCCAGGACCCCACGCAATCAGCGTAGTTCGCCGCCTGAGCGCGAGATCCTGAACTTGACTACGTTCTCCCCGGTCGTCCAGCGGCAGAAGCCGGCCTTCTCCAGTGCTCGAATTGAGGCCGGGTTAGACAGTTCCACGTCGGCGGACACAGTGTGGACAGGTGGCAAGGTGAGGGCGAAGTCGGCGAGGGCCTTGGTGGCCTCGGGGGCATAACCTCGGCCACGCCGGGAGACTACGATGCCGTAGCCGATCTCAAGGACCCCTTCCTTGGGCGGCCAGAACAGGCCGATGGAACCCACCACCAGGCCGCTGTCGCGCTCGATGACCAGACGGTGGCCGTAGGGGCCGAGCCAGTCGGGGTACTGCTCGAAGAGGCCCGCGACCACCCGATCACCTTCGGCGGGAAAGTCGTCCGCCCAGTGCGGGGACCGGGTGTTGTCGAGGACCGCGAGGGCCTCGCGCGTGGTCCAGGGCCGCAGGACGAGGCGCTTGGTGACCACTTCGGCGTGGACGTGTGAAGAAGGGGAAGACATGTGTCTCTCCTGGTCGTTGGTACGACCGGCCGCGCTCTGTTATCGCACGGGCCGGATGAGGGCATGCTGATGACGGCCAACGGCAGCCATATTCATCAACCTCCTCATCCCGAGATCACGCGTCTGTCGCGCCGGCGCGAGGCTAGTAGCCCTTCCTCTGCCGGGCAACTCCTTTCCGGACTGCTGACCAAGGATTTCGCTTGCTGAAGGTCGTGGGGATCTCCGCGACGCGGTCTGAGACGCGAGGGTCCGGGCAGCATGTGCTGCCCAGACCCGCACTGCCCAGAATGTCAGCGCCTCATCAGCGCGAAGACGCCCCAGCCGAGGTACTCGCGGGTGTACTGCACGTAGCGGGCGGGCCCGGTGGCGAGTTCGGCCCGTACATCGGCGGCCAGCTCGTCATCGGGGTTCTGGTCGAGCCAGCGGCGAAGGTTGAACCACTGCGCCGCCTGATACCGGTCCCAGCTGTCCTGATCGGCCAGCACCATCTCCACGACGTCGTACCCGAGGTCGCCGAAGTGCCCGATCAGCTCCGGCAGCATCCGAAAGTCGGCTCTGCTGCCGGCCTGGCAGCCCTCGATGACTTCCTGGGTCGGCGGTGCCTGACGCCAGTACGGCTCGCCGATCAGCATGAGGCCGCCTGGGCGGAGGCTGCGGCCCAGCAGCTCGACGGTGCCGGCCACGCCGCCCCCGATCCAGGTGGCGCCGACACACGAGGCGAGATCGACCGGCTCGTCCGCGACGTAACCTGAGGCATCGCCGTGAACGAAGTCGAGACAGTCGGCGACTCCGAGTTCAGCGGCACGGGCGCGGGCCTTCTCGGTGAACACTGTGCTGATGTCCACCCCCGTTCCCGTGACGCGGTGGTCACGCGCCCAGGTGCACAGCATTTCGCCCGTTCCGCTGGCGAGGTCGAGCGCCCGCGTGCCAGGCGCCAGATGGAGCGACTGGCCCAGTGCGGCGAGCTTGTCAGCGGTAATCGGGTTGTGGACGCGGTGGCTGCTTTCGCGAATGGTCCAAATGCGTGGAAGATCCACAGGAGGGATTCCTTAGTTCGATGAGGTCTTGCGGTTCCTGAAGGGCAGCCGTCGCCTGTCGGGCTGTCCCTGCTTGAACCCTCATCAAATGCACCCCTCTTGGACGTTTCGATCTTGGAAGGTCCGTGCAACCGGTTTGGTGCGTACGGGCCGGCCCGGCAGGCGAGTGCCCTCGCACGCCTGCCGGGCTTGGGCTCAGGCGTCGATGATGACGGGGATGATCAGCGGCTTGCGGCGGTGGGTGCGGAACGCCCAGTTCGCCACGGCGCGGGCGACGAGCTGTTCGAGCTGGTGCGCGTCCCCGACGCCTTCCTCGGCCGCGGTGGCCAGGGTCTTCTCGATGACGGGAATGACCGGCTCGAAGGTGGCGTCGTCGTGGACGAAGCCGCGGGCCAGGAAGTCCGGGGCCTCGGCGAGGGCGCCGGTGTCCGCGTCGACGATCGCCACCACCGTGACCACGCCTTCGGAGGCGAGGGTGAGGCGGTCCTTGAGGGAGGCTTCGGTGGCGCCGCCGACTTCCATGCCGTCCACGTAGACGTTGCCGGCGGGGACCTTGCCGGTAATGGACGCGCGGCCGTCGACCAGGTCGACGACGACACCGTCCTCGGCGATGACGACCCGGTCGGGATCGACGCCGGTACGGATCGCGAGGTCGCCGTTGGCCCGCAGGTGGCGCCATTCGCCGTGCACGGGCATGACGTTGCGGGGTTTGACGATGTTGTAGCAGTAGACGAGTTCGCCGGCGCTGGCGTGCCCGGAGACGTGCACCTTGGCGTTGCCCTTGTGGACCACGTGGGCGCCCCACCGGGTGAGTCCGTTGATCACCCGGTAGATGGCGTTCTCGTTGCCGGGGATGAGGGAGCTGGCGAGCAGGACGGTGTCGCCCTTGCCGATGCGGATGACGTGGTCGCGGTTGGCCATCCGTGACAGCGCGGCCATCGGCTCGCCCTGGGAGCCGGTGCACACCAGCGTGATCTTGTGGTCCGGTAGCTTCTCCAGCTCCTTGGTGCTCACGACCAGACCGGACGGGACCTTCAGATAGCCCAGGTCACGGGCGATGCCCATGTTGCGGACCATGGAGCGGCCCACGAAGGCGACCTTGCGGCCGTGCTGGTGGGCGGCGTCCAGGACCTGCTGGATGCGGTGCACATGGCTGGCGAAGCTGGAGACGATGACCCGGCGCGGCGCGGTGCGCATCACCTGCTCGATCGCCGGGTTCAGCTCACGCTCGGAGGTGGTGAAGCCGGGCACTTCGGCGTTGGTGGAGTCGGTGAGGAACAGGTCCACGCCCTCTTCACCGAGGCGGGCGAAGGCGCGCAGATCGGTGATGCGCTCGTCGAGCGGGAACTGGTCCATCTTGAAGTCGCCGGTGTGCAGCACCATCCCGGCGCCGGTACGGATCGCGACGGCGAGGCTGTCCGGGATGGAGTGGTTGACCGCCACGAACTCGCAGTCGAAGGGCCCGAAGCTGCGCCGGTCGCCCTCTCGCACCCGTACCGGGCGCGGCCGGATGCCGTGTTCCTTGAGCTTGGCCTCCAGGAACGCCAGCGTCAGCTTGGAGCCGACGACGGGAATGTCCCTCCGCTCGCGCAGAAGGTAGGGCACACCGCCGATGTGGTCCTCGTGCCCGTGGGTGAGTACCACCGCCACGATGTCGTCCAGCCGGTCCCTGATCGAGGTGAAGTCCGGCAGGATCACATCCACGCCGGGCTGGGTCTCCTCGGGGAACAGCACGCCGCAGTCGACGATGAGCAGCTTGCCGGCGTACTCGAAGACGGTCATGTTGCGGCCGATCTCACCCAGGCCGCCTAGGGCGATGACCCGCAGCCTTCCTTCGGGAAGAGGCGGTGCGGCTTTCAGCTCTGGATGTGGATGGCTCATACCTTGACGGTACCCGGAGAGTGGGACGGGTTGATCCATTGGCTGTGATCTCTCTTCCCGACCGGGCGGGTCACCCGCACCTGATGTCTCGGGAGCAGCGGGTGCGGCCGGTGGTCGGGACAGGGAGTGATCAAGGCGATATCGCCCGGTAGCCCCACCGCCTGCGCCGCAGGGTGCAGCCGGTGCGTACAATCTGACCCCATGCCGAAGCCTGACGAGCTGATCGTTGACATCGCCGCCCGTGTGGAGTCCGGGCAGAGCAATCAGATGTCTCTGACCGTGGTCACCGGTGGCGCTGTCATCACCGGTCGCCTCGCTCCCGAATCCGTGTGGAGACAGAGAGTGTCGGAGGTTCTGACGGACTCCGCCCACCTGGGCGAGTTCTCCGCCGTCTTCGAAACACCCCCGAAGCAGGACGGGCCGCCTACGCATCTGCACTTCCATGTCGCCCGGATCCTGCAGGGCACGGTGGGGATCCCGGAGACCGGCGGAATGTACCGCGTCGCGATCGAGGACGTCGGTGCCTGGACCGTGGGCGACTTCAGCTACTCCGACCACTG
>NZ_JBSFVD010000085.1:0-5429 GCF_053592135.1 Streptomyces sp. NPDC002784 | reverse complement strand
GCCGAGTCGGCCCCCACCGGCTTCGCGAGCGTCAACGCCTGGGGCCAGAACGGCACCACCGGCGGCGCGGGCGGACCCACCGTGACCGTCTCCACCGCCGACGCCCTGATCGCCGCCATCAAGACGACCGGGCCCAGGATCGTCCGCGTCAACGGCATGATCACCCTGCCCGACGGGATGTACGACGTCACCTCCGACAAGACGATCGTCGGCGTCGGCGCGAACTCCGGGATCACCGGCGGCGGCCTCAACATCGGCCTCCCCGTGAGCACCGTCACCTCGCCGCCCGCGAACGCCGTGCACAACGTGATCGTGCGCAACCTGACGTTCCGCGACGCCAGCGACGACTCGATCAACATCCAGATGTTCTCCCACCACGTCTGGATCGACCACAACGACCTGTCCGCCGGGTACGACGGACTGCTCGACATCAAGCGCGGCTCCAGCTACATCACGGTCTCCTGGAACCACACCCACCACCACGCCAAGAACATGCTGCTGGGCCACTCCGACAGCAACGGCGCCCAGGACACCGGCCGACTGAAGGTGACGTACCACCACAACTGGTACGACCGCACCCCGCAGCGCAATCCGCGCACCCGCTTCGGCGACCCGGTGCACATCTACAACAACTACTTCTTCGACAACAGCGACACCGGCCCGGCCTGCAACGCGGACTCCGGCTGCTTCATCGAGGGCAACTACTTCGAGGACGTCGAGGAGCCCATGACCAACAGCTACTCGGGCCCCGACGGCGCGATCGTCGAGCGCAACAACGTCTTCGTCGGCGACACCGGCGAACCCGTGACCGGCGGAAGCGTCGAGGACCCGGCCGACTACTACGACTACACCGTCGACAACCCGCAGAGTGTCAAGGACGCCGTCATGCGCGGCGCGGGCCCTGGCACCATCGGGCTGTAACCCGGACCCCACGCCTTCGGCCCGGCCTCCCCAGCCGTCACGCCCCGTCCGACTCCCCGCCGAGTCAAGGGCGGGCCGTCTCCGTAGTCGGGCCGTTCGGGCCGTCCACGGCGGTGGTGAGCTGTGGTGCAGCTCTCGGTAGCCCCGCTAGACCAGTCAGTTCCGCGTCTGCTGTGGTCCCGAAACTGGCGGCGAGTGGGCTGAGCAGGTGCCGACGGCAGCGCGATCGGGTCGATACCGTGTTCTGTCAGCTGTGCCTCAGTGCTGGTGGCGTCCGCATCGCCCTTTCTCGTCAGCGTCATCTTCTGTGGGCTTGGGGGTTAGCTGGCGCGGCGGAAGGTTGCGGCCGGGCCGATGACGTCCGCGCCGAACTCGGCGCGGACGTGGTCGATGGCCGTTTCGGTGACCAGGCGTGCTTCGCGGTCGTCGCCGAGGCTGATGTGCTGGGCGACCTGTCGGCGTCGATGAGGTCCTCGCCTTTGAGGGCGAGTCCGGTCAGGCGGCCGTGTTGCAGGCCGGCGGCGTCCATCAGCTGGTAGGCGAGCAGGCGCAGGTCGCCGTCGTGTGCGGACGGCTCGGTCAGACGGCGGGTCCTCGTCCAGCTGGTGTGGGCGTGTACTTCGAGACTCCCACAGGTGGAGCGGCAGGCCGTCGGGCTGCGCTGGCGATGTGCCTGAGGGTACCCGGCGGTACTGGCTTCACGGCCCGAGCGGACACCGGCGAGTGGTGTCCGTCCGGTCGCCAGACGCTGATCGCCGACCTCCACGCGAGGCAGTCGGCGTGGGGGGCGTACGAGATGCGCGCACAGTCGGTGAGATCAGAGCTGGTCCAGCGGAACGTCCTCCTCGGCGAGTTCACTCGTCTCGAACTCGGCATCGCCCATCATCGGCCCGCCGAGGAGGCCCGTCATGAGCTCGTCCATGTCGAGCGTCGTCGCACCGGCGGGAGCCGTGGGCTTCGTGCCCTCGCGCATCCTCAGGGTCAGGCCGAGCTTCTTCACCTTGGCGTTCTCGGCCAGCTTGGCGAGGTCCAGGTCCACCTGGGCCAACTCGCCGTTCACGAGCGTGAAGTCCGCCGTCACCTTGGCGTTGGGGGCGTCCTTCATGTCCTTGGCCGTCGGGATCGGCGTGCCCGGCGGTAGGTCCTTCAGCAGGGGCTCGATCTCACTGAGCAGCTCAGTCATCAGCGTGCGGAAGGGAGCCGTGGCGGTGATGTGCTCGGTGCCGTCGCCGCCGTCGGCCGTCTTGAACTCCACCTCCCGGGCCATGATCTTGCTGAGGGCTTTCATGAGCTTCTTCTGCTCCTTGGCGTCCAGGGACGGCGCGGGAGCCGGCTCGCCCTCCTGCCCCTCGTCGGCCGCCTGCTGCATCTCCTCGGCGTTGAACTTCACCCACTTGCCCTCGATGACGTCCTGGAACGCCGCCGCCTCCGGGGGCAATTCGTCGGTGTCCGGCAGCGGAGTGCCCGTCGCCTCGCCCAGGGCGTACATGTCGGCACGCAGGTAGACGTAATCGCCTATCAGCCGGTACTCGACGAGGTCGCCGCCCGGTGTGCTGACCTTCATGGCCATGCCGACGAGGTCCTTCTCGCCGGACTTCTTGAGCGGCTTCTTCGACTGCACGGTCATGGTGATCTTCACGTCGCTGACCATCTCTGCGACCTCGTCGGGCATCTCGTCGCCGGGCGCGGGGTCGGACGCGTCGTCCAGCGCCTTCAGCGACGCGACGTCGGTGTCCAGGTCGAACTCGAAGGAGAGCGTGTTCTTCTCACCGAGCTTCTCGAAGGCCCGGTCGAGCTTCTGGCCGGCTGACAACTGCTCCACAGTTCCGCAGGCTGCGGCTCCCGCGAGAACGGCACCGACGACGGCCGTGGTGGTGAGGGTCTTGCGTACAGCGTTGATGATGGTCTCCTCGTGGCTCCGATCACAACGTGATCAATAGGGAGACCCACAAGCGGCCCAGAGAGTTGCCCTGTGTCCGCGTCACGAATTGGCGGGGTGCCGACTGACACCGTCTCCGATTGCCCCGGTTCCGGCAGCTGCGTGGCTACGTGCACCGCCGTAGTCCGGCCCGTGCCCCGAACCACCGAGAGGACCTCACCGTCCCCGTCCGGCTCGAACACCTGCCTCTCCCTTGTTTCGTTCACGGCCGGCGGCAAGAGACCGGACCTCCGACCGCGCCGACAGCCGTCTTCCTCGCGGGAGACGTACCGGTAGGGCGCGCCGGGTGCCTTTGGTCCATGCTCCCCGCGCCCGCGGGGTCCCTCAGTCCGGGAAGGCCGTAGAAGGTTCAGAAACCTGCGCACAAAGACCGGCTTCCCGGCTGGTGCACCGAAACCATCCCGCCCGGGTCCGGGCCGGCCACCAGGTTCGATGAACCAGCTATCGGCACCCCGGCACACCGTCGGGCGGGTCCTCACCTCCGGTGAGGCATACGCTCGGCCAGCCGACACAAGGTCGGCACCGAACCCCGCTGCGGCGCCTGAACTTTCGCCCGCACGAACCTCGAGGAACCCCACGAGGCTGGATAGCTCCATGGCGCGACGAGAGCGCGTGACGGAGAGACGGCCTCCCTTCGGCATGCCGAGAAGGATCGTCCTGCTGGCGATGCCGGAAGGCTGTTCTCACCGAGGAAGGCGGGATGCTCTGCGGACACCTTGCCGACATGGCGGCCAACACCGTGACCCAGCCGGGGCACAGGCCGCCGTGACTGCCATGGTGGTGGGACTCGCACACGACTTCCACGAAGCTGACGTCGATGTGACCTGAGATCCGTCCCGGGAACCCGGGTCCTGGACAGCTCAGGTCACCGTTGCCACGACCCCACCGAGCGCCTGAAGTTGAACGACAAGGTCAGAGCCGGCCTCGCGGCGCTCGGCGGTGATCCTGGGACGCCGTAAGTGCCGTAGAAGCTGGACGGCGATGCCCAAGACGGTGCACAGCCGCTTCACGCCCTAGCGACGCTGGTGGTCGGCGACGAACTGGAAGCGGTACACCAGCGCGTCTCCCCGGCGATACACTTCGCGGCGGCGCGGCGGCCGGCTTGCTCCGGCCGCCCTGACCCAGTCGCGCAGGGTCTCGGATTGATCCCCAGATCGGCGGCAACCTGCCGGATCGTCGCTCCCGGCCGCGACTGGTACAACGCGACCGCGTCCGCCTTGAAGGGCGTGCCGCGTACCCGGCGGCGATGGGCCGGACGACCTGTGGCGGACGCTGTGCGCCGGGGACGAGATGATCACCGAGGTCCCGGCCGACCGCCTCACCGGGTACGACCGCGAGGTCGCCGGCCCGGCCGGCCTGCATGCCGCCGTACTCGAAGACGTCGACGCGTTCGACGCGGACTTCTTCGGCATCGGACGCCGCATGGCGGTGTGGATGGACCCCCAGCAGCGCCTGCTGCTGGAGACGAGCTGGCAGGCGCTGGAGAGCGCGGGCATCGCGCCCAGCTCGCTGCGCGGCGAGGAGGTCGGGGTCTTCGTCGGCTCCGCCACCAGCGACTTCCGCGACCGCATGCTGATCACGGGAACGCTGGACCGGTACTCGGCCGTAGGCACGATCCACTCCTACCTGGCCAACCGGCTCTCCCACCACTACGACTTGCGAGGCCCCAGCATCACCGTCGACACCGCCTGCTCCAGCGGTCTCAGCGCGGTGGCGGCGGCTGTCTCCGGACTGCGCGCGGGCGACTTCGACACCGCGCTGGTCGGCGCGTCGAACGTCTGCGTCGCAGGCTGGATGCCCGCCGCCATGGCCTACATGGGGGCGCTGTCGCCCTCGGGTTCGTGCAGCCCGTTCTCACCGCAGGCCGATGGCTACGTACGCGGCGAGGGCGCGCTCTGCTTCGTCCTGCGACGCCTGGACGACGCTCTGCGCGACGGCGACCCGGTCATGGCGGTGATCGTCGGCTCAGCCACCAACCACGACGGGCGCTCGGGCGGCCTGACCCGGACCGACGCGGACTCCCAGCCCCGGTTGCTGCGGCGGGCGTTGACCCAGGCCGGCCTGTCCCCCCGCACGATCGGCTACCTGGAGGCGCATGCCCCTGGCACCAGCGCGGACGGCCTGGAGATCGACGCGCTGCGCGATCTGCTGCGCCCCGCACCCGGCGGCCGCCCCCAACCGCTGGGCGGACCGGACGGCTCGCTGTGGATCGGCTCGGTCAAGGCCGCCGTCGGCCACCTGGAGGGCGCAGCGGGCGCGGCCGGCCTGGCCCAGGCGGTACTGGTCCTGCTCAACGGCGCGATCCCCGGCGCGAGGGGCCTGCTGAGTCTGGGCCCCGGCCTGGGAACGGAACACATCCCGCCGCGGCCGGAGCCCGTGCCGTGGCCACGCGACGCCGCCCGGCCGCGGCGCGCGGCGGTCAGCTCCTTCGGCATCGGCGGCTCCAACGCCCACCTGGTGCTGGAGGAACCGCCCGTCGCGCGGGAGCCCGGCGGCGGCCGCTGGACACGGGGCCCGGTCGTCGTACCGCTGAGCGCCACCGACGCGGAGTCGCTGCGCCGACAGGCCG
>NZ_JBSFVD010000084.1:0-5471 GCF_053592135.1 Streptomyces sp. NPDC002784 | reverse complement strand
CTCCGCCTCGCGCAGCGCGTACAGGTTCGCCGTCGCCTTCACCTGGTAGAACGCGAGCTGGAAGTACGCGTCCTGCCGCTCGGCCGGGAGCAGCGCCCCGATCCGCTCGGCGCGCCCGGCGAGCCGCCGCCACTCGTCGGTGACGCGCTCCAGCTCCCGGTAGTGGTTGAGGTGGTAGGGGCTCTGCCGGTCGTCGTAAGTCACCGCGGAGGGGTCGGTGGCCGGGTTCTTCGCCGGGTCGAGGCTGATCCGGCGGTTCAGCAGTTCAGGTTTGCGGCGCGCCTGGAGCACACCGTACGCGTGCAGCACCCCGGCGATCGCGGCGGCGTACCGGGGGCCGAAGTTCTCCTCCGCGTAAGCCCGTTCCCATTCCTCCAGGCGCTCCAGCGGCCAACGGTCGGGATCCCACGCGTAGTCGAGGAAGAACTGGAGCGGCAGCTCGTGGTTCTTCATGTCGCCGACGTTGACCACCCACAGCCGCTCCACACCGTACGTGTACGCGAGGTGGAGTTGCTCCCAGGTGGAGGTGAGGTTGGTGGTGTCGACCCACTTGTAGTTCCGGCCGCCGCCGACGTAGTCGAAGTGGTAGTAGATGCCGTATCCGCCCGCGCGTGGCTCCATCGACTGGTCCGGGAGCTTGCGCATGTTGCCCCAGTTGTCGTCGCAGAAGATCACCGTGACGTCCTCGGGCGGGCGCAGGCCCTCGTCCCAGTACCGCTGGACCTCCTTGTAGAGCGTCTGCACCTGGGGTATCGCGGTGAGCCGGTCGGCCCCGGCCTCCTCGGCGAGGATGCGGCGCTGGGCGGCGAGGATGGACTCCATCAGCTCGATGCCGTCGCCGTCGGGCAGGCTGACGTCGCCGTTGCCGCGCATGCCGAGTGTGACGACGCCCTCGAAGTCCTGTTCCACCATGCGGCGGACGCCGTCGCGCCAGTAGGCCTCGATGGCGTCGCGGTTGCGGCGGTAGCTCCACTCGCCGGTGCCGCCGTACGGGTCGCGGCCCGGGACGGTGATGTTCCCGGCGGCGTCGCGCCGCGCGGCGACGGCGTGGCGGTTCCACTCCTCGATGCCCCGCATCATGGGCGCCTCGTGGGAGGTGCCCATGACAACGCCGTAGCGCTTGGCGGTCGCGTGGTTCTCCGGATCGTCCTCGGCGAAGGCCCGGCCCCACACGGCGGGCCACAGGTAGTTGGCCTTCAGCCGCAGCATGACCTCGAAGACCTTCTCCCAGAACTTGCTGTTGAAGCCGTTCGGATACCCGGGCGCGAGGCCGGGGCCGAAGTACGCCGGGGCCCACGTGCCGAGCGACGGGTTCTCGTCGTTGATGAAGAAGCCGCGGTACTTCACCGCCGGAGTGCCCTGCGTGTGGCGGCCCGGCAGCACGTACAGCTCGTCGTGGCGGTGCGGGGGCACGTCGTCCCAAAAGTGCCACGGCGACACCCCGATCTGCCGCGACACCTCGTACGCTCCGAAGATCGTCCCGCGCTGGTCGCTGCCCGCGACCACGAGGGCGCGCCGCACGCCCGGCAGCGGATCGCGCACGACCTGCTGGAGAGACGTCTCCCACTTTCCCTCGATACCGGACACGTCCAGTTTCCCGGTTTCGACCAGGCCGTCGAGCAGCGGGCTGCGGCCCAGCGTGCCCACGAGGACGATGTCCCGCGACTCCGCCCCCGGCAGGCCGTGTGCGACGGCGGGCTCCGTGCCCGTCACCCGGCCGATGTCCGTCCGCAGATCCCCGACGACCCGCACCACGCCGGGGTGGTCGCCTTCATCGACCACGAGCGGCGCCGCCCGACCGCCCGCCACCAGTGGAAAGGCGTCCCGGGCGGGGGCGAAGGACACGAACCGGCGGTAGGGGCCGGAGCCGGACCCCGCTCTCCCGGCGGCGGCACCCGGCCCGAACGGCGATGCCGGGGCGGCGGCCGCCACGGGGGAGGGGGCAGCGACGGAGGCCACCGCGGTGGCCACGGCCGCCGCCAGCACCGTGCGCCGACGGGGATACGGGGACGGGGAAGCGGGGGTGCCGCCTCCGAAAGACCTGCTCATTACTCGACCTCCGGAACGGAACGATCGGGACAGGGCGTGAAGTGTGAGACAAGGAGTGGCAGGGGGCGGTGGAGTGCGTGCGGGGGCGCTGCCTATCCGCGGGTGTCCCGGAACAGCCGGACGGGCACCGCGTCGGCCAGCAGACCGTAGCCGTGCGGGTTCAGGTGCAGGTGGTCGCCCCCGTCGGCGGAGTGCAGCAGCCGCTCCGGAGCGGCTGGATCACGCACCGCCGCGTCGAAGTCGATCACCGCGTCGAACCGGCCGCTGTCACGGATCCACGCGTTCACCGTCCGCCTGGCCTCCTCCCGCAGCCCTTCCGCGTCGTCGTACATCTCGTTGCCGCCGAACGGCAGCAGGGTCGCCCCGTACACCTCGATGCCGTGGGCGTGCGCGCGGACGACGATCTGCTCGTACGCTGCGATCAACCGCGCCGCGACGTCCTTCTGCGCGGCGGGCGTGGCCGGCGCCGTACCGATGTCGTTGATCCCCTCGAAGACGACGAGCCACTCCACACCACTCTGCGCCAACACGTCACGATCGAGGCGGGCGAGCAGGTTGGGACCCAGACCGTCGTTCAGTACACGGTTGCCGCCCGCCGCCTGGTTGAGGACGGCGGTGTCCGCCGTGCCGCCGGACCGTGACAGCAGACGGTCGAGGAACTGGTCGGGCCAGCGGTTGTTCATGTTGGTGGTCGAGCCCCGCCCGTCGGTCAGCGAGTCCCCGACGACCGCGACAGCGGCCGTGCGCCTCGGCGCCCACGTCTCGATCCCACTCAGGAAGTACCAGTGGTCGGTGGGGGTGGCCCCCGCCAGGTCCACGGCATCGACGTGGTCACCGGCCAGGAGGTGGGACGTGGTCCTCGACCCGGGGTGCGAGGTGATGTCGCGCGACGCCTGGCCCTCGGCCAGGTACGTCGTCACCGTGAGGTTGCTCCCCGCCGCCACGTCGAACGGCAGCGGGTCGGACACGGCCTGCGCACCCACCGGCACGGTCGTCGACGCGCCGCCTTGGAAGGTGACCGTGCGGGCGGAACCGGGCTCGATCCCGGTGACCCCGGCCCGGCCGTCGACCGGGCGTGCCACCGACACCGAGGTGATCGGCAGGGGAGCGCCGCCGAAGGCGTTGGAGAAGCGCAGCCGGATCCGCTCCCCGCCGACCGTGACCCGCACCGTCTGACGCAGGGTGCTGTCGACGAGGACGGCATCCTCCTGGGTGAACGGCGGCGGCGGCATGTTGCCGGGTTCCGTCAACTGCGGCATGGCCGTCCAGGTGTTCACCCAGTGCCGCCCTTCCCGGGTGGTGTTTTCCGTGTCGGCCGCGCCCGCCGCTCCGCCGGTGGAGGCGGCGGTCAGGAGTGAGATTGCGAGCAGGCCTACGGCGGTGAGACTGCTGATCCATGACATTCTTCGCACGGCGGTGCCGTCCCTTCATGGCGCCGACCGTCAGCGGCGCAGCCCTGTGAACCGCACAGCCCTGTGAACCGCACAGCCGGGGTGCGACGACGAGGCTTCCCGAAAAGGTGCGTCCACGCGGTCTTCCATGGAGCGACGACGACGTTAGGCAACCTACTTTCGGGACGTCAAGACGTGTAACCGTCGAAACATTTCGGTCCTCGGGGCCTGCCGCCGAAAGGTACAGGGCAAGCCGACTGAAAGCCCCTGGCGTAGGAGCCAACTACTCGAAACGACACCTGTTGAGGTTGATTTGCAGCGCTTCATGCCGTTCTGTGATGAGCACTGTCGCGGGAATAGTGCTTCTGCGATGAGGCCGTGTGTACGGGTATTGACCTTGCCCCCGACAGGCGCTTAGCTTCCGTTACTGAATATATTTCGATCCAAATATCGAATCTTTCGAAGGATACGGAATGAGGCTTTCCGCATGAGGCGTCTCCGCTTCCTCACTGTGGCCCTGGCCACCGCCGCCCTGTCCCTGCCGCTCACGGCCGGCGTGGCGGGAGCCGACCCGGCGGCCGACCGGCAGTCCGTCCCGCACTCCAACGCCAGGCTCGACCGGCTGCGCGACGCCGCCCCCGAGGATTTCGTCGTGGGTACCGCCGTGGCAGGCGGCGGCCACCACTTGGAGCAGGACTATCCGGACCCGTTCACCTCGGACAGGGAGTACCGGAAGATCCTCGGGCGCCAGTTCAGCTCGGTTTCGCCCGAGAACCAGATGAAGTGGGAGTTCGTCCACCCGGAGCGGGACCGGTACGACTTCGAGGCCGCGGACGCCATCGTCGGTTTCGCCGAGCGGCACGGTCAGGTCGTGCGGGGGCACACACTGCTGTGGCACAGCCAGAACCCGCAGTGGCTGGAGCAGGGCGGCTTCTCGAAGGAGGAACTGCGCGCGATCCTGCGCGAGCACGTCACCACCGTCGTCGGCCGGTACGCCGGCAGGATCCAGCAGTGGGACGTCGCGAACGAGATCTTCGACGACCGGGGGGATCTGCGTACGCAGGACAACATCTGGATCCGTGAACTCGGCCCGGGCATCGTCGCTGACGCCTTCCGCTGGGCGCACGAGGCCGACCCGAAGGCGAAGCTGTTCTTCAACGACTACGGTGTCGAGAGCGTCAACGCCAAGAGTGATGCCTACTACGCCCTCACGCAGGACCTGATCCGGCAGGGGGTGCCCGTGCACGGGTTCTCCGTGCAGGCACACCTGAGCACGCGGTACGGCTTCCCGGAGGATCTGGAGACGAACCTGCGGCGGTTCGACGCGCTGCACCTGGAGACGGCCGTTACCGAACTGGACGTACGGATGGACCTGCCGGAGACCGGGATGCCCACCGACGCGCAGCAGAAGCAGCAGGCCGACTACTATCAGCGAGCGCTGTCGGCGTGTCTGGCCGTCGAGGACTGCAACTCGTTCACGATCTGGGGCTTCACCGACAAGTACTCATGGGTGCCGGTGTTCTTCCAGGGGGAGGGGTCCGCGACGGTCATGACCGAGGACTTCGGCCGCAAGCCCGCCTTCCACGCCCTGCGGTCCACGCTGCAAGCGGCTCGGGGAGACTGATCCCTGTGGTCCGCCGCCAGGGTTCACCACCGATCGGATCGTCGGCCAAGGTGGCGCCGGCTGCGGCGAGCGTGCCGGCGAGGCCGTCGGGGAATCCGGCGGCGGTGATGTTGGCGAGGTGGCCGCCGCCCGTCGCGGCGGCCGCCATGACCACGGTGGTGACCTCGTGCCTGACGGACGACGAACCCGCGCTGCCAGCCGCTGCTGTACGGCAGCTGGTCCCGGTTCAGCCGCCCCGGGCGGGGTCGACATCATGTCGGCCGTCGCCTCGCGGGGCGCACTTCGTTCGTGACGACGGCATGCCGTACGGCAGTGGTCGCCAGTTCGGCCACGGCTGGAACATCTTCAACCGCATCAACTAAATACGTAGCTCACATTGTGCCGGCAGCCCACTTGCAGCTGTCTGA
>NZ_JBSFVD010000083.1:0-5474 GCF_053592135.1 Streptomyces sp. NPDC002784 | reverse complement strand
GCCTCTGCGCCAGGAACTGAAGCTGCTGGCCTGGCTGACGATCAACACCTCACTCCCGGCCCGATTCCTTGCCGAGCGATCGGTCTCCTGGCGGGCACGGCTCAGCGGCAGCGTCATCAGCACCAGCCTGGGCCAATGGCGCCAGCTCGCGCGGTGGCTCACCACCCGCGGCATCACCGCCCTCGCCGACTGCACCACCGAGATCCTCGTCGACTACAGCCGGCACCTGCGCCAGGGCCGCGACCGAAACTCCGTGCACAAGCACCTCACCGCCGTCTCCCGCCTGTGGGCCTTCGACCAGGACAGCCCGGCCCCCACCGGCATGGCCGAACCGCCGTGGCTACGCGGGGGCATCGACGACTACCTGCCGCCCGCGACGTCGGCCGGGGAAAACCTCACCGAGCCGATCACCCCGGCGGTCATGGGACCGCTGCTGATCTGGGCACTGCGCACCGTGGAGGAGTTCGCCGAGGACATCATCACCGCTGTCACCGAGCACCGGCGCATGTCCGCCACCGCGGCAACCACCCCCACCAACCCCGCCGGCCTCGACGCGCTGCACGCCTTCCTCAACCACATTACGGCCGAGCAGCTGCCCTTCCCCGCCACCCGCCAAGACGGCACCGCCGCCATCAGCTACATCGCTGCCCGCACCGGAGCCTCCCGGTCCCAGGTCGCCTCAATGGTCGGCCGCCAGGGCTGGGGCCCCTACATCCGGCGCCACCCCGGCCCCTGCCCACTCGACACCTCGATCACCGGCCTCATCGACGGCCACCCCTGGCGCCAGGCCATCGACTTCACCGAGGCACCCGTGCTCATGCGCCACCTGGGCACCGCCTGCTTCATCGTCATCGCCTACCTGACCGGCATGCGGCCCGGCGAAGTCCTCGGCCTGCGCAGCGGCTGCTGCCCCGAACCGGCCGATGGCAAGCACCTGATCTACGGCAACGTCTACAAGACCGCTCTCGACAGCCATGGAAGCCACCTCTCCCAAGGTGTCCCTCGCGAAGCCCCCTGGGTAGCCATCCCCCCGGTCGCCAGGGCCATCCGCGTCCTGGAACACATCGTCCCCGACGGCGCCCTGCTGTTCGACTCCGCCACCCACTGCGACGGCAGGGTCGGCCGCTTCAGCACCGGTTCTCTCGGGCTGAAGACCATGCGCGGCCGGATTGAGGACTTCGTCGCCTTCGCCAATGGCACCGCCACCACCCTTGGCCGCCAAGCTGAGGCCATCCCACCCGACCCATACGGCTCGGTGGGCACTGCGCGGTTCCGCCGCACCTTGGCCTGGCACATCGCCCGCCGTCCCGGCGGCCTGGTCGCCCTCGCCATCCAATACGGCCACCTGCGCACGGCCATGTCCGGCGCCTACGCCTCCCGCAGCCGCGACGGCATCCACGACCTCCTCGACGTCGAATCCGCCCGCGCCACCCTCGACACCCTCACCGCACTCCAGGACGACCTCGCCCACGGCGGCGGCATCTCCGGCCCGGCCGCCCGCCGCGCGATCCAGGCCGCCACCTTCACCGGCCAGATCATCACCGCCCGCCAAGCTCGCGACATCTTGGGCAACCCCCATCTAACCGTCTACGACAACCCCAACGCCCTGCTCATGTGCGTCTACAAACCCGACACCGCCCTGTGCCACCGCACCCCCGCTCAGGCCGCCCCTCGCCTCGACCGCTGCATGCCCGCCTGCGCGAACATCGCCCGCACCGACAACCACGCCCGCCAACTCCTCGATAAGGCACAACAGCTCGAACAGCGCGTCGCGTACCTGCCCGCCCCGCTGGCCGAACGGCTCCGCAGCACCGCGAGCAAACTCCGGCAGCACGCCGCGCGACACCACCAGCGCATCACTGCCCAAGATGGAGGCGCCCTGTGAGCCCCGCTCTGGACGAACGCGAGCGCATCCGCTCCGCAATGAACCGCATCCTCACCGGCACCGCCCAGCACTCCAACGGAGCCCTGACCATCGTCGCCCTTGCCCAGGAAGCCAGCGTCCCCCGCAACGCACTCACCCAACGCCATCCGGATCTGAAGAACGATTTCTACGCCATGGTCCGCCAGAAGGCCCAACCTGCCGAAGCCGAAACGCGGCTACGCAAACAAGTCGTGAAACTCAAGGAACTCCGCGCAGCAGACAAGGACGAGCTCGCCGAACTTCGCGCCGACCGCGAAGCCCTCATCCGCGTCGTCCACCAGCTGACCTTGGAGAACCGGCAGCTCCGCCAGCAGCGCACGGCCCCTGCCCCCGTCGTCCGTATCCTGCCCACCCAGCCCCAACCACCCGTCGCCTGAGGATGGGGTAGCGCACATCGCCGCCATCAACCTATGGCCCCCAACCGGTGAGGGCGGGCAGAGCCCGCCCTCACACCAGCTTCGAAACACCCCCACGGCTCCGGAGCCGTGTACTTCAGAGGCTTGGTTTCCGCGCCGGAGCGCCTCAGCCCCTGGTCAGGGTGCGCCCGAGAAGGGGCAGCAGGCGGTCCCAGTGGCGCTTCAGTGCGTCGGGGTTGAAGGCATCAGTGTCAGACATGGTGAAGCCATGAACGGTGCCGGGATAGATCTCGGAGGTGTAGCCGACACCCGCCGCATCCAGGGCCTTGTTGAGCTCGCCGAGAGCCTCGGGCGTCAAGTCGCTCGCGGCATGGCCGAAGTGGACCTCGGCGGAGAGCTTGGAAAGGCTGTCGGGTCCGTCGACTCCCACCGGGCCGTGAAATGCGGCGAGGGAGGCCACCTGGCCGGGGTGGGCCGCGGCGGTGCGCGTCGCCAAGAGGCCACCGATGCAATAGCCGGTCACCGCGACCGGTCCGGCGCTGACCTCGGGCTGCGCAGCGAGGAACCTGAGGTATGCGTCAGCGTCTCGCAGGACACGGTCGGCGGTGTGCGCCTCGATCAAGGGCATCAGCTGAGCGAAGACTGCGGGCCGGTCCTCTTCTCCGATGTGCTCGGGAAGTTCGATCACCGGTGCTGTGCCGTGCCGGTAGAAGAAATTGGGGACGAGCACGTAGTACCCGTGCCCGGCCAGTTCGCGGGCCATTTCTCGCACCACGGGCCGGATGCCGAAGCCGTCCGCGTACATCAGCACCCCTGGGTGCTGCTCGCCGTGGACGGGGAAGGCGGCAAAAGCATCGGCCTGGCCGTCTGCGGTGGGAATCTGCAGCGTCTTGGTGGGCATGAACTCTCCTGTCGTGGTTGATGTGTCGAACCTGTTATCAACACGACGGAGGCGGAGCCCGCGCGGCAGCGCACGATCCTCGATCGAACAGCGGGCCCGTACTGGCCCGTACGGCGCTCAGAAGGGCACCGGGTCACCAATCCGTGTGTGGCGCGATGCCGTCCCGGTAGTCATGCGTGCAACATAGCCCACCCAACGAAGCCGCCGCCAACGCCGTCAAACCACAATGCAGTTCGCACGAATGATCTCGGCCAACACCTCGCTGTCGGCGTACACGTGAACGTCCCCAGCCACGTGCGGATGAACGCGGACAGCTTCTGACGCGCTGACGGGTGTTGCTCGGCCGTCTGCGGCCGGCCGATGCCAGGCGGCGGGCGGTGTTGGCGAATCGGACCGACCCGTACGCGCAGTCAACCGCGACCTGGCGGACGTAGAAAAGCCTTCGACCGACCACACTCCGATCCGGCACCCTCCCAGCATGACCACGCCGTCCTTCATCCCCGGACTGGAACTCTCGCGCCTCTTCTACCTCGAAGCCGTACGGCCTCTGTTGGACGAGGCCGCCCCCGGGATTACGCACTCCGCCGCCCGCCTCGGCAGCGGCTCGGAAGTCCAGGGATTCGACACCGCCCGCTCCGCCGACCACGAATGGGGGCCCCGCCTGCAGATCTTCCTACACCCGCAGGACGTCCCCCACCACGGAGCGAGGATCACGGCGCTGCTCTCCGAACGCCTGCCGAAGACCTTCAGCGGCTACCCGACGCATTTCGCCCCCACCGGCGAATCGGGCATCCGGGTCATGCAGACGACCGACGGACCGGTCCATCACCGAGTCGAAGTCACAGACGCAGGCGCCTGGTTCACCGCGCAACTGGGCTTCGACCCGAGCAAGGACATCACCCTGGCGAACTGGCTGGCCACCCCCACTCAGCTCCTCGCCGAGGTCACTGCCGGTGCCGTCTACCACGACGGACTCGGCCAACTCGCACCAGCCCGCGCCAACCTCGACTGGTACCCCCACAACCTCTGGCTCTACGTACTCGCCTGCCAGTGGCAACGCATCTCCCAGGAAGAAGCCTTCGTCGGCCGCTGCGGCGAAGTGGGCGACGAAATCGGCTCCGCCATCGTCGCCGCCCGCCTGGTGCGCGATCTGATGCGACTCTGCCTGCTCATGAACCGCCGCTACCCGCCCTACAGCAAGTGGCTCGGCAGCGCCTTCGCCCGCACCCCCCAGGCACCCGCCCTCAGCCCGGTCCTCACTGCGGCCCTCGCCGCCACCGACTGGCACACCCGCGAACATCACCTGGCCCACGCCTACGAGGCCGTCGCGGCCACACACAACCAACTCGGCCTCACCGACGCTGTCGCCCCCGCCACGCGGCCCTACCACAACAGACCGTTTCAGGTCCTGCACGCCGAACGCTTCACCGCGGCGCTGACCACCCGAATCACCGACCCAGCCATCCGCACCCTGCCGACGATCGGCAACGTCGACCAGTTCATCGACAGCACCGACGTCCTCAGCCATCCGGAACTGACACGCGCCGCCACCCGCGCAACGGTCTGCTCTTCCTTTGGGAACTCCGGCTCGTAGAGGAAGACAGCGAAGCGGCCTGACGCTTGGGGACGTTTATCTGTACACGTCTGGGGAGCAAAGAACTGTACGCCGACACTCGCTCCCGAACTCGCTCGACGTGCTGCCCGGCACCCATTCCGATCTTGGAGCTGCACGGTCCTTACTGCACTGTGAAACACCTCCTCGCCTCAACACGCAGGACTTGACAGAGAACCCGCCGGGTGGGGCAGCCAGGAGAAGCTGAACGTAACGCTGGTGGAACCCGAGCTGGTGGTGGAAGTCGGCGTTGATGTCGCCCGCGACGCCTCCGGCCGGTGGCGACATCCCGCACCGTGGCCTGGTCACGAACAGCTGCCCGCTCGCCAGGGCGGGACCCGGGATAGTCCAGGACCTGTTCGGGAGTGCTCTGATCGGCGAAGTACATCACCCTTTCCCCACGCCGCAGACCTCCCAGCACGTAGGCGGTGACCACCCGGCATTTCTCCGCATCGTCCGCGAACGCCAGACACAAGTGATCGCCATGGCCCATCTCTTCGACCAAGTGCTCCCTGTCGGCCCGCATCGTCACTTCAGTCCCACGACGTTCACCGTCCCATCCCCGACTCCCGGCACCGACGCAGCAGCCGGCTGGCAACAGAAATCCGAAGCCCCTGTATCGCCGGCCCGCCACGAGCTCATGCGGGTAGCCAGACCCGAAGAACTGGTTCCCACGTGAAC
>NZ_JBSFVD010000082.1:0-5770 GCF_053592135.1 Streptomyces sp. NPDC002784 | reverse complement strand
CGAAGCCGACCACCAGACCGGCCACCCGGGTGCCGACAGCCCAGTCGGCCCCTGGTCCGCACGCATCCACGACGCCGGCGAACTCCCAGCCAGGCCCGTGTGTTCGGGCTGATCGATGAGCCCTATCGAGTGGAAGAAGCCCGCCGCGACGCCGAGATCGGTGGGGTTGACGGTCGCAGCGGCGACGGCGACGCGAATCCGGCCCGGCCCGGGATCGACGACCGGCATATCGATGACCTCGATCGAATCCGGCCCGTTCGGGACGCGCACGACGGCAGTACGGAAGGTGGGAATTTCCATGGCTGTGTTCCTCTGCAGCTGGGTGATCGTTTTCCGTGCTCCATGCTCGTCGCGTCAACCGGGCAGCGTAAGAAGGCACTTGGAAGTGCGTAACCTGACTCCAGGTAGGAAAGGGGCGATCGGTGTCGACGCAGACGGCGGCTCAGCAGCGGGCCGAGGCGAAAGCGAGCTACAACGCGTTCATGGACGGCTGTCCCAGCCGCCAGCTCCTCGACCGCATCTCCGACAAGTGGGTCGTCTTGATCCTCGCGGCACTCGGCAGCGACGGTCCGCACCGCCCCGGAATCGACCACGAAGACGGGCCCCGGGCGATGCGCTACTCCGAACTGTCCCGCCGCCTCGCAGGCGCCAGCCAGAAAATGCTCACCCAGACCCTGCGCTCCCTGGAAGCCGACGGCCTGCTCACCCGCACCGTCACGCCCACCGTGCCGGTCACCGTAACGTACGAACTGACCGACCTCGGTCTGTCCCTGAACCAGGTCATGGCCGGTCTCAAGGACTGGGCCGAAACGTACATGACCGACGTACTCGCCCACCGCGAACGGCACCAAATGGCCGCCGAACGCTGAAGCGGTCGGCGGCGCCTGCATCCAGACGTACCAGGGCGTTCAAGGGGCCGTTGATGCACGAGGCAGCGCAGCCGACGCCAACCAGGTGTCAGGAACCACGATCACACACGCGAGCCACCCACAGCCCGCCCCCACGCACCGACCCCGCCCAGGCCGGCTTCACTACCACCCTCGCCGCCGCCCCGGACCAACTCACCCTGGCCGCCGACGTCATGACCAGGGTGATGTCCCCACGCGCCGTGTGGCCGTCCTGGACGCGCCGACGTTCAGCGGGAGGTGCGGTCGTTCCTCATGTCCGGGTACGTCAACCAGGGCGCGATGAACAAGTACGGCAACGACTTCCTGGCCCAGATGCGCGTCCTCGGCGGCGACGTGTTCGCCATCGATCCGGGCGCTCTGGGGTTCAAGGGCTGCGACACTGCTGCGGCGCACCTCATCTGTGAGATGAAGTAGCCGTAGCCAGGCCACTTCTGCCCGGGTCAGTGAACGGGGTGCCAGTGAACGGGGCGCCAGTGCTCCAGCGCCGCGTCCAGCACCGGTGCCTCGGGGTCGTCCCAGATGAGGCAACCCCACACCAGGCCGGGGACGTCCGGGCCCATGGCGTCGGCCGGCCCTGCGGTGAGCGTGCGGTGAACGGCTTCGAGGTAGGCGGCGATCGACGGATAGTCAGGCTTGTCGCAGGCCAGATCGTCCGGCAGCGACCAGCGGCCGACGCCGTCCGCGCCCACGTAATGCCCGGACTCGGGGCCTACTTCGTCGCCGGTCAGCCACGGCACCACCGCGCAGCCCCACACGTCGGCGCGGCCGATCTCGGGCAGCCGCGGCCTGAGCGCGTCGACCGGGCCGAGCAGAACCCCGCCCGGCAAAAACGCCCCCGAGCCGACCTCGCCCTCATCCTCATTGGCTGCTATGTACTGGTGCTCCACCCCACCGCACAGCCGCCACAAAGCGGTCAGCTCCGCAGGGACCCCGAAGCCGAGGTGCTGCATCACCTGAGCTTCGGCGGCCTCGATGGCCTGCTCCGGGGTGGGCGGTAGCAACGAGGCATACGAGACGGAGGCATTCACCTTCAGCCAGGTGGTGAGGCGGTTCCAAGCCGCTTCCAAGTTCGGTTGACCGCTCATCCAGCCAACCTAACGCGAGGCGCAGTGTCGCACCGACAGTCCACCCGAGACGACAGGGCGAGGGCGGTTCCGAGCGGCTATCGCCGTGCAGGCATGCCGAGACAGGTCCGCCGCCGCGCTCGGGTCAGCGGGTCAGCGGGTCAAGTCAAAGCCGCGTACGCAGCGAGGTGGTCCGTCGAAGCCGAAGGCTGCCCGCGACCGTCGACTTCCCGGCTTGCCACAACTCACCGCATCACGGCCCGGTCGGCCGATAGAGTCGAGCGGTGCGTTGATCTTCCGGGCGGCAGCCACGCGCGGCCGCGGACGGTGCAGGGTGCCTCGTAATGGGGCGCTTCAGCAGGCGTACCCGTCACTACCCCACCGGAGATCCACCCCATGGCTGCTCAGCAACCCCTCACCTACGACACCTTCGTCGAACTCGCTACGGCTGATCCAGCCGTCGTCGGACTCGTCCTCAAAGGGTCCCAAGCCCACGACGGCATGGTGACCCCGTACTCCGACCACGACCTGTATGTGGTGGTCGCCGACGACGCCCGCACCGAACTCACCCGGTACGCGGGCCACCGTAGCGCCGAGCTCGACCTCGTCATCGTCACTCTCACCGAGTTCCGCGGGCCCGGGACGCCCGGTGGGGAACGCTACGCTCTCGCCCGTGCCCAGATCGTGCTCGACCGGCTCGACGGAGACATCGCCCGGATCCTCGCCGGCAAGGCCCACCTGAGTGCTGATGAAGCATTCCAGGACGCGAGTGGCTGGCTCGATGCCTATGCCAACGCCCTCTACCGCTCCGTCAAGAACCACCGGGACGGTCAGGCTCTCGCTGCCCGGCTTGACGCCGCCGACAGCATCCGGTTCCTGCTCGAGCTGCTCTTCGCGCTCGACCGACGCCCCCGCCCCTACAACAAGTACCTGGAGTGGGAACTCGCCCGCCATCCGCTGCCGGGCTGGAACATCGACGTACTGCTCCGTGCCGTGGACCGCATCTCGGCCACGGGTGACGTCGCCCGGCAACGACACCTCTTCGCCCTTGTCGAGACGGCGGCCCGAGAAGCCGGACACGGTGCCGTGCTGGACGCGTGGGGCGATGACCTTGACCTCATGCGACCGCTGTGAGAAGTGCCCAGGTCGCCGGGCCGGAGTTCAGGCTGCCGCGGCGCGCAGCATGCTGGGGCTCAGGCCCTTGTGGCGTTTGAACGCGGCGCTGAAGCCGAAAGCATCGGCGTAACCGACGGACCGTGCGATCTGGGCGACGCTGAGGTCGGTGTCGGTGAGAAGCGTCTCGGCCTCGTCCATGCGGCATTCCGTGACGTAGGCGAGGGGCGAGCGGTCCATCAGCTTGGTGAAGCGCTTGGCGAACAGCGCCCGGGAGACGCCGGCCCGAGCGGCCAGTGACGCTACTGTCCAGGCCTCGGCGGGCTGGTCGTGGAAGGCCCGCAGGGCGGGGCCGAGGACGGGGTCGGCCAAGCCCCGGTACCAGCTGGGCGCTTCGGCGCCGGCCTGGTCGAACCAGCTGCGCAAGGTGCACACCAGGGCCCAGTCGAGGAGCCGGTCCATCAACGCCTGCGAACCGGCCGAGAGTTGGGCGGCGTCGGCGGCGGCCGTCTCCAACCAGGCACAGACCTCGACGTCCTCCTTCATCACCAGGACGGGTGGCAGAGCGCGCAGGAGCCGCTCGTGGCGGTGACCCGAGGCACGGTAGGCACCCACGATCATCGCCGTCGCCTCCTCCGAGTCATTGCCCCAGCGGATACCGCCGAGCTGCTGGTCGGTGCACTCCGCGTCCTTGGTGAAGCAGGCGATCTCGTACGTGGCGTGGGAGCCGTGGACCGTGGTGGGACGGTCGGCGAGATGGAACGGTGCGGGGCCGCACACGATGGCCGTATCTCCCGCGCCAACCGCCCGCTCGGTGCCGTCGGGCAGCAGCAGGGTGCCCCCGCCGCGCAATACGCTGATCATGGTGAGCGGGGCGTCGTCGGCGAAGCGGATGGTCCAGGGCGCCGTCAGTACGGCGTGGGTGACGACCGAGCCCTCGGCCCGGATGCCACTGAGCAGCGAACTCAAAGGATCCACACGACACATCGTAGACGCTCTCCTATGTTCTGGAGCTTTTCTCCCATGGATCATCTACGGCACGGCGGCTGTACTGGAGACATCGAATCGACCGAGACCCGGGAGACACCGTGACGCAGCACGCCGGCCATGCCAGGACAGCCCTCGTGGTCGTGGCACACCACCGCTCCGATTCCCTGACCGCGCACACGGCCCGTCGTGCCGCCGCCCGGCTGGAGGCCGCCGGATACCGCATCGACTTGCTCGACCTGCACGCCGAGGGATTCGACCCACGGATGAACACCGACGACCAGCCGGACTGGGGCAACAGGGAAAAGGCGTACTCGGACGAAGTGCACGCCCATATGCAGCGCATCCTCGACGCCGAGGTCGTCGTCGCCGTGTTCCCCGTGTACTGGCAGAGCGTTCCGGCCATCCTCAAGGGCTGGATCGACCGCGTATGGAATTACGGGTTCGCCTACGGTCGCAGCAAGCCCCGCCTGGCCGGCAAGCGCATGCTGTGGCTCGGCCTCGCCGGCGCCTCCGCCGACGACCCGATCGTGGAAGGCATGCAAACCGTCCTCGAGACGAACCTGAGCGAAGGAATCGCCTACTACTGCGGCTTCTCCCACTCCACCGTCGGTCTGCTCACCGACGCCGAGGAGCGCCCTCAGCACATCGACGCCGAAGGGAACATCCTGATCGGCGAGGCGGTCGCGGGCGCTGAGCGCGAGGCGCAGTATGCCGATTTCGACCGGCGTGCAGGGGAGTTCGTGGAGAAGTTCGCCGCCGCGGAATCCGTGGCGGCCTGACAACCAGACGGACAAGCGTGATCGCTGGGAAGCCGCCCCGAGTCCGCTCACACCGAGCGGACTCGGGGCGGTCCCTTGCCTTCTCGGCGAAGCATTCGGGCATGCTTCGAAGCGCAGCTGAACTGGGCACTCATCACCATGATGCCCCGCCGCCCCACCAGCAAGAGCCCTCGCACCCACGCATGGTGGAGGACGCCACGGGCCAAACCCCCTCCACTGCCGTGGAGTTCATGCGCATGCCACTGCCTGGGCAGGGCATCCGGCCTCACATGGAAGGGAGGATTGGATGAGCCTGGGGCTGAAGACTTCACTGGCGCGCGGTGGCACGGATGATCCGTCCGACTGGGCATGGATCGCCGCGATCCTGGCGGTCTACCTGCTGATCGGGTACGGGCTGGAGTACCGGTCGAAGAAGCGCAGGGGTGCCGCACGCCCGGCAAAGGCGGCGGCGGAGGGCCTGTTCTCCGAACGCGAAGGGATCGATCCGGGTCAGTACTTCCTCAGCCGCATGGTGATGCTGGGCGGCGGACTGGCGGTGGGACTCGCCGGTCTCCTCACCCGGAACACACCGACGGTGGTGCAATACCTGACCATGGGCACGGTGGCGCTGCTCGGAATCTTCGCGTGGGCGTGTTTCGACCACCGCACCGAGCCGCGCAACGAGACGGGAGCCCAGAAGCCCGACTTGCAGGCATGAACAGTCGCCAGCGGCGGCCGCGGAACACCGACGCCGCCTCGCTGGGCTGAACCCACCATCGAGCGCTGGCTCCAGGCTCCAGCAGAACAAGCAACCCCACAGTCGGCGATGGAGGCCATCTCCTGGTCACGTCCGCTGGAGTGGTGTATTGACGGCCACTCGGTGATCTCGTTTTTTAGGTTATGCGGTGAGTTCGGTCGGGAGGACGGTGTCGTCGGT
>NZ_JBSFVD010000081.1:0-5776 GCF_053592135.1 Streptomyces sp. NPDC002784 | reverse complement strand
TCGCTGAGTAGGGAATCGACAGCGAGGTCGTCCGTCGGAAGGCACCAGCACCACACCGCGCGGAGGCACCACATGGCCATGATCTGGGCCGGCATCGACGCAGGCAAGACGCACCACCACTGCGTCGCGATCGACGAGAGCGGCCGCCGGCTGCTGTCCCGACGCGTCGCCAACGACGAACCCGAACTCCTCGAACTCCTCACCGACGTCCTGGCCCTGGGCGATGATGTGACCTGGGGCATCGACCTGGCCGACGGTGGAGCCGCCCTGGCCATCACCATCCTGTTCAATCACGACCAGCCGGTGCACTACATCTCCGGCCGGGCCATCCACCGCGCCTCCGAGAGCTACCGCGGCGAAGGCAAAACCGACGCCAAAGACGCCGCCGTCATCGCCGACCAGACCCGCATCCGCCGCGATCTGCACTCCTTACGCGCCAGCGACGAGACCGTCACCGACCTCAAGATCCTAACCGGCCGCCGCACGGATCTGGTCGCCGACCGCACTCGCACCGTTAACCGGCTCCGCGCCCAGCTCACCGGCATCTTCCCCGGCCTGGAACGGGCACTGGACCTCACCAACACCGGCCCACTCATGCTGCTCACCGGCTACCAGACCCCTGCCTCCCTGCGCCGGACAGGCAAGAAGAGGCTCGAGACCTGGCTGCGTAACCGCAAGGTCCTGCGCCCTGAACGGCTCGCCGAGACAGCTTGGGAGGCCGCCGGACGCCAGCACACCAGCCTGCCCGGCGAGAAACTCACCGCCCAAATGGTGCACACGCTCGCGCGGGAAGTGATGGCCCTCAACCAGCAGGTCGCCGAGCTCGACAAGGCGATCGAGGCCCGGTTTCGCGAACATCGGGACTTCGAAGTGATCACCAGCATGCCGGGGCTGGGAGCCATCCTCGGCGCCGAGTTTCTGGCCGCGACCGGCGGCGACATGAGCTTCTTCGGCACCGCAGACCGCCTGGCCGGCTTCGGTGGCGTCGCACCTGTTCCCCGCGACTCCGGCAAGATCAGCGGCAATCTTCGCCGGCCGCGGCGCTACAACCGCCGACTCCAACGCGTCTTCTACATATCCGCCTTGTTCAGCATCCGACACTGCGATGAGTCCCGCCGGTTTTACGAACGCAAGCGAGCCGAAGGCAAACGCCACATCCAGGCTGTCCTCGCCCTGGCCCGCCGCCGTGTGAACGTCCTCTGGGCCCTCCTCCGCGACGGACGGACCTACGAACTCATGCCACCCACCGCGCACGCGGCTTGACAGACCGCATTAGGAATCACTGAGCCTTTTCCATCCTCACCCTGAGCTGGTCAGATGCAGGGCGAGGACGGCCTGGACGAGGCTGGTGATCCGAGTGGTCGAGCACCGCAGTTTGCGCAGGAGCCGCCAGGACTTGAGGGTGGCGACGGCCTGCTCGACGAGGGCCCGGATCTTTGCGTGGGACCGGTTCACCACCTGCTGGCCCGCGGAGAGGGTCTCCCACCGTCCCCAGCATGGGATGCGGACCGTGCCGCCGGCACCTCGGTATCCCTTGTCGGCCCAGCACGGGATGTCTGCCTCGGCGAGGGCCTCGATGATGCCGTGTTCGCGGGCCGCGCGGATGTCGTGAACGGCTCCGGGCAGGGCCGGTGAGACCCACAGCAGCCGGCCGAAGGGGTCGGCAAGGATCTGCACGTTCATCCCGTGCTTCTTGTGCTTGCCGGAGTAGAACGGCCGGTCCGCGGCGATGCGGTCGATCGGCAGGAGCGTGCCGTCCAGGATCAGGTACGCCTTCGCCGACGCGGTCCGCACCGCGTCGGCCAGGCTCAGGGCGAGAGCGGCCAGGAGGTCGACCGCCTCGGTGACATAGCGGTAGGCCGTCGTGGTGCCGACGCCGAACCCGGCCGCGAGCTGGGCATAGGTGTGTCCCATCCGCAGATGGGCGAGGGTGAACAGGGACTGACGGCCGGCGCTCAGACGCCGCCACCGCGAGCCGATCGCGCGGCGGTGGCGCCGCAGCTGCTGTGTGAGGAAGCGGAGGGCGGAACTGGACACGTCGACACCCGACGGGTAAACAAGCACGTGAAGCCTCTGGTGGAGACAGTTCTCTTGGTCGAAAACCCATCTACCAGGGGCTTCACCACGTTGTCAGCCCAACTGCCCCACATCAAAAGCAGGTTGAGAAAGGCTCACTGCTCGTGGTTCTCCTTCGGGCCAGGATCATAAGCCTGGTTTCAGGGGCTCCACGAATCTGGGGTCATCTCATACAGCAACGGCCCGTGCCGTGAACATCTGCGCCGCCGGGGCATCCGTCACGCGATCCCGGAGAAGATCGACAGCCAGGCTGCCCGCCTGCGTAAAGGCGCACGCGGCGGGCGGCCGCCTGGCGTCGACGAGGGCCGCTACAAGAAGCGCAACACTGTCGAGCGGGCAATCAACAAACTCAAGCATCCGAGCGGTAGCCGCGCGCTATGACAAACGCGGGCACGTCTTCCTTGGCACCGTCGCCGCAGCTCCATTCTCATATGGCTTCGCCAATGAACGGCCGGGCGGCGGCTCCGCTGTTTCGGGCGGTCATCCAGCTGTGTCGAGCTGCGTCGCGAGCTGATCCAGAGACGACTGCCAGCCCCCGGAGGCACTGTCGGCGATCGCGGGATCGGCCATGACGTGGGTGAACACCAGGAGACAGCCGGCCCCTTCGTCGCGCAGCTCGAACCTGAGGTGATCGTCGAACTCCCTCTCCTTACCGTCCGGGTCGTGCTCGTCGAAGGCGAACAGCCGCGGCGGGTCGAAGTCGGTGATGGTGGCCGAGTAGATCGTCCCCTCGCCGTCGTCGAAGGTCATGCGACCGCCGGTCCTGGGCTCCAGCCCCGTCACCCGAAACGGATACCACTGGCTCAGCTGCTGGGGATCGGTGACCGCCAGCCAGACCTTGTCGCGGCTGTGCTTCAGATGACGTTCGAACTGCAGGGCAGGCCGGCCGTCGAAGGTGGTGACATTGGTCGCGCTCATGACTTCACGGCTCCTCGGTTGACCGACGCGGCTGTTCCTCGGGGGCGTCGGGCATCGTTTCCAGGTGTCGTTCCAATGCGTCCAGGCGTTCGGTCCACAGTCGGCGATACGGTGCGAGCCAGGCGTCGAGATCGGCCAACGGCTCCGGGCGGAGCTCGTACCAGCGGCGCTGCGCTTCCGGTCGGACCGTGACCAGCCCGGCCTCACGCAGCACCCGAAGATGCTTGGACACCCGCGGCTGACTCATCTCCAGTTCGTGGGCGACCTCCCCCACCAGTCGGGGGCGGCCGAGCAGCAGCCCGAGTATCCGTCGCCGTGTGGGGTCGGCCAGCACTTCGAACGGCAGGGACATACCTTGACCATACCTCGTCAGTTATATAACGGCAACGGCATGAATGGCTTCGGCCCAGCTGACCGCCGTGCGGGCCCCGCCCACCCGAACATGATCGGGCGGACAGGCCCTAATCTGGAACGGCTGACACAATGAGGTGTATCGCTCCTGATGGCCATGCTCGACAGGCCAGTTGGACGTTGTCCGGGCCATGGGTACTTCGCTGTGCATCGTGTCGGATGACCAGCCCTGACGGTCGATGCTCGGCATACGTCCAGGGTGTCGCAACCGCCGCTGTTTCCTCGGCCGCCGGCTCGACCCGGTCCTAGACTTTCCCCGCGCACCCAGCCGGGGAGGGCTGATGCGCCTGACGATTCCAGGGAGCGTTTCATGGCAGCAGCGCACACCGCGTCCGACCAGCCGCACGTCCGGGGCGTCTTCGACTGCGACGAGGCCCATCGCAGCCCGCTGCGCTCCGACTACAAGCGGATCTTCGATTCCGGTCTGGTCGTGCTGGACACCAATGTGCTGCTCAACCTCTACCGCTCCAACGAGAGCACCCGCCGGGACACCCTCGCCGCCCTCACCAGGCTTCGCGAACGCCTGTTCATTCCCCACCAGGTGCTCACGGAGTTCTGGCGTAACCGCGAGTCGCCGACCGTGCGCCATCACCACGCGACCAAGGCCAATGAGGCGAGTGCCGCGCTCGACAAGGCGGTCAACGCGGCCCGGACAGGCGTGGCCACATGGCTGACCGCCGTCCAACTCAAGGACAACGAAGAGGCTGTACAGCGGACGGACCGAGACCTGACCGAGCTCGCCAAAACAGTCGGCCACCTCAAAGAGTTCATCCGGGCACAGGCCGAGTGCGACGCGCTCAAGGAGACTGCCACCACCCACACCGACCCGGTGCTCAACGCCCTGGAACCGCTTCTGCACGGCCGGGTCGGCGAGCCGCTGCCGGCGGACGCATACGACAAGGCCGTGAAAGAGGCGCAGGAGCGCGCCGACGAGGGGATTCCGCCGGGGCACGAGGACTTCCGCACCAAGGAACCCGAGCTGGCTGCCGGTGACTACCTCGTATGGGTACAGCTCATGGCGGAGGCCCGGCGCCGCGGGTGCGACGTTCTCCTGGTCACGGGGGACGTGAAGAAGGACTGGTGGACCAACCGCGGATACGACATCCCGCCTCGTCCCCGTGCCGAACTCCTCCAGGAACTGCGGGAGAAGGCCGGGGTGGGACTCTACATGCTCACTCCGAGCGAACTGCTGCGCTGGGCCAAAGAACTCCTCGAACTGAACGTGGACGAGGGCTCGGTCCGCGACCTGGAGCAACTGGGCGAGGCATCCGCCGACACGGACACGGAAGACGAAGCCTGGACGGCGGAGTCGCTGGCGGCGTTCATGGACGAGCTGATGAGGCGCTACCCATCCCGAGTCAAAGCCATCGTTGCAGCTGCGGCAAATGGCGGGTTCGTGGACCGGGAGACGGTGTACGAGCTTGCCGGCTATGACGAGACACGCAGACTCCGCGGCTTCACCCAACCGATCGGCACCCTGGCGCGGGACCTGCAAGCGGTAGGTGTGCTCACAGGAGGGGAGCCTTTCCTGCTCACCACCGTCTACGGCCACGCCGTCGACCCTTCCTGGGCGAAGGGATTCCGCATTCCCAGCGCGGTGATCCCCCTGCTGCGGAGCACGTACGAGGGAAGCGACCTGTGGCAAACCCCAGACAGCGCAGAAGCCGGGAGCGAACCAGCCGACAGGAGCTAAAGACGGCTGACACGGTGACTGGAGTCGGCGACCGCGTCGACCTAAGCCGTCTCCAGGCACCTTGCCCCGCAGGCCCGGGCAGAAAGCAGCGGGACGCGTTGCTCGACGGCACGCTGGAGATCTACGGCGCCGGTGCCCTGCGCGGGCGTGCGCCAAGCGCGTCGCTCAGCGCGCCGGCCTGTACGCGATCCTGAACGCCTCCCGGCAGCGCGACACCACCTGCCTGCTGCGCCTTCTCCCTCGGTCCGCCGCCTGTCACGAGGCCTCGCCGTCGTCGCCGACGAGCGGTTTCTCCAGTCGGGGCTCGGCAGCCACTTCGGCACTCTCATACGCCGAGTCGCCCGATCGCGGTGACGGCTTTTCTTCGGTCGGGGTTCGACTGCCGCATCGGCATCCCCGTGCACCGGGCTGTTCTCGACGCCCACCAGGATTGGGTGCACACGCTCAACGACCACGGCCTCCTCATCTGACGCTTCCTCCACCCGGCCACCGGAGGAACTTGGTGCGGTCCTCCCCGACGGGGGATCAGGGACGACCGCGATACCCGCGAACGGCTCGGTGCTCGATGAGCCGGTCTCGGGGGCTAGTAGGGCTTGGTCAGGTTCGTAGCGGTGTGGGTATGTCGCGGTGGCAGGTGGGGCAGGCGCCGGCCCAGAGAGCAAGGAGTGTCTGCAGCTC
>NZ_JBSFVD010000080.1:0-5942 GCF_053592135.1 Streptomyces sp. NPDC002784 | reverse complement strand
GCGCAGTCGCGCGGCCGCACCACTCGCCGAGCTGGGCAAGTTCGCGGCGCTGCTGGTGTTCGGCGCGCTATTGACGCCGTCGCTCTTCGGCGACCTGTCCTTCGGCGGGTACGTCGCGGTGGTCCTCGCCATCGTGCTGATCCGTCCGGCGTCGCTGCTGCTGTCGCTGATCGGCACGCGGTTCACCCGGCAGGAAAAGCTGGTCGCGGCCTGGTTCGGGCCGAAAGAGCTTCGCCTCGGTGGTGTACGGGCTGCTCGTCCTGCAGGCCGGGATCCCGCAGGGCCAAAAGGCGTTCACGCTCATCGCCGTGTGCATCGCCTTCTCGATCATCGCGCACAGCTCCACCGACGTACCGATCGCCCGCCTCTTCCACGTCGAGGACCTGGCCGGAATCCCGACCGGCCGCGAAAACGCCGACGCACCTCCCGCGGAAACCCGCACAAATGCGCGCGCGTGACCGTGCCGAGCCGTACCCGGGCGTTCGTCGGCGACGGCGCTCAGGAGGCTGCCCTGGGGGTGGGCCGAAGGAGCGGCGAGACGTGGCCCCGAGCCGTCGGGAGCGTTGACCAGACCGTGTAACTTACCGTCATTCGGGATGTTGTCTGGGTGTTGGCGTAGCCACTCATCACGGCCGCCCGCTGATGGCCCCAGCGTGATCGCCTGCCTGTGCTCGCACTGCCCGCTGGTAGAACCGCTCGCCCAGATGTGATCCGGCTACGAGCCCTCCTGCAAACAGCAGGAGCCCAGCCTGCGCCACGTAAACGAGGAAACTGGCGTCCTCTGAGTTCAGGTTGCTCCACCGCAGCAGCGGGCCGATCAGCCCGCGGAGCCAGATCACCAACAGTGCGACGCCCCGGACACGGAGGCTCCATGGGGTCGTGCGGCTGCGGACTCGCTTCGGCGCCCAGCCCCGCAGTGAGGCGACGGCTCGGAAAGCCGCCCCGGCGGCGGAAAATCTGTCCGCTTACCTCATCCGCTTACCTCAAGTGTGGTGCCAGACAGCAGAACCGCCTTCTCGCGTGAGCCCGGGCGGTTCGGGGCCCGCCCGGGCTCACTCTCTACTTGATGTCGGCGTCAGCCGGTGATCTCGACCTTCCCGTTGGCCGCGGTGGGCGCCGTCGTCGCGGGCTGCGCACCACCAGCCCGCCCAGTGATGCCCTTCAGCAGCTCGGCAATGTCGACTCCGGTGGTGGAACCGAGGAGTTCGAGGCCCTGGGCGACGTTGTCGGCGACCGTGCGCGAGAGCTGGCTGGCGCCGTCGGTGGAGATCACGGTCATCTTGTCGATCGCGCTGAGCGGTTCGGACGCCTTGGCAACGACCTGCGGCAGCACCTCCACCAGCATCTGCAGGACGGCGGCGTCGCCGTACTGGGCGAAGGCGTCGGCCTTCTTCTGCATCGCATCGGCCTCAGCTGCCCCCTTGGCAGCGATCGCGGCGGCCTCCGCCTCACCCTCAATGCGTACGGCGTCGGCCAGCGCGGCGCGGTGCGCTTTCTCGCCCTCACCGGTCAGCCTGGAGCGCTGGGCGTCCGCCTCGGCCTCCTTGACCTGGGCGATACGGCGGGCCTCGGCCTCCTGCTCGGCCTGGTAGCGGGCGGCGTCGGCGGGCTTGCGGATCCTGGAGTCCAGCTCGCGGTCGGTGAGCGCGGCCTGGCGCTCGGCGACCTTCTCCTGCTCGCTCAGCACATCCTGCTGCCGGGCGGCCTCGGCCAGCGGGCCCGCGGCCGCGGCACGCGCCGCCGCCTCGTCCGTCTCGGCCTTGATCTCGGCCTGCTTCAGCGCGAAGGTCCGCTGGGCGATCGCGATCTCTTCCTCAGCTTTCAGCCGGGCCTGCTCGGAAGCGCGCCGTGCGACGGCCTCGGCGATGTCGGCCTCCTGCTTGGCGCGGGCGGCCTCGGGCCGGCCGAGGTCCTCCAAGTAGGAGCCCTCGGTGGTGATGTCCTGGATCTGGAAGGCGTCCAGCACCAGCCCCTGCCCGGACAGGCTCGCCTCGGCCTCCTCGGCGACCTGCCCGGCGAACGCGGCCCGGTCGCGGATGATGTCCTCCACTGACATCCGGCCGACGATGGAGCGCAGCGCGCCGGAGAGGACCTCCTGGGTGAAGCCGACGATGCCGTTCTGCTGCATGAGGAAGCGCTGGGCGGCCGCGCGGATCGAGTCCTCCGTGCCGCCCACCTTAACGATGGCGACACCTTCGAGATTGACCTTCACACCCCGCAGCGTGACCGCGCCGCGCACCGCGACCGGGATGTGCCGCGAGGACAGGTCGAGCGTGAACTTCTGCTGCACGAACGGCACGACGAAGACGCCGCCGCCGACCACGACCTTCTGCCCGCTGTTATCGGTGAACACCCGCCCCGTCTCGGGGTCGGTGGACTGCTTACCGCGCCGCCCGGTGACGATGAACGCCTCACTCGGACCCGCCACCTTGTAACGGGTGACGACAACCAGGCCGAGCAGCACGAGGAGTATGACGACTCCTATGACGGCGATGACAACTGGACTCATGATGTCTTTCCCCTCAGCCCTCCCAGGGGACGGCAGATCGATACGAGTTCGTGGATGAAGGAGCACCGATGTATCGGCTGTGTCGGTGCTCGATGTGGGGCGCGGCGCGGTGGGTCAGCGTTCTACAGGGCGTACAAAGACCGCTGTCTGCGACAGTGCCTCCTCAACCCAGATTTCGGCGCCCCGCGGCACCGGGCTCGGACTCTTCGCCGCGAGCTTCACCGGTTGCCCGGCCCGGTGGACCAGCACCTCGCCGTAACCCCCGGCCGGAATGGCCGTCACCACTGAGCCCACGGTCCCGATCAGGTCGTCGCCGCGCGGGGCAGCACCGGACCGGTCGCTCAGCAGCGCACGGCTGAGGCGGTAGGCGAGCCAGCCCGTTACGGCCCCGGCGGGCACACCAACCGCGGTGGCCCCGACCGCGCCGAGCCCGGTGGCGCCCAAGACGATCGCGCCGGAAAAGCCGAGCATGGACACAAACCCGGCGATGACCGGGAGCGACAGCCAGCCGTCGAAGAGACCGTCCAGCGCATCGACGCCGTCGAAGAGGCCCTCAAGGACACCGTCGAAGACGAGGGACAGGACGAGCAGTACGACTCCTGCGATGCCGAGACCCAGAAACCAGGCCATCCGCGGCCACCGCCTCTCCCCCACTGTCAACCCAGCCTGTGACCGCAATACTCACAGGTAGCCCGGATGAAAACACTGCCTGGTTCCGGCAACCTTTATGCTCCCTTGATGCCGGTCTCTGCACAGCTCGGCCGGAGTTCGGCGAGCGCCGGGACGGCGGTGCTTGGAACAGGTCTACGGTGTGGCGGGTCGGCCCGTCGGGGGTAGCGGCCGAGGAGCTCGGCGAGCCCCTGCTGGGCCGTCGCCCGTACGAGCCGGTCCTCGGGCCGCAGGACGAATCCGGGGTACCCAGCCCGGGAGGCCGGGTGGGCGACGCGAGGCTGGAGACGCTGCGGGTAAGAGCCCTTAACAAAGGCGTTGTACATGCCGGTGGGTGATCAGGCATGTGGCGAGGCCGAGGAATGCTTCGTGGATGTCGTCGCGTCGTTCCCAGCGGATGCGTAGGCGGCGGAAGCCGTGCAGCCAGGCGATCGTGCGCTCGACCACGTAGCGGAAGATGCCCAGGCCGGAGCCGTGTGGCTGGCCTCGTTCGGCGATGACCGGGCGGATGCCGCGCTCCCAGAGCAGTCGGCGGTACTTGTCGTGGTCGTAGCCGCGGTCAGCGAGGAGCGCGTCGGGCCGGCGTCTGGGGCGGCCGACGACGCCGGCCACGGCAGGGACCATGTCCAGCAAGGGCAGCAACTGCGTGACGTCGTTGCGGTTTCCGCCGGTCAAAGACACTGCGAGCGGGATCCCCTGGCCGTCGGTGAGGACGTGGTGCTTGCTGCCCGGCCGTGCGCGATCGACCGGGCTGGGCCCGCTTTTGGGCCACGCCGAGCTGCCCGCACGTGGGAGGAGTCGATCACCGCCCGCGACCAGTCCAGCTTCTTCGCGGCCCGCAGCTTCTTCAGCAGCACCAGATGCAACTCGTCCCACACACCGGCTTCGTTCCAGGCGGCCAGGCGCCGCCAGCACGTCATGCCGGAACCGAAGCCCAACTCCTGGGGCAGGTACTCCCATTGAATGCCGGTGTGCAGCACGAACAGGATCCCGCACAAAGCCTGCCGGTCCGGTACCCGCGGCCGGCCCTCCACCAGCTTCGGACCCGGCTCAGGCAACAACGGCTCGATGAGCGACCACAGTTCATCCGACACGATCCAGGGCCGCGACTGTCGTTTCCCCACGAGCAGAACAACGACCACCCACACCGAAAGTCACATGATCAACAACTTCTGTTAGGGCCTCTAAGGCGTGCGCATGGGCGGCGCGCAAAGTGCGGCAGACGGCGGTGGCGAAGTCATCGTCGTACGGCCGCAGCACGACACACGCAGGACTTGACCAAACGGCCATACAGGGCGGCTTCGAGGTTGATGGTGTCGGACTCGTCGGCGGCGGCATCCAATGCGGTGCGGGCCCTCGTCACCACCACCGGCCTGACCTGCACCATCCACTACGCCGACCAGAGCTCCACCCGCCGCAGCCGCACCCTGCCCGAAGCGACCCAGCACACCGTCCCCCTGGCCCGCACCGCGTACGCCATCTACGACTCCCTCGGCCTGCAGCGCGCCATCGAGCGCGAGCCCCGCAGAGCACGCGGGATCCGGCTCAGATGACGATCGATACGCCTGTGGTTTCGCAAGCCAGAGTGGGCAACGTTTGTCGATGGTTTCGGGCAGCACTCAGCGGTCACGTCACTCGTGAATGTTGATGACAACTGGGAACACTCGGCTGGCTCGAGCCCTGGAAGACTCGGTGCTGCGGCTCGCCAAGATCTACGTGAGGAAGGAACCCGGGGGTATCGATCTCGGGCTCGCGGGCGCTATGTACGAGCCAGCTGGCCGAGGCGATTGAAACGACCCAGAGAAGGATGAGCAGTGTGGTGTCCAGCCACGGAACATAGGAGAGGTGACCACACTGCTCAGATGCCACGATCCCGCCCTCGATGACTGTGGTGCATCGCTCGGGCGAGAACGTCAGAAAGATCGGCACGGCCAGCCCTCCGGGGATGAGGACGGTGCCGACGACTTTGTCCCGCAGCTGCCAATGGTCTGAGGTCCACAGAAGAAGCACTCCGACCAGCCAGCCGACCACGAAGAGCAAGGCCCCGAGCTGGAGAAGCAAGACTGTTGCCAGGTTTGTCCAGCCCTGCCGCTGTCGTGAGAAAGCCGGTAACTGCATCTGGGTCACGAGTTACTCCCCGTCCTGGCCTCGGGCTGCTCGGGTCTGGGCAAGGCGGTAGGACTCGGTGCCAGTCTCGATGATGTTCCCGCCGAAGGTAAGCCTGTCGACGATGGCCGCGCAGAGTCGCGGATCGGTGAGCGTCCTGGTCCAGCCGCCGAACGACACGGAGTCCGACCATGGAGATGATCCGATGAAGCGCCGCAACCTGCTGCGCGGCGCGCTCGCCGCCGGCCTCACCGCTCCGGCACTCGCCGCCCTGACCGCCGCCCGGACCGACGTCGATCAAACCCTTTCCCCCGATCCGCCCCACAACCTCGCCGACTTGGAGGCAGCGGCTGAGAGCTACGGGTACGGCTACCACGGACAAGCACCCACCCGCGTCCTGGCCGACCTGGTCACCGACTTCACGACCCTGCGTCCGCTGCTCACCGTCCCGCAGCCCGCCCCGGTCCGGGCAAGGTTGTGCCGGACGGCCGGGCAGATGGCCGGGATGACCGCGATCGTCTTACACGACCTGGGCAGCCGCCGGAAATCCCGCGCCTGGTTCGCCACCGCCGCCCGGGCCGCCGCCGAATCCGGCGACGACCAGCTGTACGGCTGGGTCCGGGCGCGCGAGGCGATGGTCCCGCTCAACTGCGGCGCC
>NZ_JBSFVD010000079.1:0-5972 GCF_053592135.1 Streptomyces sp. NPDC002784 | reverse complement strand
GGACCGCCGCCGGTGAGGACGAAGATCTGGGCGAAGACCTTCAGGCCGGCGATGGTGGTGGTGACCAGGACGACGTAGACCTCGGGCCGCAGGATGGGGACGGTGATGCGGGTGAAGCGCTGCCACCAGCTCGCCCCGTCCAGTGAGGCGGCTTCGTAGAGTTCGGGGTCGATGCGCTGCAGGCCGGACATGAACAGCACGAGCGGGTAGCCGAGCTGCATCCAGACCAGGACGCCGAGGACGATCCACAGGGCGAGGTCGGGGTCGCCGAGCCAGTTCTGGGCGAGCGAGGAGAGCCCGATGGTGTCGAGGATGCTGTTGACGGCGCCTTCGGGGGCGAGGATCCAGCCCCACATCAGGCCGGTGACGGCGACGGGGATGACCTGTGGCAGGTAGAGGCCCGAGCGGAAGACGCTGACGACTCCGTCGCCGTGCTTCTTGCCGATGTAGTCGAAGAGCAGGGCGGCCAGGAACAGGCCCAGTACGGTGGGCACGATCGCGATGCCGACGATGACGAAGGCGATGTTGCGGAACGAGGCCCAGAAGTCGGCGTCCTGGAAGAGGCGGGTGTAGTTGTCCAGGCCGGTGAAGGCGGGGGTGCCGATGCCCTGCCAGGTGGTGAAGCTGTAGTAGAAGGTCATCACCAGCGGGACGACGAGGAAGAGCAGGCTGAGCAGCAGGCCCGGTGCGAGGAAGACGGCGTAGCCCGTGGACCGCCGGTGACGTGTGGTTTTCACGGTTGCTCCTAGGTGGGCGGGACGGCGTTCCGGACTACCGGGGCGCCGTCCCCTGTACGGCGCGGCATCGAGGGGATCGGGGTCCGCTTCGCGCGGCGGGCCGTCCCGTCGGATGCGGGGGTTGCAGCCGGAGGGGTCTACGGCCGCGGTACTGCTAGGACCGGCCGGCGACGTACTTGTCGTAGGGGGCCGCGAGTTCATCGAGGACCGTGTCGGGCTTGCCGCCGTTCATCAGGTTCTGGGTGGCTGCCAGCCACGTGTCGTAGTAGCCGGTCACGGGCCAGTCCGGGTAGAAGGCCAGGCCGTTGTTGGTCTCGTAGCTGTCGAAGGCGGTGATCAGCTCCTTCGCCTTGGCGTTGCCGATGGTGCCGGCCTTGGCGGTGAGGGGGACGCTGCCTTCTTCGCCGATCAGCTTCTGGATCTCGTCGGACATGGTGATGGCGATGAAGTCCTCGGCGAGCTGCTTGTTCTTCGCCTTCGTGGGGATGACCCAGTGGTTGCCGCCGGAGCCGAGCGTCTTCTCGCCGCCCGGGTAGGGGGCGGTGGACCAGGAGAAGTCCTTGATGTCGGTGCTGAGTCCGCCGAACCACCAGTTTCCGCCGACCATGATGGGCCGCTTCTGCGAGACGAACTGCTCGGTCATGTCACTGCCCTTGAGGCCGACGTCCTTCTTCTCGAAGTAGCCCTTCTTCAGCCACTCCTGGTACTTGTTCACCGCGTACGTCATCTCGGGGCCGTGGAAATCGACCTTGCCCTTGTAGAGCTGGTAGTCGTCGACCCAGGCGTCCGTGGCCCTGGACACGGCCAGCAGGTAGAGCCAGTGGCCGGCGGGGTGGTCGTTGCCGGCGTTGGCGAGCGGTGTGACGCCGGCGGCCTTGAACTTGGCCAGCGCGGCCTCGAAGCTCTTGAAGTCGGTGGGCTTGGCTATGCCGTGCTTCTTGAACAGGTCGTCGTTGTAGTAGGTGAGGACGAACTCGCCGTAGTTCGGCACGCCGTACCACTTGTCGCCGCCCATCTCGCCCTTGGCGTCGTAGCGGGCGGTGACGGACGCCCGCTCGCTGATCGCCGTGTCCCAGCCGTGTTCCTTCACGAGGGGGGTGAGGTCGCTGAGCAGGCCCTGCTTGGCGAGCAGGCCGGTGGTGGCGTTGCCCTTGTTGTACTCCATGACGTCGGGCGCCTTGTCGGAGTTGAGGATCATCCCGGCGTTCTGCTGGATCTGCTCGAACGTCTTGCGCTCGAAGACGACCTTGACGTCCGGGTGGGTCTTCTTGAACTCGGCGATGGCAGCGTCCCAGGCCTCGCTCAGGGCGCCGTCCTGCTGCTCGTAGTGCCACAGCCGCAGCGTCTTGCCGTCGCCCGTGCCGGTGTCGGAGCCGCCGCAGGCGGTCAGCGGGGCCAGCAGGGCGAGGGTGGAGGCCGCCAGGAGAAGGGTTCTTCCGCGGGCGGTGCGGGTGCGCGGGTTGTTCATGGCTGGTTCCTTGGTGTGCGTCGTTGCGGCAAGGGCGGGCGGGTCAGGCGGTGCGGCGGCGGTGGACGCGGGCTTCCCACGGGCGCAGGGTGTAGGTGCTCGTGAGAGGTGAGGCGGCCGGAAGGTTGGCGATGAGCGTGTCGCTGTCCTCCCAGCCGTGGGGCAGGCCGATGGTGAGGTCGCCCGCCCCGAAGTTGGCGATCACCAGCAGCTCGGTGCCGGAGGCGGCGTCGTGCCGGGTGAAGGCGTAGAGCTGCTCGTGCTCGGGGTGGAGCAGGTGGAAGTCGCCGTGGGTGATGGCGGGCTCGGTGTGGCGCAATGCGATCAGGCGCCGGTAGTAGTGGAAGACCGAGTCGGGATCGGCGAGCTGTGCCTCGGCGTTGATGTCGACGTGGTCGGGGTTGACGGCGATCCACGGGGTGCCGGTGGTGAAGCCGCCGTGTGCGGTGGCGTCCCACTGCATCGGGGTGCGGGCGTTGTCGCGGCTGCGGTGTCGCAGCCCTTCGAGGATGTGTGTCTCCTCGGCGCCGAGGGCGAGCTGGTCGCGGTAGTGGTTGAGGGACTCGATGTCGCGGAAGTCGTCGATGGAGGCGAACGGGGCGTTGGCCATCGCGAGTTCTTCGCCCTGGTAGACGAACGGGGTGCCGCGGTGCAGGTGCAGCACGGTGGCCAGCAGCTTGGCCGACCGGTCGCGGTAGGCCGGGCTGTCGTCACCGAACCGGGAGACCACCCGGGGCTGGTCGTGGTTGCTGAAGTACAGGCTGTTCCAGCCGGTCCCCCCGAGGCCGGCCTGCCAACGGCCCAGGCTGGCCTTGAGGTCGGTGAGCTTCAGAGACCGGACGTCGAACTTGCCGCCGGGACCCTGATCGAGCCCGACGTGCTCGAACTGGAAGACCATGTCGAGTTCGCGGCGGGCGGGGTCGGTGAACAGCCGTGCTTCCTCGACCGTCACACCGGGCATCTCGCCGACGGTCAGCAGCGGACGCGGATGGCCGTCGAAGACCTCACGGTGCATCTCCGCGATGTACTCGTGGACGCGGGGGCCGCAGATGTAGTGGGCGCTGCCGTCTCCGTGGCGGCTGCCCTCGTGCACCGGCCCGTCGGGCAGGCCGTCCGCCTTGGAGATGAGGTTGATGACGTCCATGCGGAAACCGTCGACGCCCCGCTCCAGCCACCAGCGCATCATGGCGTACACCGCCTGCCGGACCTCGGGGTTGTCCCAGTTGAGGTCGGGTTGCTTGCGGGAGAACAGGTGCAGGTAGTACTCCCCGCTCGCCTTGTCGTACGTCCATGCCGGGCCGGAGAAGAACGAGCCCCAGTTGTTGGGCTCCGCGCCGGGCGTGCCGGGCTCCATGCCCTCGCGTGCCGGGCGCCAGATGTACCAGTCGCGCTTGTCACCGCCCGGGCCGCCGTCACGGGAGGCGGTGAACCAGGGGTGCTCGTCACTGGTGTGGTTGACGACCAGGTCCATGACCAGCTTCATGCCGCGCTCATGGACGCCGGCCAGCAGTCGCTCGAAGTCGGCGAGCGTGCCGAACAGCGGGTCGATGTCCTGGTAGTCGCTGATGTCGTAGCCGTTGTCGTCATGCGGCGAGGGGTACACCGGGGAGAGCCACAGCACGTCGACGCCGAGCTGCGACAGGTAGTCCAGGCGCTCGATGACGCCTTGGAGGTCCCCGACGCCGTCCGCGTCGGAGTCGGCGAAGCTGCGGGGATAGATCTGGTAGACCACCGCGTTGCTCCACCAGGAGTCGGCGGGACCGGCCACGTTTTCGGGCACGTCAAAACCTCGTCATGTGTCTCGGGTACTGGTTGTCGTGGAGCTGAGCCGGGTCAGGACAGCGCCGCGCCGACCGCGTCCTGGATCACGAGGCAGGCGGCGCCCCGGGCCCAGAGGTCGTGGTGCACGGGGTCGACGTGGATGTCGCAGTCGTGGGCGGCCGTGGAGAAGGCGTGGGCTTGCAGGGCCTGGGACATGGCGGGTCCGAACAGGTCGTGGGCCACCGCACCCTCACCGGCGATGATGATTTTCTGGAGGTTCAGCAGATTGCACATGCCCGCCAGTCCCCTGCCGAGGGCGGTTCCGGCCTCGGTGAAGGCGGATCGGGCCACGGTCCGCGCCGAGCCGGTGCCCGAGCGGGCCAGCTCCATCGCCTCGGTGATCCCCGCACAGGAGACTCCCGCGTCCTGGAGGTGACGCAGGACGGCGCGGTCGCCGGCGAGGGCTTCCAGGCAGCCACGGCGGCCGCAGCTGCACATGGGTCCCGTCGGGTCCAGAGGCAGGTGGCCGAGCTCGCCGGCCAGTCCGGTGGCGCCGGAGAACAGAGCGCCGTCGAGGAGCAGTCCGCAGCCGATGCCCGGACCGACGGTGACGACGGCGAAGGAGTCGACGTCCCGCCCCTGACCGAACCAACGCTCGGCCACCACAAGGGTGTTGACGTCGTTGTTCACGACGACGGGAAGTCCTGTGGCCGCACGCAGCGGCCCGGCCACATCGACCTTGTTCCAGTCCAGCAGGGCGGAGTAACGGCAGACTCCGGCACTGGAGTCGACGTGACCACTGACCCCGACCCCCAGTCCCAGCACCCTGTCAGCGCCCTCGGGCGCCTCCGCCAGGAGTCGCCGGGTCAGGTCGGCGACGGCGGACAGGGCGGTTTCCGGGGTGCAGTCGGCGATCGGCTGCTCTGCGCGCGCCAGGACGCCCGCGGCCATGTCGGTGACCACTCCGGAGACCTGGGCCGGTCCTATCTTGACGCCGACCACGATGTGCTTGTCCGGGTTGACCTGGAGCATCTTCTGCGGCCTGCCCCGCCCCTGGGGGGCGGTGTCGAGCTCGCGGAGGTAGTCGTGCTCCAGCAGCGGCGGAAGCATACGCGTCACGCTGGACGGCACCAGCCCGAGCCGCTGGGCGAGCTGGGTGCGGGAGATGGGCCCCGCGGTGAGCACGGTCGCGAAGATCTCCGCGCGGGTCTGCTCACCGACAAGCTCCGAGAAACGGATCTTGGACGGGGTCATCACACATGCCTCCGAAGCAGTGATCGGCTGGAAGGAAGTCGGTCGGTCCGGTGCCGAACCGTGGTCGGACTGCGATGAGTGCGGCCGACTACGGATGACAGGAGTCTGACCCCCTCTATTTCGTGCGTCAAGGAAGAAAACTTCGCGTTACGCAACCGTGATCCCGACCCCTTGAGGGGATTCGCGGGGCTTTTGTGCCGCTTACTGCCCCCGCCACGGCACTGTCCGACCGAACTGTGGACGAGATCTTGTCCATTTCATTGACACCGCGAAGAAATGACGCGACGTTATCCGGCGACCGCAGAACGGCAACGTACGGCTGCACGCACCGCCGGCCCGACGCTGCCCGCCTGCTCCGCCCGCCTGCCCCGCAACCACGGGCGCGGCCCGGCTCGGGTGATCACCGAGACATGTCCCGTCCCGGTCCCCGGGACGACCGCATGCCTCTCACGCATCCCGCACCGGTTCGAAGGGAGGTCCCCTCGCGACAAGCCGCGCAGCCGCTCCAGCCGACGCGCGGCCCGGTCACCCGTGACCGAACCAGCTGGCAGCACCACAAGCAGCCGGACGCCGGTGCTCCCGGCCTTCGTGCACCTGCCTTCAGCCCTGCTCCTCGCCCGTCGGGCGGGCGCAGGCGAGCGGCAGGTCCAGCGCCCGCGGGCGCTGCTTCCCCAGCAACGGAATGAGGATCTCGTCATGCCCGCAGCAAGACTGAGCCGGCTGGCGGCGCTCGCCGCCGGCCTCGCTCTCGC
>NZ_JBSFVD010000078.1:0-6040 GCF_053592135.1 Streptomyces sp. NPDC002784 | reverse complement strand
CGTCTGTACGCTTCCGGCGGCGGCCCGCACGCACAGGTGGGCCGGATCCCTGCCGGCGGCGTACACAGTAGCGGCCAGCGCCAGTTGCCACGGCGTCGACAGCGCCGCGGCCAGGCGGCCTTGAGGATGCTGCTCCAGTTCGTCGAGCACGGGCTGCCAGCCGTTGTGCATGGCGCGACCGGCCAGGTAGTGGCGGGCCTGCTCGGCAATGACGGGCACCAAGTCGATCCACGCCGAGTCCCGCAGACCCCTGCCCGCGCCGCTGAGCACCTCGTACTGGTCGGTGCGGCAGGTGAGGACCACGGGTGCCGGAGCGCGTCCCTGGAATCGGGCGTTGAGGTTCTCCAGTGCGCTACGGGCGCGCGGTGTTGCGGCGAGGGACGCGGCAGACGGGTCCATCTCGTCCAGCCCGTCGAGGACGGGCAGCACGCGCCCCTGCCGCACCAGATGCCGAGCGACGGCCGGGTGCCGGTCGTACTCCTCCACCAGTTGCTCAACCAACCAGTCTTCGAACGCACGGTGTGTGTCCCAGCCTGCCAGGGCGAGCCGCACCGGCACGGGGTCTTCGGGCCTGCGGTCCTCCAGCAGGGCCAGCACCAACTCCACCGCCAGCACGGTCTTGCCTGCCCCGGCCCGTCCCGTGATCACTACGCGCCCGTAACGGGCGAACCGGTAGAACGAGCCGACCTCTCCCAGCTGCCCGCCGGACACAGGCCCCAAAGGGCCGTGCACGACCACTGACCGCGCCTGCTCGCGGACCCGGAACTCCACATCGATCGCCACATGGTCGGCGCCCAGCAACTGCCTGCGCTGAAACGTCTCCAACTCCATGACACACGCTGCGAGATCCTCGGCCAGCACCGGCGAGTCCATCGGCTCCCACGGACTGCGCCGCAGCCCCACCACCGAAACGATCAGGGCCACAACCGCGACCGCCAGAGCCACCACACTCGCCGTGTCCTGTGGCTCCAAGCCACCCCGGACCAGAGCCTGCAGGGTCCATACCCCGCATCCCGCCACGGCGACGCCGCTGGCAGCGAACACCACCTGCCAGCCCCGCCGATGACCGCGTCCCCCAACCCGCATGTGTTCACTATCGCCGCTCCGCGCACCGACCGCGCGGACTTCCAGCGACCGCGATCAGATCGAGAGACCGACCAGTGCGTCCCCGCGTCCAGTGCCCGGTTCACTGCGGTGTCCACCGTCATGCCGCCTTCGGTCCCCTTCCAACCGTTGGTGTCGGTGGTGAACTCGATGTCCGCGTGGTGCAGCTCGACGTCACCACGGCGTCATGGGCCTGCCGGACATCGGCCGGGGCGAACCGCCCCGTTCCGGCACCCCGTGAGCCGCAGCGTCTGGTGGTTATGGAGCGGGTACGGCTCCCTTGCCCTGGTCCTGACCAGGCACCTGTTCCGTGCTCGGATCACCCCCTCTTCGAGGATGTCCGACAAGCGCTCGTCGCCCGGGGCCTCGATGAGTTCCCCCTCTCCCCAGACACACAGCAAGGCGGTGCCGCCGCTGATGGGTGCACCAGCCGTCGCCAGGACCTTCTTGACCTGGGACAGGCCTTCCGGCACCTTCACGGGCACACACGACAGACCGCCCCGCCGCAGCGGTTCCCCATGACGTGCTGCTCGCGCTCACGCCGTCCCCCGTCGTCGAGCTGAACCGGGCGGTGGCGGTGGCGATGCGCGACGGCCCGGAGGCGGGCCTGGCGCTGCTCGACGAGCTGGCCGACGAGCCGCGGCTGCGCGGTCACCGCCCCTACCCGGCCGCCCGGGGAGACCTGCTGCACCGGCTCGGCCGATTGCCCGAGGCCGCGTCGGCCTACCGGGAAGCACTCGACCTGGCCGGCACCGAACCCGAACGGGCCCACCTGCGAAGCAAGCTGACCCAGATCGAATCGCCCGACCCAGCCGACAAGACCGGCACATGACGGCGAAACCCCAAAGCCCCTCGCACCCGAGGAGAGCTGAGAGGCACCCGTCTGCCGTACCGATGCCGCGTGCTGTGCTCGCTCACACGGTCGTCTGTCACTCAGGGCTATATCCGCAGGTAGCAAACGTGTTTCTGGTTGTCAGCCGGTCTTTCGTGCACGGTTGGTGACGAGAGTTACGGATCGGTAGCGGGCTGGCTGCGATGGCGCGGTGGTGGGTGGGGAGGCAGGTTCGTTGCTTGGTAGCAGCGGTCGCTTCCCACGGGTCGGGACCCCGTGCTCGTGGGGTGGAGCCGGCCGCGCCGGTCCTCTCTGCAATGGAGACTCGAATGACGAAGAAGACTGCCTGTGCGCTTGCTGCACTGGCTGCTCTGGCGCCTGCGGTGGCGCTCGCCCCGGCGGCGGTGGCCGATGACTCCTCCGGCTACGACAAGGCCATCACGCTGCACGCGACGCTGAACCCGTTCAAGGTCAACAAGGTGACCGGATCGGGCACCGCCATGGTGCACCTGGAGGGCAACAAGGCCCACGTGACGGTCAAGCACAGCGGCCTGCTGGCCGGCGCCCCGCACGCCCAGCACTTCCACATCGGCGCAAAGGGCGTGTGCCCGCCCGAGTCGGTCGCCAAGAAGCGCAACGGCAACCTGTCCCTCAACACCACTGACGGCGCCCCCTTCTACGGTGGCATCGGCACCTCGCTGACCACGACCGGCGACACCAGCCCCGACTCCGGGCTGGCCATCGACCGCTTCCCCGTCGGCGACAACGTCCGCTACGAGCGCTCCATCACCCTCAGCGACGAGGCCGCCAAGAGCCTGCGCGAGGGCACCGGTGTCGTCGTCGTCCACGGCATCGACTACAACGGCAACGGCAAGTACGACAACGTCCTCGGCCCGAGCGACCTCGACCCGTCGCTGCCGTCGGAGGCCACCAACCCGGCCCTGTGCGGGGCGCTGAAGATGGCCGCCAAGGGCGCCGTGGCCGGCGGCCAGGGCGGAACCCAGACCGGCGTGAACACCGCCGCCGCCGCGGGCGGCGCCGCTCTCCTCGTCGGAGCCGTGGCCGCGTACGGTCTGCGCCGCCGCAGCACCAGCCAGGGCTGACCCGGCTGTATGGCGTTTCACTGCTTCAGGGGCCGTCGCGGTGCCTGCACCGCGACGGCCACCGCATGCGCCACCGCGGGGCTGGGCCTGCTGGCCGCCGCGTTCCTGCCCCACCACCAGCCGCCGCCCGCCCCGCCGCCGTCAGCCCACGTCCAGGCCCAGCCGCCCATAGCCCCGACCGGCCCCGGCAGCGAGACTCCCGTGCTGCCCGCCTCCGAGCCGGTCCGGATCACAGCCGGGCGCATCGGCCTGGCCGCGCCCGTGGAGGCGGTCGACACCGCCAAGGACGGCTCCGTTGCCCTGCCGGCCGATCCCGACCGGGCCGGCTGGTACACCGGCTCCGTCACCCCAGGTGAAAGAGGCAACGCCATCCTGGCCGCCCATCTGGATTCCACCAGCGGCCCCGCCGCCTTCTACAGCCTGGGCGCCCTCCGTCAGGGCGACCGCGTCACCGTCGAGCGCGAAGACGGCCGTGACGCGCACTTCACCGTCACCGCCATGCACGTCTACACCAAGAGTTCCGTACCTTCCGAGACGGTCTACGGCCCCACCACCCACCCGCAATTGACGCTCATCACCTGCGCCGACTGGGATGCGACAGCAAAGGAATACCGAGCCAACCTGGTCATCACCGCCCACCCCGCGACGAGGAACGATGCCTCAGAGACTGCTACCCGGCCCCGGCCCCGGAGCCGAGAGACGGCCTGAAGGCCGGCGCTGGACGCAGGAAGATGACGTGCCGTGACCACGGTCGGTGAGGGCCGTTGTGCCGAGTGGCGAGCGCGCACGGGTGCTGTGCGACCCTCGCGTCCTTCCCGGCGTGGGCTGGAGACCGCGCTCCGGTGACCGCCCTGTCACGACAAATGGCCCCTGGTTCTCACGCTCGGGGACCAGAAGCTATCGACTTCAGGCCACCCGCTCCGGGACGATCGACTTCCCTGTGCTCCCAAGGGCTCTTGGTCCAGCTGGGGACCGGCAGGTGGCGGTGACCTGCTCGTTCTGGCGGATGAGTAGGGCAATCGCCTGAGTGCCGGCTCCTGAACCTCCGGCCCTTAACGTGCGGGTCACAGATCCCTTGCCGTGGTTCCGGGGCGAGGTTTTCGGCTCGCGTCTGGCTGTGGTGTGTGGGGTGCGGTTTAGGGGGTATTAGAGGCGCCTTAACCGTGTTGCTCAGGACGAGGGTGGCGGTGTGGCCCAGTGGTGCCCGAAAACGAAGATCTGCCACTGGCCAGCCGACCTATCCTGGCGACGGTGACCTTCGCCGGCAGTGAGCCGGTGGCCGAGGCGCGCGACGCTGCCCGCGCCTTCCTGGCCGAGGTGCAGGCCGTGCACGGAATCCCGGTGTCGGACCGTGCGATGGGCATGGTGCAGCTGGTGGTCAGCGAACTGGTGACCAACGCGCAGAAGTACGCGCCCGGCCCGTGCCTGCTGGATCTGGAGATCAGCGACGGGGCTGTGGAGGTCAGCGTGTGGGACACCGATCCGACGCTTCCGGTGGCTCAGAGCCCTGATGCGGGCCGGGTCGGGCAGCACGGCCTGGAGATCGTGATCGGCGTGTGCCGCAGCTTCGAGATGCGGCGCGAGCCGGTCGGCAAGCGCATCATGGCCGCCGTCGTGCTGGCCGACGACCCCGGCGGGAACCCGGCGGGCAGCCTGATGTGACGCTGCAGGGGGTCGTGCCGGGTGCTGCCGTGGGAGAGCCGCCGCGTTCAGCAGCTGGTCATCGCCGTTCATCCGGCCAAGCCTTGCAGCCGCTACCGACAACGCGGGCTTGCCCAGGCCCGTCTTGGGCTTGCCCGCGTGGTCGGTCGCCGTGGCTTGCCCGGCTCAGGTGCGGAAGCGGGGGAGCCAGCCGCCGGCCTTCTGCGTCGCGGCCTGTTCCTCTGCCTCCTGGGACAGGCGCTCCTGCTCCTGCTCCTGGCGTTCGCGTTCGTCGGCTTCGGCCTGCGCTTGTGCTGCGACGGCCCGGTCCTGGCAGTTCTCGCACAGGTGCGGGTGCGACTGGCGATTGCTCCAGTCCGGGGTGTAGCCGACCGCCTCCCACCTCTCGTCGGTGAACTTCTGCCCGCAGTCCCTGCACACCGGTCGCCGTGCTTCGCGCTGCGCGGCTTCCCGTTCCTCACGGCGCCGCTGGTCTTCCCTGGCGGCCTGGCGGCGGGCGAGGTAGGCGTCCCGGCGGGCGTTGCCGATCGCGTTCAGCAGTGGCTGGTGGTGGTCGCGGCCGAAGCGCCAGATGACGGGCCCGGACGGGCCGTGTTCGCGCAGCTCATCCAGCGTGGTCGCCACGATCGGGATGCAGCGGTCGTACGAGTGATAGCCGCCCTCGGGATGCCACCGCCCTTGCCAGTGGTGGCGGGTGAGGTCGGCGGCCCCGGCATCTGCCTCTTGGCGGAGCGCTGGCCGACCTAGTGGAAGACGAGCAGGACCGGAGGGTGCACCCTCTCGTAAGCATCGGCGGCGGGTGCGGACCAGCGGGTGCGCCGCAGCGGCTTCTCGATGCCGTCGGTGTCCTTCTCCTGCCGCAGGAAGAACCGGGCGTACTTGTCGAACTTCGCGGCGAGGAGGACGGCTTCCTAGGTGCAGTTGTCGGCCTCGATGAACAGCAGCGGCACCCCGGCCTCCGGGGCGGTCAGGACGATGTCGGCGCGGGCGCTGCCGATCGAGACTCCTCGGATGCAGCCGTACGCATTGCACGCCGCAGCCACCCTGCCCACCCACTCCCCCACCAAGACCTCACCCCTCACCTCGCCACTCGATCGGGTGACGAGGTGAGGAGACGAGAGAGGGCGTGCCGGGAAGTACCGGGAGCCCGACGTTGGTAGATGCCGAGGAGGATGAGCCTCGCGGTACCCGAAGGAACTCCCCGAGCTCCCTGCTGTTGCCTGCAACCGTGTTGGTAACGGTCCTCTGACGGCGGCCATGACAAGCTCCCCATAGGCGGCCATTTACCGCCCCACTGATGGCCAAGGGTTTCCCCACGTACGGCCAGATATCTCCCCGC
>NZ_JBSFVD010000077.1:0-6305 GCF_053592135.1 Streptomyces sp. NPDC002784 | reverse complement strand
ACCGACGACACCGTCCTCCCGACCGAACTCACCGCATAACCTAAAAAACGAGATCACCGAGTGGCCGTCAATACACCACTCCAGCGGACGTGACCGCCGCACGATCGCCCACGTACGCCGCCTGACGGATGGGGGACGTGCGCGCACCGATCTGGAATATCGCCCTGGCCAGGCAGAATGAGCAGAAAATGCAAGGTTGCGCAAACTCGGGGAAGAAGGTGTGGCAACCAACAGGAGGTTGCCGTGAGGGGTGAAGATCTGGAGCTGGGCGAGTTGCTGGCCGCTGCGGAAGCGGCCCCGCCCGGTGAGTCCGTCGACGTGGTGGCACACGACCTGCAGAAGCGATTCGGTGCCGAGGCCGTGTCCTTCCTGTTCCTCGACCTCATCGGCCAGCGGCTGATCCGCCTCGCCGCGACCGGTGACAAGGCCGCAGACCCGGGCGAGCCGATCGACCTGCAGGGCAGCGTCTACGACAGCGTTCTGCAGAGCCAGCGCCAGCATGTGGAACCGGACGGCCGGGGCGGACGACGCGTCATCACGCCCGTCACCAACCGCGGCGACTGCATCGGCGTCCTGGAGCTGAGCCTGCAGTCCGCGGACGACACCGTGCTGCGCCAGGTCCGCCACGCGGCCCACGCGCTGGCCTACATCATCGTGACGGACCGCCGCTTCACCGATCTGTACCACCAGGGCCAGCGCACCACCGAGACCAGCCTGGCGGCGGAGATCCAGCACCAGTTGCTGCCCTCGGCCTCCTGCTGCGAGGCGGCCCAGTTCACTCTGGCCGCCGGACTGGTCCCGGCTGACGACATCGGTGGCGACACCTACGACTACACGCTCGACCGCGACACTCTGCACCTGTCGATCACCGATGCCATGGGCCACGACACGAACTCTGCCCTGTTGGCCACCTTGCTGGTCAGCGCGCTGCGGCGGGCACGTCGCAGCGGCTGTGACGCCCTCAAGCAGGCCCGCCACGCTCACGAGGCCCTACTGAGTCACAGCCGCGGCCTGGCCACCGGACAGCTGCTCTGCGTCGACCTCGAAACGGGGCTGTGCGAACTGGTCAACGCCGGCCACCCCCGGCCCCTGCTGCTGCGTGACAACGCCGTCGAAGAGGTGAAACTCGCCGTCAACCTGCCCTTCGGTGTGGCGGCACCCACCACCTACCGCCTGCAGGAACTGCACCTCAGACCCGGGGACCGCCTGGTCCTGCTCACCGACGGAATGCAGGAACGCGGTGCGGCAGCCGTCGACCTGGCCTCGGTCATCCACGACACCCGCGCGCTGCACCCGCGAGAAGCCGTCCGGACCCTGACCGCTGCGGTGCTCGACGCCTGCCATGGCAACCTCAAGGACGACGCCACAGTCCTGATACTGGACTGGCACAACAATGGCAGCCGGCCGGCCTGACCGAGTCCCGCCCCGCAGCAATCACGGCCTACTCCTGAGTAGCCTATTGGGAGCGGTCCCGGGGACGTACCCCGCAGAGCGTCTTGAAGGCGGCCGTTGGCCGTGCGTAGCGCGTGTGACCGCGGACGGAGGGACTCGGTGGCAGAGGGGGTGGGGGAAGCGGCCTTTCGGGCTCTTCGCCGCCCCACAGTCGGCGAAGATCATACGACCTGTGTGATCTTCAGGCCACGGCGAGAGCGTCTTGCCGATCCAATTGTGGGCCGGCGTACCGGGGACCTCGCCCCCTGCAGCAACCAGTCATCACGACCTCCCGCGCGCAGCGGCCCCAGCCCGGCGCGTGGCGTCGAAGAGGAACACGTATCCGGATCAAAGAAACACTGCACGTCGTCCCACAGCAGATCAACCACACCGTCATACTGCCCGGCACCTGGGCTAAAGGCAGCCCTGTTCCCGCTGATCAAGGACCAAGAAGCCAACCACAGGAGTACAGGCGCGGCAGTCACCGTACCCGCTCGACGATCCTTCTCGGAAGCTCCACACCGGGGCCGTCCGCTGCGACAGCCACCATGATCAATCTCGGGCTCCATCCTGTACCGCAACTACTCACACCCGGTGTCGCGCTAATGCCCACGCATGGGGCTGAGCCGGTTGCCATGAGGTAACCAGACGTCCGACGGGTCGTTGCTGTGAACGTGAAAATCAAACTTGCCGCTGCCGTGCTGCTCAGCGTGTTCACTGCCCTCCTGACCAGCACTGCTGCCGCGGATCCCTCTCCTCCGTCTATTTCTCAGATCACCCGACTGGAACTCACCATCACTCACCCCGACCCCGCGAACTCGTCGCCTAGGTCCGATCCCGCGGCGTCAAAGGCGCGCAAGGCGGTGGTGCTGGAATGCGACCCCGCAGGCGGTACCCACCCCAGGAGCCAGCAAGCCTGCACCGATCTCGAGGCGAGCGAAGGGAAGATCGAGTCCCTGTCCGGTGACCAGGCGTGCACTCTGCTGTACGCCCCCGTCATCGCCACCGCTGAAGGCACCTGGCGCGGACGACCCGTCAAGTTCGAGCAGCAGTACGGCAACGACTGCGAAATGCAAGCGCGGACGCGCAATATCTTCAAGTTCTAGGACCGGTGCCCCGGGTCTCACGGTGGTCCCTGCCGACGATCTGCAACGCCTGGCGGCGGGCGCCATATTGCCCGCCGCCAGACGCAGTGACCGGTGCAGTCCACCGAGTCTTGCCGCCTGCCGCCCAGGAAGCAGAATGCCTCCAGGGATCCTCGCGGGTCTCCCCCGCAGACGCGTGCTGTCGAGACTCATGAACAGTCCGGTCACGCCTCAGCGCGCAACGAACAGCGGCGTCGGCAGTTGCAGCTGGACCAGCCCACCGAGCAGGCCTCGCCCACCACCACGCCATCGGCCTGGCCACGTGCGCGCAGTGCCGCGGACGCCTCTGCCCTTCGATCACGGACGTCGCTGCGCCTGAGCGAACAGAAGGCGAGCCTCGTGGCTGCCCGGCACCGTGCAGGGCCGTCCTGTCGGAGCCTGGCAGGTGGGGCACAGCACGTGTGCCACGCTCCGCGCCAAGTCCTCGGTCGTGGTTCCGCTGCGGCAGAGCCATCGGCCAGCAGCTCCTCCGCTCTGTCAGGTCATACGGATCAGCACGAAGCCGATCGCTCAGCGCCTGGCCGATCAGGAACGGTTGCGGGCACAGCCACGCTGCCTGAGCCGACCGCGCGTCTGATCAGCGTGCAGCCCTTCCACGTTCCGCTCGTGAGTGCTGCCGGCGCCTCACGAGCAGAGTGAGGTAGTAGACCAGAGCTGCCAGAAAGACCACGCTGGTGATGGCCCGGGCTGTCGTCCACGCAGCGCCGTCGGGATGCCATACGGCGGCGACGAGGTTCATGGTCACTGCGACCGTGAAGGCGCAACCTAGAAGCTTGGCCGCACCCGCCACCCTGGGAGGGCGCGTCCGTCATGTGCAGCCCCTGGAGTTCACCGGTGATGTCACTGAGTCATCGGTGCCGTCCTCCCATGCCTTCTTCGCGTAACAGCCGAGGACGACGGCCCCGCCGCCCCGGCTGAGGAGCATGCTCCCTTTGGATCTGACGAAACGTACGGTGCCCTTGAACCAGCCCAGGCCACTCGGGTCTACGTTGTTGATGGGGCCGCCCGGTGATGTGACGGCTGGGGTACCACCGCGGATTCCGTAGGTGAGTACCAGTCATCAGCGGCGCTACACCCGCTTCGTCCGGCTGGCGCGTCAGATCACCGTAGCAGGGGGTGCGGCTCTGGGCGTGTCGCCGCAGCCGCCCCTGGGGTCGATGAGGTGACGTAGTCACCTGCTGCGGCGGCGGCCGGCGTCGTGGAGGTTCCGGCGAAGGCGTAGCGGTAGTAGCCGTCGGCGGTGGCCTTGACGGTGGTGCGGCTGCGCTTCCCATGACCTGGAACGTTTCCGATCAGGATGTGCGCATCACGCGCGCCGAGTTCGGGTACGTCCCCACCGGCATGGTGTTCGCGGTGGCGTTCTCATCTGACGGCACCCTCCTCACCACCGCCGGCCGCGACGCCAGCGTGCGGCTGCTGCCCGTACTCGTCTGAACACCATGACCGCCGCCCACAGGGCCCGATGACACTTACCCGAACTGCGAGTAGGGCAACTCATGACCACGGAGGCTCTCGACTCCGCCTCGATCGCCTGGGGTTCCCCGTCCAGCGGGGACGCGTGGCCGCGATCCGCCTGTTCGTTGTCCGGCACTCGCTCCCGTGGTCGCCCGCATGCTCGGCCACCTCAACGAGATTGCCGCCGAGGTCGACGGAGTCTTGAGCCCCTATGCCCCCGGGATCGCGCGCACGGTGACCAGCACTCAGACGGATACAGGAAGCTGGTCACGCAAGACCTCGCTCACCCCGCAGGTATGCTCCCGCGCGCGCTGCGGCCGCGGCGGCCTCGGCGGCTTGGTCCGCGGCGGCTTCGTCGAGACGGTCGCCCGTGGTCAGCAGGCGGTAATAGAGGGGGGCGGAGACAGCACGGATGACCTCGTGGGCATCGGTGTCCTCAGGCACCTCGCCCCGCTCGATGGCTTGCTGGACGCAGGGCGCCCACTCCTTGACGCGGATGTCGTAGAAGTTGTGCAGGGCCTCGGCTGTCTTGGCCTCGCAGGTGGCGGCGGCGATCACTGCCTTGAACAGCGCTCCTTGCCGTGGGTCGGCCAAGGTGCGCTGCACGAGCCGGGCGTTGGCCTTGAGATCGCCGAGCAGCGAGCCGGTCTCGGTACGCGGCAGTGACTGCTCGGCCATGCCCACAAGCAGGTCAGCCACCAGGCTGGTCACCGTTCCCCAGCGGCGGTAGACGGTGGTCTTGCCCACCTCGGCACGGCGCGCGATGTCGGCGAGGTCCAGGTGGGCAAAGCCATGTTCTGCCAGGGCGTCGCCAGCCGCTTGCAGCACCGCCGACCGCACCCGCGCCGTGCGCCCTCCAGGACGGATGGTCCCCGGCTCCGCACCCTCAAACCCCATAACGGGACTCCAGTTTCATTAATTGCTCACGTCTGCTACGTTGAGGAACACACTAACGGAACTCCAGAACCATTAGCCAGTCAGGCAGCGAGAGAGGAACAGCCATGGAATACAGGCGGCTGGGTGCATCCGGCCTCAAGGTCCCCGCACTGAGCTTCGGCGCCGGCACCTTCGGCGGCCAGGGACCGCTGTTCGGCGCCTGGGGCAACACCGACGCGCGTGAGGCACGCCGCCTCGTGGACATCTGCCTGGACGCCGGGATCACGATGTTCGACACCGCCGACGTGTACTCCGGCGGCGCCTCTGAGGAGGTTCTGGGCGAAGCGATCAAAGGCCGCAGGGACCGGGTGATCGTGTCCACCAAGACCAGCCTGCCGATGGGTGACGGTCCAGGCGATGCCGGTTCCTCCCGTTCGCGTCTGATTACCGCATGCGAGGACGCCCTGCGCCGGCTCGGTACCGACTACATCGACCTGTTCCAACTGCACGCCTATGACGCCGGCACGCCGATCGAGGAAGTCCTGTCCACACTCGACGATCTCGTACGAGCAGGAAAGGTCCGCTACCTCGGCATCTCCAACTTCTCCGGGTGGCAGGCGATGAAGTCCCTCTCGATCGCGGAGAGGCACGGCCACCCGCGCTATGTCGCGCATCAGGTCTACTACTCCCTCATCGGCCGCGACTACGAATGGGAGCTGATGCCCCTCGGACTGGATCAGGGACTCGGAGCCCTCGTCTGGAGCCCCCTCGGCTGGGGACGGCTCACCGGCAAAGTCCGCCGCGACCAGCCCCTACCGCCCAACAGCCGACTGCACCACACCGCGGACTACGGCCCGCCGGTCGAGGATGAACACCTCTACCGCGTGGTCGACGCCCTCGACGAGATCGCCCAGGAGACCGGCAAGAAGATTCCGCAAATCGCCATCAACTGGCTGCTCCAGCGGCCGACCGTTTCCTCCGTCATCATCGGCGCCCGCAACGAGGAGCAGCTCCGTCAGAACCTCGGCGCCGTCGGCTGGACTCTCACACCCGACCAGTTGGCGAAACTCAATGCGGCGAGCGCCAAAGTAGCTGCCTACCCCTACTTCCCTTACCAACGCCAGGAAGGCTTCGCTCGCCTCAACCCACCGGTCGGTGATGTTGCGGCTCTGCCTGCCGCATGACATGACATCGGTGGCTTTCGTGATGAGTAGTCGGCCTGACCAAGTCCGCAGCCCTCGAGTACGCCACCGACCACACTCCCCCGGCCGCCTCCTTCGTCACCGGCACTTCCTCAACGTCGACGGCGGCTGCACCGCCTCATAGACACCTCCGGCACATCCCGCCCGGAGGGCCGGTGTGGTCATGACACTCGAGAAGCCGGGGCAGGCAGTCGTA
>NZ_JBSFVD010000076.1:0-6337 GCF_053592135.1 Streptomyces sp. NPDC002784 | reverse complement strand
TGCCCCACCTGCCACCGCGACATACCCACCCCACTACGGACCTGACCAAGCCCTAGTAGTTCTCGGGGCCATTCGCCAGACGTACATCAGCTTCGTGGAAGCCCGGCCTCGGGTACGGGGTTGGCGCGGCGGGCGCGGCGGATTCCGATCAGCAACAGGGCGCACGCGAGCGCGAAGAGCGGCCAGGGCGTGAACGGCAGGACCACGGCGTCGACGACGGTCCAACTCCCCAGCGTCCAGGCGATGAAGGCCGGCGGGGTGATGCCGCGGCGGTCCAGCCACAGCACCGTCAGGCCGATCAGGATGAGCGGTATGCCAAAGCTGTCCAGGCTCAGCCAGTACGCGCTGCCTGCCGGGCTCATGTCGGCAAGGTCCTCGTTGCGCAGTCCCCCGCTGAACCATGTCCCGGCGTGCTGTGCGGCCTTCTCCACCGTCAGCGCGCCGAGCGTGTGCGCGGCTCCGCACAAGGTGATGATCCAGCCTGCCCACTTGATCATCTGAATCCTCCGTTCTTGCCGCTCAGCAGGAGCCAGTGATCGCTGGGCCGCAATTCCGATACCGCAGTTTCGATACTCTCGTTCCGTATCATGCAGGCATGACAGTGAGAGGGCAACGGGGCGGACGCCCCCGAGACAGTCGCGTGGATCACAAGATCCTGCAGGCGACGCGCGAGCTGATCGACGAAATCGGCTACCCGGCCCTGACCGTCGACCAGGTGGCGGCGCGCGCCGGGGTGGGCAAGGCCGCGATCTACCGCCGCTACGCCTCCAAGGCCGAGATGGCGTTCGTCGCCACTACGGACGAGCAGCAGCTGCCCGCGTTGACCGGGACCGGCTCCTTGTACGGGGATCTGCTCGCGTTGGTCCGCGCATTTCACCGCCGCATGGCCACCCCGGCCGCCCGGCATCTGGCACCGGCCCTGATCAGCGAGATCGCCGCCAACCCCGAACTGGACAGGCGGTTCCAGGAAACCTTCCTGGTTGCCGAGCAGGCCGTCTTCGCCGAAATCATCGAACAGGCCGTTAACCGCGGTGAATTGCTCGGGACGGTCGACCCCGCGATGGCACACCTGCTGCTTCTGGGCTCCCTGGCGTCCGCCCTGTACATCCTCAACCTGCCCGTCGACGACGCGTTGGTCACCGACCTCGCCGCTGCCGCCGCCGCAGGAATCACCGCCCTGGCCGCCCGGCACCACAGCGGCCTCGACGAAGGCGCCGAACCACGCTGACACGCCCGTGGCCATGCCTATGGCTGTGGCTGTGGCGCACGAGATGCAGTCGAGCCGCCTACTGCCAGCCGGCGTCCGCCGGGGTGGCCTGCCAGCCGGCGTCCGCGGGGGCGGTCTGCCAGCCGGCGTCGGCGAGCACGGAGGAGGCCGGAACCGTCTCCGCCTCGGACTGGAACGCGACAGCCGGGGCGGCGAGAAACGCCGCAACAGCCAGAGAGGTGACCGCGGCAGTCCTGGCGAGGCGAGTACGAAGCATGAGGGTGTCCGTTCATCCGGAGGTGAGGTGCGGTGTCGGCAGCCTTCGCGTCCCGCGGTGACGCTCGGCCTGGCCGGTCACCTCAGAATTGCCGCAGCTCAGCCCCTCGGAAAGACTCCGCGAATGGACGGAAGAGGCATTGGACTTATGCGTCCACGCAGGCCGCGTCCACCCCCGCCTCAGCCCGCCGGCCCCGTCTCAGTCCGTCGGCCCCGGCAGGAAGGCGAGCGGCTGCACCGGCACTCCCGCGCCGGTCAGCCGGGCCCCGGCCAGCTCTGGCATCTCGCGCAGCAGCCGGTCGCAGACCTCTACAGCCCGCGCCTCCGCCTCCTCCAGGACGCCTGCCAGCAGATAGACGCCGAGTGTGAGTCCGCGCGGGGGGCACGCGTGCACGGCGACGTGCTCGACGCGATCGCCGGGGACGATCGCGCGTCGCACCAACTCCCTCACGTTGTGAGGGAGTTCCACACCGTCGGGTAGATCCAGATGTGCGTGGACCAGGTACATGCGCTCCAGAGTCTCAACGCAAGACGCTTTCGGGGCGGTTATCGGCCTGGACAGTTGCGGTCGTGGCCCATTCCGTCCTTCGACTGTGACGATCAACCGCCCTCTGCGAGGATTTCCCGACGGGTAGGGGATGTTCCATGCAGGGACCTGGGGGCCACATGATGACCGCACTTGGACTCGATGCCGTCGCGGAGACGGTGTACCGCGCGATGCTCAGACACCCGGCAGCCGGTGTCGCCGCCCTCGCCGAAAGCGTGGAGTTGTCCGAGGAGCGCGTACGGGACGCCCTGGACACGCTGAGCGAGCTGGCCCTGGTGCGTCCCGCCGCCGGGGACGCGGGCCGACTCCGCGCTGTTTCGCCCGACATCGGGATGGAGATCCTGATGGCCCGGCAGCAGGCGCTGCTGGCGGCCCACCAGGAGCGCCTCGAAACGTCACGGGCGGCTGCCGCCCAGCTCATCTCCGAGTACGCCGAGCTTCGCCCGGCCACCAGCCATCCCGAAGTGGAACAGCTGGTCGGCCTCGACCAGATCCGTGACCGGCTGGCCGTCCTTACCCGCGAGGTGGCCGAGGAGTTCCTGACCTTCGCCCCCGGCGGGCCGCAGACCTCGGAGAACATGGCCGCGTCACGGCCGCTCAATCAGGATCTGCTCGGTCGTGGAGTGCGGATGCGCACGGTGTACCTCGACAGCGTCCGCACCAACCGGCCCACCGTCGAACACGCAGACTGGCTGGCGGGTCTGGGCGGCCAGGTCCGCACGGTGCCGTCCCTGCCCACGCGGATGATCCTGATGGACCGGCGGATCGCCATGATGTCGGTCAACAGCGACGACACCGCCACGGGTGCGGTCCTGCTGACCGGACAGGGCATGCTCACCGCGCTGTGCGCACTCTTCGAGACCACCTGGGAGACCGCCCAGCCGCTCGGCGAGGTCGTTCCCGTCGATCGGGACGGACTCACCGGCCAGCAGGCGACCGCCCTTCGCCTGCTGGCCGAGGGCCACACCGACGAGACGATCGCCAAGCGGCTCGGGGTCTCGCCTCGTACGGCGCGGCGGATCGCCTCCGAACTGATGGATCGCCTCGGCGCACGCAGCCGGTTCGAGGCCGGTGTACGCGCCGTTCAGCAAGGCTGGCTCCCGGCCCGCCTCTGACCCATCCCGGGCCCCGGATTCGCCCCGGCCCGCATACCCCTCAGGACGCAACCGGCCAGGGACTCTTGCGTCCACCAAAACCCTCTTCCCCCGGCCGTGACCTGCGGCGAAAGTGGCTTCTGCCACCGGGCGCCACAACCCGTTCCCGCTCTCACAGCTGCACCTGCAGGGCAGCTGTCCGAGCCAGGGATGTGCCGCGCGCCCGCTCGCCTTCCAAGCCGCAGGAGAGAACATGAAGCTGAGCAACACCGTCCGTCGCGCCTCCGCCGCCCTCGCCGTCGGTGCCATGTCCCTCGCACTGGTCACGGTCACCGGCGAGGCCGCGCACGCCGCCGCCTCGTGCACCGGTGACGTGTCGATCTACGGCACCCTGTCGGACGGCCGGCTGACGTACACCCAGATCGCGCCGAACACCGGCGACCGCCTCAAGACGCTCATCGGCCCGGACCTCGGCTTCACCCCCAAGGCCATGGCGACCCTCAACTTCAATACCGTCCTGGTCACTTCGACCACCGGCGACCTCTACCGCGTCGACGTCCAGACGAACAACACCTCACTGACCCTGGCCGGCGTCGTGAAGATCTGGAACGGCGGCTGGACCTTCGACAAGATGGTCTACGACGGCGCAGGCCACCTCTACGGCACGGTCGACGGTCAACTCCACCAGTACGTCGTGTCCCAGGCCAAGCCTTCGGGAACGGCACACATAGGCCAGCACGTGGTGATCGACACCGGGTTCGTCCTCAAGACGCTCGCGGCGGCCGGCGACGACCGCATCATCGCCTCGACATCCGGCGGCCAGCTCTACAGCTACAAGATCGACGGTGTGAACGACTGGACCCGCGCCACGCTCAAGAGCGCCGGCTGGACCGGGGTCGACTCGCTCACCTCCCCCGGCGGGGGCCTGTACTACGGCCGCACCAGCGGTGGCATGTACTGGTACCAGGACGCCGACCCGACCGACGGAGACGGCTCCGACATCGCGTACCACCCCAACGACCCCGTGGACGCCTCCGGTTGGACTCAGAGCCTCCTGTCGGCCTACGCGAACAACTGCGCCTACGTACCGCCGGCGCCCTCCGCCACCACCGGCGAGAAGATCGCCAAGGTCGCCAACGCCCAGGTGGGCAAGAACTTCTACAACTTCAATTTCCAGCACAACAACGCCTGGTGCGCCGAGTTCGTCCGCTACGTGTGGGCCAACGTCGGGGTCAAGACCAGCGGTGTCACTCCGGAGTCCGGCAGTCTCTACACCTACGGCCTGAACAACGGCACTCTGCACCAGACCCCGAGGGTCGGTGACGCCGTCGTCTACGGCTACCACGGCGGCGGTGACGCCGACCACGTCAACCTGGTCGTGGCGGTCGACGGCGACCTCGTCACCACCGTCGGCGGCAATGAGAGCGACATGGTGAAGAGGACCACGTACAACTGGAAGACCAACAACAACCCCCTGAACGCGGGCGACATCGCCGGCTTCATCTCTCCCGTCGGCTGAGCACACGCGGACCGGCAAGGTGGGGGTCAGCCGGGAGTATCCGGTCTGGCCCACTTGCCGTGCGCGGGGGAGATCGTTTGACTCCCCCGCCAGGGACGTCGCCGAGAAGGGCCCAACCGCCCTCGCTCGGCTGTCTCCCCAGAAGCGAGCCGTGAACGGACCACGGAAAGGGGTATACCCGGCCGGCCGGCCGACGACGGGATATCCGCATACAGCCAGACACGTCATCAACCGTGTTTCCAGCAAGCCATCTTGTTCACTACAAGCCCACGGTCGCCCTCTATGCACGATGGGGTCGCTCGTAGATTCTTTGAGCCATGACCGATAAGGCAAGCGATCCCTCGTGGCCCTCCCGCATCAGCGCGATCACCTTGTTCGTTGAGGACTTGCAGGGCACGAAGCAGTTCTACCGAGAGGTCTTCGGCCTGCCGGTGCACTACGAGGACGACAACTCGGCCGTGTTCGGCTTCGGCAACACCATCATCAACCTGCTGAAGTCGGCCGCGGCACACGATCTCATCGCTCCCGCGAGCGTGGCGGCCCCGGAGAAGGGATCCCGAGTCCAGCTCACCCTCCCGGTGGACGATGTGGATGCGAAGTGCAAGGAGCTGGTGGCACTCGGCGTGACGCTGCTGAACGGTCCGATGGACCGGCCCTGGGGGATACGGACCGCCAGCTTCCAGGACCCGGGCGGTCACATCTGGGAGATCGCACAGTGAGCACGACGTCAACCGACGCGGAGATCAACGCACTTCTCAGCTCCTTGGACGGACAACGGCGCCATGTCCTCGGCATCGTGGACGGTCTCGACGACCAGGCGCTGCGGCGGCCGATACTGCCGTCGGGTTGGAGCTGTCTGGGGCTCGTCCAGCACCTCGCGCTGGACGTCGAGCGCTTCTGGTTCCGCGCCGTCGTCGTCGGGGACAGGGACGTCATTCGCGCTCTGGACGAGACCGACGACGCTTGGCAGGTGACGCCCGATGTGCCGGCCACCGAGGTCATCGACCGGTACTCCCGGGAGATCGACCTCGCAAACGCTTCCATCGCCGCCTGCTCAGCAGATACCACGCCGGCCTGGTGGCCCCACCACCTCTTCGGGGAACCGCATCTGCACAACTTGCGTGACGTCCTGCTCCACGTCATCACCGAGACCGCGTGCCACGCGGGCCACCTCGACGCGGCCCGAGAGCTGATCGACGGCCGCCGCTGGCTGGTCCTGCCCTGAACCGCCTGCGGAGTGCAGACGTACCCTCGCATGAGCACTACGGGATGAGGGGACCCCCGTAGATCGCGCGACGGCCGCTGCACCACCCGACCTCGTGGCCGCGCAGATCGATGGGTACCGCATCGCGGAAACCACACCGCCGCGCCCGCGAGCGGCGGGCGCGGCGGCCGGATCATCACACTTCGCGCTAGGCCAAGCCGGTTCGGCCTCGGCCAGCGGTGGCAGGTCACGGGTCACCGCCACCCGCCCCTTCCGCGAAGCTCCTGCTTGCGGCCGACGGTCAGCCTTGGCTCTGCCGGTGGGCGCGGATGATGTCCGCGTACCGGCGGCCGCTCGACTTGATGGTGCGTGCCTGGGTCGTGTAGTCGACGTGGATCCACGGCCTGGTCCGCGGCGAGCTGCTCGAGGATTTCATCCTGACGGGGGAGGACGAAGGCGACGAGGATGCCGGCGGCCACCGCCGTGAGGG
>NZ_JBSFVD010000075.1:0-6603 GCF_053592135.1 Streptomyces sp. NPDC002784 | reverse complement strand
GGCTGCTCGCTCTCCGCCTGGGCGTCCGTTGAGGCGTCCGTCATACCGATACCAGCCGCCTCTGTCGCCCGTTCCACGTGTAGTGGAGCGTGGCCGATCTTCGGTTACACGGGGCTGGTAGGCGCCACGATCGCCATCACCGGTCTGTCCGTGACCGTATGGGCCCACCACATGTTCGCCACCGGTGCCGTGCTGCTGCCGTTCTTCTCCTTCATGAGCTTCCTGATCGCCGTGCCGACCGGGGTGAAGTTCTTCAACTGGATCGGCACGATGTGGCGGGGCTCGATCTCGTTCGAGCCACCGATGCTGTGGGCGTGCGGCTTCCTGGTGACGTTCCTGTTCGGCGGGCTGACCGGTGTCCTGCTCGCCTCACCGCCACTGGACTTCCATGTCACCGACAGCTACTTCGTGGTGGCCCACTTCCACTACGTGCTGTTCGGGACGATCGTGTTCGCGATGTTCGGCGGATTCAGCTTCTGGTGGCCCAAGATGACCGGCACCATGCTGGACTTCCGGCTCGAGAAGATCCATTTCTGGACGCTCTTCATCGGTTTCCACACCACCTTCCTGGTACAGCACTGGCTCGGCGCCGAGGGCATGCCCCGCCGTTACGCCGATTACCTGGCCGCCGACGGCTTCACCGCCCTGAACACCGTCTCCTCCATCGGCTCCTTCCTCCTGGGTCTGTCGACCCTGCCCTTCCTCTACAACGTCTGGAAGACCGCCAAGTACGGCAAGAAGATCGAGGTCGACGACCCCTGGGGCTACGGCCGCTCCCTGGAGTGGGCCACCTCCTGCCCGCCGCCCCGCCACAACTTCAACGCCCTGCCCCGTATCCGCTCCGAATCCCCCGCCTTCGACAACCACCACCCGGAACTCGCCGAAGTCGAGGAGCAGGTGAACGCCGGCAGGCGTGACGCCATCGACGCCGGCGACCACAAGGGCGAGCCGACCTGATTCCCAGCCCTCCCCCGGCCCGGACCGGACCGGTACGGAGCCGACTGGCCGCCGAAAGCTCCGAGCGGCCGGTTGCGGGTAGTCGGTAAGTCTCGAAGTCTTCGCAGTGGGTCGCTGGGGAAAGCCAGCGGGAAGGGGACACGTCCTGTGACCGAACGGGCGCGGGTGGGCAGAGCGCTGACCGATCTGATGATGGTCAGCCATGAGGCGGCGCTGGAGGACCTGCCGGCTCTGGTGGCCGACCACGCCAAAACCATCGGCTTGCACGATGTGGCGTTCTTCGTGGTCGACCTGCAAGGCAAAGTGCTGCGCCAGGTCACCGGGCGGGGCCTGGACGCCGGTGCGGGCGGCGTTGAGCTGGCCGTCGACACCACCATGGCGGGGCTGGCTTTCCAACGGGTGGATCTCGTCGCTGAGCCGGATGCGTCGGGCGGACGGGAGGGCCACCGGTGGTGGGTGCCCGTCACCGACGGCGTCGAACGCCTGGGCATGGTGCGCGCGGACACCGACCGGGACGACGACGCCACCCGTGACGCGCTGCGCGAGCTGGCGTCGATGGTGGCACTGCTGCTGCTGAGCAAGCGGGCCTTCAGCGACTCCTACGCCCGACTGATCCGGACCGCGCCCATGAGCGTGGCCGCCGAGATGCAGTGGCATCTCACCCCGCCGTCAGCCTTCGCCGGCCACGCCACCACCGTCGCCGCCGCCTCGGAACCGGCCTACGACGTCGGAGGCGACGCCTTCGACTACGCCGTCGCCGACCGGGTGCTGCACCTGTCGGTGTTCGATGCCATGGGGCACGACGCCACCGCGGGCCTGACCGCCAACATGGCGGTCGCCACCTGCCGCAACGCACGCCGCCAGGGCGCCGACCTCGTCGAGACCTCCCAGGCGGTGGAGGACACCCTGCTCGCACAGTTCGGCACCAGCCGCTACGTCACCGGCATCATCGCCGACCTCGATCTGAACACCGGACGGCTCACCTGGGTCAACCGCGGCCACCACCTGCCGATCCTGCTGCGCTCCGGACGCTGGCCCCACGAGCTGCGATGTCGCCCGGCCGGTCCCATGGGCACCGCCCTGGGACTACCGGTGACCGTCTGCCACGAACAGCTGCAGACCGGCGACCGCCTCATCCTCTACACCGACGGCATCGTCGAGGCCCGTGACGCCAAGGGGCGGCAATTCGGCCTGGACCGCTTCCTCGACTACGTCGTACGCCACCACGCCGACCAGTTCACTGTCCACGAGACCCTGCGCCGCCTCACCCACGCCGTCCTCGCCCACCACGACGGCCACCTGGACGACGACGCCACGGTCGTGATCGCCGAATGGGGCGACCGCGACCAGGACCACCTCACCCCTTGATCTGCGCCCCCCTTGGATGCGGGGGGGGGCTCAGTTCTTCTTCAGCTCCTGGGCGAGCATCACCAGGATGCCGCTGGGACCGCGGAGGTACGTGAGCTTGTAGATGCCCTCGTAGGTCGCCACCCCTCGAAGCGGACGGCATCCGTGCTTGGCGGCTGTCTCAAGGGCCTTGTCGATGTCGTCGACCGAGAACGCGACGCGATGCATGCCGATCTCGTTGGGACGAGTGGGCTCCGACTCGATCGCTTCGGGGTGGATGTACTCGAAGAGCTCAAGGCGCCCTTGGCCATCCGGTGTCTGGAGCATCGCGATCTTGGCGTGGTTGCCGTCCAGGCCGACGGCCGTGTCGGTCCACTCCCCACTGACCGTGTCACGGCCGACGACCGTGAGGCCGAGGTCGGTGAAAAAGGCGATCGTCGCTTCGAGGTCGCGGACGGCGATGCCGACGTTCTCAAGTCTGATGGCCATGCGCCGCATGCTATCGAGCCGATCCGATCGGCGCTTCCGGCAATTGACGGCGTACAACCTGGATCAGCCCCATGACGAAGAAGAAGCACAGGACCAGGACCAGGACTCAGGCGCCGCCGACCGTGACCTTCCCCTCCCACCGCAGGTCCCCCGCCGACCTGCCCACCAGAAGCCGGTAGGAGCCCGGCTCCACGCCCCAGCGGTGGTCCGCCTCCGACCAGTGCCGCACGGCGCGCGGCCCCACGATCACCTCGGCAGTCGCCGCCCGGCCCGCGTCCGCCTCAACGGCCGCGTACCCGGCGAACCAGCGCACCGGACGCTCCACCGCCGAATCGGGCCGGGACAGATAGACCTGTACGACCTCGCGCCCGGCGCGGGTGCCGGTGTTGCGCACCGTCACCCGGACGGTGAACGGCTCGCCCGCCGCGACGTCGGCGGGTGCCTCCACGGCCGTGTACTGCCATGTCGTGTAGCCGAGTCCGTGGCCGAACCAGTAGGCGGGCTCGCGTCCGGCCCGCAGCCACGCCCGGTGGCCGATGTGCAGGCCCTCGTCGTAGTCGAGCCGGCCGTCGACCGGCCGGGTGCGGGTGACGGGGGCGTCCGCCAGGGACGCCGCCCAGGTGGTGGGAAGCCGGCCGCCGGGTTCGGCGAGGCCGAACAGGACGTCGGCCAGGCCCGCGCCGGCCTCCTGTCCCGGGAACCAGGCGAGCAGTACGGCGCCCGCTTCCCGGCGCCAGGGCAGCTCGACCGGGCCGCCGCTGTTGACGATCACGGCCGTGCGCGGGTTCGCGGCGGTCACGGCGCGGACCAGGTCGTCCTGATGCCCTCCGAGCGACAGTCCGGCGCGGTCGTAGCCCTCGGTCTCGCTGTGCTCGGTGGTGCCGACGACGACGATCGCGGCATCGGCGTCCCGCGCCGCCCGTACCGCGTCCGCGAGGGCGGTCGCCGCGTCCGGTTCCGGTGGCGCCGCGGCGACGACGGTGGCGCGCCCGCGTCCGGGCACCAGTTCGCGCCGTGCCACCACCCGCACGGGCCGCTTGGCGGTCAGGACCGTGCGCGCCGTCTGCAGGGGCGGGTTGACGTGGACGACGGCCGGGTCGTCCGTGTCGCCGGGGAACTCCCCGTCCAGCAGCGGGTGGTCGTCGACGGTGAGCGTCATGCGGCCGAAGCCCCCGACGCCGAAGGTCCACTCCCCCGCTTCCCGGGGATGCAGGATCGCGGCGATCTCCACGGTGTGCGCGCCGGGGGGCAGGTCCGGTTCCAACTGGCGGCCCGAGAGCCTGCGTTGCGTGTACAGCTCCTGCCCCGTCGCGTCCAGTACGCGCAGGCGTACGCCGGGGGCACCGGACTCGGGGTCGGTGCACCGGTCGGTGTCGAGGGGCGCCGGTGGGGATCCCAGGGCCGGGCCGGGCTCGTACACGACCCGGGCCCTTCCTCGCAGCCGGGCCCGGATGCCGGCCAGGGGGGTGACGACGTCGGAGCAGAAGACGCCTGCGCTGCCGCCTCCTTGGACGCGCGGGGACGCGGCGTGCACGCCGAGGACCGCGACGGTGGAGAGCCCGGTGGGGTCGAGCGGCAGGACGGCGTTGTTGTGCAGCAGGACCGAACCGGCGCTGACGGCGCGGCGCAGCAGCGCCCGGGTGTCGCGCGACGGCATCGCCGGGGGCCGGCGTCGGTGATGCGGTTCCAGCGCGCCCACGCGGTCGGCGAGCCGGAGCAGTCGGCGCACCTTGTCGTCGACCGCCTCCTCGGGGACCAGGCCGTCCTTCACCGCCCGTACCAGCGAGGCGCCCCAAGGGCTGTCCGGGCCCGGCATCGCCAGGTCGAGGGCGGCACGGCCGGTCTCCTCCGTCGTACGCACGGCCGCCCAGTCGGAGACGGCTACCCCGTCGAACTCCCATTCCCCCTTGAGGGGTTCGGCCAGGAGCGGGCTGGCCGTCATGGTCGTGCCGCCGACGGCGTTGTAGCCCGCCATGACCAGCCACACCCCGGCCTCGACGGCCGCCTCGAAGGGCGCGAGGTACACCTCGCGCAGCGTGCGTTCGGACGCGCGGACGTCGACGGTCAGCCGGTCGGTCTCGGAGTCGTTGCCGACGTAGTGCTTGGCGGTGGCGGCCACGCCGAGGGCCTGGATGCCCCGGATCAGCGCGGCCCCGGTGCGGCCCGTCAGTTCCGGGTCCTCGGAGAAGCACTCGAAGTGGCGGCCGCCCAGCGGGCTGCGGTGGAGATTCAGCGTGGGGGCCAGGATCACGTCGACGCCCTTGCGGGCGGCCTCGGTGGCGAGCAGGCCGCCGAGCCGCTCCACCAGGTGCTCGTCCCACATTGCCCCCAGGGCGGAGGCGGAGGGCAGCAGGACCGAGGTGCGCCGCTCGTCCCATGCCTCGCCGCGCACCCCGGCGGGCCCGTCCGAGGTCACCATCTCCCGCAGCCCGATCCCGGCTTCACCGGCGGTGCGCCAGGTCGTCGCGCCGGTGAGCAGGCGCACCTTCTGTTCGAGGCTCAGCCGGTGGATGAGCCGGTCGCGTGTCTCGTCGTCCAATCCCGCCCCCACTTGAATGGCCCCCCTCCACTGGGAGAGCGCTCTCCCAACCATTCGCCGAGCGTGTCGTCCCGTCAAGGCCCTCCGACCGCGCCCCGAAGAAGGCGCCCGGGCAGCGGAAGGGGCCCGACGGCACCCGCACCGGGCGGGTGGTCGGGCCCCGGACGACCGGCCCGGTCAGGGCAGCCGGTGGTCCGCGTTCAGCACCGCGCCGCGCTGCGGGTGGTTCTGGTCGTAGCCGCGCGTGTCGCACTGGAGGCCGCCCACGATGCAGTGGTCGACCAGTGCCTTGAGGGTCCGCTCCTCCCAGGCGTTGAAGAAGTCGTAGTGGAAGGAGTAGCCGCGGCCGCTGGCCAGGCGGACCTGGCTCATGTCGCCGTTGACCGGGAAGGCCATCTTGAACTCGATCATCGGCAGGGCGACCGGGTGGGAGGCCGGGCACATGTTGTCGTTGGTGCCGGGCTTGACGACCGGGTAGGCCATGTGGCTCTTGTGGTCGGGGGTGTCGAGGTACTTGCCGTCCCAGCAGCTGGGCGCCTGGAAGCGGATGTTGAGCTGCACGTCGGGCCTGCTCGGGCAGCTCGCCGGGAAGTCGACGTTGAAGAAGCTGTCACCGCACTCCCAGCCCTCGACGAAGCCCTTGTGGCTGCGGAACTGCTGGGCGCTCTGCATGGGGTCGCCCACGACGTACCGCAGCCCCTTGGGGAAGGGCCGCACACTGGTGTAGTCGGTGATACCGGACTTGTAGTAGATGACCTGCGGGCCGACGGGGAGGATCTTGGTGTCCCCCTTGTACAGCGACGGCATCCAGTAGGCGGAGGCGTCGGCCGGTGCCAGGCAGGTGGTGTTGCCGCCGTAGAGGCTGGCCGTCGTGCTGCCGGCGTTCGTCGTCCGGTTGCCCATGAAGGTGTGGTCGTGGGACTTACCGGGCTGCCCCGGGTACACGATCGGGTCGTCCGGCGCGGTGTGCGTGACGGAGCAGTTGGCCTGGAACTCCTTGTGGTAGCGCGGCGGCGGGGTGGCCGTGGACGGGGTCACACCGGTGACCTGGGGCACGGCCGGTATGTAGCCGTCGCCGTCGGGGTCGTCGGCGGACGCCTGGTTCGACACCGCCATCGTGTGCCCGATGTGAGTGCCGGCCGAGGCGCTACTGCCCGGATCGGCCGCGGTGGCGACCGTGCCCAGGCCGAGGACCACGGCGAGGAGAGAGCCGCCGACAAGGAGCGTGGGGAGTCGTTTTGAACGCCATCTCATGGAGGGCCTCCAGCCCT
>NZ_JBSFVD010000074.1:0-6646 GCF_053592135.1 Streptomyces sp. NPDC002784 | reverse complement strand
TGAAGGCGGAGGCTCCGGAGCCGATGACGGCGGTGCGCTTGCCTGCGTAGCGGGCGCGTACGGCTGGGTCCGTGAGGTCGGGCACGCGGTAGGTGATGCGGTCCGCGGCCACCTTCTCACCGAGGGCGGGCAGACCGCTGGCCCCGGCCGGACTGGGGGTGTTCCAGGTGCCGGAGGCGTCGATGACGGCGCGCGCGAACAGGCGTTCCTCGTCGCCGTCGGCGGTGGTGACGTGCACGACGAAGGGCTGGCTCTCGCGGTCGGCGTCGACGATGCGGTCGCGTCCGGTGCGGGAGACGCCGGTGACGCGCGCGCCGTAGCGGACGCGCCGGCCGAGGACGTCGGCCAGGGGCTGCAGGTAGCGCTCGGCCCAGTCGCCTCCGGTCGGGTAGTCGGTGGCGTCCGGCTTGCTCCACCCCGTGGGGGCGAGCAGCTTCTCGGCGGCCGGGTCGGTGAGCTCGCCCCAGGTGGAGAACAGACGCACGTGGCGCCACTCGCGGACCGCGGCCGCGGCGGCCGGTCCGGCTTCCAGGACCAGGGGCTCGATGCCGCGCTCGACAAGGTGGGCGGCCGCGGCCAGGCCGGTGGGACCGGCTCCGATGACGACGACGGGGAGGTGCTGCTCGCTCATGGTGGTCGATCTCCCTGAGTGGGTGGTGCGGGATCAGCGGGCGAAGGAGTACGGGGATCGCGTGCGCCGCCGGTGGCCCATGGCCCGGCAGGAGGTGTCGCAGACCTGCGCCGACTCCCTGTTTCGATGTCTGTCGATGTCTGTCGTTGCCTGGAGCTTGCCACTCGCATCGACGAGTGTCAACATAGACACATGTCGAAATCAGAGGTTGCCGAGCTTCCCGTCCTGGACACCGGGACGGCGGTGCCGTGCTGCCCGCCGATCACCGCCGGGGAACTGTCGCAGGCAGACGCGGAGAAGATGGCCGCGATGTTCAAGGCACTGTCCGACCCGGTGCGGCTGCGCCTGTTCTCCAAGGTCGCCTCGTCCGCGGGCGGCAAGGCGTGCGTCTGCGACATCTCCGACGTCGGCGTCTCCCAGCCGACCGTCTCCCACCACCTGAAGAAGCTGCGCGAAGCCGGCCTCCTCACCAGCGAGCGGCGCGGGACCTGGGTCTACTACCAGGTCGCCCCGCCCGTGGTCGCCGCGATGTCCGCCATGCTCGACCTGCGCACCTGAGCGCACCGAGCCGCCCTGCCCTGCGGCTTCGACCGCCTATTCAGCGCGAAGGCGGTGCGCGATCTGTTGCGCGGCCTCGCGGGCAGTGCGGCCGACGCCGATCAGGGTCGCGGAGGCGGGTCCGGTCCAGTCGCCGTAGCCGAGCAGGTGCAGGCACGGCTCGTCCACCGCGCGGGTGCCCTCCGTGGCGATGTGACCGCGGCGGCCCCGAAGGCGGAGTGGGGCCAGGTGGGAGAGCGCGGGCCGGAAGCCCGTGCACCAGATGATCGCGTCGGCCTCGGCGCGGGTGCCGTCGGCCCACTCGACGCCACCGGGAACCAGCCTGGCGAACATCGGGCCCGCCTTGAGCAGCCCTCGGTCCCGCGCCTCGCGCACGGGAGGTACGGCGACGATGTCGCCCAGCGACGCCACGCCGCCGGTGTCCGTGCGCCCCTCGTCGAGGGCGCGGCGGCGGGCGGTGGCCGCGTCGAACAGGGCACGGCCGTCGATGTCGTCGGCCAGATAGCGGGGCGGTCGCTGGGTGGCCCAGGTCAGTTCGGTGGCGGAGGCCAGGTCGGCGGCGATCTGAGCGCCGGAGTTGCCGCCGCCGACCACCACGACGCGCTGCCCGGCGAAGTCACGCGGACTGCGGTACTCCACGGTGTGCACCTGGCGTCCCTCGAACACGCCACGCCCTGGCACGGCGGGGAGGAAAGGGCGCCACCACGTGCCGGTCGCGCTGATCACGGCGCGGGCGTGCCAGGTACCGGAGTCGGTCTCCACACGCAGGAGTTGTCCGTCCCGGTGGACGCCGAGCGCCCGCACCGGTCGCACGACCGGCAGCTCGTAACGCTTCTCGTAGTCACGCAGATACGTCACCACATGCTCGGCAAGCGGGTACTCCTCCCCCGCCTGCGGCGGCATGAGCCGTCCCGGAAGAGAGGAGAAGGCGGCAGGCGAGAAGAGGCGGAGCGAGTCCCACGTGTGCTGCCAGGCACCCCCCGACGCCGCCTGGGCGTCGAGGATGACGAAGTCGATGCCGAGGCGGCGCAGGTGGTATCCGGCGGCGAGGCCGGACTGGCCGCCGCCGATCACCACCACCTGCGCATCAAGGGTCATTCAGCGGACCGGCCCTGCACGAAGATGAGCGCCACCAGCGCCAGACCGACGGCCCCGCCCACGAGTTGGGCTCCGATGAAGCCCAGCAGCGATCCCGGCGCGATGCCCGCGAACGTGTCGCTGAAGGCACGGCCGATCGTCACCGCCGGATTGGCGAAGGAGGTGGAGGACGTGAACCAGTACGCGGCGCCGATGTACGAGGCCACGGCCACCGGCGCGAACCGCAGCCGGTCCGTGCGGGCCAGGCCGAAGATCAGCAGGATCAGACCGGCGGTGGCCACCACCTCGCCCAGCAGCAGATGGCCGGCCGAGCGGTCGTGCGTCGACCACTCCACCAAGGGCTTGCCGAACATCGCGTCCGCCAGGATCGCGCCCGCGATCGCGCCGACTACCTGTGCGGGGACGTACACCGCGGCCTCGCGAGCCGTGACACCGTCGCCGCCCCGCCGGGCGGTCCACCACTCGGCCAGCGTGACGACGGGGTTGAAGTGCGCGCCCGACACCGGGCCGAGCAGCAGGATCAGGATGCCGAGACCGAAGACGGTGGCGATCGAGTTGGCCAGCAACTGCAGCCCGACGTCCTGCGTCAGCTCGGTCGCCTGGATGCCGGAGCCGACCACGACGGCGACCAGGAGAGCGGTGCCGAGCAGTTCGGCGGCGGCCCTGGAAGGCAGTGGGGTACGGGGCGGGGTGGCACCCGGCGCGGGCTGGGGCTCATGCCGGGAAGCGGCAGAGGGTATGGCGGCCTCCCCGGCTCTGTCGTGCTCGGCGGCCTCGGTGGCGGTCAACAGGACTCCTTCATGCAGTCGCCGTAAGGGCGGTGATCAGGGGCAGGACCGCTTGAGGTTGTTCTCGGCGGTGGCGCGCGCGGTCTCCGCCAGGTCGGCGAACTGACCCGCGAGGGCGGCGATGACGTCGGGCTTGAGCCGGTAGTAGGTGAACCGGCCGCAGGGCTCGGTCTCCACGACCCCGGCCTCGCGCAGCACCTTGAGATGGTTGGAGAGGTTGGTCTGCTTGGCTCCCGTCTCCTCGATCAGATGGGTGCTGCAGAGCGTCTCCTTGGCGAGCAGGGTGACGATCTGGAGGCGGAGCGGGTCCGCGAGAACCCGCATCAGATCAGTGTCGACTGACGTCATCATGGGCTGATACTGTCACATCACTCCGAGCTGATACCAGCCCGAGCTGAAGCCTGGGACCGCCGGCCTCCCTCTTGACCCGTTTACGAAGGAAGAACCCATGTCCTCCAGCCCGCTCGCCTCCGTGTTGTTCGTCTGCGTCCACAATGCCGGGCGCTCCCAGATGGCCGCCGGATTCCTGACCCACCTCGCGGGCGACCGGATCGAGGTCCGCTCCGCCGGCTCCGTCCCCGGTGACCAGGTCAACCCGGCCGCGGTGGAGGCCATGAAGGAGGTCGGCGTCGACATCTCCGCGGCCCAGCCGAAGATCCTGACCACCGAGGCCGTCCAGGCGTCCGACTACGTCATCACCATGGGCTGCGGCGACGCCTGCCCGATCTTCCCCGGCAAGAAGTACCTCGACTGGGCCCTGGAGGACCCGGCCGGCAAGGGCGTCGAGGCCGTCCGCCCCATCCGGGACGAGATCAAGACGCGCATCGAGGCCCTGATCGCCGAGATCGACGCGAAGCAGCAGGCGTGACCCCCAGTGGCCGAGGGAAGCGACGGCACCGACAGCGACGGCATACGTGAGGTCATCGTCATCGGCTCCGGCCCCGCCGGTTACACCGCCGCCCTCTACACCGCCCGCGCCGAACTCAGGCCGCTCGTCTTCGGGGGCGCCATCTTCGTCGGCGGCGCGTTGACGACGACCACCGAGGTGGAGAACTTCCCCGGCTTCCCCGACGGCATCGACGGCCCGGTCCTCATGGAGAACATGCGGGCCCAGGCGGTGCGCTTCGGCGCCGAGATGGTCGACGACGACATCATCGAGGTCGACCTCAGCAGCGACATCAAGACCGTGACCGACAGCGCCGGCACCGCGCACCGGGCGAAGGCCGTCATCGTCGCCACCGGGTCCGGGTACCGCAAGCTCGGGCTGCCCCGGGAGGACGAGCTGTCCGGTCGGGGGGTGTCGTGGTGCGCCACCTGCGACGGCTTCTTCTTCCGCGATCGCGACATCGTCGTGGTCGGCGGCGGTGATACCGCCATGGAGGAGGCCACCTTCCTCACCCGCTTCGCCCGCTCCGTGACCGTCGTGCACCGCCGCTCCACCTTGCGGGCCTCCCAGGTCATGCAGCATCGCGCCTTCTCCGACGACAAGATCTCCTTCGCCTTCGACAGCGAGATCGCGGAGATCAAGGAGGAGGACGGCAAACTCGCCGGCGTCGTGCTGCGCGATGTCTTCAGCGGCACGACCCGCCACCTCGACGTGACCGGCCTGTTCATCGCGATCGGCCACGACCCGCGGACCGAACTGTTCAAGGGGCAGCTGGACCTGGACGAGCAGGGGTACGTGAAGGTCCACGCGCCCTCGACGCATACGAACCTCTCCGGCGTCTTCGCCGCAGGCGACGTTGTCGATCACACCTACCGTCAGGCGATCACCGCTGCCGCCGGCGGCTGCCAGGCCGCCCTGGACGCCGAGCGCTTCCTCGCCGCCCGCGCGGACACCACGGAAGCCTCCACAGCCGAGGCAGCCCCGGAACGTGACCTCGAGAACGTCGCCGCCTGAGCACCGACGCTCGTCCCGGCAGCCAGCACAAACTGCCAGGACGAGCGCTGCCACGCTGACCGGACCTCGGGAACAGCACGACGGCCCGGCCGCGCGTGCTGCCGCGGGCGCGCTGGCGGCGCGGAGTTCCGCCTGCCTCTGCTGATCGGTCTGTTCGGCTTCGCCGCGCTGTCGGCGGTCATCCTGAACATGGCGATGAGCCTGGTCGTGGTCCTGGCCGCGCCGCCCGCACGGCTGGCCGCGGTCCCGTCCGCCGAGATCGCGACTCGCTGACCCGTGACGTAGGCGTTCGTCACGAGTGCGGAGACGACCAGGGCCGCGTCAGATGGTGGGCCCGGTGTGCTGCTTGAGGGGTGTGGTCCAGCGGGAGGCTGGTCGCGTGCGGGACGAAGCATTGCTGGCGGCGCATGCTCTGGTCGGTGGTGGTCTTCATGGGGGCCTCATCGAGATGGCGGGTCTTTCGGGTGGTGGGCTGGGCTCCTTCCTGTGCTGCTGGGGACGGCTTCGAGGGGGCGGTGGTACCCCGGATCCGGTGCGGGGCGGTTGGGGTCCGGATCCGGGGTGGCTGATGACCGTGCGGCTACTTAACGGCGCCCGCGGTGAGGCCGCGGGTGAGGGAGCGCTGGAAGATGAGGAAGAAGACGATCATCGGGATGACGCCGAGGAGGGCGGCGGCGCTCATGGCGGTGGGGTCACTGGTGTACTGGCCCTGCATGACGGACAGGCCGAGCGGGACGGTCTGTTGGTCGTTGGAGATGAGCAGGACGAGCGGGTAGAGGAACTCGTTCCAGCTCCAGACGAAGAAGAACACGCACATCACCGACAGGGTGGGCCAGCTCATCGGCAGCACGATGCGCCACAGGATCGTCAGGCGGCCCGCGCCGTCGAGCGAGGCGGCCTCGATGAGTTCGCGGGGGAAGGTGCTGAAGACGGAGGAGAGCAGGTAGGTGCCGAACGCGCTGTAGGTGATGCCGACCAGGATGGTGTAGCCGAGCTTGCCGTCGTACAGGCCCAGTTCCTTGAACAGGTAGTAGATGGGGTAGACCAGGCCCTCTTGCGGCAGGACGTTGACGCCGAGGAAGAACACCAGGAAGGCGGTGCGCCATCGGATGCGGCCGATCCCGATGGCGTAGGCGTTGAGGAGGGCCAGGACTACGGCGATGACGACGACGCCGAGGCTGATCTGGATGCTGTTGACGAGTTTCTGGGTGAAGTCGACGCGCTCCCAGACGTCGCCGATGATGCTCCAGTTCCACTGCTCGGGCCAGGAAAGGGAACCGTTGGCGCGGTAGTCGGCGCTGGTCTTGAAGGAGTTGACCAGGATGATCAGGAAGGGGGCGAGGAAGGCGAGGACGAAGAGGGTGACGGCGGCGACGACGGCGTAGTAACCCGCTCCCCGTCCGGCGGCCGTTGGCTTTCCGCGATGTCCTGTCCGGCGGGCGGGGCGCGGAAGCGCGGCCTGCCCGGCGTCCGGCGCGGTGGGAGGAATCGTGTCGGTCTTCATGGTCATCCGTCCTCGCGGGCCTGGCGGGCGAGCATCGTTCCGGCGATGACCAGCACGAGGAGGGTGATGGTGCTGGAGATCGCGGATCCGTAGCCGACGTCGGCGCGTTCGAAGAAGTTCTGGTAGGCGAAGTAGGCGGGGACGAGGGTGGAGTTGCCGGGACCGCC
>NZ_JBSFVD010000073.1:0-6742 GCF_053592135.1 Streptomyces sp. NPDC002784 | reverse complement strand
GTGGGCGCGCAGCCCCGGGGCGAGCGCGGCCAGGAGACAGACGACCGGCATGCCGAGCAGGGCGAGCGCGTTCACCCAAGGCGCGATGCCGACATCGCCGTGGAACACCCCCGCCTCGGGCCCCGTGAACACGAAGTCGAAGAACAGTCCCGCCACCAGGTTGCCGATCGCGGTGCCGAGCGCGCAGCCGAGGATCGCGGGGACGCAGATCATCGTGAGATAGACGGCGAGCACCTGGCCCGGCGTGAATCCGAGTGCCTTGAGAACGCCTATGTGCCGGAAGCCGGAGATGACGGCGCCGCTGACCACGTTGGCGACGATGAGCACCGACACAAGGATGCCGAGCAGCCCGAAGGCCAGCAGGTAAGGGGCGTACGCGCGGGCCGAACCGCCGATTTGGGCCTTGAGGGCGAGATATGACCGGGATCCGGTCAGCGCGTCCTTCGGCAGGCCGTCGGTCACGGTGGCCAACTGGGCCCGCAGACGGTTGTCCGATGAGGCGTCCTCGAAGCGGAAGAGCATCTGGGTGGCCGAAGGGCGCAGGGCCGTCATCTGGGCGGGCGCGACCCAGGCGTCCGCCGTACCACTGAGGTCGAAGCCGAACCCGACGATGGTGAGGTCCGGGCCCGACGGAACCTCGATCCGCTTGCCCAGGTCGTCGTCGGTCCAGTCCGACTGCCGGTTGACGACGACCTCGCCCTGCCCGGTGGCCCAGCGCCCGGCCCAGAGGTCCACCTGGCCGACCGGGCCGCCGGGGTCGGGACGGCCCACGATCGTGAGGTTGCTGCCCAGGCCCAAGTTCATTGCGTCGCGCGGCAGTTCGACCGTCGCCTGCCGGAACGGCCCGGCGGCGGCCTCCACGCCCGGCTGCCGTGCTGCCCGCGCCAGCCGTGCGCCCGAGACCTCAGCGGGGTCGAACACGGCGACGACATGGGGCCCGCGTTGCTTGGCAAACGCCTTGTCGAACGGTGCGGAGGCGGCATCGACCAGGCCGAGCGCGAGCACCATCGCAACGGTGGAGACCAAGGTGACCAGACCGATGACCAGGGTCTGGAGCCTGCGCCGTCGTACGGCCGCACGCGCGGTCCACCACACCGCCCTCATACGGCCGGCTCCAGGGTGTGCTCGCCGGCCACCCGGCCGTCCGCGAGCACGACGAGCCGACTCGCGCAACGTCGCGCGAGACGTTCGTCGTGCGTCACGAGGATCAGCGTCTGGCCGATCTGGTTGAGGTCGAGCAGCAGGTCCATGACCTGTTCACCGGCACGGCTGTCCAGAGCGCCGGTCGGTTCGTCGGCCAGCAGCAGTGCGGGCCGGTTCATCAACGCCCGTGCCACGGCGACGCGTTGCCGCTCGCCGCCGCTGAGCACCGCCGGGTAGGCGCGGGCCCGGTCGGCGATCTCCAGCTCCTCGAACAACTCCAGCGCGCGGCGGCGCGCCTGACGGGCGGGGGTGCCGGTCAACTGGGCGGCGAGGGCGACGTTGTCGAGCGCCGACAGGTCGTCGATGAGGTTGAAGAACTGGAAGATCATGCCGATATGGCGGCGCCGGTACAGGGCGAGGCCCTTCTCGCTCAGTTCCCCCACACTCTCGCCGCGTACGACGGCCGTCCCGGCCGTCGGCCGGTCCAGGCCGGCGATCATGTTGAGCAGGGTGGACTTGCCGCAGCCCGAAGGCCCCATCACGGCGACCGCCTCCCCTGCCTCTATCTCCAGGGACACCCCGTCCAGAGCGGTCGTCTCCCCGTACTCCTTGCGCACACCGTCGAGTCGTACGACGGCCTCTGCCCTGCTGTCCTCGTTGACCATGAACAGGACGCTACGTCGGCGCGGCAACACGAACATCCGCCCCCGGATGGCACATTGGGTGTCTCCTCATCCCGCAGATGCAGCATCCCCAGCCCACAGGCGGATGCGGACCCCGCAAGCGGTCTGCGACAGTGAACATCGTGTGGGACAGGGATCCGGCTGCGCTGGAGGTTGCGCTGGCCGGCGCGCTTGGGTTGGCGTGCGTGGCCGTCGTAGGGCTGACTGTGGCACTGGTGCGGACGCGGCGCCGCTGGCAGGCGGCCGTGGGAGAGCGCGGCTGGCTCGTGGAGCGGGAACGGGCGAGCGCCGCGCGCGCCGCGGTCGCCGCCGAACGCGACCGTATCGCCCGGGAGTTGCACGACATCGTCAGCCACAACGTCAGCCTGATGGTGGTCCAGGCCGGTGCGGCACGCGAGGTGATGGGCACGATGCCGGACGAGGCAGAGATGGCCCTGCGCGCCGTGCAGGATGCGGGCCGTGGCGCGATGACCGACCTGCGGCACCTGCTGGGAGTGCTGGCACCGTCCCCGAACGGCGAGGACATCGACCGGGAACCGGGAACCGAAGCGGGCGACGGCGACGGCAGCGGCGACATGAGCGAACTGACACCGCAGCCCGGCCTCGACCGGCTCAGCCCCCTGGTGGACCGGGTCTCGTTCGCCGGGCTGCCTGTTGAGGTGCGTATCCTTGGCGAACCGCGCCCCCTGCCCCGAGGAATCGAACTGACCGCGTACCGCATCGTCCAGGAGGCGCTGACCAACGCGCTCAAACACGGCGACGGCGGCAAGGCCGAAGTCACCGTGCGCTACGCGGACAACAACCTGCGGGTGGAGGTGCTCAACACCGGCCCCAGCGTGCTGACCGCCGGCGCCCCCACGCGGCCCGCGCCGGCCCGCCCCGTCCCGCTGCACCGCGAAGGACCCGGTCGCGGGCTGCTGGGCCTGCGGGAACGAGTCGCGGTGTACGGCGGAGACCTGGACGCCCGCCGTCGTCTCGGCGGCGGCTACCGGGTCCGTGCCCGCATCCCCTTGGACCGCCCATGACACCGACCCCACCCGAGCGGACGCCACGGGTGCTCATCGCCGATGACCAGACACTGATCAGGACCGGCTTCCGGTTGATCCTCACCACACGCGGAATCGACGTCGTGGGTGAGGCGGCCGACGGGGCCGAAGCGGTCACAGCGGCTCGCCGTCTTCGGCCGGACGTCGTGCTGATGGACATCCGCATGCCGAACATGGACGGCCTGGAGGCGACCCGCCTCATCCTGGACCACACCCCCGACTGCCGTGTCCTCATGCTGACCACCTTCGACCTGGACCGCTACGTGTACCGGGCACTGGCGCTCGGAGCCAGCGGCTTCCTCCTCAAGGACGTCACCCCGCAACACCTGGCAGCGGCGATACGCCTGGTCGACACCGGCGACGCGCTGCTCGCTCCGTCGATAACCCGCCGCCTGGTGGAGCGTTTTGCCGGAGGCCGCGAGGCAGGGGATGCCGCGGAAGACCATGGTTGGGATACCGGAGACGAACATCGACACGACGCCTCCCGACCCGCTCACATTCCCACCCAGCACGCACGACTCACAGCCCTGACCCCGCGCGAACGGGAGGTCCTGATCCTGCTGGGCCGGGGACTGTCCAACGCCGAACTCGCGGCCGAGCTGACCCTGAGCGAAGCCACAGTGAAGTCCCACGTGGCCCGGATCTTCGCCAAGCTCACCCTCCGCGACCGCGCCCAGGCCGTCGTCCTCGCGTATGAGACAGGACTTGTCAGACCGGGAGACGTACCGCCGCCCAGCGCCTCGGCCGTGCGGCTCGGGCCGGACGCCTCAAAGCGCGGTTAAATCGGGGTGTGCCCACGAAGCGACCCGGTTCCCGGGGGATCCGGGCCGCCCATGGTTCGGTCGAACCGCCCCGGTCTGTGTTCACGGCAGGGGGACGAACCGACCCCGCACCCCTCGGAGTGCGAGGCCGGCTCATCACCCGGCTATTACCGTCCCCTCACCTGAGCCGTCAGGCCCTGCGGAACCTCCGCGTAGCCCGCCGGGCGGGTGGTGAACGTGCCCCGGCCCTGGGTGCGTCCGCGCAGGCGGGAGGCGTAGCCGGACAGTTCGGCCAGCGGCACCGTCGCCGTCACCACCGCCGTACCGCCGCGCGTCGCCGACGCCGACACCCGTCCGCGGCGTGCTGCCAGGTCGCCCAGGACCGCCCCCACGCAGTCCTCCGGCACGGTCACCGTCACCTCGGCGACCGGCTCCAGCAGCCGCAGCACGCAGGCCCGCAGGGCGTCCCGCAGTCCGAGCCGGCCGGCGGCACGGAACGCGAGTTCCGAGGAGTCCTTGGTGTGCGTGGCTCCGTCGGTGAGCGTGACCCGCACGCCGGTCACCGGATGACCGCCCAGCGGACCCTCCGTCAGCGCGTCCCGGCAACCGGCCTCGACCGCGCGGACGAACTCCCGCGGGACCCGGCCGCCGACCACCGTCGAACGGAACGCGAAGCCGGCCTCGCCGTCCGCGGCGTCCAACGGCTCGACGTCCAGCACCACATGGGCGAACTGCCCGGCGCCGCCGTCCTGCTTGACGTGCCGGTACACCAGCCCCGTCACCCCGCGGACCACGGTCTCCCGGTACGACACCTGCGGGCGGCCGACCGAGACCTCCAGCCCCCGGTCGCGGCGCAGTTTCTCCACCGCCACCTCCAGGTGCAGCTCGCCCAGGCCCGACAGCAGCGTCTGGCCGGTCTCCGGATCGGTACGCACCACCAGCGACGGATCCTCCTCCGCCAGCCGGGCCAGCGCCGAGGCCAGCCGGTCGGTGTCCTGGCCGAGTCGGGCCTCGACGGCCACCGACACCACCGGGTCGGCCGTGCCGGGCGGTTCCAGCACGATCGGCGCCGAGGGGGCGCACAACGTCGTACCGGCACGCGCCGACTTCGGACCGATCACGGCGACGATGTCCCCGGCCACGGCCAGGTCCGTCTCGGTGTGCCGGTCGGCCTGCACCCGCAGGATCCGGCCGACCCGTTCGGTGCGCTGCGCACCCGTGTCCAGCACCGTGTCCCCCTTTCGCAGTACGCCGGAATAGATCCGCAGGAAGGTCATCCGGCCGGTGGGCGCCGCGTGCACCTTGAAGGCCAGCGCGGCCAGGGGCGCGGCCGGATCGGCGGGACGCTCCTGTTCCGTACCGTCGATCGTGCCGCGCACGGCGGGCACGTCCGCCGGCGAGGGCAGATACGCCACCACTGCCTCCAGCAACGGCTCGATGCCACGGTTGCGGTACGCCGAACCGCACAGCACCACCACGGCCTCACCCGTGCCCGTGCCGGTCAGTTCGCGCAGCGCCGTACGCAGTGTCGTCTCCGCGATTGCTCCGACCGTGCAGTACTCCTCCAGCGCCCGCGGATGCAGTTCGGCGACTGCCTCCTCCAGCGCCCGGCGGCGTCGCAGGGCCTCGGCGCGCAAGTCCTCGGGCACCGGGCGTTCCTCGTACGCGCCCGTGTCCGGGGGCCACACCACGGCCCGCATCCGGACCAGGTCGACGACGCCCTCGAACCCGTCCTCGCGGCCGATCGGCAACTGCACCACCAGGGGTGTGGTGCCCAGCCGTTCCCGGATCGACGTAACCGCCGTGTCGAGGTCGGCACCCGCGCGGTCCATCTTGTTGACGAACGCCAGGCGTGCGACCTGGTGCTTGTCGGCCTCTCGCCACACGGCTTCGCTCTGCGGTTCGACGCCGGCGACGGCGTCGAAGACGGCCACCGCGCCGTCGAGGACGCGCAGCGAGCGGGTCACCTCGTCGGCGAAGTCCACGTGTCCCGGGGTGTCGATGAGGTTGATGCGGTGTCCGTCCCAGTCGCAACTGACCGCCGCCGCGAAGATGGTGATGCCCCGGTCGCGTTCCTGGGAGTCGAAGTCGGTGACGGTGCTGCCCTCGTGCACCTCGCCGCGCTTGTGGACGGCGCCGGTCAGGAACAGGATCCGCTCCGTCACGGTGGTCTTCCCGGCATCGACGTGGGCGAGGATGCCCAGGTTGCGGACGGCGTGGAGCGCGCGGAATGTGAGGTCGGTACGCACGGCCTTGAGGCCCTTCTACGGGTGTCGTGAGTGGTGAAGAGGCAGCGCGATGGGCGGACGAAGCCTGCGGAACGCACTCCTGCGCCGGGCCGCGACAAGTCACGGGGCGGCAGGGCAGGGGTCAGCGACGGTCTTCGACCGGGGTCTCCAGTGCCGGCCGCGCGGCGGGCACCGGGCTCACGAGGACACGAGGATCACGTCGAACCGTGTCCAGGGGGAGACGACAGCGATGGCGGTACGCACTGTCGGCCTCCCCTCACATCTGAACTCGGAACACGTAGGACGCACCGGCCAGTTCGGGCCGGACGCGTACCGAGAGTGTAGGGACCGGGGCGGGCGCGGGCACGAGAATATTCCAGCGATGCGGGCGCGGCCGGTCGTGACAGCGGCGGTGACAGCGGTCGCGTAACGAGAGCCCAGCGCCTCCCCCGCCTCTGCGGACAGGAGCCGCTCGGTGCGGACGGTCTTGCGGTTGCGAGCGCAGCGGCCGGCCCACCGCTCGGACAGCCGGACCCCCAGGTACAGACCGAGTCCGCCCTGGGGGTCGGTGCTTCGGACTACTGAGGCACCGAGGAGGTCTTCGCGCCCGTCGCCCCCCGGGCCGCCCGCAGGGACCGCATCACGAGCGGGACCTGCAAGGGCACCCGCGCCCAAGCCGCGGCGCGCATCGCCGGTGAGCGGCGCTGCCAGTCCACCGCCATCTGCACGTTGGCGGGGAGCACCGCGAGGAACAGCCCCGCCGCCAGCCAGCCGCCGGCGCGCCGGGTGCGCGGTACGGCGAGCGCCGCGGCGACAGCGAGTTCGGCCGCGCCGCTCACATGGGTCCAGGTCCGCGGGCTGCCGGGCAGCCCGCGCGGCAC
>NZ_JBSFVD010000072.1:0-7223 GCF_053592135.1 Streptomyces sp. NPDC002784 | reverse complement strand
GTGGTTGGTCTTCTACGGGGCGCCGCTGAGCCACACAGGTGCGTGCCCTTCACGCCGCCCTCACCTGCCGTACCGTGCAGGCCCCGCCGGTCCACAGAAGCGACTGAGGGCAACCCCCGAGCAACCGCGGTCAGTGACCGACGTCGTGGTCACCGGCTTCGATCAGTCCGCTCTCGTAGGCGAAGATCACGATCTGGATGCGGTCCCGCAGACCGAGCTTGGCGAGGATGCTCGACACGTGGGACTTGACGGTCGCGGCACCGATGAAGAGCTGCTCGGCGATCTCCGAGTTGCTCGCGCCGCGGGCGACGGCGATGACGACCTCGCGCTCCCGCTCGGTGAGCCGCGCCACCCGGCCCGACGCGGCGGAGCTGACGACCCGGCGCTCGGCGAACTGGTCGATGAGCCGCCGTGTGATGGAGGGCGCCAGGAGGGCCCCGCCCTCGGCCACGGTGCGTACGGCGACGGCGAGTTGCTCCGGCGGGATGTCCTTGAGGACGAAGGCGCTGGCTCCGACGCGCAACGCCTCGTAGACGTATTCGTCCGGCTCGAACGTGGTCAGGATCAGCACGCGCACCGGCCAGTCGGCCTCTTGCAGGATCCGTGAGGTCGCTTCGAGACCGTCCATCTCGGGCATGCGGATGTCCATGAGGACCACGTCCGGACGTTCCCGGCGTGCCGCCTCGATCGCCTCCAGCCCGGTCCCCGCCTCGGCCACGACGTCGATGTCGTCGTTGATCCGCAGGATCATGGTGAAGCCGCGGCGGACCAGCGCCTGGTCGTCGGCGACGACGACGCGGATGGTCACGCGGGCTCCCCGAGGACGGGCTGGACGGGCAGATGGGCGGTCAGCCGGAAACCGCCGCCGGGCCGCGGCCCCGCGTCGAGCGTGCCGCCGAGCAGCAGGGCCCGCTCCCGCATGCCGACGATGCCGTGGCCGCCCATCCCCGTGCTGCGGGCGGTGCCGGACACGGACTGCAGGGCGGCGCCCTGGCCGTCGTCGAGGACTTCGACACTGATGCCGGGGCCGCACTGGTCGTATCCGAGGCGGACCTCGGTGCGGGTGTGCGGTCCGCTGTGCTTGAGCACGTTGGTCAGGGCCTCCTGGACGATGCGGTACACCGACAGCTCCACGCGGGCCGGGAGGGGAACGCGGATGTCGTCGGTGAAGGAGACGTGGAGCCCGGCCTCACGGACCTGCGCGACGAGCCGGGGCAGATCGGTCAGGCCGGGCTGGGGGCCGAGTCCGTCGCGCTCGGCCTTGGGGCGCAGCACTCCCAGAAGATGCCGCAGCTCGTCCAGTGCCTGGCGTCCGGCTTCCTCCACCGCCGTCATCGCCTCCAGGGCGCCCTGCGGGTCCTCGGCGGCCACCATCCGGGCGGCGCCCGCCTGCACGGTCATCATGCTCACCCGGTGCGCGACCACGTCGTGCAGTTCCCGGGCGATGTGGGTGCGCTCCTCGGCGGCGATGCGCTGTGCCTCTGCGGCCTGCTCCTGACGGCGCTGGGCAGCGCGCTCGGAGCGCAGCCGCAGGCGGCGGCCCATGTACCAGGCACCGAGCATGACCAGGCAGCCGAAGCCGATCTCGCCCGCGGGCAGGGAGAGGAGCAGGCCGTCGATGGTGACCGCGCCGACTGCCGCCACGACGCCGAGGGGCCCCCATTGCCGGTCCGGGGAGTGCCGTCCGGCGCTGTACAGGGCGACGATCACGATTCCGCCCACGTTGGCGTAACTGCTGCCCAGCGTCGGGGCCCACGCCGCGAGCGCCACGCCCAGTACGGCGAGCGGCTTGTGCCGACGCCGGTAGAGCGCCGCACCGGCTGCCAGGAAGAGCAGGAGGACCGGCGGAGGAAGGTCAACGACCGGGCGGACGACGAGGGAGTCTCCCGGACCCTCCTCCAGGAAGGTCACCGCCACAAACATGGTGAAGGCGAGGGTGGCGTCCGCGATCCGCGGCCACCGGACGAAGGGGCCACGGAACTTGGACGGCACGCTGCGCACCGGCGTCCCGGCAGGCTGTGCCGTGCGGTTCATCCTCGCTCCATCACCGGGCTGATCTGCCGCGCCGACCTCGATGGTCACGGCGCCTGGATCGCCATCGTATTTCCACGCCCGCGACGTCGGCACCCGTCGGCAGGCGGATCCGGCTGTCCGCCTCCAGGGGGAGGCGCGCGCCGATTCTCCCCGTCCAGGGCCGGAGCGGCGAACCCCTCCGGCGGCCGGGGACAGCGACGGCTGCTGCGCCCACGATGGGAGCCCTCACGCCGAATGCCGTCGCTGTGCGAAGACGTCGGCGGCAGCCCTCTGACAGGAGCCCACGGATCCATGAACCGATTTACTCGACGCATCGGCAGGGCGAGCGCCCGCCGGCCGTGGGCCACCATCGCCGCGTGGGGCGTCGCCCTTTTCCTCCTGCTGCCCGTGGCCGCGACGGCCGGCGGTTCCTTCGTCGATGACCTGGTCGCTCCCGGCAGCCAGAGCGAAGAGGCGATGGACCTGCTCGAAGAGCGCTTCCCGGAAGCGTCCAGAGGCAGCGCCCTGGCCGTGTTCGCCGTACCGGAGGGGCAACGGCTCGACCGTCACCGGGCTGCCGTCGACTCGGCGGTCGCGCGGATGGCCGAGGTTGCGCATGTCACCACGGTGACCAGCCCCTTCCCGGCGGGCACGATGTCACCCGACGGGCGGATCGGTTTCGCGGAGATCACCTTCGACGTGCCCACCATGAAGGTCGCTCCCGCGCAGATCGACGCGCTGAGCGGGGCGATCGACCCCCTGCGCAAGGACGGTGTCGTGGCCGAGCTGGGCGGTGACGCCGTCTTCATCAACGCCGAGACACCGACGTCGGGTGCGGAGGCGGCCGGCCTGCTGGCCGCACTGGTCATCCTGGTGGTCGCGTTCGGTACGGTCGTGGCCGCGCTGGTGCCCATAGCGCTGGCCCTGGTGGCCGTCGCCGCGGGGCTGGCCAGCATCACCCTGCTGGCCAACGCCATGGACGTCTCCACCGCCGCCCCGACCATCGGCGCCATGATCGGCCTGGGCGTCGGAATCGACTACGCCCTGTTCATCGTGGCCCGCTACCGCGAGAACCACGCAGCCGGCCAGGACAACCCCACCGCCCTGTCCAACGCCATGGGCTCGGCGGGCGCGGCCGTGCTCTTCGCCGGCGGCACCGTCGTCGTGGCGATGGGCGCCCTCGCGCTGACCGGCCTGGGCTTCTTGACCTCCATCGGCCTGAGCGCCTCGCTGGTCGTCCTCTTCGCCGTCGCGACCGCGCTCACCCTGCTGCCCGCCCTGCTGACCTTGCTGGGCGACCGCATCCACAAACGGCGACTCCTGGGCCGTAACCGCCCCGCGCGGAAGCCGGAGGACAGCGCATGGTGGCGTTTCGCCCACCGGGTGTCCGGCCGGCCATGGCCCTACCTGATCGTCGCCGCCACAGCGCTCCTCGCGCTGGCCGCCCCCGCGCTGCGGATGGAGACGGGCTTCCCCGACGCGGGAAACGACGCGACCAGCACCACCCATCGCCGCGCCTACGACCTGCTCACCGAAGGCTTCGGCCCCGGCGTCAACGCCCCGCTCCTGGTCGTCGCCGACCTGCGCGGCCCCGGCGCCGACGCCGAGGACATCCCCGCGCTGTCCGAGCGCATCGCCGCCGACCCGGGCATCGCCACCGTCGGTGAGCCCCGGACGTCCGCGGCCGGTGACACGGTGGTGCTGCCCCTGCAGCCCACCACCGCCCCCGCGGACGCCGAGACGTCGGCGACGCTCGACCGCATCCGCGACCTCGTCCCCGACAACGTCGCCGTGTCCGGGATGACCGCCATGACCGACGACCTCACCCGACAACTCGCCGACACCCTGCCGGTGTTCGTCGGCGCGATCCTGCTCAGTTCGTTCCTGCTGCTGATGCTGGTGTTCCGCTCCATCGCGATACCGGTGAAGGCCGCCGTGGTGAACCTGCTGTCCATCGGCGGCGCATACGGCGTCGTGGTCGCCGTCTTCCAGTGGGGGTGGCTCGGGGGCCTGTTCAACCTGGAGGGAACCTTCCCGATCGTGTCACCCCTGCCCACGATCTTCTTCGCGGTGCTCTTCGGACTGTCCATGGACTACGAGGTGTTCCTGCTGTCGAGAGTGCGCGAGGAGTACGAGGTCACAGGGGACAACACCGAGTCGGTGGCACGCGGCATCGCCGCCACGGGCCGGGTGATCACCTCCGCCGCCCTGATCATGACGGTGGTGTTCCTCAGCTTCGTCGCCAACCCCTCCCCGCTGGTCAAGATGATGGGTCTGGGCCTGGCGACGGCGATCGTGCTCGACGCGACGATCGTACGGATGGTGCTGGTTCCCGCTGTCATGGCGCTGATGGCCAACGCCACGTGGTGGCTGCCCCGCTGGCTGGACCGCCTCCTGCCGCGCGTCAGCGTGGAGGAAGCCGACGTGCCGCGGGGCCCTGAGCCGGTCCTCGCCCCCACCTCCGAGCGGGTGTGACGATCCGCCTACGACATCTCGCTCTCATGTTCTAGCGATCCCCCGCGCAGGTGAACTGGCGTTGCTGCGGGGGAGATTGGGGGGCCCGAGTACGTCTGGTGGGTGAGACGCGGACCGCGTTCCTGCCCGATGGATGGAGAGCCACCTATATGACGCCGTTCTTGGAGTGGACCGGGTACGTCCCGGCCGCCGTGAGCGCGGTGCACGCGCTGGGCGCACTGGTGCGCGTGTGGCGAAAGAAGTCTGCCGGCCGTGAGGCCGCACAGTCCGACGCCGGGTTACAGGCGGTGGGCGGCCAGGAGAGCCGGGTGGAGAGTGTTCCGGTCGCGCCCGTGGCGGCTCCGTGCGGTGACGTCGTCGTGCGTATCGAGCTCACCGTCCGTGTCGGCGGCGGGGATACGGCGGCCGAGTCGGAGCGCGGAGCGTGGTAGGCGACCCGCTGTCGGGGAAGGCCGTCGCGGTGAGCGCGACGGTCGGCCAGCGCCTGGTGGAGGCGTACCCGGCGTTCGTACGGACACAGCCCGCCGAGCTGCAACGCTCCTACCGGACACTGTCGTTGGCCACCTGCCAGGACATCGTGCAGGAAGCCGTCCTGGCCGTGGCACGCAAGGCCGCCGCGGGAGAGCTCGCGCCGGAGACGAAGGTGACCGCATACCTGCGGACGACGGCCCGCAACCTCGCCGTCGACATGCTGCGCGAAAGACAGCGGACCAACGGAGGGGCGGTGCTGCTCGGCAGCACCGAAGCCCTGGACACCGTGGTGCCGCGGCAGCGGGAGGTGGGCGACGAGGACCAGCGGGTGCTGCACGAGCTGGTCATCCCGGCGATCTCCAGCATGCCTCCCGGCCTGCGCAAGCGGGTGGTCGATCTGCAGAGCCGCGGCATGAGCGACACGGAGATCGCGGCCGCGCTCGAGATACCGGCGGCCCGCCTGCACAACCTGCGCAACAAGGCAGTCACGCAGCTGAGGCATGCCCTGGCTGGGCACATTCGGGATGGGCAGCGGAAAAAGCGGCAGCACGGAAAGCAGGGGAACAGGTGACGGATGTGGGCAGGGACGACGACCGCGGCGGCGGGGCGGGGCACCCGGAGCAGATGGTCCCGGCCGGGCTCGCGCACATGCTGGCCCAGCTCGCCGGACCCCACGACTTCTGGGACAGGCCCGGCGGGGACTTCGGGCCGTTGACGGACGTCTACGCGCTCAGCGCCGACGCGGCGCAGCGGGTGAACTCCTTCTACCGGCTGGGTTCGAAAGCCCTGCGGCGAGGCGAGCTCGGCCCGGCCGCCGACTGCCTGGGCGTGGCTGCCGAGTGGGGGCACCCCGGGGCGCTGTTCAAGTTGGCGGCCCTGGCCTGCCGTAGCGGCGGTTCGCACGAGGAGGTGCGGTTCCTGGTGGCGGAGGCGGCCCGGCACGGACACGGCGACGCGCGCCGGCTGCTGAGCGCTGCCGACCACCCGGCGCCCACCGCTGCCGAGGACGTGGCTGTCGTGGAGGACCCGGAGTTCTGCGAGGAGATCCGCTCGGCACTCGGAACGACCCCCACCGAGGGTGGCACCGGCCAAGAGGCGCAGAGGTTACGGCACGACGCCGCCGCCCCGGCGCGCCCGTATGTGAGCGCGGGCCCTACGGGGCCACCAGCCGACTCCGCGCCAGGGCTGTGGGCGCCGCCCCGGACGTTATGGACCCCGCCTGCCGCACGGCCGGCCCCCGAACACCAGCCACGGGAATGGGAATCCGCGCTGCGTGTACTGGATGTGCTTCACCTCGTCAACGGCTCGCAGGGTTCCGTCACGGTAGCCGAGGCCGCCCGTGCGGCGGGCGTGACCGTGGCGGCGGCCGCGGAGCTGATGGCCTGGCTCAGTGAGAACAGCCTGACCGCCCTCCAGCCTGACGGCACCTACACGGCCGGCCCGCTGATGCAGGCGACCGCACGCGGCGAGGACGTGCTCCAGCAGGTCCTGGACCGGCTGCGTGAGGACACCGGAGCCGCGATCTACGTCAGCGCCTACACGGACGGCAACCTCACCGTCACCCATGCCTCCTACACCGCCGACGCCCCGAAGGTCGACGAGTACGTGCCCTTCAGGGAATGCGCCCACGCCAGCGCGGTCGGCAAGAGCATCCTGTCCCAATTGACACCCGACGCCAGAGAGGACCACCTCTCACGCTGGCGGCCGGTCTCGCTGACCGCCAGGACCATCACCGACCCGCAGACCCTCCACCGCACACTCGACAAACACGGTCCCGCAGGATCCCACTTCGACGTGATGGAGTACTGCGACACCGATGTATGCGCCGCCATCCCGCTGCCACTTCCCGGCCAGGCCCGCTGCGTGGCGCTGTCGCTTCCTCTCGCCGAGCGCCACCGCCTCACCACCGCCGCTCGCATCCTGAGCAACCGCTCCACCGGACTCCTCCTCGCCGTCATCACAGCGGCCCTCCCCCTCGACCCGGCCCCACCAACAGACCCGCCGCCCCAGCCCGCCGCCCGACCCGACGACCCGCCCCGCACATCCGGCCTGGGCGCCGGCCTCTTCCTGCCACCCCGACTCCATGACCGGCTCGTCACCCCGGCCCGGTTGTTCATCGGGCGCCCTTGAAGCCCACCCGTGCCCGAGACCCGCAGTCGGTCTCAGAAGCTCTGCACCTGTGCGGGGTGCGGGAAGACACGCTGGCCTTGCGCGTCGAAGAGCATCAGCGCCCGCAGGTCGACGAGGAGGGGGATGCGGTCCCC
>NZ_JBSFVD010000071.1:0-7530 GCF_053592135.1 Streptomyces sp. NPDC002784 | reverse complement strand
TTTTTGTTTTTATTCTTTTTGATCTTCTTTCTCGGGGGGGGGGGGTCCATTATAATCTCGCGCCCCCCCCCCGCCTGCGTATTTCTTGCTGACTACCAGCGGTACCAGCGACCCCGACGGCCGCTACTGGCATGGGGCCGCATAACGAACCCGAGCAACCACACCACGAGAACGACGACCGCGATCAGCCACAGGGCCTTGAGAGCGAAGCCGGCGCCGAAAAGAACGAGTGCGAGAAGCAGAACAAGAAGCAGGGGAACCATGATTATCGACCTCCGCAGAAGCATGTGCCCTGCCGTCGAGAACGCATACCTACGAGTTTTCGGGTTTGATCCTTCCGAGGCGTGGTATAAGGTGCGCCGCTGCAGTTCTTGAGTACGGCCGACCCCGGGCTCTGTCCCGAGTTCACCCTCCCTGTGTACAGTCGGCTCGCCTCGGCGGAGCCGGACGCGTGGGGCGGCCTTTCTCGACCGGCCAGGAGGAGCCGTGACCAGCACACCCACCGAGTCAGAAGGGTCCCGAGTGACAGCCGCGCCGTCCGTGTCCCCGGCGGAACACATACAACGGATGAGGCGTCGTCTGGAGCGGCTGATCGGCATCGCCGCCACGGAAGGCAACGCCCTGCTGCCGCTGCGTAACGGAGACGAGATCTTCGCGGCGATGCTCAAGAGCATCCGCAGCGCCCAGCACACCGTGGACATGATGACGTTCGTGTACTGGCGTGGCGAGATAGCCCGCCAGTTCGCCGAAGCGCTGGCTGACCGGGCTCGCAACGGGGTGCGTGTGCGGCTGTTGCTGGACGGCTTCGGAAGTCGGCTGATTGAGCGCAATTTGCTGGATATGATGGGCCGGGCCGGGGTCGAAGTGGCGTGGTTCCGTAAGCCCTTGTATCTCACCCCGCTCAAGCAGAATCACCGCTGCCACCGCAAGGTGGTGGTCGTGGACGAGGAGACGGCGTTCACCGGCGGGGTGGGTATCGCCGAGGAATGGTGCGGAGACGCTCGCAACGAGCATGAATGGCGCGACACTCACGTTCAGGTTCGCGGACCCGCGGTGGACGGTATCGCCGCCGCCTTCGCGCAGAACTGGGCCGAATGCCATGACACCCTCTTCGATGAGCACGACCGCTTCAGCGACCACACGCCGGAAGGCGATGCCGTGGTCCAGGTCGTCCGCGGCTCGGCGAGCCTCGGCTGGCAGGACATGCAGACCCTGCTACGAGTCATGATCGAATGCGCGCAGCACCAATTCCGGTTGGCCACCGCCTACTTCGCCCCCGACGCCTACTTCATCGAATTGCTGTGCGCGGCCGCCCGACGCGGCGTCGAGGTGGAGATCCTGCTGCCCGGCCCCCACACCGACAAGCGCGTCTGCCAGCTGGCCGGCCAGCACTACTACGAAGACCTGCTCGAGTGCGGGGTGCGCATCTTCGAGTACCAGCCGACGATGATGCACGCCAAGGTCATCACCGTCGACCAGGTCGCCGCGTTGATCGGCTCCACCAATTTCAACCGCCGGTCTCTGGACCACGACGAAGAAGTCATGCTCGCCGTCCTCGACGAAGACTTCGCCGCCACCCTCAACCGGCACTTCGACGAAGACTTGCAGGTCAGTGAACAGATCGAGAAGGGTCGCTGGAAACGCCGCTCCGTCACCCGGCGACTGGGGGAGGCGGCCGTCTTTCCCATCCGCCGCTTTCTGTAATCCACGGGCCAATCCACGGGCCGAAGCCCGCGCGTCAGCAGGGGCACACCAAACTACGCTCACACCAGCCGCATAACCCGTATCCAAGATTCGGGGACCACGCCCGTCTAAACTTCCGAGACCGACTGACGGAAGGCTGGCGTTATGCGGAGACTGCTCTACGGCATGAACCTGTCCCTGGACGGCTATGTTGCCGCGCCCGGCGACGACCTCAGCTGGAGCGAGCCGAGCGACGAGCTGTTCCAGTGGTGGCTCGACGAGGAGCGGGCGATCAGCCTGTTGCTGTATGGGCGCAAGCTGTGGGAGACCATGAGCTCCTACTGGCCGACCGGCGACCAGCAACCGGGGGCGACCCCAGCGCAGATCGACTTCGCGCGGAACTGGCGGGAGACGCCGAAGGTGGTGTTCTCCTCGACGGTCGACAAGGTCGACTGGAACGCTCGCCTGGTCACCGGCGACGCGGTCGCGGAGATCACTCGGCTCAAGGCCGAGGACGGTGGCCCGATGAGGGTCGGTGGCGCGGCGCTAGCCGGAGCGGCGATGCGGGCCGGGCTGATCGACGAGTACACGATCGTCACGCATCCGGTCCTGGTGGGTAGCGGAACACCGTTCTTCACCGCGCTGGACGGCTGGACGAACCTGAGCTTGGTGGAGACCCGGATGTTTCCCGGCGGCGTGGTCCTGACCAGGTACGAGACGAGGCACTGAACACGCTGGTCGCGCGGTGGGACATCGACGCCGAGCGACCGGCCTCGGCCCTTCACCAGCGTTGATGCCGCCCGCGGATCAATACGCCAGCAGAATTTCGACTGTGATCGCCGCTGCCAGCACAACATAAACGGCGCACGCAGCATAATTCAGTACCGCCGTCGCTCTTGTCGAGCCGATGAGTCGGCCATGGAAAAATCCCGACAACACTCCGATGCCCCCGTAAAGAATTATCTCCATCAGGACGTTGATTGCACCGAGCATGGTCATCTGCAATTCAGGATTCTCCGCACTCCCTATGAACTGCGGGAGGACCGCGAGGTAAAAGAGAATTATTTTCGGATTCGTCAGGCTGACCAACACGCCTCGCAGATACCACCTGCCGGTCGCGATATCGCCGTGTCCGTGATCGCCCGACGCGCATTTCGCATGGTCACGTACGCCAGCCACAGCAAATACGCTGCACCCAGTATTCTCACCGTATCAAGCACCGACGGGTGCGATCGGGCGACCTCGCCCATCCCGACAACGACGGCGGCGGCATAGAAGCTCATTCCTGTTGTTATGCCGAGGATGGCTTTCAGTGCGGACAGGCGACCACCTTCAAGGCCGACTGCGAGCATGTAAGCCATATCAGGGCCGGGTGGAGCGAGAAAGAGCAGGATCACCGCAATGTAGCCCGGCAGTACCGCTAAATCCAACAATGCCAACTACCTCCGGCTTGGCGTAGCGAGCCAGGGATCCTTCGACGCCGGCATTGATCGATCCGCGCCGAGTCGAGTGCTGGCGACCAGCTTCACGGGAACCCTGTCAGAGCGCTGCGGCGAGGTAGAAGATGCGCTCAGCGTGATCGCCGCCGATGCGATCAGTCTCCGGCATCGCCTGGCCCCTCGTCCGCTGGTACACGCTTGCCAAAAAGAGGCGGCCGCCACCGGCTCCCTTCCGGGAGTCAAAGGTCAACGGGCGTCCTCGGTCGGGCGCGGAGGGTGGAAGCAGGCGGTGACGGATTTGCCGTCGGGGCAGGGGCGGGCTTCCCAGTCGTCGGCCAGGGCGTCGACTAGGAGCATGCCCCGTCCGCCGAGACGGTCGCCGCTGGGGGCGCGTGGGGTGGGCAGGGCGGCGTTGTCGTCGTGCACGGTGACGTGCAGGCACTGGCCGTCCCAGGTCAGGACGAGCCGGGCGGAGGAGTGTGCGTGGATGTGTGCGTTGGTGACCAGTTCCGACACGGTCAGCAGCACATCGTCCACGGTCTGGGGAGCGCTGTGCGCCCAGTCGAGCGTCTCCAGATGCTTGCGGGCCCAGTCACGCGCCGCCTTCGGGCCGGTGTGCATGGGCAGCGAGCGTGCCCAGCCCACCGCTCGCAACGACGATTCATCCACTGTGACCCCTCCTTGCAACGGACCCGGCTTTGCCCTGACGCGGGTACCCGCTGTATGCGGGCTGACGCGAGGAGCCACACTTTGATGGGCGCTTCGAGTCCGCGGCCGCACGGCAAGGGTGGGGAAGTCGTCGACAAGATCGAGGGGTACGTCTTCGGAGCCGACCCCGGTGCGTAGGCGCGGGCACCGGGCACGCACCCGCCGAAGCAACTGGAGCGCCGCTATAGGCTAAGGGCCCGGAAGAAGCTTTTTGCTGCCCGTACTGTGGGAGAGGCAGTCGGCAGGTGGCTGTCGGATGGGTGAGGAGACCGAGCGTGGATACCCCACACGGTCCGGCGATGCCAGGGAGGATCATGTTGGAGGTGAGCCCGTTGCCCGGTCGTACCGGGATACGTGCCCGTGGTGAGATCAGCGCGCTCACCCGCCCGGCCTGGGAGCGGGCCCTGTCCGACCTGGCCCGGCAGCATGCGGGTGTCTCCTACGTGGAGCTGTCCGATGTGGCCTTCGTCGACGTGGCCGGAGTGACGGCGCTGGCGGTCACCGCCATGAACCTGCCCGACGGACGGGTGGTCGTCGAGCATCCCCCGCCCCAGCTGCCCACGGTGCTGGCCATGTTCTGGCCGGGCTTGAACCGGATCGAGGTGGCGCCGCGATGAGCCCCGTGCATGCCGACGACCTGTTCGTGCACCCTGCGCTGTTCTACCGCAGCGAGCAGGAGTACACGCAGCAGACGGTGTCATTCCTGAGGGAAGGGCTGGCGAACGACGAGCCGATGGCCGTCGCGGTGCCCGGCCCCAACCTGGAGCTGATCAAGAACGGGCTGGGCGCGGACGCCGAGGACATCCTGTTCCTGGACATGACCGAGGCCGGCCGCAACCCCGGGCGGATCATCCCCAAGGTGCTGCGCGGATTCGCTGACACGCATCCCAAGGGGCGGGTGCGGATCATCGGGGAACCGATCTGGGCCGGGCGCAGCGCGGTGGAATACCCGGCGTGCGCGCAGCACGAGGCGTTGATCAACGCCGCGTTCGAGGGCCGCGCGGTGACGATCCTTTGCCCCTATGACGAGGCACAGCTGGATCCGGAGGTGATCGCCGATGCGCGGATCACCCACCCCACCCTCATCAGCGGCGACGGCCGCGAGGAGATCAGCGACGTATACGACTGGGAAGCGGTCGTCTCCCGCTACAACCAGGAGCTGACGCCCGCGCCGGACGCCGCCGTCTTCTCCTACGGGACTGAGGAGCTCCCAGCGGTCCGCAAGTTCGGCGTCGCTCAGGTGGCACGGCTGGGTTTGGCCGGCGAGCGGCTGATGGACGCGGAGCTGGTGATCGCGGAGCTGACGACCAACAGCGTGGTGCACGGCGGCGGCCGAGGAACCCTCGCGGTCTGGGCCGAGCAGGGGCAGGTCGTGATGGAGGTCCGCGACGCGGGACGGCTGACCGACCCCTTGGCCGGCCGCCGCCCGGCGCAGCACGGCAAGCCCGGTGGGCGAGGACTGCTGCTGGTGCACTACGTCGCCGACCTGGTGCGCCTGCACACCACCAGCGAGGGCACGACCGTCCGCGTCTACGTCAGCGCGTGACCACGGTGTGGGCGCCCACCGACCCGGGTGGCCGCCCACCCATCCTTGTGCCCGGTCGGCGTGAAGCCAGGGAGCGATGCCACAAGCTCTCCCTGGCGGCGCGCCGCAGCCGCTGGGCTTAGCTGTAGGACGGTCGAAGAAGGGACCACCGCCCAGTACGCGCCAGTGGCTCTCGTCACCGTTTGCGACCGGGCGCCGTCGCGACCGCAGCGCGGGCGCACACCTGCGATAGCGAATCGAGTCAAGTACCCCTTCCGGGCTCGGGCATGCACACTCCCACCTGTCCGTATTCCCTCGGTTCCCGAGTGGCTCCGACGCTTTGTTCCGCGCCGGTAATCTGGGTTAGCCTGCGGCGTGTTTTTCTCGTTGCGTACTTCCGTGAGCTGCGGAACTGCACGCACGACGGCCGGGCCGCCGATCGGTTCGGGGGGTTCCGAGTTCTCGGTGACGAGGGCTCCTGGGGAGCGGAACGAGGGTACGCATGACCAGCAACAGCGCCGGGGTCGTAGAGGTCTCCAAGGGTGATCAGGAGCTCCGGCGGCTCCTGGCGGGCCTGACGGCCGTGCGGGACGGAGACTTCGGCACCCGTCTGCCGGTCGACGCAGACGGCCTCATGGGCGACATCGCCAAGGTCTTCAACGGCATGGTGGACCAGCTGTCCGTGTTCACGTCCGAGGTCACCCGGGTGGCCCGCGAGGTGGGTACCGAGGGGACGCTGGGCGGCCAGGCGGAGGTGCCCGGCGTCTCGGGGACCTGGGCCGACCTGACGGACTCGGTCAACGCCATGGCGGGCAATCTGACCACCCAGGTCCGCGACATCGCGCAGGTGGCGACGGCGGTGGCCAAGGGTGATCTCTCCCAGAAGATCGACGTGCCCGCCCGCGGCGAGATCCTGCAGCTGAAGGAGACCGTCAACACGATGGTCGACCAGCTGTCCGCGTTCGCGGATGAGGTCACCCGGGTGGCCCGTGAGGTCGGCAGCGAGGGGCGTCTCGGCGGCCAGGCCCAGGTGCCGGGTGTGGCCGGTGTCTGGCGCGACCTCACCGACTCCGTCAACCACATGGCGGGCAATCTCACGAGCCAGGTCCGCTCCATCGCCCAGGTCACCACGGCGGTGGCCCAGGGCGATCTCTCCCAGAAGATCACCGTCGATGCGCGCGGTGAGATTCTTGAACTGAAGAGCACCATCAACACGATGGTCGATCAGCTGTCCGCGTTCGCGGATGAGGTCACCCGCGTCGCCCGTGAGGTCGGCACCGAGGGACGCCTGGGCGGCCAGGCGGACGTCAAGGGCGTCAAGGGCACCTGGCGCGACCTCACCGACTCCGTGAACTTCATGGCGGGCAACCTCACCGGCCAGGTCCGCAACATCGCGCTGGTGGCGACCGCGGTGGCCAAGGGAGACCTCTCCCAGAAGATCACCGTGGACGCGCGCGGTGAGATTCTCGAACTGAAGAGCACCATCAACACGATGGTCGACCAGCTGTCCGCGTTCGCGGATGAGGTCACGCGGGTGGCTCGCGAGGTCGGCACCGAGGGACGTCTCGGCGGCCAGGCCCAGGTGCGCGGCGTGTCGGGCACCTGGAAGGACCTCACCGACAACGTCAACGTCATGGCCTCCAACCTGACCGGTCAGGTCCGCTCCATCGCCCAGGTCGCCACCGCCGTAGCGCGTGGTGACCTGTCCCAGCGCATCACGGTCGAGGCCAAGGGCGAGGTCGCCGCTCTGGCGGACGTCATCAACACGATGGTCGACACCCTGTCGGCCTTCGCCGACGAGGTCACGCGGGTGGCCCGTGAGGTCGGCACCGAGGGACGTCTCGGCGGCCAGGCGCATGTGCCGAACGTCGCGGGCACCTGGAAGGACCTCACCGACAACGTCAACTCGATGGCCAACAACCTCACCGGCCAGGTGCGCAACATCGCGCTGGTGACGACCGCGGTGGCCAAGGGTGACCTGTCGAAGAAGATCGACGTCGATGCACGCGGCGAGATCCTCGAACTCAAGACGACCATCAACACGATGGTCGATCAGCTGTCCGCGTTCGCGGATGAGGTCACCCGCGTGTCCAGTCGAGCACCGGGCTCAGACCGGGCGTGTACAGGTAGATCCAGATGATCGAGGCGATCAGTCCGGGGATCGCGTGCGGCAGG
>NZ_JBSFVD010000070.1:0-7822 GCF_053592135.1 Streptomyces sp. NPDC002784 | reverse complement strand
GCCGGGCGCACGGATGACAGCCTGGATGACCTGGTCGGCTTCTTCGTCAATACGCTGGTGCTGCGGACGGATGTGTCGGGTGATCCGACGTTCCGGGAGCTGCTGACCCGGGTGCGGGCTTCCGACCTGGAGGCGTATGCGCATCAGGACCTGCCGTTCGAGCGGGTCGTCGAGGCGGTCAACCCCGTCCGCTCCACCGCCCGCCACCCCCTCTTCCAGACCATGCTGCTCCTGAAGAACGGCTCGGGCGGCGGACTGGACCTGGCCGGTACCACGGCCTCGGAACACCATGTCGACGTTCATGTCGCCGAGTTCGACCTGCTGTTCGGCGTCGAGGAGGCCCACACGGCCGACGGCGACCCGGCGGGGCTGCGCTGGACGGTCGAGTACGCCACCGAACTCTTCGACCCCGGCACGATGCGGACCCTGACGGACCGGCTGGTCAGGCTGCTTGCCGCGTTCGCCGGCGACCCGGACGCCCCTGTCGGGCAGGCCGACGTGCTGTCCGCCACGGAACGCGGCCTCGTCCTGGGCGCGTGGAGCGGCGAGGACCCTGCCGCACCGCCGGCCGAACGCCCCGTGCACCGGTACTTCGAGGACCAGGCCGCCGCCCGGCCCGACGCCGCGGCGCTCGTCCTGAACGAGCGGACGCTGACGTTCGGCGAGCTCAACACGCTCGCCAACAGGCTCGCGCACGAACTGATCCGGTGCGGCGCGGGACCCGAGGACCGGGTCGCCGTCCTGCTCGACCGGTCCGTCGAGTCGGTCGTGGCCCTGCTCGCCGTGCTCAAGGCGGGAGCCGTGTACCTGCCCCTGGACACCGGGCATCCGGCCGAGCGCATCGCCCACGTCCTGAAGGACGCCGACGTCCGACTGGTCATCAGCACGGCCGAGTCGGCAGGCACGCTCGCCCCTGACACGGTGCCCGTGCTGCACGTCGACCGGTGCGCGCCGGACGGCCCCGGGCACGACCCGGACGTCCCCGCGCTGCACCCGGCGCACCCCGCCTACATGCTGTACACCTCCGGATCGACCGGGCGCCCCAAGGGTGTCGTCGTGGAGCACCGGGCCCTGGTCAACCTGCTGCACAGCCACGAGTCGACCCTGTTCGCCGCGCATGTACGGGCCACCGGCCGGCCCGCCGCCCGGGTGGCCGTCACCGCGCCGCTCACCTTCGACGCCTCCTGGATGGGACTGCTCGCCCTGTTCGCCGGGCACCAGCTGCACCTCCTCGACGACGCCACCCGGCGCGACCCGGCGGCCATGGTCGGCTACGTCGGACGGCACGGCGTCGACTTCCTCGACACCACACCGACGTACGGCCTGGAGATGCTGGAGCACGGGCTGCTCGGCACCCCCGAACTCACCCCCCGCACCCTGACCTTCGGCGGCGAGGCCATCCCCGAGCCCCTGTGGCGCAGGCTGCTCGCCGAACCGGACGTGACCGCCCACAACTTCTACGGCCCCACCGAATGCACCGTCGAAACGCTGACCACACCCCTGCGCGGCACCTCCACGCCCATCGTGGGGCGGCCCCTGGAGGGCGCCCGGGTGTACGTCCTCGACGAGGCGCTGCGGCCCGTGCCGCCCGGTGTCACCGGAGAGCTGTACATCGCCGGGCGCGGTCTCGCCCGGGGCTACGCCGGGCGGCCCGGCGCGACCGCGGAGCGGTTCGTCGCCAGTCCGTTCGCGGACGGGGCGCGCATGTACCGGTCGGGCGACCTGGCGCGCTGGCGGGCCGACGGCAGCCTGGAGTTCTGCGGGCGCGCCGACGACCAGGTGAAGGTGCGCGGCTTCCGGATCGAGCCCGGCGAGATCGAGGCCGCGCTCGGCCGTCACCCGGACATCGCCCACGGTGCCGTCGTGCTCCGCGAGGACCGGCCGGGCGACCGGCGGCTCGTGGCCTACGCCGTGCCCGTGCCCGGCCGCACGCCCGACCCCTCCGGGCTGCGCGCGTTCCTCGCCGGCACCCTTCCCGAGTACATGGTGCCCGCCGCTTTCGTCGTCCTCGACGCGCTGCCCGTCACCGGCAACGGCAAGCTCGACCGGCGCGCCCTGCCCGCACCCGAGTACGGCGGACTCGGACGGGCGCCCGGAAACGAGCTGGAACGGTCCCTGGCCGCCCTGTTCGAGGACGTCCTCGAGGTGCGCGGCACCGGCGTGGACGACAGCTTCTTCGACCTCGGCGGGCACTCCTTCCTGGCCGCCCGGGTGGTCGCCCGCATCCGCGCCCTGCTGCCCGACGTCCTGGGGGACCTGACCCTGCCCGGGTTCTTCCGCACCCCCACCGTGGCCGCCCTCGCCGCCCGCGCCGACGGCCGGGACAGCGCCGGATCCGACCTGCTGCTGCCCCTGAGCACGTCCGGCACCGGGGCACCGCTGTTCTGCGTTCACCCCGTCACCGGGCTCGCCTGGTGCTACGCGGGACTGGCCGCCGCCCTGGACGACCGGCCCGTGTACGGCCTGCAGACGCGTCGGCCCGGCGCCGACGAACGGGCCCTGCCCGCCCGCTGGGAGACCCTGGTCGACGACTACCTGGGCCGCATCCGCGAGGTGCAGCCGCAGGGGCCGTACCACCTGCTCGGCTGGTCCCTCGGCGGGAACATCGCGCACGCCCTGGCCTGCCGGCTGCGCGCCGAGGGCGAGGAGGTGGCCCTGCTCGCCCTGATGGACGCCTACCCGCTGCGCGGGCCGGCCCTCGACACCCGGTTCGACCCCGACGACATCGCCGCGTTCCTCCGCCGGGAGGGCACCGCCGACGCCGGTCTCGACGCCGGGTTCGACGAGCCGTTCGTGGCGTCGCTGGCGGCCGCCGCCGCGCACACCGTAGCCCTGGCCGAGGCGGCCGAGCCGGGAGTCTTCGACGGCGATCTGCTCCACTTCACGGCCACCGAGGACCGTGACCCCGCCGCCCCCGTGGCGGACGACTGGCGGCCGCACGTCACCGGCCGGATCCACGGCCACGCCGTCGCCTGTGCCCACCTGGACATGACGCGGCCGCAGCCCCTTGCCGAGATCGCCGCCCTCCTGGTCCGCACCCCGCACCGGGACTGACACCGAGGAAAGAGCCGATCCATGATCGAAGAGACCGTCCTGCAGTACGAGTTGTCCGACGCCGAGGTGTCCCGGATACGGGAGGAGGTGGCCGGACTCGCCGCCTCCCTGCCCGACCCGGCCGACCCGGCCCGCTACGCCGACAACCGCTTCGCCGACGCCGGACTGCCCCCGCGCCTGAAGGGCTTCCTGGAGAGCTTCCGGCGCACCGAGTCCGCCGCCGGCCTGCTGATCCACGGCTTCCCCGTCGACGACAGCGCCGTCGGACCGACCCCCGGCCACTGGGACCAGGCCACGGACCCGGCGGCCACCCTGGAACAGGAGCTGTTCCTCGCCATGTGCGCGACCGCGCTCGGCGACCCCTTCACCTGGTCCACCCTGCAACTCGGCCGCATGATCCAGAACATCCTGCCGATCCGCGGCGACGAGGAGCGCCAGAGCGGCCACGGCAGCGCCACCCTGCTGGAGTTCCACACCGAGGACGGCTTCCACCCCGGCCGCTGCGACTATCTGCTGCTGTTCGGGATCCGCAACCACGACCAGGTGCCGACCATCCTGGCCTCCGTCCGGGACGTCAAGCTCAGCCGCGAGGACCTGGCCCTGCTGATGCGTCCGCTGTTCCACATCCTCCCCGACGACGAGCACATCCGGCAGCTGCAGCTGCGGCACCCCGACCACCCGGCGCTCACCCGCATGGAGCAGATGCTGCACTCCCCGGACGCCGTGCCCGTCCTGTTCGGCGACCCCGACCGGCCCTATCTCCGTATCGACCTGCCCTTCATGCGCTGCGCCTCGGACGAGCCGGCGGCCGAACGGGCCGTGTACACCCTGATGGCCGAGCTGGAGCGGGTGCAGCACACCGTCGTCGTGGAGCAGGGCAGCCTGCTGATCGTCGACAACTACCTGGCGGTGCACGGCCGCAAGTCCTACCCCGTGCGCTACGACGGCAGCGACCGCTGGCTGAAGCGGATGATCGTCAGCCGCGATCTGCGCAAGGCGGCCCCGGTGAGCCGGATGACGCGCCACCGGGTGCTGTTCTGACCCCGGCCGCCCGCTGCCCCCTTCTCTTTCCGACCCGCACGTGCCACCTAGGAGTCAGACATGCGCACCGTCGTCATCACCGGCGCGTCCAGCGGCATCGGCCGCGCCACCGCCCTGCGCTTCAGTGAGGCGGGCGACCACGTGGTCAACCTGGACATCAAGGCACCCGAACCGGACGGCCGCCCGGCCGGACGGTGGATACGTGCCGACACCGCCGACTGGAACGCCGTAGGGGAGGCCCTCGCTGACGTCCACCGCGACACCGGACGCCTCGACGTGGTCATCGCCAACGCCGGCATCAGCGTCCGGCACGGCGTCCTGGACATCCAGGAGAAGGACGCCCGCCGCATCACCGACGTCAACCTCCTCGGCGTCCTGGGCGTCTGGCAGGCCGCCGCCCGCCTCATGACCGACCAGGGCCACGGCGTCCTGCTGGCCACGGCATCCGTCAACGGCCGCCGGGGATACCCCTATTACGCCGACTACAACGCCACCAAGGCCGGCATCGTCGCCCTCACCCAGACCTTCGCGCTGGAACTCAGCCCGCTGGTGCGCACCGCCTGCGTCAGCCCCGGCGGTGTGCTCACGCCCATGCAACTCGCCGAGTACACCGAGGAGATGCTCGCCGACACCAACGCGCGCATCCCCGCCGGACGGCACGCCGACCCCGCCGAGATCGCCGCGGCCTTCTTCTATCTGGCCTCGGCCGAGGCCGGCTTCCTCACCGGGCAGGAGCTCGTGATCGACGGCGGGGAGACCGCCGGTGCCACGACGTCCGCGTACGGCACCGCCGTACGGGCCGGGCACTGACCGGACGGGGGAGCAGTCCGCATGCAGACCACCACCCGCGGCGCCGCGGGCCCCACCCGGGGCGCCCCGGCCACCGGGCTCGACATCGTGGTGACCGGCACCTCGTCCGACGCGCACACCTGGAACCTGATCTACCTCGAACTCCTCCTCACCGAGTGGGGACACCGGGTGACCAACCTCGGGGGCTGTGCCCCCGACACACTCGTCGCCACCGAGGCGCTGGCCCAACGCCCCGACCTCGTCGTGGTCAGCAGCGTCAACGGCCACGGTGCCGCCGACGGACTGCGGCTGATCGCGCGGTTCCGCGCCGAACCGCGGCTCGCCGCGCTCCCGGTGGTGATCGGCGGCAAGCTCGGCACCGCCGAGGAGACCACCCGGGCCTGGCTGCCTCGGCTGCGGACCGCCGGGTTCGCGGAGGTGTTCGAGGAGAGCGCCGGGGCCGCGCCCTTTCGCCGCTACCTCGACACGCTCACGGCCGGGGTGTGCCGCTGATGGACGCCCCGACCACCACCGGGTTCGGCGCGTTCGTCCGTAACGCGCGCGAACTCGTCGTCCAGCCCCGCATGGGCTTCGGCTCACCGGAGCGGATGCGCCGGGGCCTGCTCGCCACCCGCGACGCGGACGCCACCGCGGTCGGCACCCTCACCCTCGACAGCTACACCAGGGTCGGCGACCTCAACGCCGCCCGGCGTGCCGTCACCGAGGGCACCGACCTCAACGGCTACCCGCTGCTCACCCACGGCCCGGCCGCCACCCGCCGCATGCTCGACGGGATCGACGGCCCCGGGTTCCCCGTCCAGGTGCGGCACGGGTCCGCCGCCCCGCAGGGCATCGTGCGCGGCCTGCTCGCGGCCGGACTGCACGCCTCCGAGGGCGGCCCCGTCTCCTACTGCCTGCCCTACAGCCGCACCCCGCTGGCCGAGGCCGTGGACAACTGGACCCGGGCCTGCGAACTGCTCGCCGAGGCCCGCCGGCCGGGCGTCGAACCGCATCTGGAGTCCTTCGGCGGCTGCATGATGGGCCAGCTGTGTCCGCCCGGACTGCTCGTCGCGCTGTCCCTGCTGGAAGGGATGTTCTTCGTCCGGCACGGGCTGCGCAGCATCTCCCTGAGCTACGCGCAGCAGACCGACCCGCACCAGGACGAAGAGGCGGTACGAGCGCTGCGGGCGCTCGCCGCCGACCTGCTGCCCGGCGTGGACTGGCACATCGTCGTCTACACCTACATGGGCGTCTATCCGCGCACGCCGTCCGGTGCCCGGGCCCTCCAGGACCGGGCGGTACGGCTGGCGGTGCGGGCCGGTGCGCAGCGGCTCATCGTGAAGACCACGGTCGAGGCGCGCCGCATCCCCACCGTCGCCGAGAACGTCGCCGCCCTGGAGACCTCGGCGCACACCGCCCGCACCGTCCGCCCGGGCGGCCCGGCCGCGCCGGTCGACGGCGACCGGGACAGCCAGGTGTACGCCGAGGCCCGCGCCCTGGTGGAGGCGGTGCTCTGTCTCGGCCCCGACATCGGCCGCGGACTGCTCACGGCGTTCGGCCGGGGCTGGCTCGACGTGCCGTACTGCCTGCACCCCGACAACGCCGGCCGCAGCGCCGGATTCATCGACGAGCGGGGCCGGCTGGGCTGGAGCTCCGTCGGCGCCATGCCGATCGGGCAGGTCGTCAAAGCCCGCCCCGCCGCCGCCCTCACCTCGAGCGGCCTCCTCGACGCGCTGCACTACGTCGAGACCCGCCTGGACCTCGGCGAACTCACCACGACCGGCCCGCACCGCGAGCCCGCGCGGGCCCGCTCATGAGACCGGCCCACGAGCCGGCGCACCACAGCAGCCCACCCATGCGAGGGAGCGATCCGACATGAGCGCACTGCACGCCTCCGGCTTCCCGGAGGACGAGATACGGGCCAGGGCCCGGCAGGGCGCGGCCCGCGTCTTCCCGCCCGCGTCCGCCTACGGCACCGAACTGTTCGGCGCCGTCGGGCGCGGCGGCGACGACGTCCTGGACCGGACCCGGCTGGTGCCGCCGGCCTTCATGCCACGCCGGCTGGAGAAACTGATCGAGCTGGCCCGCGAACCCCTGTACCGGGACGTGGACACGGCCACCGACATCGGCGGCTTCCCGGCCGAACTGCCCTTGTACGTCTCCGCGTTCGGCTCCACCCAGGTCGCCAGCCGCGACCTGGGCGTGGCCGCAGCCCGGCAGGCGGCCCGGCTCGGCATCCCCATCGTCGTCGGCGAGAACATCGGCCCCGTCAACGGCACGGGACGGCTCGGCGAACGCGAGGGCCGCACCCTGCTCGGCCGTATCGCCGCCTACCAGGGCGCCCTGGAGGGCGCCGGCGGTGTGGCCGTACAGCAGTCGACCGAGGACGCCGACGCCGAGATCTGGAACCTCGTCTACAGCGACCCCTCCGTGCGGCCACTGCTGGACGCCGGGCGGCTCGCCTTCGAGCTGAAGGTGGGTCAGGGCGCCAAACCGGGGCTCGGCGGCATGACCGTCGTCGACGCGGCCGACGCCGAGCGGCTGGAGGAGCAGTACGCCGTCGAGCCCGTGCTCGGCCACGGCACCTCCCGAGTGCTGCGCAGCGGCAGCCCCGGCACCTTCACCGAGGAGATCCTCGCCCACCAGGTCCGCCTGATGCGCAACAACTTCCCCCGGGCCAGGATCTGGGTGAAGCTGCCTCCCGCCCGCGACGTGGGGGCCGCGGCCGCCACCGCCTGGGCGGCCGGCGCCGACTCGGTCACCGTCGACGGCGCCGAGGGCGGCTCCGGCTGGGCCCCGCTCGCCTTCCTCGACGACGTGGGCCTGCCGCTCGCGGAGTGCCTGCGCCGGGTGCGGCCGGGACCCGAGGAGTGCCTGCTCGTCAGCGGCCGGATGTGGGAAGGCGCCCGCGCCGCCAAGGCGCTGGCCGCCGGGGCGC
>NZ_JBSFVD010000069.1:0-7847 GCF_053592135.1 Streptomyces sp. NPDC002784 | reverse complement strand
AACCACCTAAAACCCACCATCCAAAACAAAAACCCCCCACCCAACCGTCCTGATTGGTGGGGTGGGCCGGCCCTGGGGCGGCCCACACCCCACCGTCATGTTGCAGGCCCTGACATGCGTGAACGCCTCTATCCCTCGGACACCACGAACGCCGAGTGGGCATTGATCGAACCGCTTCTTCCTCCGCCGGCCTGCGAAACACCCACGGGCGGAAGGCCGGAGAAGCACCCTCGCCGCGAGATCGTCGACGCGATCCGCTACGTCGTCGACACGGGCTGCAAATGGCGGGCACTGCCCGCCGATTTCCCGCCCTGGCGCACGGTCTGGGGCTTCATGGCCCGCTGGGCGGCCGCCGGGATCATCGGACAGATCCGTGACGCGCTCGCCGCCCGCATCCGCCGTGACCTGGGCAAAGGCCCTCGGGCGGTCGCAACGGTCATCGACTCCCAGTCCGTCAAAGCCGCCTCGACCGTCACCTCCGAGTCCAGGGGCTACGACGCCGGGAAGAAGATCAACGGCCGCAAGCGGCACCTCGTCGTCGACACCCGCGGCCTGCCGTTGATGGTGATGGTCACTCCCGCCGACCTCCACGACTCCGCGGCCGCGAAGGAAGTCCTGTTCCGCCTGCGCCTCATGCACCCCGAGATCACGATCGTCTGGGCCGACTCCGCCTACGCGGGCAAGCTCGTGGCCTGGGCTAAGAAGCATCTGAACCTCACGATCAAGCCCGTCAGCCGCCCCAAGGACGCCTCTGGATTCGTGATCATCCCGCGACGTTGGGTCGTCGAACGGTCGCTGGCCTGGGTCATGAACGCCCGCCGTCACGCCCGTGATTACGAGTGCGACATGAAAGCCACTTCTAACAAGTGGCGGGAAGAAAGGAGAGAAGGAACCCGCCCCGATAGTGACCACAGTCGGTTCCCGACTCCGGGTGCGATGGCGGTAACGCCGTGGTGCTGAGCCGGAGGAGAAGGTCCAAGGAATCTGCGGGCCACCGCAGCACACAGACCAGGGAAAGTTCAGAAGGGTGAGACACCGCGAACCCTCGTTTGCACGGTCCGTAACGCGTACGTCGCAGTGGCAAGAATTCGGCGACGACAAGGCCGGACGCTGAGAGGCGTCACGTGCTCCGGGTATTCGTAAGTCCGGAGGTGGTCACCACGGCCTCGGGCTATAGAGGGCACCCTACCTGGACGGGACTTGAGGAAGTGGAACATGGAAACCCCGTAGCGGTCCGGAGACGGTAAGCCGACGGTAACGAAGGCCCAACTCCGCTGCGGGAACAGGATGACCCGAGAAGCGAATGCCGCTAGAGCGAAAGCTCGTGGGAAACGCCAGACACCGGCACTCTCCGCCGCTGGCCATAACCAAGCGGATACCAGGCTGATGCCCGGACCCGAAAGGGAGCCCACGCGGGTCAGGTGGGCCTTTGAAGAAACAGCGAGCACAACCCGAACCGCGGTGCAAGTTAGACAAGGAGGGGAAGAACATGGGATTGAATCCCAGAGACAACCTCGCCCGGAACGGAGCCGTGGACGATGCTGCCGCCTGGCATGAAACTGAGTGGGCCAAGGTGGATGGCGAAGTAAGGCGACTGCGTCAACGAATCTTCAAGGCTGCACAGCAAGGGGACCTCAAGAAGGTCCGCAATCTCCAGAAGCTCATGCTGCGCTCACACTCCAACACACTGCAAAGTGTGCGGAGAGTGACACAGCAGAGTTCAGGCAGGAGATCCGCCGGCGTGGACCGAGAGAGGGCCCTCACACCGTTGGCAAGGGGGCGCCTGGCTCGGCATATTGATGCCGAATCAGGACTCAAGGCCCAACCGGTGAAACGTGTGTACATCCCGAAGGCGAATGGGAAGAAGCGACCGCTCGGCATCCCCGTGATCAGGGACCGCGTCCACCAGGCGCGCGTCAAGAACGCGCTGGAGCCCGAGTGGGAAGCCCGGCTCGACGGCAGGAGCTACGGCTTCCGCCCCGGACGTGGATGCCAGGACGCGATGGAGACGATCCACAGTGTCACCGCGAAGCGAAATGCGCGGCGACTGTGGGCCCTCGACGCTGACCTTGCATCCGCCTTCGATCGCATCGACCACGATCACCTGATGGCCGCCATTGGGCAGTTCCCCGCCAGGAAACTTGTCCATGGCTGGCTTAAAGCGGGAGTGATGGAAGACGGGCGCTTTTCTCCAACCGAGGAAGGAACCCCGCAGGGCGGAGTGGTTAGCCCCTTGCTGTTGAACATCGCTCTCCACGGGATGGAGACGGCCGCCGGAGTACGGACGGAAACCTTCAGGAATGGAGTGCAAAGGTCCGTCATGGGAACTCCGGTACTGGTCAGGTACGCCGACGACTTCGTCGTGCTCTGTCACACGAAGGAAGAGGCAGTGAGGATCCGAGACGAGCTGGCAGAATGGATGCGTCCCAGAGGACTCGCCTTCAACGAGGAAAAGACCCGTGTGGTCCATCTCGATGAAGGATTCGACTTCCTGGGGTTCAACTTCCGCCGGTATCGCGACGGAAAAGTCCTCGCGCGCCCGAGCCAGGAAGCCGTGCGAAGGGTCCGAGGGAAGATCAGGGAGACTGTCCGCTCCAAGAGGGGTGCACCAGCCAAAGCGCTTATTGCCGAGCTGAGCCCCCTTGTCAAAGGATGGTCCACCTACTACCGAGGGTCCTGCGCATCCGACACCTTCGGCAATCTGGACCGGTACATGTTCATCACCCTATGGCGGTGGGCAGTCCGGGAACACCAGAACCAAGGCCGTGTGTGGATCCGTAGGCACTACTGGGGTCAGCACCGACCTAGGAGCAGGGACAAGTGGGTATTTGGCTCCGGCCAGTACTATCTCCACAAGTTCAAATGGACACGCATCATCCGGCACGTAGCGGTTCGCTCCAATGCCTCAAAGGACGACCCCGCGATGCAGGAATACTGGCAACAGAGAATCAGCAAAAGAAAGTTGCCGTCGGCCGAGCGCAGGCTTGTCCTGACGCTAGCCGCACGGCAACGGGGACTCTGTGCCGGATGCGGTCTGGACCTGATTGAAGGAGCCGAGTATCAACCAGATGACGTTCACGATTGGGTGAACTGGTTCTCGGCCGCTTCGCGTGCGCTCAACGTGCACCACGTCGTCTACCGGCGTGCAGGTGGCTCCGACGAGTTGAAGAACCTGGAACTCCGACACACCGCCTGTCACCAGCAGCACCACGCTAGTGATCACCGGAGAGAGCAGTGTCAGCCCTCGCGGCCTGCTTGAGCCGTGTGCGTCGAGAGACGCACGCACGGTTCTGAGGGGGCGGGGACGCAGCAATGCGCCCCCGCTACCCGACGCGACTGGTCCAGCACAGCGAAAGCCTCATCACCTGGGCCGCGATCACGCTCATGACCCGCCGGCTCACCCGCCGTCAGCCGAAGCCGACAGCCACCCAGGAGCAGTTCACACGAGCTGTCTGAACGGCGCCCCAGCACCACGATCACGCCCCTGAGCAGGCACGAAGTGCAGAAAAAGCTTCTGAATCTGCACGAACACCGCAACGACTGCCGGGCCTACACCGAATCCGGCGTCGACCGCGCCTGCCGCGGAGCCCCGACGATCGCCGACGCGGCTACCAGGGCACCGGCAGCGGGCATGCTCCAGGGCCCTGTTACAACCACTTACCGTGAGTGCCGGCGCATTCCCGCGATGCCGACACCCACGGTCGAACTGCTCCGGCTACGGAGGGGAACTAACACGGCCGGAACGTCCTACCCCACCCTCCTCCTCCGACAGGGGGCAGAACGAGCCGGGACAGCGTATTTCCTCTACGTCAGGGAGCACACCCGAAATTCTGTGTTGCAGCCTTACGAGCGAGGCGGAGCACCCCAACGTAGGCGGGCGCCCCTGCACGAGGGCGCCAGGACGTCCTGTACGGGGCCGCTAATCTGCCCGACTCGTGGTCAGCCGGCCTTTACGCTGACCGTGGCCACACCGCTGAGATCGAATTCCACCTCGGCGCCCGGCTCGAGCGTCACGGTGAAGTCCTGCCCTATGGCGTAGTCCACCCCGAGTTCGAGCCTGGACGTAAGCACATTGGACGCCTTGAGCCTGTTGTCGAGCAGGACCTTGTTCTCCCCGATCGCTATGCACAGCTTGTCGGAGATGTTGCCCGTGACCTGCACCCCATTGCACTCTGCCGCGGCTGCTGGGGTGGCTGCGGCGACGCCGAGGACGGGAACAGCGAGCAGGACGGCTGCGGCCGCGAGGCGGCCGGATATGAAACGACGGGTCATGGCAGGTTCCTTCGACTGGGGGGGAGCCCGGGCGAGGTCTCGGCAGGGCAGCACGACAGTGCCTGTGTTTCTGGAGCCGCACAAGACACGCCTATACATCTGGGACACCGGACGATTGATGGGGCGAGAGAGGCGAAGCACGAAGGGCGCACACGGCTCAAACCAAGATGGCCAATTTCCAACACGTCTTCGGAAACAGGTTCCAAGACCAAACGGATCGCGCGCCAGATGCACGGACGAGCAGGCTTCACCCTGCTCCGGCACCGCATCCTCCTCGGATAACAGCACGCTCCGTCACCACCGAATGTGAGACAGGGCCGTTCGCTACACAGACCCGCATCGGGCGCGAGGCCGAGCGCTCCCCCGGCGCTACCGGTAGTTCGTTAAATCCGGCGGTGGTGTGGGTTGACGACGGGTCGAGTTGGTCGTAGGCCGGTGATAGGAGCCAACTGCCGTGCTGAGGGCTGAAGATGACTGCTCGCCGTCCGTGTCCGCCCGCGCCGGGGCCGTTGGAGGACTACGCGGCCCGGTTCGACGACCTCTTCTTCAGCCTGGCCCAGCGGCGGGGTTTTCGTGAGTATCTGACCGGGCTGCTGGCGCCGCGGGAGCGGAACAAGACGATCACCTGCCTGGCCGGGGCGGAGCCGGTGGCGGGTGCGGGGATGCCGGGGGTGCAGCGGCTGCAGTTCTTCCTGTCCGAGTCGCCCTGGGAGGCCGAGCAGATCAACGACCGGCGGCTTGAACTGCTGCGCGAGGAGCCGGCGACGGCTCCGCACGACGGCGGGGTCATCGTGATCGACGACTCCGGGGACCGCAAGGACGGCACCGCGACCGCGCACGTGGGCCGGCAGTGGCTGGGCCGGCTGGGCAAGACCGACAACGGCATCGTCACGGTGACCACGGTGTGGACCGACGGCCGCGTCTACTACCCGTTGCACGCGCACCCCTACACCCCTGCCCACCACTTCCCCCGCGGCCGGTCCGACCCGGCCTTCCGCACGAAACCCCAGCTGGCCGCTGACCTCGCGGCCCAGGGCAAGCAAGCGGGCTTCGGCTGCCGGGCGGTGGTCGCCGACTGCGCCTACTCCGTCAGCGACGACTGGTACTTCGCACTGCGCGAGGCCGGCCTCGCCTATGTGGTGGCGCTCAAGCCGCACCGCGGCACCTGGGCTCCGGCCGGCCAGCCGCACACTCCTATCGAGGCCGCCCATACCTTGACCTGGCGTGATGCCAGGCGTCCCGGCGACTGGACGCCCGTGGAGCGTCACTTCCGTGACGGGCACACCGAGAGCTGGTGGGCCGCCGATGCCCGACTGGGCGGCTATGGTCCCGACTCGCCCTGCCGTCTGGTCGTGGCCACCACCGACCCAGCCCGGCTGCCGGAGAAGGCCACCTGGTACCTGGCCACCAACCTGCCCCACCCGGACGCACCCCACGCCGCCGCCGCCAGCCCGCACCCGCCCGCCGACCTGGCCGAGATCGTCCGCCTCTACGGCCTGCGGCCGTGGATCGAGCAGAGCTACAAACAGATCAAGGACGAACTCGGCTGGGCCGACTTCCAAGTCCGCTCCGACCGCGCCATCCGCCGCCACCAGGCCCTGGTCAACTGCGCCTTCTCCTTCTGCTGGGACCAGTGGTTCGCCCCACCTGGACACCTGGACGCCACCGCGCCGGACCCGTGCCCCGACGAGGGGCCAGAGAGGGGGACCAACCGAACCCCACCCACCCCAACTGCCCTGCTGGCCCAGGGCCTTACGGGCCATCCGTTCCTGGCTGACCCCCGCCGTCACCCTCAACCGATGGTGGCGAGCCTGGACGGACACCGACCCACCCTCCGAGCTCCAGGCCCTGATCGACGAGGTCACCACCGGACACGGCATTGACCTCTACCGCCGAATTTAACGAACTACCGGTAAGTGGCTCTGACCAGCCAGGGAACGGACGCCGCGAAGAAGATCGTAGGCCGGAAGCGGGGCATCCTCACCGACACGATCGGCCTCATACTCGCCGTGACCGTCACCGCCGCCGGCCTCTCGGAGAACGCCCTGGGAATCCGCCTCCTCGACCAAGCGAAGGAGATGTACCCGACCATCTCAAAGAGTTGGGTCGACACCGGCTTCAAGAATGCCGTCGTCGAGCACGGCGCCACCCTCGGCATCGACGTCGAAGTCGCGCCGTCGCGCGAGCTTCTGATGCTGGCGAGGGTCGAGGCCGCTGTAGGGTATGCGCCGCTCTGTTGGACGCTCGGTACTGTATTCAGGTCGCGGCCAGGACGTCAACGACGAGAACCAGTGTGGACCGGGCGGGGATTTCCCTTTTATCCTGGGAGCCGTATCCGAGCGTCGGGGGTACGACGATCAACAGTCTGCTGCCAACCTTGGCGCCCAGGAGTGCCCGGTCGAGTCCTTTGATGAGGTTGTCGAGGCCGACGACGGGCGTTGACCCCGGATCTTGGACACCGTAGACACTGGATCTTGAGGATCTGGGAGAACGGAGTCCCCGTGGGGATGAAGCATTACCCGGCGGAGTTCAAGGCGGACGCGGTCGCGTTGTCCCGCTCACGGCCGGGAGCGACGATCAAGTCGGTCGCCGCCGATCTGGGTGTGAACACCGAGACGCTGCGCAACTGGATACGGGCCGCCGACGGGCGACGTCCGGGCTCGCACTCGGCGGTCCAACCGGCCGCGCCGGCGTCGGACCCGGCGGAGGTGGCCGCCTTGCGCAAGCGGGTCCGTGAACTCGAGGAAGAGCGGGACATCCTGCGCAAAGCGGCCCGGTATTTCGCGACGGAGACGCGCTGGTGAACCGCTGCCTGTTCGTTGAAGATCACCAGCGCCGGTTCGGCGTGAAGCGGTTGTGCACGATCCTGGGCATCGCCCGATCGAGCTTCTACTACTGGCGCAAGACCGCCGTCGACCGCGCCGCCCGCCAGGCAGCCGACCAGAGGTCAACCACAAGCGCATCGCGCGTGTCATGCGCGGCATCGGCCTGGCCGGAGTCCGCCTGCGCCGCAGGCACCGCACCACTGTTCCGGACCCGGCCGCGGCGAAGGCCCCGGACCGGATCGGCCGTGACTTCACCGCCGAGCTCCCGAACACCAAGTACGTCGGCGACATCACGTACTTGCCCGTCGGCGGCGGGAGATTCTGCTATCTCGCGACCGTGATCGACCTGTGTTCACGCCGGCTGGCGGGCTGGGCGATCGCCGACCACATGCGAACCGAGCTCGTCACCGACGCCCTCGCCGCAGCGGAATGGACCCGCGGCAGCCTCAACGGGGCGATCATGCATACGGACCACGGAGCCCAGTACACGAGCGCCGCATTCGCCGACGCCTGCCGCCGGGCGGGCGTCCTCCAGAGCATGAGCGCGGTCGGCAGCTGCGCGGACAACGCCGCCGCGGAGAGTTTCAACGCAAGCTTCAAGAGAGAGACGTTGAAGGGATGAAATGGCTGGTCAAACGAGCGCGAGGCCCGACTCGACGCGTTCCGATGGCTGCACCGCTATAACGTCCGACGCCGTCACTCCCGCCTCGGACAACGCAGCCCGATCACCTACGAGGCCACCTTCCGCAC
>NZ_JBSFVD010000068.1:0-8002 GCF_053592135.1 Streptomyces sp. NPDC002784 | reverse complement strand
CCCGGCGCTGACCGTGCTCAAGGCCGGGTCGGTGCGCGACAGCCACGGCAGCAGGCCGATCGCGCACACCAGCCCGCCCGTCAGAAGGACCCGCCACAGCAGGGTGAGGCCGCCACCCCGCGCGAGTGCGCGCAGGGCGGCGGCAAGGGGCCTGGCCAAGGGGTTCAGCGCCGGGTCCCGGTGCCGACGAACTGCCGCTCGTACGGGTCGAGCAGCGCGCCCTGGACGGACGCACTCAGGCCGGTGACGACCTTCAGGTGCACCAGCGGGATCACCGCGTCGGTGCCGATGATCGCGGCCTCCGCCTTCATCGCGGCGTCCTGCCGTTTGCCCGGATCGGCCTCGGCCCGGGCCTTCTCGACCAGCCGGTCGACGTCCTTGTCGCACAGGAACGACAGGTTGAAGCTGCCGTCGCAGGTGAAGTCGCTGGCCAGGACGGTGACCGGGTCACCCGTGTCGAGCATCATGTTGCGGGAGGCGACGGCGGCGTCGAACTTCTTGGCCAGCAGGTCGCTTTCGAGGCGTGCGTAGCTGCGCACCTCCAGCTTCACCGTGAACCCGGCTTTCTGGAGCTGCTGTTGGAGCACCTGGGCGGTCTCGGGCAGCTCGGCCCGGTCGTTGTAGGTGGCGATGGTGATGGGCTTGCCGTCCGCGTCGGTGGCCTCGGCCCGGCCGGTCGGCTCGGTCCTCTTGTCCGCGGTCCAGGTCAGGGCGGGGCCGTAGATGCCCTGGGCGGGCTCGGCGTGACCCTCGTACACGCCCTTGGCGACGGCGGAGGTGTCGATCGCCTCGCGCGCGGCGGCCCGCAGCGCCGCGTCCTTGAAGACGCCTCGCTGGGTGTTGAGGTACAGGCTGGTGTTCCGCGCGGTGTTGATCTCGTGGACGGAGTCCTCGTCCAGGGAGGCGACCTGTGCGACGGGCAGGGCCTCGGCGATGTCCACGTCCCCGGTGCGCAGGGCGTTGGCGCGGGCGGTGCCGTCCGAGACGAACTTCGCGTCGATGCCGGACGCCTGGGCGCGCCCGCCCCAGTAGTCGTCGTAGCGGTCCAGGGCGGCTGCCGTGTCCCCGGTGGTCCGGGTGAGTTCGAAGGGGCCGGTGGCGGTGCCGGCCGGGTTCACCTTGCCGTCCTTGCCGTACGCCTTGGGGGAGAACACCGCGAGGCTGGGGTTGGTCAGCCGCAGCGGCAGCACCGGGTCGGCCTCGCCCGTGCCGACCTTCACCTGGTCGTCGCCCACGACCTCGGCGGTCAGCTTCACGCCGGAGATCGCGGTCGGCGCCGGGTCGGCCGCGGCGGCGTGGGTGAGGGCGGAGGCGACGGCCTCCGCGGTGACCTCACTGCCGTCCTGGAAGGTGGCGTCCCTCAGCGTGAACACCCAGCTCTTGCCGCCCTGTCGGCTGCTCCACGACTCGGCGAGCGCGGGGGCCGCGGTGCCGTTGGCGTCCAGCCGGGTCAGCCCTTCGCTCACACCGAGCCGGGACAGGATGAAGGAGTCCTGGCCGCCGTACGGCGAGTAGTTCTCCGTCGGCTGGAAGGCGAACGCCACCCGCAGGCGCCCGGCCTCACCCGGGCCGGAGGAGTCCGAGGACGAGTCGTCGTCGTTGGAGGCGAAGCAGCCGGAGAGCGCGGGGGCGAGCAGCAGGCCGGCTATGAGTCGACGGCGGGGAGATCTCATGGTCCTCGTTCTGTCTTTCCAGGGCGGACGTTCCCGTACGGGTCGGTCGGCCGACGTCGACCAGCATCATATGAATATGATTTTCATTTAAGCAAGCGGGATCTCGAAGTGCACCACGCCATTGCCTCCGCCGGGCACGTCCTCCCTCTCGTCGCAGACGACCTTGCCCAGCGTCCGCCACAGGCTCATCGCGCCGGGGGAGTGCGGGTCGGTGTGCAGGTACACGGACCGGTAGCCGCCTTCCGTCCGTGCGAAGTCCAGCAGCTCTTCCACCAGTTGCCGGGCCAGCCCGCGCCGCCGGTGTTCCGGGCGCGTGTACACCCGCCTCAGCTGCGCGGTCTCACCCGACGGGTACCGCTCCGCCAGCCACCGCGGGTTCGGCGGATGGACCGGCCCGCGCGCATCGAGCGCGGCCGTGGCGGCCACCGTCCCGTCCGCGTCGTCGACGGCGACCAGCAGGGTGTGCCGGGGCGGGACGACGTAGAACGACCCCGGATCGATGATGTCGGCGTGCCAGTGCGGCACGTAGCCGGTGCCGAAGTCGCGGTAGACGGTGTCGAGCATCACCGCCCGCGCCTCGTCGAGATCGGCGGCCATGGCGGTCCTGATGCGATACTTCTGCATCTGCGCATCATATGCAGGTAGCCCTGTGCGATGATGTTCGGCGACAAGGCGACGGCGGAACGAGGAAGCCGGTGTGAATCCGGCGCGGTCCCGCCACTGTGATCGGCGAGCCAGTCCCGAACAGGCCACTGCCCCAAGCCGGGTGGGAAGGCCGGGACGCGCTTCGACCCGAGAGCCAGGAGACTCAGGCGGTCGCCTCCTCGACGAACCCGGGGCGGATTTCCCCGGAGGAGGGTGGTTCGGCATGCCCGTGAGGCCGGCCGAGGAGGCGTACGACAGCCCGGTGGGCACAGGGTCGGTCGGTACAAGACCGGTAACTCCGGTGCCGTGCCGGGTCGTTGTGTGCCGGGACTGCTGCTGCGGCAGTCCCAAGGTGACCGGCGTCGATCACACGGCGCAGACCGCGCGGCTGGGCGAGGCCGCTCCCGTACGCGTCTCCGCCTGCCTGGATGTGTGCGATCAGGCCAACGTGATCGTCGTGCAGCCCTCCGCCGCCGGACGGGCCGCCGGGGCGCGGCCGGTCTGGCTGGGCCTGGTCAACGACCCCGCCGCGACCGAGGACATCGCCGCCTGGGTGAGCGCGGGCGGTCCCGGCATCGCTGCCCGGCCCGAGATCCTCGACCTCTACGCCTTCACCCCGCCTCGGCGCCGCGCGGCCCGCTGAGACCGGCAGCCTGCGCGCCGACCGTCCGTAACACCCGTACGAGAGGACCTTTCCCATGACGGGCAGACGTCTGCTGTCCCCCTTGCTGGCCACGGCCACCGCTGTGCTCATCACGAGCTGCGGCGCAAGCGCCCAGGACAACGCCGGGGGCTCCAACGGCCCGGCCGACAAGGGATTCCCGGTCACCGTGTCCAACTGCGGGGTGACAACGACGTTTCAGCGCCCACCCCAGCGCGCGGTGTCCTTGAACCAGCACGCGACCGAGGTGATGCTGGCGCTCGGGCTGGAGAAGTCGATGGTCGGCACGGGCTACCTCGACGACGCAATCCTCCCCGAGTACCGGGCCGCCTACGACAAGGTCAAGGTGCTGTCGGAGCAGTACCCGTCGTACGAGACGCTGCTGGCCGCCGAGCCCGACTTCGTCTACGGCGGCTGGGCCTCCACCTTCGACGAGAAGGAGGGCCGCTCCCGTGCCGCCTTCACCCAGGCCGGCATCAACACCCGCCTCAACATCGAGGAATGCCCGGCTGGGCCGGTGACGATGACCGCCATGGACAAGGAGATCCGCGAGGTCGCCAAGGTCTTCGGCGTCCCCGAGCGGGCAGAACGGCAGATCGAACGGCTGCACACCACCCTGGAGGAGGTGGACGGCAAACTCGACGGAGTGGAGCCGGTAAAGCTGTTCGTCTACGACAGCGGCGACAAGAGCGCCTTCACCGCGGGTGGCGCGGGCATCGGCAACGACATGATCAAGCGGGCCGGAGGCGTCAACCTCTTCGCCGACCTCGACAAGCCGTTCGGTGACGTGTCGTTCGAGCAGGTGGCCGAGCGAGCGCCCGAGGTCATCGTCATCTACGACTACGGCGACCAGAGCGTGGCGCAGAAGAAGGAGTTCCTGCTCGCCAATCCGGCGCTGCAGGACGTGCCCGCCATCAAGAACCGGCGGTTCGCGGTGCTGCCGCTGTCCTCCACCGTCGTGGGCGTACGGGTGCCCGCGGCCGTCGCGTCGCTGGCACGCCAGCTCCACCCGGACCGCTTCCGGTGACCGGCGTGAGCGAATCGGCCGCCGCTGGCACCGACGCCGTCGCCGTCGCCACGGGCAGGACGCCGGTAACCACCGACACGGTCGGCAACGGCTCTGCCAGGGCCGGGACCGCGCAGGCCGTCACCGGCCGCCGCAGACTCCCTTACGCCCTGGTCCTGGCCGGGCTCGCCGCCTTGGTGGCGGTGGCGGCGACGTTCGGGATCGCGGCCGGCTCGGTCACGATCCCGGCCGACGAGGTGTGGCGCATCCTGCTCCACCACCTGCACCCCGCCCTCGCCGATGAGACGTGGCCCCCGGTGCGGGAGACGATCGTCACCGACGTCCGGCTGCCCCGGGTACTGCTGTGCGCGGTGGTCGGAGCCGGCCTGACGGTGGCGGGGATGGCGTTGCAGGCCTTGGTCCGCAACCCGCTCGCCGACCCGATGCTGCTGGGAGTGTCGTCGGGCGCGAGCGTCGGCGCGGTCCTGGTCCTCGTCCTCAACGTCACACTGTTCGGAGCCTTTTCGCTGCCGCTGGCGGCGTTCTGCGGTGCACTGGCGGCCCTGGTCGCGGTGTACTTCCTGGCCCGCTCCGGCGGACGGATGACCACCGTACGGCTGGTCCTGGCGGGCGTGGCGATGGCCGAGGTGCTGTCGGCGGTGGCGAGTTTCCTCGTGGTCACCTCCAACGACCCCCACAAGACGCAGTCGGCGATGCGCTGGATGCTCGGCGGACTGGCCGGCACCACCTGGACGATCGTGTGGATCCCGGCCGCCGTGGTCCTGCTCGGTACGGCCGTCCTCCTCGGCGTGAGCCGTCCGCTGAACCTGCTGCTCGCCGGTGAAGAGGCCGCAGCCGCCCTCGGCCTGGACGTCCACCGGTTCCGTGCCGCACTGTTCACCCTGGTCGCCCTGATGATCGGCACGATCGTCGCGGTCAGCGGCCAGATCGGCTTCGTCGGCCTGATCCTGCCCCACGTCGTACGGCTCCTGGTCGGGGCCGACCACCGCCGAGCGCTCCCGGCCGCGGCTCTGCTCGGCGCGGCCTTCCTGATCGCCGCCGACCTGGCCGCGCGCACCCTCATGAGCCCCGAGGAGATCCCCGTCGGCATCCTCACCGCCCTGGTCGGCGGCCCCTTCTTCCTCTGGCTGATGCGCAGGAGCGCGCGATGACCGGACGGCCACCCACGGCACCCGCAACGCTGCACATCGACGACGTGTCGGTGGCAGTCGACGGCACACCCCTGGTCGACCGAGTCTCCCTGACGGTGTCAGCCGGGGAGGTGGTCGGGCTCGTCGGCCCCAACGGCGCCGGCAAGTCCACCCTCCTGCGCACCGTCTACCGGGCGCTGCGCCCCACGTCGGGTCGCGTGCTGCTGGACGGGACGGACATCTGGCGGATGCCCGGCAAGCAACTGGCCCGGCGGTTGGCGGCCGTCCTGCAGGAGCACGCCGGGGACTTCGAGCTCACCGTGTATGAGGTGGTGGCCATGGGCCGCACCCCGCACAAGCGCCCCTTTGCGGGCGATGACGCCGACGACCGCGCCATCGTCACGGCCGCCCTGACGGAACTGGACGTCACCGACCTCGCCCAGGCACCCTTCGACCGGCTGTCCGGCGGTGAGAAGCAGCGCGTCCTGATCGCCCGCGCACTCGTCCAGCAGGCCGGGACGATGGTGCTGGACGAACCCACCAACCACCTCGATCTGCGCCACCAGCTCGACGCGCTCCGCCTCGTCCGCCGCCTCGGAGTCACCGCCGTGGTCGCCTTGCACGACCTCAACCTCGCCGCTTCGTTCTGTGACCGCCTCTGCGTGCTGGACGCCGGACGCGTGGTCGCCCAAGGCACACCCCGTGACGTCCTCACTCCCGCCCTGCTGAAGGACGTCTACCGCGTCGAGGCGGACATCACCGAGCATCCCCGCACCGGCCAGCCACAGGTGACGCTGCTCACCGGCCACCAGCCCGCACCCAGACAGGAAGCCAAGCAGACATGACCGCACCGGTACCTGTACCTGCTCATGTGCCCTCCGGGGCCGTCGCTGCCGCGCTGCAGGACGTAGCAGCTCTGGGAGGCTTCTTCACCCTGACCGTGGGCGGCCCCGACCAGGGATGGCACCCGGTCACGGACGCCTACGCCCGAGGCTTTGCCGACCTCGCGCAGGTGATCGCCGACCGGTACGACACCCGGGAGGCGCGCATCGGCCTCTCCATCGCGCAGCTCGGCCACGCCGCCCGCCTGTGGTCCCCGGTCCTGGCCTGCACACTCCTCCACGGCATCGTCCCCGACCTGACCGGGCTGCACCGGGCCGACGAGGGCCCCGCGCTGAGGCTGCCCAACCCCAGCGGCTGGCCCGCCGACCGAATCCCGAACCTCACCGGGAAGTTGTACGAGGTGGTGGTCGAACAGCACCTCGACGCGCTGGCCACAGGGAGCCGCGTCAAGATCTCCCCCCGCCTCCTGGACGGCAACGCCGCTTCAGCACTGGCCGGCACCGCCCAGGTACTGCTGACGGCACGGCCGGACCTGCGAGACCCCCTCACCGAACTCACCACCGGCCTCCTGGCCACCGGCCGCCTCTCCGGCACCGGCCACTTCACCGGCCCCGACCTCGGCTTCCGCCGCCGCAGCTGCTGCCTCTTCTACCGCACTCCGGCGGGCACGACATGCGGAGACTGCTGCCTGACCGGATGACTCACCTGACGGCCGGGGCACCCAGGGGACGCGGCCGGCCAAGGCGTCGCGCCTGCCTGGGGCCCTACTGGACGGCACCGACGTCATCCTGGGTGTCTCACCGACCCCGTTCTCTCACCCGACACGTCAACACGACGGAAAGCTCAGTAGCACGGGTTCAGGGGAGCAGATGACTCGTCGGCGGAGGCGCGTACGGCTTTGTGGACGGCGCGGGCGAGGCGGGCGCCCCACAGGGAGCGGGGGCCCGCGAAGGCGTGGACCTCGTCTTCGGTGCGTGGGGAACGGGCGGCGATGCAGACGGCGTCCGTGGGGGTGCCGGAGCAGTCGTACCCCGCGTCGAGCAGCGCCTGCACCTTCGCTTCCGTGGCTGTGGCCACCGCGTTGACCAGCGCCGCGTCGGTCAGGGCGACGGGAAGTGTCGCGACGATGTTGATCGTGCCGGCGTGCGGTGCCGCAGCCGTGCCCTCGGCCGGGGAAGCGGCCCATCCGCGTACCCCGAGCCCCGCGGTGGCCACGGCGTGCACCCCGCCGTCGTGGGCGTACCCGTAGGCGCGCACATCGGCCGCGGTCATCAGCCCGACGCCCGGGCCATGGGCGTCGGCCGCGCGCGCCACGTCGGCGAGGTGGCGTTCCGGGTCGATTCGCCGGTAGCCATGGGCGACTTGCGCGTTCAGGATCCAGGCGCGTACGCCGATGCCGCCGCCGAGCACTGCGCTGCTGATCATCCGCCAGCCGTCGCCCAGCCGCCACAACAGGCTGTGCAGGCGCTCACCGTCCTCGACGCGGGTGAGGTGTTGTATGCCGGGCAGGCCCGCGCGGTGACGGGTCGGCGGATCGAGGGCGGTCACCGGACGGGCTCCTGTTGCTTGCCGGGCGAGGATCCGGGTGATCGTACGCCGCGCTGTTCGGGCGGGCTGTGCCGGGCCGCGGCCGTCAGCGCGGCCGTTGTCATCGCCGACGGAGAGCATCGTCCGCGGGGGTGGCCCGCTCGGGGCGCCGAGCGTCCGCTAACCTACCGGCCAGTAAGAAGCTTGTCCGTCAGCTCCCGCCCGACGTTGCGAGGTACTCGTGGACTCCACCGCCTCCCGTACACCCGACCGCGCCGCCGCTCTCGCCGCCGACCGGTCCGCACTCCAGCTTGCCGGGCTTCTGGCCGTGGCGGGGGCCGCGCACTTCGCCGTGCCGAAGCCCTTCGACTCGATCGTGCCGCGGGGGGGGGCCCGCCCCCCCGAGGGGGGGGGTGAGGCCGCCGGCGCCCCCGCGGGAACCGGGGGTTGCCCCCGGCGGGCCACCCCCCGCACCCCGCGCCCGCCCGGGCCCCCC
>NZ_JBSFVD010000067.1:0-8018 GCF_053592135.1 Streptomyces sp. NPDC002784 | reverse complement strand
CCGAGCGCCGCCTCGCACTCCCCGATCCGCGCCGCGAACACCGGCGAGGACTCCAGCAACCCCCGCCCCATCCCCAGCCACTGCGCCCCCTGCCCGGGGAAGACGAAGACGGTTCCGCCGCCCGTCTCGGAGGTGGTGCCGGTGATGGCGTGTGCGGTGGCCGTACCGGAGGCCAGCGCCCGAAGGGCATCGGTCAGCTCGCCCGCCTCGGCGCCCCACACCACCGCGCGGTGCTCCAGCGCGGAGCGTGTGGTGAGCAGGCTCCAGCCGGTGTCGGCCGGGTCCGTCCCGGCTGCCACGACGTCCGCGATCCGGGCGGCCTGGGCGGCCAGGGCCTCGGCGGTACGGGCCGAGACGGTCAACGGGAGGACGGGGGAACCGGGCAGTCCGGCGGGTCCGGCGACGACCAAGGGACGGGTGGACGCGGTGCCCGGAGGGGCTTCCTCCAGGATGACGTGGGCGTTCGTTCCGGACATGCCGAACGCGGAGACTCCGGCCCGGCGTGGGCCTGTGCGGCCCTCGGTCCAGGGCACGGCCCGGTCGAGGAGGGCGACGGTGCCGTCGGACCAGTCGACGTGGCTGGTGGGCTCCCCGGCGTGGCGGGACGGCGGCAGGACGCCCTCCCGCATCGCCATCACCATCTTGATCACACCGGCGACACCGGCGGCGGCCTGGGTGTGGCCGATGTTGGACTTGATCGAGCCGAGCCACAGCGGCTGTTCGGCGTCCCGGGCCCGTCCGTAGGTGGCCAGCAGCGCCTGTGCCTCGATGGGGTCGCCGAGGGTGGTTCCGGTGCCGTGTGCCTCCACGGCGTCGACGTCGGCGGGGGTGAGTCCGGCGCTCGCGAGTGCCTGCCGTATGACGCGTTGCTGGGACGGGCCGTTGGGGGCCGTGAGGCCGTTGGAGGCGCCGTCCTGGTTGATGGCGGAGCCGCGGACGACCGCCAGCACCTGGTGACCGTTGCGGACCGCGTCGGACAGCCGCTCGACGACGAGCACACCGGCGCCCTCCGACCAGCCGGTGCCGTCGGCCGATTCGGCGAAGGGCTTGCAGCGGGCGTCGGCGGCGAGGCCGCGCTGGCGGCTGAACTCCACGAACGGGCCGGGCGTGGACATGACCGTCACACCGGCCGCGAGGGCCAGTTCGCATTCGCCGTTGCGCAGCGACTGGACGGCCATGTGCAGGGCGACCAGGGAGGAGGAGCAGGCGGTGTCGACGGTGACCGCCGGGCCTTCGAGGCCGAGGCTGTAGGCGACGCGGCCGGAGACGACGGCGGCGGCGCTGCCGGTGGCCTGGTATCCGGCGACGGCTTCGGGCGCGCGGCTCAGGAGGGTGGCGTAGTCCTGGCCGTTGGAGCCGACGAACATGCCGGTCGCGGAGCCGTGCAGCCCGGTCGGGGGCAGTCCGGCGCGTTCCAGGGCCTGCCAGGACAGTTCCAGCAGCAGCCGCTGCTGCGGATCCATGGCCACCGCCTCGCGCGGCGAGATCCCGAAGAACTCGGCGTCGAATCCGGCGACGTCGTGGAGGAAGCCGCCTTCGCGGATGTACGAGGTGCCGGGGCGGCGCCCCTCGGGGTCGTACAGGGCGTCGATGTCCCAGCCTCGGTCGGCGGGGAAGGCGCCGATGGCGTCGCCCTCCTCGGCGACCAGCCGCCACAGGTCCTCCGGCGAGGTGACCCCGCCCGGGTAGTGGCAGGCCATGCCGACGATCGCGATCGGCTCGTCGGGCGCCGCCGCCGTGGTGGGGGCGGCCGGGGTCGCGTCGGCGGTGGCGCCGAGGAGTTCGCCGCGCAGGTGGGCGGTGAGGGCGGTGGGCGTCGGGTGGTCGAAGATCAGGGTGGACGGCAGCCGTAGCCCGGTGGCGGCGGTGAGCCGGTTGCGCAGTTCGACGGCGGTGAGCGAGTCGAAGCCGAGGTCCTTGAAGGCGCGCGCGGGCTGGAGGTTCGCGGTGCCGCTGTGGCCGAGGACGGCGGCCACCTCGGTGAGGACGGTCTCGGTGAGCAGGTGCTCCTGCTCCTCGGGGGTGCGTCCGGCGAGCCTGCGGGCGAACTCGCTGTCGGCGGCGCCGGCCGGGGCACCCTCGGGGCCCGCCAAGTAAGGCTGTGCGTCCGGGAGTTCGCTGATGAGCGGGCGGTGCCGGGTGGCGGTGTAGGCGGGGACGAAGCGCTCCCAGTCGACGTCGGCGACGGTGACGGCGGTGTCGCCCCGGTCCAGCGCCTGCTGGAGGGCGGCGACGGCCAGCTCGGGCCGCATCGTGCGGATGCCGCGCCGTTCGAGGTGGGCCGTCATCTCGGCGTCGGCCATGCCGCCGTCGGCCCAGGCGCCCCAGGCGACGGCGGTGGCGGCGAGGCCACGGGCGCGCCGGTCCTGGGCGAGGGCGTCGAGGTGGGCGTTGGCGGCGGCGTACCCGCCCTGGTGGCCGCTGCCCCAGACGCCGGCGATGGAGGAGAAGAGCACGAACGCGTCCAGGTTTCGGTCGCCGAGGAGGGCGTCGAGGTGGTCCGCGCCGTCCGCCTTGGCGGCCAGCACGTCCGCGAGTTGCTCCTGGGTCAGCTCCGGTACGGCGGTGAAGTGGCCGACGCCGGCCGCGTGGACGACCGTGCTCAGCGGGCGGCGTCCGGGCAGCGTGGCGAGGAGCGCGGCGACGGCGTTCCGGTCGGCGATGTCGCAGGCGACGACGGAGACCTGGGCGCCTAGGGCGGTCAGTTCGGCGGTCAGTTCGGCGGCGCCGGGCGCGTCGGGGCCGCGGCGGCTGGTCAGTACGAGATCCTCGGCGCCGTTCCGGGCCAGACAGCGCGCGATGTGCGCGCCGAGGCCGCCGGTGCCGCCGGTGATCAGGACGGTGCCGCTGGGCTTCCAGTCGGTGGGGGCGGGGGTGCCGGTGGTGGCGGGGGTGGCGGGGGCGGGGGTGGCGGCGAGGGTGTCGGTGGTGGCGGCGGTCCGGGTGTCGGTGGTCTCGGGCCGGGTGCCGGTGGTGGCGGCGAGGGTGCCAGTGGTTTCGGGCCGGGTGCCAGTGGTCTCGCCCTGGGCGCCAATGGTGGCGGCGCGGGCGCCAGTGATCTCGCCCTGGGCGCCAATGGTGGCGGCGCGGGCGCCAGTGGTGGCGGCCCGAGTGCCAGTGGCGGCGGACCGGGCCCCGGTGGTGGCGGACCGGGTGAGGCGGCGCAGGAAGGTTCCGGAGGCGCGGACGGCGCACTCGTCCTCGCCGTCGGTGCCGGCCAGGACGGCGACGAGGCGGGTCGCGGCCCGCTCGTCGACCTCGGCCGGGAGGTCGACCAGGCCGCCCCAGAGCGGAGCGTGTTCCAGACCGAAGACCCGGCCGAGACCCCAGACCTGGGCGAGGGCGGGGTCGGTGATCCGCTCGTCGGGGGTGACGCCGACGGCACCTCGGGTGACGCACCACAGCGGGGCGTCGAGCCCGGAGGCCACGTGCGCCTGGAGCAGGGTGAGGGTGGCACCGAGCCCGTGGGCGCCGGGGAGGAGCGAGACCAGCCCGGAGGCGCCCCGGGGGGCGGCGTCCCGCAGCAGCCCCGCGACGTGCTCGGCACCGAGCTCCAACGCCTCGGCAGCAAGGCGGAGTTCGACGACGTCGGCACCGAGGGCGCGCAGCGCGTCGGACAGGCGGGCCCATGCCGTGTCGGACGTACCGTCGTCGGCCGGGAGTACGGCGAGCCAGGTGCCGTCCAGGCGGCCGGCGCCGAGGACCGTGACGGGCTTCCACACCGTGCGGTAGCGCCAGGCGTCCAGGGTGGACCGGTCCCGCTCGCCGCGCCGCCAGGAGGCGAGGGCGGGCAGCAGTGCGTCGAGGCCGGAGGCGCCGTCGGCCGGGCCGAGGTCCAGGGCGGCGGCGAGGGCGGTCGCGTCCTGGTTCTCGACCAGTTCCCAGAAGCGGGCGTCCACGGCGTCGGCCGTGGCGGTACCGGTACGGGCGGACTCCAGCCAGAAGCGGGAGCGCTGGAACGGGTAGGTGGGCAATTCGACGCGACGGGCGGCGCCGCCGTCGTGCAGCGCGGCCCAGTCGACGGTCCCGCCATGGACGTACAGGCCGGCGAGGGCGCGCAGCAGCGTGTGCGGCTCCGGCTGGTCCTTGCGCAGGGCGGAGACCAGCAGCGCGGGGGGCGCGGCGGGCATCGGGGACTCATGGGCGCCGGAGTCGTGCACACCCGGCTCGTGCACACCCGGCTCGTGCACACCCGGCTCGTGCACACCCGGCTCGTGCACGCCCAGCTCGTGCACGCCCAGCTCGTGCGCGGCGGATTCGTGCGCGGCGGGTTCGGCGAGGCAGTCGTCGGCCATGGCCGTCAGCACCCCGTCGGGGCCCAGCTCCAGGAAGGTGGTCACGCCCTGGGCGCGCAGCCAGCGCACACCGTCCCGGAAACGGACGGGCTCGCGGACATGCCGTACCCAGTACGCGGCGGTGCCCAGCTCGCCCGGCGCCGCGCCCGCGCCGGTGACGTTGGAGACGACCGGGATGCGGGGCTCGGCGTACTCCAGTCCGGCGGCGACGGTCCCGAACTCCGTGAGCATGCCGTCCATGTGCGGGGAGTGGAAGGCGTGGCTGACCCGCAGGTACGCCGTCTTGCGGCCACGCTCGCGCCAGAGGGCGTCGAGTTCGGCGACGGCCTCCCGGTCCCCGGCGATCACCACGGACGCCGGGCCGTTGACGGCGGCCACACTGACGACGGCTTCCCGCCCGGCAAGCGTCTCGCGGACCTCGTCCTCGCCCGCCCGCACGGAGAGCATGGCCCCGCCTTCGGGCATCGCCTGCATCAGCCGTCCGCGCGCCGTGACCAGCGCGGCGGCGTCGGGCAGCGAGAGGACCCCGGCGACATGGGCGGCGGCCAGCTCGCCGATGGAGTGCCCGGCGACGTAGTCGGGGCGCACACCCCACTGTTCGACCAGCCGGTAGAGGGCCACCTCGACGGCGAACAGGGCGGGCTGTGCCCACACGGTACGGTCCAGCAGCGCCGCCTCCTCACTGCCCGGCTCCGCGAACAGCAGCTCACGCAGCGGCCGTTCCAGATGGGCGTCCAGCGCCTCGCACACGGTGTCCAGGGCCCGCGCGAACGCCGGATACGCGGCGTACAACTCACGCCCCATACCGGCGCGTTGGCTGCCCTGCCCGGTGAAGAGGACGGCGACGGCACCCTCGGCAGCGGCGACACCGGTGACGGCCTCGGGCGCATGGCCTCCCGAGGCGACGGCCGCGAGCCCCCGCCCGAACCCGGCGCTGTCGTCGGCGAGGACGACGGCCCGGTGATCGAGGGCGGCCCGGGTCGCGGCGAGCGACAGCGCGATGCCGTCGGCGGGCAGCTCGGGCCGGTCCGCGACGAAGGCGGCGAGACGGTCGGCCTGGGCCCGGAGGGCGCCTTCCGTACGGCCGGAGAACACCCACGGGACCACGCCGGGGGACGCCGCGGCCGGAGTCACCGCCTCGGTGGGCTCCGGTGCCTGCTCCAGGATGACGTGCGCGTTGGTGCCGCTGATCCCGAAGGAGGAGACCCCGGCGCGGCGCGGACGGCCGTCCGCCGGCCACTCCCGCTCCTCGGTCAGCAGCCGTACCCCGCCCGCCGTCCAGTCGACATGCGGCGTGGGCTCGTCGGCGTGCAGGGTGCGGGGCAGTACGCCCTCCCGCATCGCCATCACCATCTTGATGACGCCCGCCACACCGGCCGCGGCCTGGGTGTGCCCGATGTTCGACTTCACCGACCCCAGCCACAACGGCCGTTCCTCGTCCCGCCCTTGCCCGTAGGTGGACAGCAGGGCGTCGGCCTCGATCGGGTCACCGAGCGCGGTGCCCGTGCCGTGTGCTTCCAGGGCGTCGATGTCGGCGGGGGTGAGCCCGGCGCCCGCGAGGGCCTGCCGTATGACGCGCTGCTGGGACGGACCGTTGGGCGCCGTAAGGCCGTTGGACGCACCGTCCTGGTTGACGGCGGAACCCCGCACCACCGCCAGCACCTGGTGCCCGTTGCGGACCGCGTCCGACAGCCGCTCGACCACGAGCACCCCGACACCCTCGGACCAGGCAGTGCCGTCCGCCGCCGCCGAGAACGCCTTGCAGCGGCCGTCGGCGGCGAGCCCGCGCTGACGGCTGAACTCCACGAACATGTACGGCGACGGCATCACGGCGACGCCGCCCGCGAGGGCGAGGTCGCACTCGCCGCCGCGCAGCGACTGGACCGCCAGGTGCAACGCCACCAGCGCCGACGAGCAGGCCGTATCGACCGTGACCGCCGGACCCTCAAGCCCGAAGGTGTAGGCGAGCCGGCCGGAGGCGACGCTGGAGGTGTTGCCGATGCCGAGGAACCCCTCGACATCGTCGGGCACCTCGTCCAGCCGCGCCGCGTAGTCGGTGGCGACCACACCGGCGAACACACCGGTCCTGCTGCCGCGCAGCGAGGTCGGCGCGAGCCCCGCCCGCTCGAACGCCTCCCACGTGGTCTCCAGCAGCAGCCGCTGCTGCGGGTCCATCGCCAGCGCCTCGCGCGGCGAGATCCCGAACAGGTCGGGGTCGAACTCGGCCGCGTCGTACAGGAATCCGCCCTGCCGGGTGTAGGCGGTACCGGGGTGCGCGGGGTCGGGGTGGTAGAGCCCTTCCAGGTCCCAGCCGCGGTCGGCGGGGAAGGCGCCGATGGTGTCGACGCCCTCGGCGACCAGCCGCCACAGCTCCTCGGGCGAAGCCACGCCGCCGGGGAACCGACAGGCCATGCCGACGATCGCGATCGGCTCGTCCGTCCCCGCCACGGTGGCGGGCACGGCCGCAGCGGGCGTCCGCGCCTCGTCAGCAGCCTCCCCGTCCCGCGGGAACAGCGCCTCATACAGATGGGCGGCAAGCGCGGTCGGCGTCGGATGGTCGAAGACGATCGCGGTGGGCAGGCGCAGCGCCGTGGCGGCGGTGAGCCGGTTGCGGAGTTCGACGGCGGTGAGCGAGTCGAAGCCCTGCTCCTTGAAGGAGCGCTCGGCGTCGACGGACTGCCCGGAGGCATGGCCGAGGACGGCCGCGACGCTCCGGCGCACCAGCTCCGCCAGATGCCGCTCCCGCTCGGCCCGGCCGAGCCTGGCCAACCGCTCGGTGAGCGCCGTCCCCGCGTCGCGGACCCCTGCTGTCGTGTCGGCGGTGCGGCGGGTGGCCGCGGGACGGACGAGCCCGCGCAGTACGGCGGGCACGGCCTCCGAGCCGCGCAGGCCGGCGAGGTCGAGGCGGGCGGGCACGAGAGCGGGCTCGGCGGAGGCCAGAGCCCGGTCCAGCAGAGCCAGCCCCTCCGCGGACGACAAGGGAGCCAGCCCGCTGCGGCTCAGCCGCCGACGATCCGCCCGATCCAGCTCACCCGTCATGGCACTGGCCTGCTCCCACAAGCCCCAGGCGAGGGAGGTTGCGGGCAGTCCTTGGGCGCGGCGGTGATGGGCGAGGGCGTCGAGGAAGGTGTTGGCGGCGGCGTAGTTGGCCTGTCCGGCGCCGCCGAAGACGCCGGAGGCGGAGGAGTACAGCGCGAAGAAGGCGAGGTCTGCGTCTTGGGTCAGTTCGTGCAGGTGCAGGGCGGCCTGGGCCTTGGGCCGCCAGACGGTAGCCAGTTGCTCCGGGGTGAGGGCGGTGACCAGCCCGTCGGACAGGACACCGGCCGCGTGGACGACACCGGTGAGCCTACGGCCGTCCAGCAGGGCCGCGAGCTGGTCGCGATCGGCGGCGTCACAGGCGGCGACTTGGATCGTCGCCCCCAACTCTTCTATTTGGGCGATGAGTTCCTGCACGCCTGGTGCTTCCGGTCCGCTGCGGCTGGTCAGCAGCAGGTTCCGTACGCCGTGCTCGGTCACGAGGTGCCGGGCGAGGAGTGAGCCGAGGGTGCCGGTACCGCCGGTGATCAGGACGGTGCCGTCCGGATCCACCGGCACGGGCATGGTCAGAGCGACCTTGCCGATGTGCTTGGCCTGGCTGATGAACCGGAAGGCATCCGGCGCCCTGCGCACATCCCACGCCCGCACCGGCAACGGCTCCAGCACACCCGACTCGAACAGGCCCAT
>NZ_JBSFVD010000066.1:0-8505 GCF_053592135.1 Streptomyces sp. NPDC002784 | reverse complement strand
GAGACGGGCACCGCCCACAGGCCGTTGAGCGCACGCGCTCAGGCCTCGTTCCGCGCGCACTTCACGACGACGCGCACTCCGCACCGGCCCGTCTGGTCGGCCAGCCGGGCCGCCGGGTGCTCGGCGTCCAGCGGCGCCCAACCGGCGCCCGACCGGAGAATGCCGACGACGGCGACCACGGTGGTGGGGCCGGGCGTGGTGAGCATCCCCACCAGGTCACCTGGCCGTACGCCGTTCTCCCGCAGCCGCCGGGCGAGGGCACCGGTGGCCGCGTCGAGCTCCCGGTACGTCAGGGCGCGTCGGCCGTCGTCCACGGCGACCGCGTCGGGTGCGGCCCGGAACTGCTCCAGCAACCGGTCGACCAAGGCCGACCGACTCACGCCCTCCGGTCCGGCAGATGTGCCTGCCAGGGCCCGCGACGTCGGTCCGATCGCCGCGCAACCGCGCAACTCCTCCTCGAAGGCGGTGGCGAGGCGGGTGACCGTCGTCCGCGTGAAGAGGCGTTCGGGGAAGTTCCAGGACAGGCGCAGGGCGGGCCCGTCCTCCCAGCAGAGCAGGTTCAGCCGGGTGGCGGCCGAGCCGGTGCCGGCCGCCGTGGGCCGGACCTGGACCGGGCAGTCCGGGTCCAGGGGAGCAGGGAAGCGGGCGAAACTGAAGCTGGCGGGGCTCACCGTTCGCGGTCCCGAGGGGTTGCCGGGCAGCAGCCGGGCGAGGTCGAGGCTGCTGACGGTGGCGTGCCGCTCGCTGTCCAGCCAGGCCAGCCGTACGCGTTCGGCGACTTGGGGGAGTGGCTCGTCCGGGGCGGTCTCCAGCAGTAGCGGCAGGGTGTCGGCGAGGGGGCCGACCAGCCGGTCGAGGCCGGGCAGCCGGGCGTCGCGGCCCGCGCGGGCGACATTGACCGCGATGTCGTGCTGTCCGCTCCACCGGGCCAGGCAGCGGGCGTAGGCGGCGAGCAGGAGGTGGAAGAGGGAGACGTTCCAGCGGGCGGCCCGTTCACGCAGGACGGCGACGAGGTCCTCGTCCAGGAAGCGGTGCTCGGTGACGAGCGGGCCGGGGCCCTCCTCGGGGCCGGGGCGGCCGTCGTAGGGCAGGGGCATGGGTGAGTGGCCCGTGAGGCGGGCCGTCCAGTACGCGGTGTCCTCGGCGCGGGCGGAGGGCGTGCCGCCGGTGGCGAGGGCGGCGAAGTCCGCGGCGGGCGGCAGTGAAGTCGTGCCGCGGTCCAGGGCGAGGTCGGTGTAGAGAGTCCACAGTTCCGTGCCGAGGACGTTGAGGCTGTAGCCGTCGGCGGCGACGTGATGCGCGCACAGCACCAGATGGGCCACTTGGGCGTCGTCGGTCAGCAGCAACGCCCGCAGGGGAGGTTCGCCGGTGAGGTCCAGCGGCCGATTGGCCAGCTCCGTCTCCAGCGCTTCGAGGCCGCCTTCGGGGCACGGCCGCGTCTCGAACCACACGGCGGGGTCGGCATCCGACGTCACCGTCTGGTGCGGTACGGGGGAGGGGTGGGCGTCGTCCTGTCCGAGCCGGACGCGCAGCATGCCGTGCCGCTCGGCGAGCGTGGCGAGGGCGCGGCGCAGCAGGCCGGGGTCGAGGGGGCCGTGGACGGTCTGGCGCACCCAGCCCCGTGCCGGGGTTCCCGGATACAGGACGCTGCTGGTGTGCAGGGCCAGTTGGACGGGGGTGAGGGGAAACGGCGTGCCTTCCGGGACACCGCTCGTCGGGAGGGTGGTCGCGTTCGGATCGGAGGCGGCGGTGTCCAGATGGGCACAGAGTTCCCGCACCGTGCGGTACTCGAAGAACAGCGTCGTCGGCAGGTCCCTGCCCAGCGCGCGTTCCAGTCGCCGGACCAGGTCGACCGCGGCGAGCGAGTCCAGGCCGAGGGAGAGGAAGGGCGTGTCCTCGTCGACCGCCTCGGCCGGCAGGTGCAGGGATTCGGCGAGCAGGGTGCGCACGAGGGCGCGGGTGCCGGACACGGAGGAAGCGGGCGCGGGAACCGGAGTTGGTACCAGGGGCCGAGGAAGCCGTACCGCTGGCGCGTGACCGCCGATGTCGGCGAGTACGAGCTGCGCGGTGTCGGCTGCGCATGCCGCACGCAGGGCACGCAGCGCTTCGGCCGGTGCGAGGGGTGTGCCCCCGGCCTGCAGAGGCATGCGCTCCGCCGCGGTGGCGGCGAGCCCCGTGCGCGCCACGGCGCCGAGGTTCACAGCCAGCCAGCGGCGCCCGGCGGCACGCTCGGCCGCGGCGAAGGCGTCGAGGTAGGCGTTGGCGGCGGCGTAGTCGCCCAGCGCGCCCGCGGCACCGGGGAGGACGGAGGCCACCGAGGAGAAGGCCACGCACAGGGCCGGGCGGTGCCCGTGGCGGTGCAGGGTGCGGGCCAGCAGGCGGGTGCCGACGGTCTTGGCGGCCAGTGAACGATCGGTGTCGGCTCGGCCCGTGCCACGCAAGGAGCCTGGAACGGCCACCCCGGCCAGATGGAACACGACGTCCAGCGGCGGGAGTTCGGCGAGCAGGGCGTCGAGCTGCCGTTCGTCGGTGACGTCGGCCTGCCGGTAGCGGGCGTCGGCGCCGAGTTCGCGGAGTTCGGTGAGCAGCGTGGCCGGTGGCCGTGGGGAACGGCCGGTGAGGACGAGAGTGGGGCGGCCCCGCCCGGCGAGGTCCCGGGCGAGCGCGGCGCCGAGGCCGCCCGCGCCGCCGGTGATCAGGTAGGTGCCGTCCACGGGCAGTTGGTTCTCGCAGCCCAGGGAGGTGCCGTCCACGGGCAGCCGGTCCTCGTAGGCGAGGCAGGTGCCGTTCACGGGCAGCTGGCCTCCGTAGGCCGCCACGGTGTCACCGGGCAAAGGCTCGATCCCCCGCAGCAGTCGCGCACCGCCGCGCCAGGCGGCCACGGCCACCTTCTCGCCCGGCGCCGCCAACTCGGCCAGCACAGCGGAGAGTTGCTGCGCGGTGGTGTCCCGGGACGACAGGTCGACGCAGACCAGCTCCGCGCCCTCGGTCTCCTCCGGGAAGGCGAGCGCGAGCCCGGTGAGCAGGGCTTGTCCCGGACGCGCAGTCGCCTCACCGTCCGTGCCGGTGCGGTGGGCGTCCTCGGTGAGCAGCAGCAGGCGCTTGGCACCGGCCCGGTCGAAGAGCCGCAGGGTGTTCCGGAAGGCGGCAGCAGCGTCCGAGCCCGTGTCGTCGTCCGCCCGCCCGGCGAGGTGGACGACGGTGTGCGCGGACTCCGTACCCGGTTCGGCCACCGGTACCCCGCACTCGGCCAGCCGCGCGGACAGCTCCCGCACCGCCTCGCCGTCGGGCCCCGCGACCAGCGTGACCGGCACCGGTCCCGGCGGCCCGGAGTGGGCAGTGGGCGTCCAGGCGATCCGGTGCAGCAACCGGGCGGCGTCAGGCCCGGGCCAGTAGGACCGCCGCTGGAAGGGGTAAGTGGGCAGCGGCACACGGCGTCCCGTCGGCGCGAGCGCGGCGTGGTCGACGGCGACACCACGCGTCCACAGCCGGGCGACGGTACGCAGCAGGGCACCCCTGTCCCACCCGTCCCCCTCGCCCGCGGCCGGGAGGGCGGAGAGCGTGACCGGTGCCGGGCCGGACCGGTCGGCGGCCAGGCGCAGGGCGCTCGGCAGATCGGTGCCGGGCCCGACCTCCACGAACGTGTCGAAGCCGTCCTGGACCAGTCGCCGCGCCGCAGCGGCGAACTCCACCGGCCGCAGGGCGTGTTCCCGCCAGTGGGCGGCGTCGGGGGCGGGTGCCCAGTCGCCGGTGAGGGTGCTCAGCAGCGGTATCGCGGCGGCCCCCGGCGACAGGGCGCGGGCGGCGTCGTACAGCGCCCGCGCGGCCGGTTCCATCAGCGGTGAGTGGAAAGCACGCGTGACACTGAGCCGTCGTACGGCGACGCCCCGCCCGGTCAGCTCGGCCACCGCGTCCTCGACCGCGCGCACGGTCCCGGACAGCACCAGCCGGCCAGGGGCGTTGCGGGCGGCGACGCTCAGCGCGCCGTCCGACGCGGCGACCAGGGCGTGAACGGCGTCGTCCGCTCCGCGTACGGCGGCCATCGCGCCCTGCTCGGTCAGCTCGGCGAGGAGCCGGCCGCGTTCGGCGGCGAAGCGGACGGTGTCCGCCAGGGGCAGCAGGCCCGCCGCGCAAGCCGCGGCGAGTTCCCCGACGCTGTGGCCGGTGACGGCGTCCGGTACGACGCCCCAGGCGCCCAACTGCCGGGTGAGCGCCACGGCGTAGGCGACCAGGACGGGCTGGGTGATCTCGGTGCGCGCCAGGTCGGCAGGGTCGACGCCGGGGTCGGTGCACCAGTCGGTGAGGGTGCGGCCGTACAGCGGACCGAGGTGTGCGGAGGCCTCGTCGACGGTGTCCCGGAACACGCGTGCGGTGGCGTACAGACCCGCGGCCATGCCAGGACGCTGGGTGCCCTGACCGGGGAAGAGGAAGGCGAGGCGGGGGCGCGCCCGGACGGTGCCGGTGGACGGTTGTCGCGTGGTGTCACTCGCCGAGGCCAGGGCGGTCAGCTGTGCGCGTACGTCACCGTCGCAGACGAGCGCGAGCCGGTGCGGGGCGTCGTCGCGGGCCGTGCCCGCGGTCAGGCACAGGTCGGGCTCGGTGATGTCCGGGTGGGCGGCCAGGTGGTCCGACAGCTCCCGGACGAGGGCGCGCAGGGCGGGTGGGGTGGCTGCGGAGAGCGCGAGGAGGTGGGGCCCGGCCGCCTCCTCCCGAGGGGTACGGCTGGGGGGTGCCGGCGCCTGCTCCAGTACGGCGTGCGCGTTGGTGCCGCCGAAGCCGAAGGCGTTGACCCCCGCCATGAGCGGGCCCCCGGAGCGCGGCGCGGGCCAGGGGACGAGCCTGCCGGGCACCTGGAACCCGGACCCGGCGACCGGCGCCGCGGGCGGGTCGGCGTGCAGTGACGGCGGTACCTGGCCGTGCCGCAGCGCCAGTACGACCTTCACCAGGCCCGGCAGCGCGGCGGCGTTGAGCAGGTGTCCGATGTTGGTCTTGGCCGAGCCCAGCAGTCGCTTGTGCCCGTCCGGCAGAGGGGGGAAGGCGTGGGCGAGCGACATCAGCTCGACCGGGTCGCCGAGGGCGGTGCCGGTGCCGTGTGCCTCGACGTAGGTCACGTCGGCCGGGTCGACGGCCGCGGCGGTGTGGGCGGCGGTGATGACCTCGCGCTGGCGGGCGGGGTTGGGTGCCAGCAGGCTCAGCGAGGTGCCGTCGTTGTTGACGGCGGTGCCGCGGACCACGGCGAGAATCTCGTCGCCCGCCCGCTGGGCGTCCGTCGTCCGCCGCAGGACCAGCACCGCGCCGCCCTCGCCGGGCACGAAGCCGTCCGCGGCGGCTCCGAAGGCGCGGCTGCGGCCGGTCGGGGACAGGGCCTGCGCGGTGTGCAGCATGCGGTGCGCGGCCGGCGTGAGATGCAGGTTGACGCCGCCGACGAGGGCGATGTCGCACTCGCCGTCCGCGACACTGCGGCGGGCCAGGTGCAGGGCGACGAGGGCGGACGAACAGGCGGTGTCCACGGCCAGGGCCGGACCGTCCAGGTCGAAGCTCTGCGCGATGCGCGCCGCGAGGAGGTTCGGCAGGTTGCCGGTCAGTGCCGCGGGCGGCAGGCCGGTGCCGTGTGCCCGCTCCAGGAGTTCCCGGTAGCCGCTGTCGCCGGTCGTGGTGAACACGCCGATGCGGTGGGCGCGGCGGCGCGGACCGGCGTAACCGGCCCGCTCCAGGGCCTCGTGCGCCAGTTCCAGCAGCAGCCGGGCCTGTGGGTCGAGGGCCCGGGCCTCTTCGTCGCCGATCCCGAAGCGAGCGGCGTCGAAGCGCGCCGGGTTCTTCAGGAACGCTCCCCACCGGGCTTCGGGTATCTGCTCGCCTTCCCACCGGTGCGGCGGTACCGGGGTGACGAGGTCCCGCCCTTCGGCGAGCAGTTGCCAGTACTCGTCGGGGGTGGTGGCGCCGGGGAAACGGCAGGCGAGACCGACGACGGCGAGGGTGCCGTCCGTGCCGGTATCGCGTACCTTCGGGGCCGCCATCGCCAGGCGCGCCTGCGACTTCGCCTGCGACTTTGCCTCCGGCTCGTCGAGCAGGTGGTCGACGATGTCGGCCACCGTGTCCGCCCCGGCGCGCAGCGCCGACACCTCCAGGCGGCGGCCGAAGGCGTCCTCCAGCGCGGCCAGTACCTCCATCGCCTTGAGCGAGGTCCCGCCGAGCGCCCGGAAGGACGTACGGTTGCCGATCCGCTCGACGGGCAGCCCCAGCACGGCGGCCCACACCTCGCGCACCGTCCGCTCGGCCGCGGCCTGCGCCCGGGGCACAACGCGCTCGCCGGGGTCGCGGGCGACCCCACCGGGTGTGCGGAGCACGACGTGGGGGAAGCGGCCCGCCTCGAACCGTTCCCGCAGCGCATGGCGGCGTATCTTGCCGCTGGTGGTGCGGGGGAACCGGCCGGGCGGCAGGGCGACGACCCTCACGTCGTCGTGGAAGAGAGCCTCGCCCACTCGGTCGGCGACCCGGCGCAGCACCTCGTCTGCGGAGCGCGGCGGCCGGGCCCAGGCGACGCACACCAGCACCCGCTCATGGCCGGTGACGGGGTCGGTGGACCCCACCACCGCGGCGGTGCCGGGCGGCAGCCCGGGCGTCGCGGCGGCGACCTCCTCCAGGTCGGCGGCGTGGTACTTCAGCCCGTTCAGGAACAGCACGTCCTTGTGCCGGCCGCTGACGAACAGGCGCCCGTCCCGCAGAAAGCCCAGGTCTCCCGTGCGCAGCCAACCCTCGGTGCCGAAGGCGGCGGCGGTGGCGTCGGGCAGTCCCAGGTAGCCGCGGGCGAGTTGGGGCCCGTGAACCTCGATGTGGCCCACGCGCCGCTCAGCGAGCACCTGTCCGGCGTCACCGACGATCCGCACGGAACAGCCGGGCACGGGACGGCCGAGGTCCATGAGTTCGACGGCACCGCCGGCCGCGTCGGGGGAGGCGTCCACCACCCGGCCGCGGCTGAGCGCGTCCCGCTCCACCGCCAGCGGCACCGCCACCTCGCCCGGCGGCGGGAACGTCACGGCCAAGGTCGCCTCGGCGAGCCCGTACACCGGCTGCAGGGCGTGCGCCGCCAGTCCCGCGAGCCGCGTGCGGCGGGCGAAGTCACGCCAGACGGTTGGGGAGATCGGCTCGGCGCCGACCACCACCCGCCGGACGCTGCGCAGATCGAACCGTGCCATGTCCGCCTCCGTCGTCCGCCGGACGGTCAGCGCGAGCGCGAAGTTGGCGGCCGACAGGTGGGTGGCCCGGTGCGCGGTGGCCTTCTCGAACCAGAGTCCCGGCCGCCGGGCGAACGCCGACGGCCCGATCCTGACCTGCCGGGCACGGGCGGCGAGCGGCGCGAGGTGCATGCCGATCAGGCCCATGTCGTGGAAGTACGGCATCCAGCTCACCACCACGTCGGCGGCGCCCAGATCGGATACGGCGATGATCTGGCGCAGGTTGGCCGTCACCGCCGCATGGGTGAGTTCGACGCCCTTGGGCTGCCCGGTACTGCCGGAGGAGAACTGCACGAACGCCAGATCGCCCGGCGCACCCGGCCGGACGGCGTCATCGAGGTCCCCGTCCGGCAGCCCGTCCACCTTCAGTACGGCGGCCTCGGCGGGCAGGTGCCGCGCCACTTCCTCTCCGACCGCGTCCACGAACAGGTGGGGCCGGCCCAGGTGTTCCCACACGGGCGCCACCCGGCGGACGTCCGCGGCGAGCGGTACGGGGACCAGACCGGCGCCGACGAGGCCCCAGAACATCACCTGGAAGTCCTCGCTGCGGTCGGCGACCAGCGGCACGCAGGTGCCGGGCGCGACACCGGCCGCCCGCAGCCCAGCGGCCACCCGCTCGGCGTCGGCCAGCAGTTGGCGGTAGGTCACGGCCAACTCGCCGCCGTCGCCGCGCACATGCACGGTCACCTGCTCGGGGGCCTGACGGGCGGCGTCCAGCAGGACGTTCCACAGGGTGTCGTTGCTCATGTCGTCTGCTCACACCAAGTCGAAGCCCTGCGGCAGGGCGGGACGGAGACGGCCGGTTCGCACCGTCGCGAACCGGCGAACCGGCCGGGAAGCGGATGAGCGCCCCCCGGCCGCTCATGTTCGAAACCGATATGGATCAAGATCTATCCGCCGTGTATATCATCACGGCTCGTGGATCTGATACGGCACCTGGAGTGCTTCGTGGCTGTGGCCGAGGAGTCGCACTTCGGTCGTGCCGCGTCCCGGCTGGGCATGGCGCAGCCGCCGCTGTCCCAGCGCATCCAGCGCCTCGAACGCGAACTGGGCGTACGGCTCTTCGACCGCACCAGCCGCCACGTCTCGCTCACCAGGGCGGGCACGCTGCTCCTCCAGGACGCCCGTGACCTGCTCGTCCGAGCGGAAGCGCTCCGCGGCGCGGCTCGCCGTATCAGCCAGGGGGAGAGCGGGCTCCTGCGCGCCGCACTGCCGTCCGACATCGCCGGCGAGACCGTCGCCGCCGCCCTCGCCGACCTGCACAGGCATC
>NZ_JBSFVD010000065.1:0-8794 GCF_053592135.1 Streptomyces sp. NPDC002784 | reverse complement strand
GGCGCTCATCGCCCGTCAGCAGGAACGTTTGGCCTGTGAGCAGCGCCTCGACGGTATAGAGGAGATACGGGACAGGGGGACAGGTTCACCATTCTCGTCAAGGACGTGCGGATGCCGCCCGTGTATCTGGACAGCATGCGGAACAGCCCCGCCGGCACGCCGGTGTTGACCGCACACGGCACCCGCACCACGCTGAGCGCCCTCTTCAAGACCATCTCAGAGAACGCCCTGCCCCTCGCGGCCAACCTCGTGGAACTCCTGGGCGCGCGCAGCCGCTTCCAGGCAGGTTGCCGTGCCGCGGCGAGAGTGGCTGACGGAGGACGAATGATGGAGGAATCCGCGATCCGCCCGGTGCGCCGGAACTGCCGGACGGGGAACTGCCGGACCGTAATACCGAGCGTTTTTCACCCTGTCGGGAATTCCAACGGGGGCGGGAAAGAATTCGGCCATTCCCACATCCGCAGGGGCTTCCACCGCAGCGCGAATCCGGTCGACTGCCGGTCAACCGCCACCCCCACTGCGGCCCGCCGCAGAGCCGGGACATGGCCTGCTGCATTCGTGAGCGCCTGCGAATCCGAGCTCCGATCACGGACCAGGTATGGCGTACGACACAGCCATGTGCGAGTGGCTCACCTCGGCCGTCACCGACGCCCGCCCCCATCTCCCCCAGGCTGACGCAGACGAGGTGGCCACATCGCTCCTGGCTTTCGCCCGCGGCCGGGAGGCAGACCTGAGCGACCCGCGAGCCCCTGTCCGGCGCCTGCGCCGCGGCGCCGAGATGTTCGTCGCCGGCCTGGACCACTTCTCCGAGGGCACGGCCAGACCACGACCACCGTATTGATCACCGGTACCTCCTCGGACATCGGCCGGGCCGCGGCCCTGCGCTTGGCCGCACGCCCGGAGCTGGCCGTCTACGCCACAGCCCGTCGCCCCGAGACGCTCGCCGACCTCGCCTAGGCCGAAGCCCTGGCCCTGGCCTAGGCCCTGGCTGTCACCGACGAGGAGTCTATGGACGCCGCCGCCAAAACCATCGAGGCGCAGCTGGTGCTGCCCGCGATGCGCGCCGCTGGACACGGCCGCATCGTCAGCGTCGGTTCCATGGGCGGGCGAATGGTCCTTCCGGTGGGTGGCAACTGCCACGCCAGCAAGTACGCGGTCAGCTCTCACCGACGCGCTCCGCTTCGAAGTCGCGCCGTTCGGGATCAAGGTACGCCTGGTCGAGCCCGGCCTGATTCAGGACCGGATACGGAGATACGGCGGCCCGTACCCTGGCCGGCTCGGCCGCTCCGGCAGGCCCGCACTCCGTGCTGAACCACGCGGCCGACCAGCAGACGGCACAGTCCTACCGGTCACGGACGCTGTCCGCCCCGCCCGAGGCCGTCGCCAAGGTCATCGAACGCGCTGTCACCAGACCCCGTACCAGGATCCGCTACGTGATCACACCCGCCGCCCGGATACTGGTGCACAGCCGCCGCCTTCTCGGTGCCGGCGTCTTCGACGCCTACCTGTGCTAGCCGTTCAAGGCGGCCCACGCGGTGTGCAGCATCTCGCGGACGTGGGCGCGCTGCCGGCCGGCTCGTGTCCGGCTGGGGAGTCGGGGCCCAGATCCGAAAGCGAACACCAACCCGCCAAAACGATTTGCGGCGATTCAGTCCATGCCGCGGGACAGCCCGGAGCGACGCGCGGTGGGTGCGGGAGTACCAGGAGGTGCGAAATGCAGCGGGTGCAGCCGGCTCCAGTGCGCGTGCAGTACGTCGGCCTGTGCGTCGGCGGATGGCACGGTGCGGTCGCGGAAGGCCCAGTGCAGTTCTTCGACCCGGTCACGCGTAGGCGCGTCGGCGTCATCGATGTGCGGCAGGTGACAGCGGCCGACCCACCAGCGCACGCTCCAAGCGGCTCCAGCGGCCGCGGCGGTGATGATCCAGACCTGGCCGGACGATATGGCCTGCATGACACTCCCCGACTTTCCCCAGACTTGGCGGGCGCTTGGCTATGGGGGTGTCCCGTTCAGGGCGGTTCATTCCGCCCCAGCATGTACCTGGCCATCGCCCAGGGGCGGTCGACCTGCAGAGCGGCCCGGCCCGCCGCCGCGGAGGGGAGCTACCGGGAGCGACCCCGGGCCCGGTGGGTCACCCACCCCGCGACACCAGTCGTGCCCGGCATCTGGGGGTGCCCGGTCTGGTGCCGGAGGGCATCGCGCGGCTCTCGTCGATCAGCCAGCTGTGACCGCGCTGCGGGCCGGGGACGATCAGGTGCCAGTTCATGCCGCAGCGGTCGGAGACCCCTCCAGGGCGGAGGCGACGGTACATACGGACCGTGCGGCGTCCAGCGGCTCCTGCATGCCGGCCATCGTGCGGGTGAAGCCGGCGCCTCGCCGACCGGCACACCGCGTCATTCCGAAGGAATGCGGAACTCGAATTCAGGACGGTCCCACGGCACAGCGGGCGGGTTCGCGAACGCGGTCCCGGTCCGCACCGCACCAACGCGGTGGTAGAAGCCTTCGGCGGGCAGATGCGCCACGACCTTGACATGGTCGAGCCCGGCGGCACGGGCCTCGGCCAGCATGTGCGCCACGAGCAGCCGTCCAATGCCCCGTCCTTGCGCTCGGTCGTCAACGAACAGCAGGTCGAGCTCCGGTGGCGCGAGGACGAGCGAGTAGAACCCCAGGACCCGGCTTCCATTCTCGTCAGCGCCGACGGCCACATAGACGCGGTGGGCCTCGATGTAGTCAGGACCGACTCGGTAGCCCGCGACTGCGGCTGCGTACTTGTCCGCATACGCGCCTGAGCCACGCACGAGCCGCGTGAGCCGCTTGGCATCCCGCGCGACGGCCCGCCTGATCGTGACCGGTTGGCTGACCGGGGAAGTGCGTGAACTCATCGGGAGAGTATTTCTCACCAGGCAGCCGCTTCGCGCGGCGGGTCAGCAGGTACCGGCCGTCAGCGCGGCGCACCCGCTTCGTCCGGCCGCTGTGCGGCCGTAGCGCGGCAGCAGTGCCTCGTGCTCTGATCGGGAACGTTCCCCGGGCCGGTGGAACAGGATGAGGTAACTGAACCGTTCGGTAATGTGTTCGTCCGGGACGTCTCATGACCACGGACGTCGGCATGGCCTCCGGCCTCTGATCCCAGAGAACGGACCACGAGACGGACGGGGGAACGCCGATGAGGACCGCTCACGCTCTATCCGGGGTTGGGAGCAGCCCACCGGCAGAGAGCGACACGGTCATCGACGTACGGGATCTGCGGATGCGCTACCGCAGCCAGGACGTGTTGAAGGGTGTCAGCTTCACGGCACGGCGAGGCGAAGTCGTCCTGCTGCTCGGCCCGAACGGCGCGGGCAAGACGACCACGATCGAGGTCCTGGAAGGCTTCCGGATGCGCTCGGCCGGTCATGTGACCGTCCTCGGGGCCGATCCGGCCGGCGGGGACGAGCGGTGGCGGGCGCGCCTGGGCATCGTGTTGCAGTCCTGGCGCGACCACGGCAAGTGGCGGGTGCGGGAACTGCTGGCCCATCTTGGCTCGTACTACGCGCCGTACTCCACCACCCTCGTGCGGAGGCCGTGGGATGTCGACGAACTCCTCGCCGCAGTGGGGCTGACCGAACAGGCGGACAAGCGGGTCGGAACTCTGTCCGGCGGGCAGCGCAGGCGTTTCGACGTGGCCGTCGGCATCGTCGGCCGGCCCGAGGTGCTGTTCCTGGACGAGCCGACGGCCGGTCTGGACCCGGAGGCGAGGAACGAGTTCCACGGCCTGGTACGCGGGCTTGCGGACGAGAACACCACTGTTCTGCTGACCACGCACGACCTGGCCGAGGCGGAGAGGCTCGCCGACCGGATCCTCATTCTGGCCGGTGGCCGGATCGTGGCCGACGGCTCGGCCGAGGAGCTGTCGCGGCAGGCATCGGCCGAGGCAACTGTGCGCTGGACGCTGAACGGGCGGCCCTGTGAGGAGGCGACGGCCGAGCCCACCCGGTTCGTCCGACGGCTGTTCGAGGAGCACGGCGAGGCGATCGGCGGGCTGGAGGTGCGCCGGGCGAGCCTGGAGGACACCTACCTGACGATGGTGCGGGAGCTTGAGGCGGGGAGCGTTCCCGATGAACGGGCCGTGAACGCTTTCGGGGAGGGATCGTGATGAGTCCGGTAGGGCACGCGGCGGTAGTTGGGGTGCGGCGCGGCTGGACGGAACTTCGGCAGACGTTCACCACCGGCCAGGACGTGTTCGGTTACGTGCTCTGGACGGTTCTGCTCATCGTGCCGCTGTTCCTGGTCAGGGACGATCCGCTGAAGGGCGCCGGTATCTCGGCCGGCGCGTTCATGCTGCCGAGCATGCTGGGGATGACGCTCGCGTTCACCGGGATGATGACCACGGCGCAGCTGCTGGCGACCGAGCGCGAGGACGGCACCCTGCTGCGGGCCAAGGCCGTGCCCCATGGCATGGTCGGCCACCTGGTCGGCAAGATCATCATGGTGTCGGGTACGGCTCTCGCCTCCATGGCACTGCCCTTTGCCGTGGGCGTGTTCCTGGTGGACGGGGTGGCCCGGCAGGGCGGCGGAGCGTTGCTGACGCTGGTGTGGGTGGTGCCGCTGGGTCTCCTGGCCACCCTGCCGATGGGCGCAGTCATCGGCTCACTCGTCGCCAGTCCGCGCACCATCGGGTTGCTGATGCTTCCGGTGATGGGACTCGTCGTGATCTCCGGGATCTACTTTCCCTTGTCGAAGCTGCCCGAGTGGCTGCAAACCGTCGGGCAGGTCTTCCCCGTGTACTGGCTCGGCCTCGGTCTCCGCTCGGCGCTGCTGCCGACCGAGGCGGTCGCCGCCGAGATCGGCGAATCCTGGCGGTACCTGGAGACAGCGGGCGTGCTCGGTGCCTGGGCAGTCGCCGGGCTGCTCCTCGCCCCGTCCGTCCTGCGCAGGATGGCCCGCCGCGAGTCCTGGGCCGCGATGGCGGAACGGCACCGGAAGGCGATGCAGCGGGTCGGTTAGTGAAGTGCCGGGAATGTCGGCCCGGCTCCTGGCCGGGACCCTCACATGTGGCTTGCCGCGTCGATGTACGTCTTGGTGGCGTCGGTGATGAAGTCGCGGCTGCTGTCGGGGCTGAGCGCCTGGGCCTGGAGGTGGTCATGCAGCACGCGGTAGTGCTGTACGTCGGACGGCTTCTCCAGGTAGAGGTCGCTGGTGAACCGCTCCAGGTGCACCACCGGTCCCGCGGAGCTGTCGGCGAACCGCAGGATGGAGAACTGTCCTGACAGGCCCGGGTGAGCGCCCGCCGTATAGGGGAGCACCTGCACCGTGATGTGCGGCTCGGCACCCAGTGCGTTCAGGTGCTCCAGCTGTTCACGCATGACATCGGGGCTGCCGACGACGCGGTGCAGAGCTGATTCGTCCAGGACGACCCATAACCGCAGCGGACGGGCCAGGTCGTAGATGCGGTGCTGACGGCGCATCCACACCTTCAGACGCGTGTCGGCCTCTTCGACCGTGAGCAGGGGGATCGTTTCCCCGATCACCGCGTGGGCGTACGCGGGAGTCTGCAGCAGTGCGGGGATCATCGAGGGCGCGTGGAGGTGGAGGGAGGTGGCGTCGGTCTCCAGGGCGATGTAGACGCTCTGGGGGATGTCGCCGTAGGCGTGCCACCAGCCCTGCTGTCCGGATTCCTTGGCCATCTCCATCAGCGAGTCGATGACCTGCTGGTCGGTGACTTCGTAGATCGCGCACAGGTCGCGTACGTCGCGGGGGCTGATGGCGCGGTTGCCGTTCTCCATGTGGCTGATCTTGGGCTGGGAGACCATGAGCCGCTCGGCCACTTCCGTGCTCTTCAGCCCGCTGGCCAGACGGAGCCGGCGAAGCTCGGCTCCCAGACGGCGTCTCCTCACGGTGGGGTTGCTGTTCGCCGCCACGAGCGGTGTACCTCCAGCTCCAAGTCATCCTGCTGGTACGCAGATTGCCATGCGGCACAGCTTGTTGATCACGTGCCATGCCGTCGTGTTCGTCGGACGGTCAAAACGGAAGGTAACGCTGTCATATGCCTCATGGCAGGACGCGGTGCCGACGTGAACTCAGGCCGGCGTCGTCGTGGTTGCGGTGTCCGTGCATGCCTCCTCGGTCCGGGTGCCCGGCCGGACCCGGCGGCGGGTCGGCACCAGGGCCAGGACCACCAGCATCAGGGCTACGGCCAGCAGGCCGACCGGCCCGCCGATGCCCAGCATCCACGGCAGCCGCCCGGTGGTGGCCGCGTCGTCGGCCTGCTGTCGCACCGAGGCGTCGGCGCCCCGGACGTCGACATCGGTCACGGGGAAGAGTGCCACCGGTCCGTCGGCGCCTTGCGTCTGGGCGAGGACCCTCTGGTGCAGCGTGCCGTTCAGGGACAGACCGGTGTCGGCGTCGACCCAGCCGCGCCGCTTGGTGGTGGAGGTGTAGGACAGCGGTACCGCCTTCGGCAGACCGGCCAACTCCTCCTGTCCCGGCCGTTGTTCTGCGGGCAGTGCGGCGATCAGGCCCAGCACGGCTTCCCGGGGCAGGGTGCGGGGCAGGGAGCCGGCGGTTGCGGGGTCGGCGAGGAGACCGGTGGACTCGATGCCGTAGACATAGGCTTCGCGGCCGTGGACGGACTCCGTTCCCTCGTACCGTGCGGGGGACACGGTCCGGGTGCCGGTGTCCCAGAATCGGTAGTCTCGCTTGTCGGGCTCCAGGGGCCAGGCGATGACCAGTCCCTCGTGCTTCTCGGCCCCCGAACCCGCGGGAGCGGCACGCTCGGTGAGGTCGCGCCGGTCCACCGCCCAGGTGTGCTGGGAGGTGCTCATCTCCGAGCCGTCGCGTCCGCGCAGCGCCACGTCGTCGGAGACGACGGCCGTCCGGCCGTCGACGTCCCGTACTTCGATGCGCCGGTCCAAAATGACCGGCACCTCTCTCAGGAAGGCCTTGTCCATGTCGCCGGCCCCCAGGGCGGCGGCGTTGAGCAGCGTGGCGGTGCCCTCGTACCGGAACGTCGTCTCGGCGTCGGCCGGTACCTGGTGCAGAGCGGGATAAACGGTGAACCGCGTGACGGCCGAGGCCGCCACCAGGACCACCGCGGTTCCGGTCAGCACCCAACTGGTCCTGCGCATGGTTTCTCCTCGAAGCAGTCATTACAGGCAGACAGGCAGGGGAAGAGGGCGGAGGGCTACGGCGTGCGTTGCGGTCGGTCACTCCGGCCGTACGGCGGTCCTGGTGGGCCGGTGTTCACGGGTACATCGACTCGATGGTGGCGGCGTGCAGTTCACCGACGGCACGCCTGCGCAGCGTCAGTTCCGGCGTCAGTTCACCCGTCGCCGCCGTCCACGGCCCGGGGAGGACGCGGTAGCGACGTACCTGTTCCGCGGGCGGGAGGACCGCGTTCGCCTCGCAGACCGCGGCGTCCACGGCGGCGAGCACCGCCGGGTGGCGGGAGAGGCGGGCGAGGTCATGGGTGTCGAGGCCCTTCTCGTCGGCCCAGAGCGGGGCCGCCTGCTCGTCCAGGACGAGCAGGGCGGTGACGTACCCGCGCCGGTCCCCGATCGCCACGGCTTGCCCGATCAGGGGGTGGGCCCGCAAGTGCGCTTCGATCCGGGCCGGGGCGACGGTCCTGCCGCCATCGGTGACGAAGAGGTCCTTCTTGCGGTCGGTGACCGTGACCAGGCCGCGTGAATCGACGCTGCCGATGTCGCCGGTGGCCAGCCGGCCCTGTGCGTCCGTGGCGGGTTCGACACTGCCGTCGGCCCGCAGGTATCCGGCGCAGACCACCGGGCCTCGGACCAGAAGCTCGCCGTCCTCGGCCTCCGTGACCTCGATGCCCGGCCCGGGACGTCCGACCGTGCCGGTGCCGGACTCCCCGCGGGAACTGACGGTGGCCGCTCCGGCGGTCTCGGTCAGTCCCCACACCTCATGAACGGGCAGTCCCACGCTCGCCAGGAACTCCAGGGTCGCCGTGGACAGCGGTGCCGCCCCGGTGCAGGCCCGTTGGAGCTCGTCGGCACCGACAGCGGACCGGACAGGCCGCAGCAGGTGTTCGTCGAAGTGTGCGAGTGACTCGGTGAGGACGGCCGGCGGCTCCTTGCCCGCGGAGCGCAGACGGAAGGCCTCCAGGGTGGTCCTCCTCGCCTGGGTGACCGCCGCGGCCTGCTCCTCGGGCAGTGTCCCGAGCCGCTCCCGCACAGCGGCGGCGATCCGGTCCCAGACCCGCGGCACGGCGAAGAAGGTGTGCGGTCGCACGGTGATCAGCGTGGGCAGGAGTTGCTCGGGGCCGGGACAGAGGGTCACGTGTCCGGCGTGGCAGACCGGTGCGTAGAGGCCGAGCACCCGTCCCGCGACCTGTGCCATGGGCAGGTGGGCGACCGACCTCGGACGCTCCGGGCCCTCGGCGGGCCGGTGGTGCATGAACGCCTGGTGGATGACGTTGCGGTGGGTGAGCACCACTCCCCGGGGAGCGCCGGTGGTGCCCGGTGTGTACACCAGCGCCATCGGGTCATCCGGTGAGGCGGAGTCGGCAAGGGCCTCGAACGCGGCGTCGTCGGGCGGCGCCGCACCGCGCACGGCGGGGTAGCTGACAAAACGCGGGTCGCCGACCGGGGCCGCGGTCCAGTCGAGGACGACGACCGCGCGCAGGTCCGGCAGGTCGTCCAGGACCGGCTGCCAGCGCCGTACCTGTTCCTCGCCCTCCAGCACGAGTACGGCGGCTGCGCTGTGCCGGGCCAGGGCACCAAGCTCCTCGGTGTCCGTCGTGTCGTAGGTGCTCGAGGAGAGGGCTCCGATGTGGACCGCGGCGAGATCGGCGATCCAGTG
>NZ_JBSFVD010000064.1:0-8833 GCF_053592135.1 Streptomyces sp. NPDC002784 | reverse complement strand
GGGCGATGAGCGCCTGGATGCCGATCTCCGGATCGACGGTTCTGAACGAGTGAGGAGGCGTCGAACGACGTCCCGGATAGCGCCAGTTCGCTGAGCTTGTCCAGTGCCCTGCGGAGATCGGCGTCCGAAAGGCCGAGGTCTTCGCGCAGTTCATCCAAGCCCAGCTGCGGGCGGGCCAGCAGTGCGCGATAGACCGATTCACAGGTGTGATCAAAACCGAGCTCAACCAAAACCATACTCTCCCCGGGCCGGTGGCAGTCCGACGACGGGGGCCATCCAAGCACGCATTCCGCGGCGTCACCAGTTCCCGGGAAAATCGTGGCGGCTTCATTGCCCCCGGCGCGTGGCCCTTTCAGGCCCTGGCAGAAAGCGCTCAACTTTCCTGCTTGCTGGTCATCGATGGCTTCCCGAGGATCGAGGCATGCATCTCATCCATGTGCGCCTGCACACGCCGTGTGGCTTCCAGGTGCCGGAAGATCTGGCCGCACAATTCATCGCGCAGGCGACCTCCGCGGAGGGCGTCGAGCATGTGAGCGTCCACCCGGGCGCCGGCCAGGTGCTGACCGTGGGGCTCTACGTAGTGGCCGAGTCGCTCCTGATGGCGGAGCAGGCCGCGCTCGCGGTCTCGCGGCGCACCGTCGCGCGGGTGCCCGCCCTGCGTCGGAGCAGGATCACCGGTTGCTCGGCGGCCATCGTAGGGGTGTACTTCGACGGCCTCTTGGAACGCTCGAGCGGGGATGGACGGACTATGCGGCTGCCGGATGAGGACACGGCCGAGAGCTGACATTTGCGCGGCGCCTGGCCGAGAGTGGTTGCACCGGCAGGCGCTGGAGCCCGACCGGGGCCACGCCACCGGACGCTGAGGGAGCGCACCCACAGCTCCCGCCTCGAACCCACCGAGACAGCACCCGCAACGACCGTCAGTCAGGAGACCGTTTGATGTCCGCTGTGCCCGGCACTTTGGCCGATTTCGCGGCCAGCCTCGTGCTCATCCCTGTCCCCACCGCCGACCCGACGGCCGGCAAGGACACCACCGGCCGGCAGTGACCGTTCGCACCCATCACACCGAGACGGGGGACAGGAACCGTGACCACGCTGACCAAGACGAGCCCCTTCGGATCCCTGCTGCAGTTCCACCGGATCCGGGAGGGCTACACCCAGCAACAGCTGGCTGACTTCTCGGCATTGAGCGTCCGCGCCATCCGCGACCTCGAACACGGGCGTGTGGACCGGCCGCGGCAGGACACCGTACGCCTGCTGGCCGACGCCTTGCGGCTGGACGAGGAGAGCCGCGACGCCTTCGCCCAAGCCGCCCGGGGCGTCCCGTCGGACCGCGCCGGCGCCGGCGCCGCCGAGTGGGCCGCCGTTTCCTCGCGCACCGGATACGAGTACGCGACCATCCTGCTCGCCTCCCTGGCTCCCGACGCCGGTGACGGCACCTGGGAGACCGCCCTCAACGACATGGCCAAGCAGGCCTGGCGGCTCCTGGCCGTCGATCAGGGCGTGGCGTTCCTGGAACGCCGGCTCGTCGGCTAGGGCCCGGCCGTCCCCTTCGCCACCCCCTTCGCCGCGCTTCGTCGCCGCGCCTTTGCCGCACGGACCCGTTCAGGGGCCGCCACACGAAGTTCCGCGAATCTGCCGTACTCAACTGCCGATTGACCGAAAGACCGCCTACTAATCTCCTGCTGAAATCAGCCGGAGCCGCCGTCGGCCGGACCCGATCGGCCCGGTTGGCACGCCCTCTTCAGAGAATCGAGACCTCACATGTCAGTGGTCCTGAAGGAAACGCCGTCACTTCATCGGAAACGCCCGCCGCAATCCCCGCAGGAACATCTCTCCGACCCGGTCACGCGTGATGTCCTGCGTATTCAGCACCGCATTCTGATGGCGATACGCAGACATCTCGACGAGGCCGGTTTCGTGGAACTGTGCGCGCCGATCATCGGTCCCGTCACCGACCCCGGAGTGCGTGGCGCCAAGCAGGTCGACATCGACTACTACGGCCGCCGCTACAAGCTGATGACGAGCGCGATCCTCTACAAGCAGGCCTCGCTGCACGCCTTCGACAAGATCTTCTGCATCGCGCCCAACGTCCGTCTGGAGCCCCCGGAGACCGCCGACACCGGCCGCCATCTGGCCGAGTTCCACCAGATCGACGTCGAGGCCGCCGGCCACTCCCGCGAGGAGATCATGCGGGTCGCCCAGGGCATCGTGGTCACCGCCGTCCGCGAGGCCACCGCCACCATGGGGGAGGAGCTGACGCGGCTCGGCCGGGACACGAGCCGGTTCCAGGAGGTGCTGGCCGGCCCCTTCGACGTGATGTCGCACGCCGACGCCGTCGCCCGGGTGGGCGGCGACCCGCATGCCGAGATCGCCTGGGCCGACGAGGCGCGGATCTCGCGAGAGACCGCCCGCCCCTTCTTCGTCACCGACTACCCGAAGGGCTCGCGCGGCTTCTACGACCGCGAGAGCCGCGAGAACCCGGGTGTGCTGCGCAACTTCGATCTGCTGCTGCCCGAGGGATATGGCGAGATAGCCAGCGGCAGCGAACGCGAACACGAATACCAGCGGATCGTGACCCGTATGCGGGAGACCGGGGAGAACCCCGCCAAGTACGGCTGGTATCTGGACATGGCCCGCGCCGGAATTCCGGCCAGTTCCGGATTCGGTATCGGCCTGGAACGGCTCACCCGCTATGTCACGGGGGTCGACTCCGTGTGGCAGGCCAGCGCCTACCCGAAACTCCCCGGCGTCTACTCGGCCTGAGCCCCGGCCCGCCGGCCGGCCCCCGCATTTTCCGTTCGTGAGATCCATCAACCCCAGACAAGGTGGAGTGGAAAGCCATGCCGACCCATCGTGACGCGGACATGCCCTACGACGGTATCTCGTCGACCGGAGCCGAGGCCCGGCAGGGCAGCGGAGCGGTGGGCGACGACAACGGCCGTACCGGCCCGGACCACTTCGGCCATGTCGTGGCCGCGTTCACCGCACAGGTCAGGCGGGCCCCCGACGCCGTGGCCCTGCGCGGTGACGGCACGCTCCTCACCTACGGCGAACTCGACCGCGCGGCCAACCGGTTGGCGCACCGGCTGGCCGGGCTCGGGGTGGGCGACCGCCCCGAGAGCGCCGTGGCCGTACTGATGGAACGTTCCGCCGACCTGGTGGTGGCCCTGCTCGCGATCCTCAAAGCGGGCGCCGCCTATGTGCCACTGCACCCCTCCTACCCCGCCGCCCGCATGCGCGCGGTCATCGAGCAGACCGGTGCCGCCGTACTGCTCACCGACCGCGCCACCCACCCGGGCGACCTCTTCGACGGCCTGGTGACCACGCTCGCCGTGGACGACGACACCGCCCTCGCCGGCTGTCCCGACACCGACCCCGGCACGGTCATCGACCCGCTCGGGCTGGCCTACGTCATGTTCACCTCCGGCTCCACGGGCGCGCCCAAGGGCGTCGCCGTGATCCACCGGGACATCCTCGCCCTCGCCGCCGACCACTGCTGGGACGGCGAGGCACAGCGCCGTGTCCTTGTCCACTCCTCGCACGCCTTCGACGCGGCCACCTACGAACTGTGGGTGCCGCTCCTCGCCGGCCACCAGGCCGTGCTCGCCCCGCCCGGCCAGCTCGACCCGCGCACCCTGCGCCGCGTCACCGAACAGCACGGCGTCACCAGCCTGTTCCTGACCACCGCCCTGTTCAACCTCGTCGCCGAGGAGGACCCCGAGGTCTTCGACCTGGTGCGGCAGGTATGGAGCGGCGGCGAGGCCTGCTCGCCCGAGGCGATCCAGCGCGTCCTCGACCGCTGCCCGCACACCGAGTTCGTCCATGTCTACGGTCCCACCGAGACCACCACGTTCGCCACCTTCCTCGCGCTGCGCCCGCCCCACCGCGTCGGAGCGACCGTCCCCATCGGACGCGCCATGGACGGCATGGCCGCCCACGTCCTGGACGACTCCCTGCGCCAGGTGCCCGAAGGGGCGACGGGCGAGCTGTACCTCGCGGGCGCCGGCGTGGCCCGCGGCTACATCGCCCGGCCCGCACTGACGGCGGAACGGTTCGTCGCCTGCCCGGACCGCCCCGGCGAGCGCATGTACCGCACGGGCGACCTGGTACGTCTGCTGCCCGACGGCGTGATCGAGTTCGTGAACCGGGCCGACGCCCAGGTGAAGATCCGCGGCTTCCGCATCGAACTCGGTGAGATAGAGGCCGTACTGGGCCGCCTCCCGGGCGTCGGCCGGCGCATCGTCGTCGTCCGCGAGGACCGGCCGGGCGACAAGCGCCTGGTCGCCTACGTCGTCCCGGGCGAGTCCGGCACCCCCGACCCCGACGACCTCGCCGCGCGAGCCGCCGAGGAACTGCCCCCGTACATGGTGCCCACCGCGTTCGTGGTGCTGGACTCGCTCCCGCTCAACTCCAACGGCAAGATCGACCGCAAAGCCCTGCCCGCCCCCGCCGCCCAGACGGACGGCATACGGCCGCCCCGAACACCCGACGAGGAAGTCCTCTGCCAGCTCTTCGCCCAGATCCTGGGCCTCGAACGAGTCGGCATCGACCAGAGCTTCTTCCGCCTCGGCGGCCACTCGCTGCTCGGCTCCCGGCTGATCAGCCGCATCCGCAGCGCCCTCGGCGCCGAGATCACCTTCCCCACGCTGTTCGCCGCGCCCACCGTCGCCGAACTCGCCGCCGTCCTGCGCGACAGCGGCGAGCGCCGGCCCCAGCTCACGGTCGCCGAACAGCGCCCCGACCCGGTCCCGCTGTCCTTCGCCCAGCTGCGCCTGTGGTTCCTGCGGGAGTGGGAGGACGGCGGATCGACGTACAACATCCCGCTCGCGGTCCGGCTGCGCGGCCCCCTGGACGGCACCGCCCTCGAAGCCGCCCTCAACGACGTGGCCCTGCGCCACGAAGCCCTGCGCACCCTCTTCCCGGCCGTCGACGGCGAACCGCGCCAGCACATCCTCACCACGCCCGGCCTCACCCTGCGCGTCACCTCAGCGACCGAGGACCGGCTGCCCGCCCTGCTCACCGATGCCGCCGGTCACGTCTTCGACCTCGCGACCGAACACCCGCTGCGCGCCGACCTGTTCGAGATCGGTGAGCAGGAGCACGTGCTGGCGCTCGTGCTGCATCACATCGCCGGTGACGGCTGGTCCATGGCGCCCCTGGCCCGTGACCTGAGCACCGCGTACTCGGCACGCGTGGCCGGCCGTACCCCCGAATGGGCCCCACTGTCCGTGCAGTACGCCGACTACACGCTCTGGCAGCGGGACCTGCTCGGCGACGAACGCGACCCCGACAGCCTCGCCGCCCGCCAACTCGCCTACTGGCAAGCGGCGTTGGCCGACCTCCCGGAGGAGCTGGAGCTGCCGGTGGACCGGGCGCGTCCGCCGGTGGCGTCGCATCGGGGTGCGATGGTGCGGGCGCGTTCGGGTGTGGAGCTGCATGCGGGTCTGGTGGGGTTGGCGCGGGAGAGCGGGACGACGCTGTTCATGGTGTTGCAGGCCGCGGTGGCGGCGTTGCTGAGCCGGTTGGGTGCGGGCACCGATGTCCCGCTCGGCACTGCGGTCGCCGGGCGCACGGATGACAGCCTGGATGACCTGGTCGGCTTCTTCGTCAATACGCTGGTGCTGCGGACGGATGTGTCGGGTGATCCGACGTTCCGTGAGCTGCTGGGTCGGGTGCGGGCCTCCGACTTGGAGGCGTATGCGCATCAGGATCTGCCGTTCGAGCGGGTGGTGGAGGCGGTCAACCCCGCCCGGTCGACCGCCCGGCACCCCCTCTTCCAGACCATGCTCGTCCTCCAGAACAACATCGACGGGGTCTACCAGTTCGCCGGCGCCCAGGCTGCCACGCAACCCCTGGAGCACCCGGCGGCGAAGTTCGACCTGACCTTCTTCGTGGAGGAGATCGCCGGGGAGGACGGTCGTCCGGCCGGGCTGAGCTGGGACGTGGAGTACGCCGCCGACCTCTACGACGAGAGCACCGTCGTGGAAATGGTCGACCGACTCGCCCGGCTCATGGAGGCCGTCGTCGCCGACGCCGACATGCCCCTCGCTTCGGTACCGCTGCTCGGCGTGGAGGAGGAGCGCGTTCTGGAGCAGTGGAGTGGTGCCGGGTCTGGTGCGGTGGATGGGCGTTCGGTGCCTGGGGTGTTCGAGGCGCGGGTGCGGGTTGTGCCGGATGCGGTGGCGTTGGTTCAGGGTGGGGTGGAGCTGACGTATGGGGAGGTGAATGCTCGGGCGAATCGGCTGGCTCGTCATCTCGTCGATGTGGGTGTGGCCTCCGGTGATGTGGTCGGGGTTCATCTTGAGCGTGGGCCTGAGTTGATCGTGTCGTTGCTGGGTGTGCTGAAGGCGGGGGCGGCTTACACGCTGCTGGATCCGGGCTTCCCGGCGGAGCGTTTGGCCACTGTCGTCACCGACGCCGGCGTTCGCGTTCTCGTGACCCGCGACGATCTCGCTCGCCCGCTGCCCGAGTCCGGGCTGCGCCGTGTCCTGCTCGACCGTGAGGCCGCACTGATAGCGGCACGGGACGACTCCGATCCGGCTGTGGTGTGTGGTGGGTGGGATGCGGCGTGTGTGATGTTCACGTCGGGTTCGACGGGGCGGCCGAAGGGTGTGGTGGCTCCGCATCGGGCGTTGGTGTCGACGTTTGTGGGTCCGGATTATCTGGAGTTCCGGGCGGATGATGTGTATTTGCAGTCGTCGCCGGTGTCGTGGGATGCGTTTGCGTTGGAGGTGTTCTCGGCGCTGTTCCATGGTGGGCGGACGGTGTTGCCGGTGGGGTCGCGGACGGATCTGGATGAGATCGCGGGGCTGGTGGCCGGGTGTGGTGTGACGGTGTTGCAGCTGTCGGCGAGTTTGTTCAACGTGCTGGTGGATGACTATCCGGGGTTGTTTGCGGGGTTGCGGACGGTGATGACGGCGGGTGAGGCCGCGTCGGTGTCGCATGTGGCGCGGGTGTGTGAGCGTCATCCGGGGCTTCGGGTGCTGAATGGTTATGGGCCGGTGGAGTCGATGGGGTTCACCACCAGTCATGTGGTGGCTGGGGTGGTGGAGGGTGCGGCTTCGGTGCCGATCGGGGTGCCGTTGGCCGGCAAGCGGGTGTTTGTTCTGGATGGGGGTTTGCGGCCGGTGCCGGTGGGGGTGCCGGGGGAGTTGTATGTGGCGGGTTCGGGTCTGGCGCATGGGTATGTGGGGCGTGCGGGTCTGACGGGGGAGCGGTTTGTTGCCTGTCCGTTCGGTGGGGCGGGTGAGCGTATGTATCGGACGGGGGATTTGGGTCGGTGGCGTTCGGATGGTGCGCTGGAGTTTTTGCGCCGTGCGGATGATCAGGTGAAGGTGCGGGGGTTCCGGATCGAGCCGCGGGAGATCGAGGCTGTTCTGACGCGGCATGAGCGGATCGTGCAGTGCGCGGTGGTGGTGCGTGAGGACCGGCCGGGTGACAAGCGCCTTGTCGCCTACGTCGTTCCCGCCGAGGGCAGTCGCCTTGACACTGAGGAAGTGCGCCGGTTCGTCGGCGGAACGTTGCCTGAGTACATGGTTCCGGCCTCCTGTGTCGTGCTGGATGCGCTGCCGTTGACCACGAACGGCAAGCTCGACCGAAAGGCCCTGCCCGAGCCCCTGGTCGGCGGCGATGCCGAAGGCCGCGCACCGCGCACCCCGGAGGAGGAAGTCCTCTGCGGACTCTTCGCCGAGATACTGGGCATCTCCCGCGTCGGCGCCGACGAGAACTTCTTCACCATCGGCGGCCACTCCCTGACGGCCACCCGCCTGATCAGCCGCATCCGCAGCACCCTCGGCGCGGAGGTCGGTGTCCGCACCCTCTTCGCCACCCCCACCCCTGCCGGCCTGGCCGCGGGACTGCGCACCGACGACGTGCGCCCGCGCCCCGCGCTGACGCCCGCCGAGCAACGCCCCGAACGGATTCCGCTGTCGTACGCCCAGCAGCGGCTGTGGTTCCTGCGGGAGTGGGACGAGAGCGGAGTCACCTACAACGTGCCGCTCGCCGTACGGCTGCGCGGCTCCCTGGATTACGACGCCCTGCGCGCGGCCCTCAACGACGTCACCGTACGCCACGAGGCCCTGCGCACGATCCTCCCCAACCCCGATGGCGAACCTCACCAGTTCATCGTCCCGAGCCCGGACGTGCCCTTCGACATCAAGCCCTGCGGTGCGGACGAGGTGACCGAAGCGGCACGGCAGGCGGGCGAGCACGTCTTCGACTTGGCCGTCGAACTGCCCATCCGCGCCACCCTGTTCGAGGTCGCTGAGGACGAACACGTGCTGGTGCTCGTCCTGCACCACATCGCCGGTGACGGCTGGTCCATGGCCCCGCTCACCCGCGACCTCGGCCGCGCCTACGAGGCACGCGCGGCGGGCCACGCCCCCAACTGGGCGCCGCTACCGGTGCAGTACGCCGACTACGCCCTCTGGCAGCGGGACCTGCTCGGTGACGAGCGCGACGAGGACAGCCTCGCCCTGCACCAGCTGCGCTACTGGACCGACGCCCTGTCCGACCTCCCGGAGGAGCTGGAGCTGCCGGTGGACCGGGCGCGTCCGCCGGTGGCGTCGCATCGGGGTGCGATGGTGCGGGCGCGTTCGGGTGTGGAGCTGCATGCGGGTCTGGTGGGGTTGGCGCGGGAGAGCGGGACGACGCTGTTCATGGTGTTGCAGGCCGCGGTGGCGGCGTTGCTGAGCCGGTTGGGTGCGGGCACCGATGTCCCGCTCGGCACTGCGGTCGCCGGGCGCACGGATGACAGCCTGGATGACCTGGTCGGCTTCTTCGTCAATACGCTGGTGCTGCGGACGGATGTGTCGGGTGATCCGACGTTCCG
>NZ_JBSFVD010000063.1:0-8958 GCF_053592135.1 Streptomyces sp. NPDC002784 | reverse complement strand
CGGGACCGGATGTCCGAGGTAACGGACGCGTTCCTCGCCGCCACCAGGGCCGCCGAGGAGGCCAAGGCCGAGTCCGCCGCCGTACGCCTGCGCGCGGCGGAGAGCGGCGCACTGGCCGCGGACGACACCCAGGCAGTCGCCGAAGCCCTGCTGGAGCAGGCGCTGCGCCCGCTCGGCGCGGTGGCCGTGGCGGTGTGGGCCGCGGGGTCCGACGGTTCGCTCACCCTGGCGGGCAGCGCCGGGTTCTCCCCGGCCGAGGCCGATCGCTGGCGGTACGTCCCTCCGGACGTGGCGACGGTGGCGCGGCGCGGCCTCACCGAGCGCACGGGGCAGTGGATCACGTCCCTCGCGGAGACCGGACTGCCCAGCATCGGCCTGCACCACCATCCGCACGGAGGCCGGGCAGCCCTGCCCGCCGGCACCGGAGGCCGCATCCACGGCGTACTGGAGATCGCCTGGCCTTCGCCCCTGGGGCCGCAGCCGCCGCAGATCGTCCGCCAGGTGGAGGCCCTGGCGGAGCTGTGCGGTCACACGCTGGAGACCTACACGCTGCTGCACGGGCCCGCCCAGGAACCGCGCGTCCTGCCGGACGCCGCGGAGCTGATGGACCTGGCCGACGGCCTGCACGATCCCGCACTGGTCCTGGTGCCCCACCTGGACGACGCCGGTAACCTGGTGGACTTCCGTATCCAGCACGTCAACAACCGCTTCCTGGACCCGGCCGGCCGGGCTCGTGCGGTGGTGAGCGGCGCGCTGCTGCTGGAGGCGTACCCGATGGCCGCGGGGGACAGCGAGCTGTTCCACCGCATCGAGCACGTGTACGCCACCGGTGAACCCTTCCGGGCCCGCCGGATGAACCTCACCGCCCTGGTCGACCAGGTTCCCCTCTCGGCGGTCGCGGACATCAGCATCAGCCGGCACGGCACCACCGTCCTCCTCATCTGGCGCATCGAGGACGAGACGGCGCGACTGGCGAGCCTGCTCCAGCACGCCCAGCGCCTGGGCCGCATCGGCGGCTTCGAGGAGAACGTGCTGACCGGTGAGATCACCTGGAACGGGCAGCTGTTCGACCTCTACGGGCGCCCGCAGTCGAGCACCCCGGTGCCCCTGGAGCATCTGCCGGCCCACGCGCATCCGGACGACGGCATCGCCATCCGTCAATTCCTGCGCACGCTGCTGCACCACCGGCGGCCGGCCGCCGCGGCCTTCCGGCTCCAGCGACCGGACGGGGTGACCCGCCACATCCGCATCGTCGCCGAGCCGGTGCTCGACACCGACGACCGGCTGCTCCTCGTCCGCGGTGCCTGCCAGGACATCTCCGCCCAGCACTGGACCGAGGTGGCGCTCGCCGCCACCCGCGACCAGCTGGCGCACACCGAGCAGCAGGCCACCGAACGCAACCGGCTCACCCTGCAGCTGCAGCACGCCATCATGCCGCCCGAGCAGACACCGCTGGAGGTCCCCGGCCTCCAGGTGGCCGTCCGCTACCGGCCCGCGGAAACCGAGCAGCTGGTGGGTGGCGACTGGTACGACACCGTCGAGCTGCCCTCCGGGCAGGTGCTGCTGTGCGTGGGCGACGTGGCGGGGCACGGCATAGAGGCCGCGACCAGCATGGTCGTCCTGCGCAACGCCCTGCGTGGCCTGGCGGTGACCGGTGCCGGGCCGGGACAGCTGCTGTCGTGGCTCAACATCGTGGCGCACCACCTGACGGGCGCCGTCACCGCGACGGCGGTGTGCGGTCTGTACGACCCGGCCCTGCGGACGCTCCGCTGGGCGAGGGCGGGCCATCTGCCGCCCGTGCTCGTCCAGGGCAGTGACGCGGCTGCGCTGCCCCTGGTCAAGGGGATGCTGCTCGGAGCGCTGCCCGAGGTCGGGTACGAGGAGAGTGAGATCCAACTGGCCGAGGGGGACACCCTGCTGATGTACACGGACGGTCTGATCGAACGCCGCGACCGGTCCGTGGAGGAGTCCCTGGTCCACCTGCTGACCACCGCCCGCACGGCGCCCAGCACGCTCGACCAGCAACTGGACCGCCTGCTGACCTACAGCAACTCCGACACCGACGACGACACGTGCATCGTGGGCATCCGGCTCGGGTGAAGGGACGTCACGGATTCGTGCTGCCGGCGATGTGCCCGCCGGGGTCGTCGGCCAGCGCGATCAGTGCCGTGACGCGCTTGCCGACCGGTTCCCGGTGGACTTCGTAACCCTGGCTGACCGCGAGGGTGATCTCCAGGCCGTGCCGACCGACTCGCCGCGGGTCGGTGGCGGCGACGTCCGGCAGGACCGGGTCGCTGTCCCACACCGATACCCGTACCGCGCCGCCGACGATCCGCAGATCGAGCATGACCGGTCCTGGCGCGTACTTCACCGCGTTGGTGACCAGTTCGCTGACCACCAGCTGCGTCATGCCCAGCGCCCGCTCGGACACCGGCACCCCGTGCATGGCCTCCACGTCGCTGAGAAAGCCGGTGGCCAGGTGCCGCGCGGCGCCGATGCAGGAGGAATCGCCGTCATAGGCGGCCGACGCCCACAGCGGACCCCTGTCCCCCGTCTTCTGTCCCTCGTCCCCCACGGTCTGTCCCATGCGCCCCGTCCCCGTCTCACATGATCGTCACACAAACTTCACACTGCACTCAGGCAGCATCGCGCGGCTACCTGTCGGCTGCCCCGGCACAGGGCTCTTCAGCCTTCAGGTAACGCCCGTAATTCAGACTCGCCGAAATCAGCCTGGTGAGCCAAATCCGGAGGGGCGGCTGGAGCGAGCGCGGCTGACGCATCGCAGTAGGGCTGACGAAGGGGTGCGGGGGGTACGAAGGCGAGGTGGTCGGGCGCTCGACCGCCGAGAGGGCGCTGTGCGGCCGGGCGGGCTCTTTCAACTTCGCGCGGTCCAAGGCCACTTGCGGTGGCCGTTCACTGGGCCGCCCGTTCCCGCAGGCTGTTCTGCCACATGGGGCTCTGCTCCTCCGGGGCCGCCTCGGGGCGGCGGCCACCGCGGGCGAAGAAGTCCGCGAGGGGCAGGATCGCGGCTCCTACGGTGACGGCGTCCGGTCCGAGGGTGCCCAGATCGATCTCGACGCGCCCGGCCGGGTACTTCAGCGAGTACGACGCGGCGTACGTCCGCACCGTGTCCAGGAAGCGCCGGCCGAGCTGGAGGCCGGCCCAGCCGCCGACGAGGACACGCTCGGGCTGGAACAGGTTGATCAGGTCGGAGAAGCCGGCGCCGAGGTACTCGGCCGTCTCCTCCAGGACGGCCAGCGCGGTCGCGTCGGTCGGCGCGGTCGTCCCGTCGGCGTCGGGGGTGGGGTACGCGGCGGCGAGCATGGCGGTCAGCGCGGTCTCTTCGTCCACGCCCGCCGGGGGCCGCCCGCCGGCCTCGGCCCACCGTTCCAGGAGCGCTTCGGAACCGGCGTACGCCTCCAGGCAGCCCTTGGCGCCGCAGCGGCACTGCCGCCCCCGCACCCGTACGGTCAGATGCCCCCATTCCACGGCCCGGCCGGACCGCATGTCGTCGGTGACGACGCAGGCGCCGACACCGGAACCGAAGAGGACCACCACGGCGTTCTGCGCGCCCCGTCCGGCGCCGAACCACATCTCCGCCTGGCCGAGCGTCTTGGCACCGTTGTCGATGTAGTACGGCACGCTCTCGGGCAGCAGCCGGGACTCGCGCAGCAGCCGCTCCAGCGGGACGGCGTCCCAGCCGATGGTCTGGCCGTGCACGACGGCGCCGTCCTGTGCGCTCCTGGCGACGATGCCGGGGACGCCGATGCCGACGCCGAGCAACCGCTCCGCGGGGATCCCGGCCTGGCTCAGCACCTCGGTTATGCCGTCGCGGAGGTGACCGACCACGACACCGACGTCGTAGCGGTCGACGCGCCGCGGACCCTCGGTCGCGAGCGGCTTCTCCACCCGGGCGAGTTCGGTGAGTGCCAGGTCGAAGAGCTCGATCCGCACCCGCGTCTCACCGACGTCCACGCCGATCATGTAGCCGCTGTGCGCGCTGATGCGCAGGAGCGTGCGGGGACGGCCGCCGGCCGAGTCGACGCTGCCGGCCTCCTCGACCAGGCCCTCGGCGACCAGCTCGGACACCACGTTGCTCACCGAGCCCGAACTCAGCCCGGTGACCGGGCCGAGCGAGAAGCGGCTCAGGGGCCCGTCGAAATACAACCGTTGCAACACCGCGGTGCGGTTCGCCCGCCGCAGGTCACGCACCGTACGGCCGCTGCGCATTGTCACCCTGCCCCCTCGTCTTGGATGTCCTGCACGCAACTTACATGGGGCGGAGCCCTTGACGCGACCTTCACTTGAGGTTTAACTCACACCGTGAATTAAGCGGTGGGGTGCTTCAGGCCTCGAACGCGGGACGCCAGTCGTGTCGCACCCTCCCCGCAGGCGAAGTCCATCCACCTCCCCGGAAGGGCCCTTGGAGTCATGCGCAGAATCAGAGCCGCAGCCGTCGGCGTCGTCACCCTCTCCCTCGTTCTCACCGCGGCTGCCTGCGGCGGGGGCTCGTCCGGCTCGGAGGGGTCCAACGACAAGCCCAAGACCCTCACGTACTGGGCCTCCAACCAGGGTGCCAACCTGGAGGTGGACAAGAAGGTCCTCCAGCCCGAACTCGACAAGTTCGAGAAGGAGACCGGTATCAAGGTGAAGCTGGAGGTGGTGCCCTGGTCGGACCTGCTCAACCGCATCCTCACCGCCACCACCTCCGGCCAGGGACCCGACGTCCTGAACATAGGCAACACCTGGAGCGCCTCCCTCCAGGCCACCGGCGCCCTGCTGCCCTGGGACGCGAAGAACTTCGAGGCGATCGGCGGCAAGGACCGCTTCGTCGACTCCGCGCTCGGCTCCACCGGTGTCCAGGGCCAGGACCCCGCCGCCGTACCGCTGTACTCCATGGCCTACGCGCTCTACTACAACAAGAAGCTCTTCGCCGAGGCCGGCATCGAGAAGCCCCCGGCCACCTGGGACGAGCTGGTCGAGGCCGGCAAGAAGCTCACCGCCAAGGGCAGCAACGGCCTCGGCGCCGAGGGTTCGAACCTCTCCAACAACATCCACCAGGTGTTCGTCCTCGGCAAGCAGCACGGCGCGGACTTCTTCACCCCCGACGGCAAGCCGGACTTCACCTCCGACGGCGCCGTCGCGGCGGTCAAGCAGTACGTCGACCTGATGGCCAAGGACAAGATCATCGCGCCCGGCAACGCCGAGTACGCGCAGAACCAGTCCCTCAGCGACTTCGCCAAGGACAAGACCGGCATGGTGCTGTGGCAGACCGCCTCGGCCACCTTCAAGTCCCAGGGCATGAAGGACGACGAGTGGGGCGTGGCGCCCGCTCCCGTCCAGTCCGGCACCCCCGGTGAGGGCGCCAACACCAACTCCATGGTCGCCGGCATCAACCTCGCCGTCTTCAAGAACACCAAGAACATCGACGGCGCCAAGAAGTTCGTCAACTTCATGACCAGCGAGGAAGAGCAGGTCATCCTCAACAAGGCGTACGGCTCCATCCCGCCGGTCAAGGCCGCCCAGGAGGACCCGGCCTTCAACAGCCCCTCGCTCGCCGTCCTGCGCGAGACCCTGGCGACCAGCGCCACCGCGCTGCCGCAGGTGCCCGAGGAGTCGCAGTTCGAGACCGTCGTCGGCACCGCCGTCAAGGAGCTGTTCGCCGACGCCGCCGCGGGCCGGGCCATCACCACCGAATCGGTACGGGCCAAGCTTGAGAAGGCCCAGCAGCAGATGCCCAAGAGCTGAGTACGGACACCTAGATGACTCTCACCGCTGCCCCTGGCACAGGCGAGCGGAAGGCACGCAAGAGCCCCCCCGAAGCGGCGCGCACGCGCCGCTTCGGGCGGCTGCGCCGCATCGGCCTGCCGTACCTCCTGCTGCTCCCCGCCCTCCTGCTCGAACTCCTGGTTCATCTGGTGCCGATGGTCATCGGCATCGCCGTCAGCTTCAGGGAACTCACCCAGTTCTACATCCGCGACTGGACCACAGCTCCCTGGACCGGATTCGACAACTACTCCCTCGCGGTCGACTTCAACGCCCCCATCGGCGAGGCCCTGCTGAAGTCGTTCGTCACGACCTGCCTGTTCACCGTGCTCTCGGTCGGCCTGTGCTGGCTCCTCGGGGTGGCCGCCGCCATCTTCATGCAGGAGAGCTTCCGCGGCCGCGGCTTCCTGCGCACGCTCTTCCTCGTGCCGTACGCGCTGCCGGTCTACGCGGCCGTCATCACCTGGGCGTTCATGTTCCAGCGGGACAACGGCCTGGTGAACCACGTGATCCACGACCAGCTCGGGCTCACCGACAGCGCGCCGTTCTGGCTCATCGGCGACAACAGCTTCATCGCCCTGCTCGTCGTCTCGGTATGGAAGGGCTGGCCGTTCGCCTTCCTCATCGTCATGGCCGGGCTGCAGAACATCCCCCGCGAGATGTACGAGGCCGCCGCGCTCGACGGCGCCGGCATCTGGCAGCAGATCCGCCGCATCACCCTGCCGTCCCTGCGCCCGGTCAACCAGGTCCTCGTGCTGGTGCTGTTCCTGTGGACGTTCAACGACTTCAACACCCCCTTCGTGCTGTTCGGCGAGGCGGCACCGGAGGCCGCGGACCTCATCTCCCTGCACATCTACCAGTCCTCGTTCCAGACCTGGAACTTCGGCACCGGCTCCGCCATGTCGGTTCTGCTGCTGCTGTTCCTGCTCCTGGTGACGGGCGCCTACCTCGCGCTCACCTCCCGCGGAAGGAAGGCCACCGATGCCTAGCCGGTCCGTGCGTCAGGCCCGCTCTCCGATGGCCGCGCCGCAGTCCTTCCTGTGGAGCCGGCGGATCTTCCTGACGCTCCTCGCGGGCTTCGTACTGCTGCCCGTCTACGTGATGATCTCCAGCTCGCTGAAGCCGCTGGAGGACGTGTCGGGGAAGTTCCAGTGGATGCCCTCGAGTCTCACCGTCCGCCCCTACTTCGACATCTGGGAGACGGTGCCGCTGGCCGACTACTTCATGAACTCGCTGATCGTGGCCGGGGCGGCGACCGTCTGCTCCGTCACCATCGCGGTGTTCGCGGCCTACGCGGTCAGCCGCTACACCTTCCGCGGCAAGCGCGTCTTCACGGTCACGGTGCTGTCCACGCAGATGTTCCCCGGCATCCTCTTCCTGCTGCCGCTGTTCCTCATCTACGTCAACATCGGCAACGCCACCGGCATCGCCCTGTTCGGCTCCCGCGGCGGCCTGATCCTCACCTATCTGACCTTCTCGCTGCCGTTCTCGATCTGGATGCTGATCGGGTACTTCGACTCGGTCCCCAAGGACCTCGACGAGGCGGCAAAGGTCGACGGCTGCGGGCCGCTCGGCGCCCTGTTCCGGGTCGTCGTGCCGGCCGCGATCCCCGGCATCGTCGCCGTCGCCGTCTACGCGTTCATGACCGCCTGGGGCGAGGTCCTCTTCGCCTCCGTCATGACCAACGACACCACCCGCACCCTCGCGGTCGGGCTCCAGGGCTACTCCACCCAGAACGACGTGTACTGGAACCAGATCATGGCCGCCTCGCTCGTCGTCAGCCTGCCCGTCGTCGCCGGCTTCCTGCTCCTGCAGCGCTACCTCGTCACCGGCCTGACCGCCGGCGCCGTCAAGTAGCGGCCCGCGCCCCCCTTTCTCTGATCTCACCTCCTCCGATCACCCCAGAGAGGCACCCTCTGTGTCCGATTCGATAGACCTCGCCGCCTTCCCCGACGACTTCACGTGGGGTACGGCCACATCCGCCTACCAGATCGAGGGCGCCGTCGCCGAGGACGGCCGGGCACCGTCGATCTGGGACACCTTCTCCCACACCCCGGGAAAGATCGACAACGACGACCACGGCGACGAGGCCTGCGACCACTACCACCGGTGGCCCGAGGACATCGCCCTCATGAAGGAGCTGGGCACCGACACCTACCGGATGTCCATCGCCTGGCCACGCGTGGTCCCCGGCGGCGACGGCCCGGTCAACGCGGCGGGCCTCGACTTCTACGACCGTCTCGTCGACGCCCTCCTCGCGGCGGGCATCACCCCCAGCATCACCCTCTACCACTGGGACCTGCCCCAGGTCCTCCAGGACCGCGGCGGCTGGACCGTACGCGACACCGCCGAGCACCTCGCCGCCTACACCTCCGCCGTCGCCGGGCGCCTCGGCGACCGCGTCACCCAGTGGGCGACCCTCAACGAGCCGCTCTGCTCGGCCTGGATCGGCCACCTGGAAGGCCGGATGGCACCCGGCCTCACCGACCTCACCGCAGCCGTACAGGCCTCGTACCACCTGCTGCTCGGTCACGGCCTCGCCACCCAGGCCATCCGCGCCGCCGCTCCCGGCGCCCAGGTCGGCCTCGTGACCAACCACTCCACCGTCGAGGCCGCCTCCAGCCGCCCGGAGGACATCGCCGCCGCCGCCCGCATGGACGGCCACACCAACCGCTGGTGGCTCGACCCGGTCTACGGCCGCGGCTTCCCCGCCGACATGCGCGAGCTGTACGGCGTCGAACTCCCGGAGCGCCCCGGCGACTTGGAGGTGATGGCCGTCCCGCTCGACTGGCACGGCCTGAACTACTACTTCCCCGTCACGGTCGCCGACGACCCGGCCGGCCCCGTCCCGTACGCCCGAGAGGTGCGCCTGCCCGACGTGCCGCGCACCGGGATGGACTGGCAGATCGACGCGGGCGGTCTGGAGGCGTTCCTGCTGAGGCTGACCGATGACTACGGCGTCGGCCGGCTGTACGTCACCGAGAACGGCTCCGCCTTCCCCGACACCGTCGGCCCCGACGGCAGCGTCGACGACCCCGACCGCGCCCGCTACCTGGAGCAGCATGTGGCCGCGTGCGCCCGCGCCGTGCGCAAGGGAGCCCCGCTGGCCGGCTACTACGCCTGGTCCCTGCTCGACAACTTCGAGTGGGCCTACGGCTACGACAAGCGCTTCGGGCTCGTCCACGTCGACTA
>NZ_JBSFVD010000062.1:0-11041 GCF_053592135.1 Streptomyces sp. NPDC002784 | reverse complement strand
GACCGGCCCGTGAGCTTTGTCACGCGACCGAACCGGGCGCCGCGGGGATAGCCGGGCCGCGCCCGGGGCCTCTTTCCGCTACGAAGCCACCCGCTCCGCCCGGCCCCGCGCGGGCGGTCCCGAACCGAAGGAGTGATGCGCGTGCCCAGGCAGCCGGTACGGGCAGGCACCCCCGGACGGTGCCCGCGGTACGGCACCGCCGCGGCGGTCACCGGACGCCCGGGCGGTGCCCGGTGACCGCGCCGGCCACCGCCCCCGCCGTGGACGAGAGCGACCTGCTCGCGCGCTTCGACGCGCTCGTCGCCGCCGGTGAGACGATCGAACCGCGCGACTGGATGCCCGACGGATACCGCCGCATGCTGGTCCGCCAGATCGCCCAGCACGCCCACTCCGAGATCATCGGCATGCAGCCGGAGGGCGCCTGGCTCACCCGCGCCCCGTCCCTGCACCGCAAGTCGGTCCTCATCGCCAAGGTCCAGGACGAGGCCGGTCACGGCCTGTACCTGTACTCCGCCGCCGAGACGCTCGGCGTGGACCGCGCCGACCTGCTGGACGCCCTGCACCGCGGGCAGCAGCGCGCCTCCGCCACCTTCAACCACCCCGCGCTCACGTGGGCGGACACCGGGGCCATCGCGTGGCTGACGGACGGCGCCGCCGTCATCAACCAGGCACCCCTGTGCCGTACCTCCTACGGGCCGTACGCCCGGGCGATGCGCCGCGTGTGCCAGGAGGAGGCGTTCCACGTCCGGCAGGGCTACGACCTGATGCGCGCCCTGTGCGAGGGGACGCCGGAGCAGAAGGAGATGGCCCAGGACGCGGTCGACCGCTGGTGGCTGCCGGCCGTGGCGCTGATGTTCGGGCCGCCCGACACCGAGGCGGGCGGCGCCGACGCGCGGACCGCCGCACCGGGCGCCGCGGTCTCCCGCCGCGCGAGGGCCTGGGGAATCAAGCGCCACACCAACGACGAGCTGCGCCAGCGCTTCGTGGACTCCTGCGTCCCGCAGGCCGAACGCCTCGGCCTGACGCTGCCCGACCCGGCGATCCGCTGGAACGGGGAGCGCGGCCACTACGACTTCACCCCGATCGACTGGGACACCTACCGCGAGGCACTGGGCGACGACACCCACTGGGCGCGGCAGCGCATCGCGCACCGCCGGGCCGCGCACGAGGACGGCGTCTGGGTCCGCGAGGCCGCCGCCGCGTACGCCGCCGTCGAAGACGCGCGGGGAGGAGAGGACGGATGAGCGGGACGCGGGAGGGCGCACCGGCGTCCTGGGAGGTCTTCGTGCGGGCCCGCCGGGGCCTGGCCCACCAGCATGTGGGCTCGGTGCGTGCGGCCGGACCGGACGCGGCGCTGGCCGCGGCCCGCGACCTGTACACGCGCCGGGGCGACCCGCTGTCGGTGTGGGTGGTCCGCTCCGACGCCGTCCACACGGCCTCCCCGGACGAACGCGACCCGTACTTCGCGGGCGCCCGCCACAAGCCCTACCGCTACCCCGAGCACTTCGCGCCGCTGACCGAGAAAGGCCCCGAAGGTGAGCATCACGAGTGACGCCCCGGCAGCGCGCCCGGACCCCCGGCCAGACGGACCGTCCGCCGCACCCGACCTGGCCCGGCACCTGCTGCGCCTCGGCGACGACGCGCTCGTCCTCGGCCAGCGGCTGTGCCAGTGGATCACCCGCGCGCCGACCATCGACGAGGACCTTGCCCTGTCCAACATCGCCCTCGACCTGATCGGCCACGCCCGCGCCCTGCTCACCCGCGCCGGACGGCTCGACGGTACCGGCCGCACCGAGGACGACCTCGCCTACGGCCGCCCGGACCGCGAGTTCACCAACGCCCTGCTGACCGAACTCCCCAACGGCGACTTCGCGGTGACCGTGGCCCGGCAGCTCGCCTACACCCACTACGCCGTCCTGTACTACGAGGCCCTCGCGCACTGCGCCGACCCCGACCTCGCCGCGTTCGGCGCCCGCGCCGCCAAGGAGGTCGCCTACCACCGGCTGCACGCCGACCGCTGGACGGTGACGCTGGGGCGCGGCACCGAGGAGAGCGCCCGCCGTATGCGGGACGGCCTGGAACGGGTGTGGCCGTACACCGCCGAACTCTTCGAGGAGGACGAGGTGCTGCGCCGCCTGGCCGCCTCCGGCACGGTGCCCTCCCCGGCACCGCTGCGCGAGACGTGGCTCGGGCAGGTCACCGAGGTCGTCAACCGGGCCGGGCTCACCGTGCCCCGGCCCGCCTGGTCGGCCACGGGAGGCCGCTCGGGGCTGCACACCGAGGAGTTCGGGCCGCTCATCGCCGAACTGCAGTCGGTGCGGCGGCAGTTCCCCGGAGGCACCTGGTGAGCGGGACTGAACCGGACACCTCCCGCCGCTCCGCCCAGGAGGTGCGCGAACGGGTGGCGGCGCTCCCGGACCCGGAACTGCCGGTGATCGGCCTCGGCGACCTCGGCGTGGTGGGCTCCGTCGCCCCGGCCGCCGACGGCGTACTGGAGGTGGAGATCACACCCACCTACCTGGGCTGCCCCGCGCTGGGCGAGATCACCGCCGCCGTACGGGAGGTCCTGACCGCCTGCGGCCACCCCGACGGCCGGGTCCGGCAGGTCCTCGCGCCGCCCTGGACGACGGACCGCGTCACCCCCGAGGGCCGGCGCCGACTCGCCGCGCACGGCATCGCCCCGCCCGTCACCCCGGCCCCCGGCGGCCCCGGCCCGGTCCTCGTCGGTCTCGGCGAGGTGCCCTGCCCGCACTGCGGCTCACGGGCCACCCGGCCGCACAGCCCCTTCGGGCCCTCCCGCTGCCAGTCGGTGCTGTGGTGCACGGCGTGCCGCGAGCCCTTCCCCCACCTGACCGCGCTGTAAGGCACCCACCGTGAACACCGCCGCCCCCGCCCCGCCCGCCGCCTCACCCCGCACCCGCTGGCACCGGCTCCGCGTCACCGAGGTCCGCCACCCGACCGCCGACACGGTGGCCGTCACCTTCGACGTGCCCGCCGCCCTGCGCGAGGTCTTCGCCCACCACCCCGGCCGGCACGTCGTCGTCCGGCACCGCCACGGCGACGGCGAACTCCGCCGCAGCTACTCGGTCTGCCCGCCCCCGCACGCCCCCGGGACCCTCCGCCTGGTGATCAAACAGGGCGCCCCCGACGGCTTCGGAACCCACGCCGCCACCCGCCTCGCACCCGGCGACCACCTCGAACTCTCCCCGCCCACCGGCGCCTTCGCCCTGCCGGAGCTGCCCGGCGCCCACCACGTCCTCCTCGCGGGCGGCACCGGCATCACCCCGCTGGCCCCGATGGCCGCCCACGCGCTGCGCCGGGACCCGGCCTGCCGCGTCACCCTCGTCCACTCGGTCCGTACCGCCGCCGACGCCCTGCTGGCCGACGAACTGGCCGAGGTGAAGGACGAGTTCGTCGACCGGTGCACCGTCCTGCACGTACTGACCCGCGAGGACCGGGGGAGCGGGGGCGGCCCGCCCGCGGGACGGCTCGACGCGGCCGGGCTGCGCCGCCTGCTGGCGGCCGTGGACGCCTGCCCCGGCCCGGACACCGCCTACGCCCTGTGCGGACCGCCCGGCCTCGTCGACACCGCGCGGCGGGTCCTGGCCGAGGAGGGCGCCGATCCGGCGCTCGTCCGCTGGGAGCTGTTCACCGCCGGGGGGACGGCACAGCGGCCACCGGAACCGGCCACACCCGCACCCGGGACGGGACAGGTCCAGGTCACCGCCCTGCTCGACGGCCGCCGCCGTGTCGCCACCGTCCAGCCGCACGACCCGGTCCTCCTCGACGCCCTGCTGCGCGCCCACCCCGACGTGCCGTACGCCTGCCGCGAGGGCGTGTGCGGCAGTTGCCGCGCCAAGGTCCTGTCCGGGCAGGTGACGGCCGACGGCCAGCACGCCCTGGACGAACGGGACCACGCCGCCGGCTACACCCTCGTCTGCCGCGCCCGGCCGCTCACCCCCGAGATCACCCTCGACTTCGACACCTGATCCGTACGCCCCTGAAGCTAAGGAGACCCACGATGACCGCCACCGCCCGCCACGAGGGAAAGACCGCCCTGGTCACCGGAGGCAGCCGGGGCATCGGCAGAGCCATCAGCCGCCGCCTCGCCCGCGAGGGCGCCCTGGTGGCCGTCCACTACGGCCACGACCGGACGGCCGCCGAGCGGACCGTCAAGGAGATCGACGCCGACGGCGGACGCGCCTTCCCCGTGCACGCCGAACTCGGCGTCCCCGGCGACGCCGACACCCTCTGGTCCGCCTTCGACGCGGCCCTGGCGGAGCGGGACGCCCCGGCGGGCCTGGACATCCTCGTCAACAACGCGGGCATCACCGTCCCCCGCCCCCTCGCCCAGGTGACCGAGGCCGACTACGACCGCGTCTTCGCGATCAACACCAAGGCGCCGTTCTTCATCATCCAGCGCTGCCTGGACCGCCTGCGCGACGGCGGCCGGATCGTCAACATCTCCTCCGTCGCGACCCGCGTCGCCTTCCCGGCGATCGTCTCGTACACCATGACCAAGGCCGCCCTCGACTACCTCACCCTCTCCCTGGCCCAGGAACTGGGACCCCGGGGCATCACCGTCAACGCCGTCGCACCCGGCTACACCGAGACGGAGATCAACCCCACCCTCGCCGTCCCGGAGATCCGCCGCCGCTACTCCGAGGCCTCCACGTTCGGCCGGCTCGGCGACCCGGTGGACATCGCCGACGTCGTCTCCTTCGTCGCGAGCGACGACGCCCGCTGGGTGACCGGCCAGTGGATCGACGCCTCCGGCGGCGCCCACCTCGGTGTGTGACCCGGCCGCGTTCCTAGGAGATGCGATGAACGACCCCACGTCCGCCCTCGACGAGCCGGTGACGGACGACGCCCTGACCCGGCCCTTCACGGGCGCCAGCCCCTACGACACGTACGTCCACGCGTCCGTCCTCAACTCCCTCCAGCACCCCCTCACCGAGGCCCCGGACGAAATGGGCTTCCTCGTCACCACCCAGGTGATGGAACTGTGGTTCACCCTGATCGCGCACGAGTGGCGCACGGCACGGGTGGCCTTCGCCAAGGACGACCTGCACGCGGCCATGGACGCCCTGACGCGCAGCCGCCGCGCGCTGACCGCACTGGTCGGCGCCTGGGCGCCCATCGCCGCCCTGACGCCCGCCCAGTTCAACGGCTTCCGGGCCGCCTTCGGCCGGGCGTCGGGGTTCCAGTCGGCGATGTACCGGCACCTGGAGTTCCTCCTCGGCGACAAGTCCGCCGGGCTGCTGCGCGCCCACCGCGGCGACCCGGCCGTCCACGACGCCCTCGCCGAGACCTACCGCGAACCGTCCCTGTACGACGAGGTACTGGCCTACCTCCACCGGCAGGGCCTGCCCGTCCCGCGCCACGTCCGCGAACGCGACATGACCCGCCCGTACACCAGTGACCCCGGGGTGACCGAGGCATGGCGGCAGATCTACGCCGGGCCACAGCACCACCCCCACCTCGCGCTGGGCGAACTGCTCACCGACATCGCCGAACTCGTCACCCGCTGGCGCCACGACCACGTCCTGGTGGTGCGCCGCGCCATGGGCGCCAAACCCGGCAGCGCGGGCTCCGCCGGGCTCGCCTGGCTGGAGCAGCGGGCCACCCGCCCGGTCTTCCCCGAACTGTGGGAGGTGCGCGGTGACATCTAGCGCCGTCTCCGCCTTCGCCGCCGAGGAGGAGCAGCGGGTCCTGAGCCTGAAACCGGTCCTGGCACCGGCGCACGGCCGCTACGGCGACCACCCCCACCAGTCCTACGACGCCTGGCCGTCCGACCACCCCGACGCCCCGCTGGTGATCCTGCTGCACGGCGGCTACTGGCGCTACGACCGCATGCACCTGACCCCGTTCGCGGCCTGGCTGTCCCGGCAGGGCTTCGAGGTGCTGCTTCCCGGCTTCCGCCGCTCCGGCGGCGCGGGCGGCTACCCCGAGACCTTCGACGACGTGGCCCGCATCGTGGACACCCTGCCCCAGGGGCGCCCCTACGTCCTGGCGGGCCACTGCTCCGGCGGCCACCTGGCACTGTGGTGCGCCGCCCGGGGACTGCTGCCGCCCGGTTCCCGCTGGCACACCCGCACCCTGCCGACGAGCGTCCTCGCCCTCGCGCCGATCACCGACCTCACCGCCACCCGCCGCGACCGCCTCAGCAACGACGCCGCCCTCCAACTCCTCGGCGGCGAGGAGCGTTTCGCGCAGCGGCTGCCCGAGGTCGACCCCCTCACCCTGCTGCGCGACACCGGCACCACCGGCGTCCCCACCGTGCTGCTGCACGGCGCCGCCGACGAGGAGGTCCCCCTCACCCAGTTCGGCGACTACGCGGCCGTGCACCGGGACCTCAGGACGGTCGTCCTGCCCGGCACCGGCCACTACACCCTCATCGAACCGGAAGCGCCCGGCGCCCGCGCGGTCGCCGACGCCCTCCGCGACATGGCCGCCGCCTTCCCCTCGAAGGACTCCAGCCGCGCGGGCGAGGAGGCCGCACACCGATGACCACCGCACTGTCCGCCCCCGCCGACCTGCGCGAGCGAGCCGCACGGCTCGACACCGATGATCCCCTGGCCCCCCTCCGCGCCCGCTTCCTCCTCCCGCCGGACGTCGTCTACCTCGACGGCAACTCCCTCGGCCCGCTGCCCGCCGCCGTCCCCGCGGCCCTGGACGACGTGGTGCGGCACCAGTGGGCCACCGGCCTCATCGGCTCCTGGAACGCGAACGGCTGGTGGGAAGCTCCCCTGCGGGTCGGGGACACCATCGGCGCGCTCATCGGGGCCGCGCCCGGCCAGACGGTCGCGGGCGACTCCACCAGCGTGCAGCTGTTCACCGCGCTCGACGCCGCCGCCGCGCTCCGCCCGGACCGCTCGCTGCTGGTCACCGACCCTGGGCACTTCCCCACCGACCGTTACCTCGCCGACGCGGTCGCCCGCCGCCGGGACCTGGAGGTACGGCGGGTGGAGCCCGCGGACCTCCCGCGCTTCCTCGCCGCCGAGGGCCACCGGGTCGCCGTCGTCAGCTACTCGCCCGTCGACTTCCGCACCGGGGAGCTGTACGACATGCGGGCACTGACCGGCGCCGCCCACGACGCCGGCGCCCTCACACTGTGGGACCTGTGCCACGCGGCCGGCGCCCTGCCCCTCGACGTCGACGCGATCGGCGTGGACCTGGCCGTCGGCTGCGGCTACAAGTTCCTCTCCGGCGGCCCCGGCGCCCCCGCCTTCCTGTACGTGGCGCGCCGCCACCACGCCGTCCTGGAGACGCCGCTGCCCGGCTGGAGTGGCCACGCCGACCCGTTCGGCCTGGCGCAGGAGTACACGCCCGCCCCCGGCATCGCCCGTGCCCGCATCGGCACCCCGCCGGTGCTGTCGCTGCTCGCCCTCGAAGCGGCCCTCACCGCCTTCGACGGCGTCGACCTGGCCGACGTCCGCGCCAAGAGCCTGTCGCTGACGGGATTCCTCCTCGACTGCGCGGACACACTCCTCACCCCCCTCGGCTTCACCTCCGTCACCCCGGCCGACCCCGCCCGCCGCGGCAGCCAGGTCACCCTGCGCCACCCGCACGCCCGCGGACTGGCCGTCGCCCTCGCCGAGCGGGGCGTGATCGCCGACATGCGCGCGCCCGACCTGCTGCGCTTCGGCGTCAACGCCCTCTTCACCACCCACCGGGACCTCCTCACAGCCGCGCTGCGCCTGCGCGACCTCACCCGGGACGCCGCCTACGACCCCGCGCCGCCGACCACGGGACCGGTGACCTGAGAGGACCGGGCGGCGGCCAGGCGCACCCGGGCCGCCACCAGGAGACGGTGAAGGAGCCGAGCGCACCGAGCGCCTGGCGTACGCCGACGCGATGGTGCCCGAGCACGGCGAGACCACCGCCGACGTCGTGCCGCCGACCCCGACCCTGATCGACCACGCCTGACCCGGGAGGGACCGGTCCGCTCCTCACCGGCTCCTCAGGTGCTCCTCAGCGGCCGGGGCCTCCAGTAGGAGGGGGGCGAGCTGCCGCGCAGGCTCGGCCCCGGCCATCCGCAGGACGACCGTGTCCGCCCCGGCCGCCGCCAGTTCCCGGACCCGGTCGGCGGCCTCCCCGGCCCGGCCGGAGACGGTGAACACCTGCTCCGCAGGGCGCCCGAGCACGGCGCCCTGACTCTCCACCTGAGGCCGCAGCGTCTCCGCCACCTGCTGCGGATCGTCGCCGACGCAGCAGAAGGCGAGCACCGTCAGAGTGTGACCGGGACCAGCCCGCCCGCCCTTCTCGGCCAACGCCCGCGCCGCTTCCACCTCACGTGGCCCGTGCCCCTCGGCGATCACAGTGCCGGCCGGGACCCGCCCGGACAGCCTCAAGGAACGGGGCCGCACCACACCCGCGACGACCGGCGGCGGTTCCACGGGCGGATGCACCAGCCGCACTTCCCGGCCCTCCAGCTCGACCCGCTCCCCGCGCAGCAGCGCACGGACCGAGCCGATGGTCTCCTCCAGCAGGGCGAGCGGCAAGCGCGGCACGGCACCCCTACACGCCGGGCGGCGAGGTCGACTACTACACCGACTCCTCCGGCAAGACCGACTACACCTGGGACAAGGCCGGCCGCCTGGACTATCTGGTCGACCCGTTCGGCAAGAAGACGGACTTCGGTTACAACAACAACGACAAGCGCACCAAGGCCGTCTACCCCGGCGGCACGACGCAGTCGGTGACGATCGACGACAACGGCCGCCCCAGCGCGATCAAGACCACCGCGGCCACGACCGCCCTCATCGACCTCGCCTACAGCTACGCCAGCGCGGGCAAGGACACCACCAAGATCCGCACCCGCACCGACAACCTCACCAAGTACAAGTCACCATGCGGGTTTCTCCGCTGTTGCGGCCGCGCTGCCTTGCTCCTCGGCTGAAGTACAAGGCTGGCAACCTCACCAGTCAGGACGGCAGCGCATCCACCTGCCCGGGCGGCTCGGTGTTCAACTACATTGACGCCAGCCAGCTGACCTCCTAGACCGGCTCGGACACACCGTGGTCATACGACAAGCTCTGCAACGAATTGGCCGACGGACGCATCGCCGCGACCGCGCGAACGAACGAGACGTGGACAGAGCACAGCCAGTTGTCCGGGATCACGCAGGGCGGCACGACCTACGACCTGGTCCACGCCGGCACCAACAACTCCGCGCGCACGAAGCCGGTTCGACGTGGTTCCACCACACGGCCGTGGGGCTCGCGTCCACGACGACGAACGGCGTGGACACCGGATTCATCCGCGAACCGGCGGGCACGCTGAATTCCATGACGACTGGGGGGAGCAGACCGAACCAGGCGCCTCCGACGGCCCCGCGGCGGCGGCCCGTCCCTTGGTGAACCGTCCCGTCACATGCTCCACCAGCCGCAGATCGATGCCGATGATGTCGAGATGTTCCACCGGGAAACCTTTGTTCGACGGTCGGTCGACCGCGTCTTGCGCGTCTTCATAGCTGTCGTAGCTGGCCACCTTGTTCCAGGCCAGGCTGACCGGATTGGGGGGATTCGGGTCGATTTCCGGCATATCCATTCAGTCCTTCCTCGCTCGACGCCCCGCTTCCCTTGGTGCTCGACGACATGCCCAGCGGATCGGGTGGGTCCGCTGTCATTGCCGCTTCTCTTCGGCCGGTGGCGTGCCGGGCGGTGTCGGGCTGCGGTTGCCCATGAAGTAGGCGCCGAAGGCTCCGGCCAAGGAGGCGAACACCGTGACGGCGTACAGGGCCAGCACGAGTTCGATGAGCTTGCCGTAGGCGGTTGTAGCTCCCGTCGGCTCGCCGCTGATCGCCATCAGTGCCGTGGCGTGAAGGGTGCGGGCGAACGACTCGGCCGGGCGGTCGAACTCGTACAGCAATTCCCCTGCGGCGACCACCGTGATCACGGTGATCATGCCCAGCCACGCCACTCGGTCGCTGAGCAGCCGGCCCGCCGACCGTGAGGACCGCACGGTCGAGGAGAGCACCCGGCCGGTGCGCAGGAGGCGAAGGGAACGCATCAGGCGAAGCACCCGTAGGAAGGGCAGGATCAGGAAGATCACCTGCCACCAGTTGCGGCGCAGGAACTGTCCCCGGTGCTCCGCCAGGCCCAGGCGGGCGATGAACTCGGTGACGAAGGCTGCCCACAGCAGCCAGCCGGTCACCGTCATGGCGGTGTGCATCGCCGTTCCGGACCTGGCCATGCGCTCACCGATGACGACAAGCAGGAACAGCAGTCCCAGGGCGCTCATCACGGGCGTGAGCCGGTCCAGCAGTTCCTGGGCCAGGCGCTCACGCACGGAGTCCTGCTCGGTAGTTCGACCCACGTCAGCCGCTCACTCGCTCACTACGCGTTTCATGCGTCCGCGCTCCGCCTGTCCACAGGGCAGGGGCATCAGCGTAATGCCCGGCTTATGTAGGATCGCGGTGGGCATGCTCGACATTGTCCAGGGCGGTGCCGGAGCCGTACTGGGAGCGGGTGATCACACTGAAGCTGCCGTCCGTTTCCAGCACGACGGCTTGCACGTCTTCCATGGCGCCGATCCCTTGAGCACGGATGGCCTGGCGCACTTCATCGGGTGTCACTCGCTGGCGCCTCATCGCTTCATGCAGCATGCGGCCCTGGTACAGCAGCACGGTCGGGTCGGCCTTCACCAGGCGCTGGACCCGACCGTAGCGGACCGACGCCCAAGCGGTGAAGAACTGCAACGCCACCAGCATGCACAGGGCGGCGGCACCTTCGAGGAGCGCGACTTGGCGGTTGAGCAGAATCGTCGCCAAGGTCGAGCCCAACGCCACGGTAACGACCAGGTCGAAGGCGTTCATCTTCGATAGGGCTCGCTTGCCGGACGCGCGGACCGCAGCGATCAAAAGCAGATAGGCGAGGCCCGCCATGATCAAAACGCGGACGAGGTCATCCCAGGAGTCGAAGAACATGTCCCCACTGGTACCCCCTAGTACTGCAACGGTGCTTGTTCTGAGTGCTGGGCAGTTTTCAAGGGCTGTGTCCACGGCGCTTGTAGTGACTGAGCCGTGCTTGATACTGGC
>NZ_JBSFVD010000061.1:0-11146 GCF_053592135.1 Streptomyces sp. NPDC002784 | reverse complement strand
GAGGTCTCGTAACGCGTGCTCGAACTGCCGGTCGTCCATGGAGTCAAGTTCGGCCAGGGTGATCCGCAACGTGGCCAGCCGTCCGGCGTCGAGTCCACCACGGGACGATCCAACCTCTACCGCCGACAACAGCCCGGTTGCAGGGGGGCATGTGGGAGTGTTTGGAGTACGAGCACCGCATGATGGTCGACGGCATGGCCGAACTGGGCCGCCCCGCCCCGCACCGCTCCAAGCCGGCCGTGCCGCCGCCTTCGGGCCCAGCGGCAGGTTTGACTCCTACCACTGGCCTACGACCAACCCGACCTGCAGTCAACCCACACCATCACCGGATTTAACGAACTACCGGTAGGGGCGGGTGGCGATGATGGGCTCTGCTGTGTGCGACTTCGTAGCGTGGAGTGTCAGTTCGCGAAGCCGGCGGCCGGTGGTAGTGATGTCGTACCGGCGCGCGTTAGCGAGAGCCGCCTTGATCAGGGCCTTGCGTCGGTGGAAGTCCCGGCCCATCTCGTCCAGGGCCATGGCCAGTGAGCGCGGGTCGCCGGGAGTAAAGGGAACTCCAGTGTGCCCGAGGATTTCCCTTGCGCCGGGGAGATCGGAGTAGGCGACCGGAAGTCCGTGGGCTTGAGCCTCAATGAGGACGAGCCCGAAAGCCTCCAGACCTCTGGTTGTGAAGACGAAGGCGTCGAAATCCGGCAGTAGGCGCCACAGTTCGGCGCGGGCGAGGGATGGACCGAAGCGGACCCGGTCCCGCAGCCCGAGTTCGAGGGCCCGCTGCTCCAGATGCTCGCGTAGGGGGCCCTTGCCGATCACGGTCAAGTGGTGCGGCTGATCGGTTAGAGCGAGGGCTTCGATGGCGGTGACCGTGGACTTGTTGTCGTCCAGGCGGCCGGCGTGCACCAGGGACAGGGGGCCGGTTCCAGTGGGCGGCTGATCGCGGACCCGGGCATGGCTCAAGCGCAGGCCCCACGGGATGACGGTGAGCCGATCGGTGAATCGGCGTCCGGTGAGTCGGTCGATGCGGTCGGCGAGGGCGGCGGTTGGAGTGACGATCGCGGTACTGGCGGCAGCAACTTCCTGCATGGCCTCGCGTTCTGATGCGTTGCGCTCGGCCACCATCACCTCGGGGCCGTGGGCGATGGCGATGATGGGGATTTGGCCGGCGGTTCGAGTGAAGGCCAGGCTGAGAGCGAATCCGAGGTATTGGGCGTGGATGGCGCTCGGCTGGATCTTCTCGATGAGCGCACCGATCTCACGTGTCAGCTCGTCAACGTACGCGTCAAAGTCGGGGCCTTGAGGGCGCTTCACTGTGCAGAGGGTGATCAGATGATCGAACCCGGCCTTCCAGGCCTGATCGACCGGTGCCCTGCCCAGGAAAGTCGTGTGGGTGTCAGGCATCGCGCCGTAGAGATCGTTGGCGAGGATCATGCTCCCGGACGAAGGCGCCGAGATGCGGTTGATGCCAGTTAGGATGTTCAGGAATTTGGCGGTCATGAGGAAACTCCGTTCGCCGATAACCGCTGGGTGAGGATCGGGGCTTCCAGAGCTAGCCCGACACGTGAGCCGTCGGTTGGGTTCTGCGTGGCGCGTTGACGGGGAGGCGCCCACCACGACGCCAGATGAGGCGTGAAGACGGCTTTGATTTCCTCGTCCGGATGCAAGCAGCCCTTGCTGTCCAGCTCTGAGGTCCATACCCGGACTTTCGATCTGGGGTAAACGGGATTCACCCCTATCTCCCCCTTGGGGAGGATTCCGTTGAAGGGGGTAGGTATTCCCTCGCTATTCCAGTAGTTCCACACCTCAAGCGCCTTGGCTTTCTCGAAGCAGTGGTAGAGCTGCTGGTAGCGAGGCAGGTACCGCATCTCGCGGAAGATCATCTGACCGATCAGCCCAGGCGCCACCTTACGGAGCGTTCTGAGATCAGCGCCCCAGAAGGTGACCGCCCCCGCGTCCTGGGACGGGTGCAGCGCGGTCCTGGCGAACAGGTGGGACAGTCGTCGCCGGACGTATTCGGTGACTCCCGAGCTCAGAGCCGGTTCCATGCCTTCGATGAGCTGGACGAGCCGGTCATTGCGCGGTGCAAAGCGGGCCAGGTCGAACAACTGGCCCATGCCGTCCACTGCCGCGAAGGCGAGTCGCTTGCAGAGCCAGTTGTTCAGCTCTCCCTCTTGGGCGTAGCTCTTGGTCTCCGAAGTGGCGGAGTGGAGCATCAGGTACTCGGACAGCACCTCGAAGTACAGGTACCCGAGGAACGGTACGTAGGCCACGGCGTCGGACAGGCGGTCGATGAACTCGGGTGCCGGAGTGGCATGGTCGGCGGCGTTGCGCAGGGCAACGTCGAGGAACGCGGCCGCACCGCGCAGCCCGGTCAGCACGGCGCGGTCGAGCTGGTCGTTCTCGGCCGGAGTGAGAAAGTTCTGGTAGCGGTCGAAGATACGCAGGTGGATTGCACCGAGATGCAGGTAGTCGATGCCCTTGGGTGGGATCGGGGCGTCCGGGGTGACCTCGAAGACCATGGGCGTGGTGCTGGGCTTCGTCTGCATAAGGTAGGCGCCAAGGTTGTGCGGGCGCAGCCCTCCGCGCTGACGAGCGAGAGGCGAGCAGTACAGGGCCCCGACCAGGCATCCGGTGGAGACGTGCACCTCTCCGCTGGCGCGGATGGCGTCGATGTCCTTGGTGGTGTGCAGCAGGTACATCGGGTTTCCGCTGACGAGCGCTTCGGTCATGGCGTTGTGCCGAATCAGCCAGCCATTCGGGGTTGAGTATTCCAGGTGACGACGCCAGTCACTCTCACTTTCGGTCAGCGAGGCAGGAATTCGGCGCCGCGCTGGCATTGTGTAGTCGGTGTGGGCGTGCTCCCATTCGTCGCGCAAGACAACTCCCGGGCATAGGGGATTGTGGAGAGGTCGGAGATTTCGAAAGGCTAAAGCGTCTCGACGCTCGGACCGGAAAGACGGTTTCGGCAGTCGAGAACATAGGTTGCGCATTTGCCGATCATTGGGAGGTCGAATTGTGGGTGGTCCATGAGAAGAACCACTGCATCAGCGGCGGCTACCTCGTCCGGGTTCGCATCGACCCGGGGCACGTGCAGCTCGATGGCGTCACCGTCCGGGAGGTTGGGCTCGGCGCCACGGACCTCGGCGCCGAGGTCGAGCAGAAGTTCAGCGACGCGCGCCGAAGGGGAATTGCGAAGGTCGGTGGCGTTGTACTTATAGGTCAGGCCGAGCAGCAGAATCCGAGATCCCCTGACGGGCATGCCGCGCTTGTCGAGCGCTTCCACGAGACGCCGGACGACGTAGTCAGGCATACGCCGGTTCACGTCGGCGGCGAGTTCTGCGAACCGGAACGGGACGCCGAGCTCCTGCTGAGCCTTCCACGAAAGGAACATCGGGTCGACGGGCAGACAGTGCCCGCCGACGCCCGGCCCCGGGGTGAACCGCGTGAATCCGAACGGCTTGGTCGCGGCGGCGTCGATCGCCTCCCAGATGTTCACGCCGAGGGAAGCGGCCAGCATCGCCATCTCGTTGATCAAGGAGATGTTGACGAACCGGAAGGTGTTCTCCAGCAGCTTGGCAAGCTCGGCGACCTTCGTCCCGGACACCGGAACCGTGGTCTGGAAGATCCCGTCGTAGAAGCCCTTGATCACGTCGAGTGATTTGGCGTCGATTCCGGATACCAACTTCGGCGTATCGAACGACCAGCGCTTGTTTCCGATCCGCTCGGGACTGAATCCGGCCAGGAAGTCCACTCGAGCTTTGAGGCCCGACACCTCTTCAAGGATCGGCAGCAGCAGTTGGTCGGTGGTTCCCGGATAGCTCGTGGACTCCAGGACCACCGTCGCACCGGGTCGAAGGTGCTCGCCCAGTGTCCGGGCGCAGGACTCGATGTAGGTCAGGTCGGGCACTCCGTCCCGAAGCGGGGTCGGTACGGTAATCACCGCGATGTCGAAGCTGGCCAGCGCGGCAGTGTCGGCGGTCGCGGTGTAGGCCCCGGAGTCCAGTACAGCGCGCAGCCGCGAGGAGTCCACGTCCCTCACGTAGGACTGGCCGGCGGCAAGCTGCTGGACCCGGTGTAGGTCCACGTCGTAACCGACGACACAGTGGCCCACCTCGGCGGCGCGTACGGCCAGGGGAAGCCCTACATAGCCCTGACCAGCGATGACTATCTGCATGGCAGCTCCTACTCCATTGCGGTGCTTGAATGGACCGTCGTTCCTGATCTGGCAAGGAGAAGCACTGTGCCCTTGGTGTCGGTCGTGATGCCCGTTTACAACTCGGCAGCCACCCTCGGCGCAGCCGTCCGGTCGGTGCTCACGCAGACCCACAGCGACCTGGAGCTGCTGGTCACCGACGACCAGTCCTCCGACGGCTCCATGGACCTGCTCATGGAGTTCGCTCGGCAGGACAAGCGCGTCCTACCGGAATCGGCACCCGAGCGGGGCGGCGCCGGCCGGGCACGCAACCTCGCAATCGAGAGGGCCCGAGGGGACTACGTCGCATTCCTTGACTCCGATGACATGTGGCTTCCGGAGAAGACCGAGAAGCAGCTCGCCTTCGCTGCGGAAGGTGATGCGCCGCTGACGTTCACCTCGTACTTCAAGATGAACGCCGACTACGACGGCGAGAGCACCGACTGGGTCCCGAACGGGCGGGTAGTCCGTGCGCGGGAGCACGTGAACTACCGCGCGATGCTGCGCCGGGACTACATCGGCGCCTTGACAGCCATGTACGACCGCAACGTCCTGGGCACGAGGCTCATGCCGGAGATGCGCAAGCGCCAGGACTACGCCCTGTGGCTGTCGATCATGCGGGACGGTGCTGACGCCCGGGGCCTGGCTGAGCCGCTGGCGGTGTACCGGGCCCACCAGGCGGGATCGCTGTCCTCCAACAAGCTGTCGCTCGTGCAATACAACTGGGCCCTGTACCGCGAGCACGAGCAGCTGTCGGTCGCGCGGTCAACGCAGGCACTGGCCGGCGCTGTGTGGCAGTCGCTGCGCAACTCGCGCATCTAAGTACGTGCACGCGCCCCGGGAACCCGGTGCGCGACTCTTTCCGGGAGTACCCGACCGGGCCCCGCCTCGTGGCCGTGCCGCGTGCGCGGGGACTGGCCCCGGGGTCTCGGTAGGTCACCGGTGCCGTCGACCGGCTACGAAGCCGAGCCGCCGCCAGCTGGCGCGCGCAGGAACAACTGCAGGAGCAGCCGCCTGGCGGCGACCGGGACGGTCTCCTGACCGCTGTGGAGAGCCTCCCGACCGTGCAAGAAGCAGCGCTGGTTCACGATGAGGTAGTCCCCGCGCTGGAGCATGAACAAGACCTGGCCCCGCACCAGTTCCTCGGCGAGTTCCCTGGCGGCGTCGGCGTGCGCCCGGCCAAGCCGGGACCGCTCCAGCATCTTGGCGGTGAACCGGACGAACCCTTCGCCCGGGGCGGAGCAGTCCAGGATCGGGAACGGCTTGTACTCCTCGCCCACGCCGAACAGGTCGAAGAAGGTCCCGTAGTGGTAGGCCGACTCGGCCAGCAGGGCGCGGCTGTTCTCCGACAGCCGCGCCACCGCCGCATGGGCGTCGGAGAGGATGCTGGGGCCGCCGCCGAGCGGGTCACGGCGGACGCACAGGAGCGTGGTGTAGTCCGGGGGCAAGGTTCCGTTCACCAGGTCCATGTGGAAGGCGTTGTACCCAATGCCGCTGGACTTGCCGGGGTCCTTGTCGACCTTGACCCCGATGTCTTTCCAGAGGGGCCACCGTGGGAAGGGCGAGAAGGGGACGGCTACCTCGGCAGCGAAAGCCGTCGCCAGCCGCAGGAACCGGTCGTCGTTGGTTCCCAGCGCCTTGGCGAGGTTTCCAAGGCGCAGCACGGCGTATCCGCCGCCCTCTGCGGTCAGCGCGTTGCGTAGCGTCGCGGCGGTCTCCTCGAACCGTGGGGTGGCCGTCAGTTCGGTCCGGTACTCGGCAATGGTGGATTGCGCTAGGAACGAACCGTCCAGCTCCCAGGGCGGGAGAAGGCGGTCGATCAGAACGGCTTCGAGTTCGCCAGGGATGTCTATAAACACGCGCAGCTTCCTTCTCTCTTGGCACTCTCGGGTGTCGTTCGGGTGCTGCTGTCGTCCGGACGTCGAGGGTGGTTGACAGCGCAGTGGGTCTCGTCGGGCCGTGGGCCTCGGGATTGCGCCCTTCGCCGGGGTCACTGGCGAGGTATGCGCCGGCGCTCCGGCGTCGGTTCGTTTGATCGTGCTCGTCGGCGCCACCCGGCTAGCACGCAGTCTTAGGTGGCGATGCCAAGCAGTGCAGCGAGCGCGGCGTGCGGTGTCGGCTCGGGCCGCAGCTGCGCCAGGGCCTCGCGGAGCGGCCCGGGCGGGACGAGCCGGTCGCTGGCGGACGGCCGCAACCAGTACAGGCCTGGGGGAACAGTCCTGTTCAGGGACGGCAGCGTGATCGTGTGGGGCGAGCCCAGGCATACGGCGTGTGAATGCGGCTCCCACCGTTCGGAGGAGCCTGGTGGGACGAGCCAGTACAACCAGCCGCTGGCGGGGTCCGCGATGACGGGCCCGCATCCGCCCTGAAGCTCGTCCATGAGGGCAACGGCGCCGCGCGCCTGAAGACCGGAGCTGGTGATGACGACATCGAAAAGACTGCCGCCCAGGCGGACGCGGGTGTCGCGCCGTGCCTCTACCGCCAGGAGGATGCGGATCATCTCGGCCAGGTCGGCCATGTCGGCGGCTGGAGCGTGTGGAGAGTCTGCGGACTGGACCAGGTGCTGCATAATCTCGGCGGCGGTCGGCGTTGCTTTAGCCGCGGCGCTCACCAGTCCACCGGCCCGGGTCGCAGAACAGCGCGAACGGTCTTGCCGTCGAACGTAGCGCCCACGAACCAGGTAAGGGCCACGCCGTGTTGCGCAATCTCCCAGAGGCTGCCACCGACGCCGGCGATAGCCTTGTCGAATTCGGGGAAGGCGGGGTCGGAGTCCGTGACGTCGATGAGCAGTTCGTGGGCCTCGGTAACGCTGAGGCAGGCTTCGAGGCGCTGCCCGCCTGTCTCGGCGGTGAGAGCGTGCTGTACCGCGTTGTCGACGAGAACGTGCAGCACATCGGTCGCCCGATGATGATCCCCAGGCCACCTCAGCATGGTGAGCAGGGTGCGCGCCTGGCGGCGAGCTAACGCTCCGGCGTTGCGATCCCCAGAGATGACAATGGGAGCTGTGCGCATGACCGGCGCGGTCACCGCGACGGGTTCCATGGGAGAAGATCCTTTGGTCAGGGGGAGAGTGCACCAGGTTGTGGTGCCGTCTTCGCTGACACCCCACTCTTCGGCCAGGCTGTCCAAAAGGAGCAGCCCACGGCCGCTCTCGTCGTAGGGATCAGCGCAGCGGGCAACAGGGCGCAGGGGCGAGCCGTCGTACACCTCGATCATCAGGTGGCCGTCCTGAAGACACATGCGAACGCCGATGTCGAGGCCGAAGGCGTGGCGCAGGGCGTTCGTAGACAACTCGGTGAGCAGTAACTCCGCGGTCTCTACCAGGTGGGGGCAGCCCCAGTAGGTGAGGCTGGCGCGGACTATCCTGCGCAGCCTTTGCGGCCAGGCCGCGTCTGCGCTGGAGAGGCCTTCGCCGTCTGGGGCGGGCTGACGCTCGATCGACATCGCAAGGCCTTGGTAGACGCCTCGGTGGCGTCTTGGCTCATCCGCAGCGCCGGGGACGCGTCGCAAGGCGCGTTCCGGGTCGGTAAGGGGGGTCGTCATGGTCGGCTCCATGTCGAAAAGGCCATCTGTAAAGTCGCCGTCGTGTCAGTGCGAGTGCGTGAGGCACGGTTGTGGGGAAGCACCGTGCTCTTGCTCTTCGTCGGCCTGCGGGTTGGTGGTTGGCGCTGACATGGCGGTCGGTGTCCGTGCCCTGGGCCGTAAGCACGCTGGTGACGAGAGTGCGAGTGGGGTACACGGACTCGCGGATGCCGGGCAGCTCGGCGGTGTTACGCGGGGCGCCGATCGCATTCGGTTCGCGGCGGTCGTGTTCATGAGGTCTTTCCCTCCGGCGTGGCGTGGCCCCGCCCTGACGGGGGCGGCAGGGCGGGGCTTCCTGCCAGCCGCCGTGCCGAACCCGGCTCGGCGACTGATAGCCAGTCAACGAGCAGCGAGCGGCGGGCAACAGGAAGAGCTTCGGGTTCGTGCTCGCCCGCCAACCGGAAGACTTTGCGTTCCCATGACCTACCGCCTGGGCAGCGGTGTGACGGTGGTACTACGTTCGAAGCATGGGAGTGAACCTCATCCTTCAGCGCCGGATGAAACAACTCGGGCTCACTCAGGAAGAGTTGGCCGCTCAGCTCAACACAGCGCTACAGGAGATCACCGGCCGCCCCGGCGAAGTCTCCTCTCGGACGGTGCGCAACCTGCTCAACGGGTCGAGCCGACGCCCAATCGGACGCACTTGCGCAGCACTTGAGCGTGTGTTCGGCTGCCCCGTGGCGGACTTAGGGTTCAGCGCACCCAGCTCGATGCAATTCCCCCCGGAGGACCCCGTGCGGCGTCGCGACTTCATCGTTTCCACCACCGGAACGGCATCCGCAGCCGTTCCGATCGTCAAGCAGCGCCGGGCCGTGGGCATGACGGATGTCGCCCGCGCCTCAGCCGCCATGAACGAACTTGTGGAAGCCGACGACCGCCAGGGTGGACACACCTCGTTGGCGACCGCAGCCCTCAACGCGCGCGCCCAAGTACTGCAACTCCAGCAGCAGAACGCCACCGAGCGAGTTCGCCGCGCCCTGTACGCGCTCGCTGCCGAGTTCACCACCATCGCGGCTTGGTCGTGCATTGACCTCCGTGACCTGGACACGGCTCAACAGCACCTGCACGAGGCGACGACGTTCGCAGGTCTCTCCCAGGACCCGCCCACGGGTATGCATGTGTGGATCAACATGGCCATGCTCGCCTACCAGCGGAAGAACTGGCACGAGCAGCTTGCGGCAGCACAGGCGGCCACCGCGACTCCGGCTGCCCGTAGAGATCCGTTCTTCGGCTCCATGGGCCGCGTCCGCCTGGCTCTGGCCCACTCATCGCTGGGAGATCTACGGGCAGCCCAGAGGGCTCTGGGTGCTGCGCAGGACACCCTCGGGAGGGCAGCCGAAATCGAGCGCCCCCGGTGGACCGCGTTCTACGGGCCGGCCGAGCTCAACCATCTCGCAGCGATCATCCTGAACCACAATGGGGAATCCGCCGAAGCCGAGGCGATGGCGCACCGCGCCCTGGCGAGGATCCCGCCGGAGTTCCAGCGCAACCGGGCGTTGGCCACATGCCAGCTCGCTCTGGCACAGCTCCGCCAAGGAGAGCCGGAGCAAGCCACAGCGACCGCAGCCACCGTTTTCACGATCATGGATGGCACTCCACTGCCTGGACGCATGCGCACCCTGATCGGAGACTTTCACCGAGACCTGTTCCGGCTGGCGCCGTCTGCGACGTACGCCCGCGACTGGGCAGACCGCATGCGAGATGAATGGAGTCGAGCGTGACCAGGTTGATCGACCTGCGGCATTACGGACAGGGAAGCCTCCCGGAGGGGTTCAAGCAGATGCTGATCGATGTGCACGCCGACGCCTACGCCGATGCGATGGACAACGAGTTCAATCAGCGATTCCCGTGGTTCGTCGATCACTGGTCGGCCATGGACGGCTTCACCTGCGTCGTCGCCTTCGACGGGGACGAGCCGACCGGCTTCGCGTACGGCGCCCCGCTGCGAAAGGGTCGTGAGTGGTGGCGCTCCACCGAGTTCGAGCCGAACAACGGGTACACAGCGACCTACGCCGTTTCCGAGGTGATGGTGCGCCCGCAGTGGCGGAAGCAGGGCATCTCAGATCGGCTGCACGATGCCCTGCTGAAGGAGCGCAGCGAGGATCTCTCCGTGCTCCTCGTCGACGTGACACACTCGAAGGTGGAGGCTCTGTACGAGACGTGGGGTTACGCAAAGGTGGGCGAGCAGCAGCCGTTCGCCGACTCCCCCGTCTACGCGGTCATGTTGAAGAGGCTGCGCCCTTAAACGGGCTGGGGCTGGTAAGCCCGCATGTTGAGGTGTCGCCTATTCTCTGACGGTTTCCAGCTTGACCACCCTGAGTAGTCGGTGGTGCCTACTGATCACTCTGCGCCGTGGTGACCGGGCTCGTAGGGCGGGATCGTCCAGCGCATCGTTGTCTGGCCCGTGGGGTCAGGCTGAAGAGTCACGGGATAGACCTGTCCGAAGCGGCGTTCGCCGCGATGTCGCATCGAGTGGTCGCCGCTGTCCCAGTTGATCCCTAGGACGGGGCAGTCAGCGACCTCGATGGCGCCGATCTGAAGCGGGTGGGTCCAACTCGCGCGGTTGAAGCAGTGGAAGTGGGTGTGCTCATCGACTGCGACCATGACGCCCCGGCCCTGTTCGTCGCCTTTCCAGTCGTTGAGGGCGTCGCCGAGCTTCTTGGCGTCATCTATCGGGAGGTCGAGCCACCCTCGCACTTGACCGCTGTGTCGCAAGATCAGGTCTCCGCCGAACTGAAGATGGGCGGCCTCCGCGTAGCCTCCCCAGTAGGCGACGTCGGCAAGGCCGTCGGTTGACGGATGGCCGTCTCCGGTCCAGGAGTCCAGGGCAAGCGCGTCACCGAGCACCATGCCGCAACGGTCGACCGGTAGGTCGCCGAGGATGATCGGCTCGCCCCCGGCGGTGCCGGCCCATGGCAGTCCGAGATCGATCTCAAGGACTGCGATGGCTGGTCCTCCGTCGAAGGGCGACGCCGCCGTGTCGGCCCGCACCATCAACGGCCTGTCATCGGCGGCGCGAACCGAGACCATCTCACACATCCCGTCGTGGACGTGTCCGCCGCCGACCGATGCCGCGGCCCTTGCGCGCTCGGATAGCGGTCGGCCCAGCTGCGGCCAGTAGTCGATCCACGACGCCATCCCCAACACGAGGACTCCCGACGGCGCCGTCACGACTCCCAGGTCAATGTCAGTCTCAGCCATCCGGTGATTGAACCCTCCTTCTGCTCTCAGGATCATCCTCCTGAGCTGGACACACCTCCAGGCATCCGCGCGCGAACCCGCCTGTCAACGGCCATTTCGTTCTCCCCGTAGGCGGCCAGGAGTTCGCCCCGCTGGCGGCCATCCAGTTCTCCCCGGTGGCGGCCAGATAATTCCCCG
>NZ_JBSFVD010000060.1:0-11175 GCF_053592135.1 Streptomyces sp. NPDC002784 | reverse complement strand
AGCGGGTACGGGTCACGCTCGCCGACGCGCGCCCGGAACTGCTGTTCAACCAGCTCACAGGCGCATCCAACACGACCGTCTCCACCTACACCCCGGTCCGGGTCGCGGCGGCCGTCGCGCGGGAGCGGCTACTGCTGGCGGCGGCCGGTGAACTCGACGCGGACGTCACCGCCCTGACGATGCGGGACGAAACCGTCACGGCTCCATCGGGCCGGAGCATCGGCATCGGGGCACTGTCCGAGAAGGCGGCGGGCCTCCACACGCGGCAGGTGGCCGTAGAACTCACCCCGGACGACCGCTTCACCGTCATCGGCCGTCCCCACAACCGCGTCGACGCCCTCGCCGCCGTCACCGGTCGCAAGACGTTCACCCTGGACCTGGCCGTCCCGGACGCCCTGCCGACCATGGTGTGCCGCCCGCCCACCATCAACGGCAAGGTCGCCTCGGTGGCCAACGCCGCCGAGGTCCGCGCCATGCCGGGCGTCACCGATGTCGCCGTGATCTCCACCGGGGTGGCGGTGCGCGCGCGGACCTTCGGCCGCTGCATCGACGCCGTACGCGCCCTGCGTGTCTCCTGGCAGCCCGGCAGCGCGCAGGGCAAGTCCGACGAGTCCGTGCTCAAGGAGCTGAAGCGGGCCGAACTTCCCCTCGGTCTGCCGCCGCTCACCCCGAGTGTGGAAGCCTCGTTCACCTTCCACTTCCGCAGCAACAGCGCGCTGGAGCCCAACTGCGCCATCGCCGACGTGCGTCCCGACCGCGCCGAGGTCTGGTCGAGCCTCAAAGCGCCCATCGTCGCGAAGCAGGCGATCGCCGCCAAGCTCGGGCTGCCGCTCAGTGCCGTCACCGTGCATGTCACCGAGGGCGGCGGATCCTTCGGGCGCAAACTCTTCTTCGACGCCGCGCTGGAAGCCGTCGAGATTTCCCGGAAGATCGGCAAACCGGTCCGGCTCATGTGGCACCGCGCCGACGACTCGCGCCAGGGCCGCACGCACCCCATGGCCACCTCCCGCGTACGCATCGACTACCTCGGCGACACCGTCCTCGGCTACCGGCAGCGGCACACCAGCGTGGCCACCGACCTCAGCCACGGACTGGGCGAGATCTTCACCGCCCTGGCGGCCAGGCTGCCGGTGGGCGACATCGGCTTCTCCGAGACGTTCTTCCAGCTCTCCCAGTCCATGCCCTACAACTTCGGCGTCAACAGCAGGCTATTGAGCGAGACCGACAGGAGCTTCAACACCGGGAGCATGCGCAACGTCTACTCCCCCGACGTCACCTGCGCGCGGGAACTGCTCGTGGACCGGCTCGCCGGGAAGATGGGCAAGGACCCCTACCGGTTCCGGCAGGACTTCCTCCGGGACGACCGCGCCAAGGCGGTGCTGGAGAAGGCCGCCGAAGCGGGACAGTGGGGGCGGCGGATGCCGGCCGGTACGGCGCAGGGGATCGCCTTCCACTCCGAATACCACTCCGTCAGCGCGGTCCTGGTGGAGATCGACTGCCGTCCCGAGACGGTGAACCGGGTCATCCGCGACGGGGTCGCCGGCCCCCGCGTGACCAAGGCCGTCATCGCGGTGGACGTCGGTCTCGCCGTCAACCCCCGCGGACTCGAAGCACAGATGATGGGCTGCCTCATGGACGGCATCGCCCTGACCCTGACCTCCAGCCTGCACCTGCGTGACGGCTACTTCCTCGAAGCCAGCTGGGACAACTACTTCTACACCCGGCAGTGGAACACCCCGCCCGAGCTGGAGATCATCGTCATGCCGCCCACCACCGGGGAGCCCGGCGGGGCGGGAGAGCTGGGCGTGGCCGCGTCGATGGCCGCCGTCGCCTGCGCCTACGGACGGGCCACCGGCACCATGCCGACCCGCTTCCCCATCAACCACGGCACGCTGTCCTTCACACCGAAACCGACTGTCCCGCCCGTGCCCGCGTCGCCCACCGACGGCCTGGACCACGTCCGCTGAACCGCCAGGAGCCCCCTTGCCCGAGCACACCTTCCGCCTCAACGGCGAGCAGGTCACCGTGGACGTGGCCGCCGACGAACGTCTCCTGTGGGTCCTGCGCGACGTCCTGGGCGTCACGGGACCGAAGTACGGCTGCGGCATCAACGTCTGCAAGGCGTGCACCAGCCACCTCAACGGCCGGGCAGTCAACCCTTGCGCCGTACCCGTCGGCGACCTCCGCCCGGACGACGAGATCACCACCATCGAGGGCCTCCCGGCCACCGTCGGGGCGGACCTGCACCCCATGCAGCAAGCATGGCTCGACCAGGACGTCGCCCAGTGCGGCTACTGCCAGCCCGGACAGATCATGGCCGCGGTCGCCCTGGTCCGCCGGGTGGCGGAGGAAGGCCGCACGATAACCGAGGCCGACCTCGACGGCATCCGGAACATCTGCCGCTGCGGTACCTACGTCCGCATCCGCGAGGCCATCAAGGCCGCGACCCGGAACAGGTGACCACCCCTCCACCGGACGTCAGCGGTGCGGGCGACCCCGCCTGATACGCGAAGGCCGTCACATGGAGCCCTGCATCAGCGGGCACCGGATCCCGCACCGGCCGACGACGCGTGCGCGGGCCCAGCGGGGGCAGTCGGACGGCAGACCGCGACGAGGAGGAGGACCGGCATCGTGGGCACCGCCGTACACGTTCCGCAGACCAGGGACATGCTGGGCGAGGAGCTGTCCGGGGACGAGGCGTTCACCGCGTTGCGGCACTACGGCGGGCTGCGGTTGATGGTGGACTCCTTCACCCGGTTCCGCTACGCCGACGGCTTCACCAACGCGCGGGCACTCGCCTTCCAGGTGGTGCTCGGCCTGGTGCCGTTCACCGTGGCGCTGGTGGGTCTGGCCACCTCGGTGCACACCGAGTCCGTGGGACGCACCGTGGAACTGACCCTGGCCCACATCGTGCCCGGAGCCAGCGGCGAGATGGTCGAGGACGCCTTCGACACGACCCGCACCAGCGCCGACGGCGATGTGTGGAGCACCCTCGCGCTCTGGCTCGGCCTGGGTTTCGCACTGCTGAACCTGACCTCGGCGATGGGGCAGATCGAACGGGGCGCCAACCGCATCTACGGCATCGAGCGCGACCGCCCGCTCCCCTACAAGTACGCCCGCTCCCTCGCCCTGGCCCTCGCCGCGGGCATGCCGATGATCGTGGGATTCGTCGTCATGGTGGCCGGTGAGGCGGTCGGTGACGCGGTGGAGACGTCCTCCGGATGGTCCCTCGGCTCGCCCGGCTGGCGAAGCGCCCTCCAGGTGCCGGTGGGGCTGGCCCTGGCATGGATCGCCTCGGCAGTGATCTTCCGATGGGCACCGCGCCGGGTCCAGCCCGGCTACACCTGGCTGGCCTTCGGCTCCGCACTGCACCTGATGCTGTGGGTGGCGGCGACCTGGCTGCTCGCCCTGTACGTGGAAGGCAGCGGTGCCTTCGGCGCGCTGTACGGGCCGCTGACCGCGTTCGTCGCCCTCCTGCTGTGGGCCAACCTCACCGCCGTAGCCCTGTTCTACGGCATCGCGTTCGCCGCCCAGCTGGAGGCAGCCCGCGCCGGCATCAAGGCACCGGCCCACCCCGATCCGGGGCCAGGCGACTGAGCGGCGGATTCTGTGACAGCACCGCGCGCGGGCACCTCAGCCTGCTTCCTGGCCCGCCGGACCATGCGTACGGCGGGATCTCCTTGTCTTGCGGGACAGATCCATCGCATGTCATTGAGCCTTTTCCCACCTCGCACTGAAGCTGCGAGGTGGAGCGTCTGGGCGAAAATGCCTTGCGGTCAAGGGTGGTGATCGTCCTACGGTGTCTCCCCGTGACCATCGAGATGCCCTACCAGCCACTGCCGATCGACCAGTCGGACGTGCGCTACGTCCACGGACCCGATTCCGCTCTACAGCCGGGCGTGCCTGCTGGTGAGACGGTCGCGTTCGAGTGGAGGGGCAGCGAGGTCTACCCGGGAACCTTCCGGAAGTTCTGGATACATGTGCCTGCACAGTACGACCTAGCGGAACCGGCATCCCTGATGGTGTTCCAGGACGGATGGTGGTATCTGGACCCCGCAGGGGAGGTACGCGGCGCGATCGTCCTGGACAACCTCATTCACCGCGGCGACATCCCCGTCACCATCGGCGTGTTCGTCGATCCTGGCGTCTTGCCCAACGCGGAGAACCCGAAGAACCGCAACAATGAGTACGACGCCTTCGACGACCGGTACGTCACCTTCCTCCTCACCGAGATCATCCCGCAGGTCGAGGAGCGCTATACCATCGCCCAGTCGCCCGAAAGGTGGGGCATCTGCGGCGGGAGCAGCGGCGGCAACTGTGCCTTTACCGCCGCGTGGCTGCGTCCGGACAAGTTCCGCCGCGTCATCGGATACCTGTCCAGCTTCGCGCAGATGCCGGACGGCAACCCCTACCCAGACCTCATCTCCCGCGTCCCTCGCAAGCCGCTGCGCATCTTCATGCAAGGCGGCCACCGCGACCTGCACTGGAATGAGCCACAGTGGAACTGGCTCGCCGAAAACCTGCGCGTGGCAGCCGCTCTCGCTGAAGCGGGCTACGACTTCCGCCTTGTCCTGGGAGACGGCGGACATAGCCCCAACCACGGCGGTGTCCTGCTGCCGGACGCTCTGCGCTGGCTGTGGCGGCCCAACGATGATTGATCGATCCTGCCTCATGCAATCTGGCGCCGGCTGCGGTGAGGCTGGCTGCACCCTGCCTCCTGAGCGGGGCAGCTCGCCGAGCGCCGCCGACAGGTCGGCACCCGCTGGCGGCGCCTGCCCCCGAGTCGGCAGGCCCTGCTCGTCCTGGCCCACCTGCGCTGCGGTGACACCTACACCCGGCTCGCGGCCTCCTTCGGCATAGGTGTGGCCACGGTCTACCTGTGGCCACGGTCTACCGCTATATCCGCGAGGCCGTGGACCTCCTGGCCGCGCTGATTCCAGCGCTTCAACAGGCCCTCAAACGCGCGGCAGCCGAGGGCGTTCGTGATCCTCGCCCCACGCGCGCATCCGAGCCGTCGGCGAACAGGCCATGGCCACCTGAAGAGCTGGCATCTCGTGCGCAAACTGCGGGACAGCACCACCCGCATCACCGGCCTCGTACAGGCCGTCCTCGCGCTTCACATCACATGGGCCTGAGATTGGAATACGCTCATGCCTGCCTGACATTGACAGAGCTGACTTCTTCCGTCGTCGAGCGCGTGCCGCAGACTCGCCGCGTGAGGGGGACGTTGACTGTGCCGGTGTCGGCTTCCGAGCGTCAGGTGCAGCAGGTGCAGCCGGACTTGCAGCCGCAGGCGTCGATGTCGGCGACCGTCGTCGGGGCGGCGGTGAGGGCAGGGCCGCAGCAGGAGTCTCCGCGCCAGGCGTCGCGGCCTTCCTTGACGGCGACGGCAGCGATGACCAGGGCGGCGATCGGGTCGGCCCAGGACCAGCCCAGGAGGCTGTTGACGACCAGTCCGACCAGGAGGACGGCGGAGAGGTAGGTGCAGAGCAGGGTCTGCTTGGAGTCGGCGACGGCGGTCGCGGAGCCGAGTTCGCGTCCGGCCTTGCGCTGGGCGGCGGACAGGAACGGCATGACCACCAGGGACAGGGCGGCGATCACGATGCCGGGTGTGGAGTGCTCGGCTTCGCCTGTGCCGGTCAGGGCTCGGATGGCGTCGATGGTGACGTAGACGGCCAGGGCGAAGAAGGAGACAGCGATGATCCGCAAGGTCCGCTTCTCGCGCTCTTCACGGACGGCGTGGTCGGTCGCGGAGAACTGCCAGGCGACCGCTGCTGCGGAGGAGACCTCGACAACGGAGTCGAGTCCGAAGCCGACCAGTGCCGTGGACGAGGCGAGGGTGCCGGCCGTGATGGCGACGATCGCCTCGATCACGTTGTAGGTGATCGTCGCGGTGACCAGTAGCCGTATTCGCTTCGTCAGCGCATCACGGCGGGCCGGGGACGCCCCGAGGGATATCGCGGTCATCAGCAGCAGTCCTTCGTCTCGGCGTCCGCGCAGGTCTTGTCGGTGTCGACGGCGACGACCGCGGTGCGCAGATCGTTCAAGGCGTGTCCGAGCCGGGGGTCGGCGAGCTCGTAGCGGGTGCGACGGCCGTCGGGGACGGCGACGACGAGTCCGCAGTCGCGCAGGCAGGCGAGGTGGTTCGACAGCCGGGTCCGGGAGACGCCGATCTTGTCGGCGAGGTCGGACGGATACGCGGGGGCATCGCGCAGGGCCAGCAGCAGCTGGCACCGGATGGGATCGGCGAGAGCACGGCCGAAGCGCGCGAGCACCTCGATGTCGGGAGCGATGGTCAGCACGCCATGACAGTACAGAGAATCCTGAATTCAGGAAAGCCTGAACTCTGGAGAGCTGCGTGGACGGGCAGCGACCGGTGGTCCTGCGGCCGGTCAGCGCCGGTGAGGCGGCCCGCTGGGGCGGCTGGAGGCGGGGTGGCAGGATGCCGTGGTGTCCGACTCCCTGCGTGAACTGTGGCTGCGCGGCATCGCCTTCAACCCGGCGGCGCCCGCAGAGGTGCTGATACGTCTCCTGGACGAAGCGGCCGGTGATGCCGCCTTGCTGATGTGCGAGGGCCGCGACCTGCCCGACGCCGTCATCGAGACGGCCCTGCGCCACCCGGCCAGGCGGATCCGCCGCGCCCTCGCCCGCAACCTGCACATCGACCCCGCACGGCTCGCTCCCCTGGCATCGGCCCCGTCAGGCCTCGTCCGCGCCCAGCTCGCCGGCGGCACCCGGCACCAGCCCCGGTGGGTCCGGCCCCTGCCGGCCATCATCCTCGTCACCTTCCTGACCGCGAAGGACGGAGGCGAGGACGGCAGGGTCACCGCACAGGAGATCGCCGGGGAGCTGTGGTCCTCCCGGCAGGTCCCCGCGTCCTTCCCGCGCGACATGGCCCATCACGACCACCCCGCACTCCGTCTGTACGCCGCCCACCAGTGGCAGTCGCTCACCTCGGCGCAGCGCACAGCCCTGCTCGACGACCCCGATCCCGCCGTGCGGGAAGCCGCCCAGAAGGGCAGCCGCTGGCTGGACCCCGAGGCGGTGGAGGCGGCCCTGCCGTCCCTGGCAGCACGCAACAGGTGGTTCGTGCTGGGCACCTGCGCCCTGTCACCCGCGGTCCTCGAGCACTGCTTCGCCGACGACGACGTGCACCCGCTGGCCCGCAACCGCCATACCCCGGCCGACGCCCTGTCCCGGCTCGCCCGCCACCCCGATACGGAGATCCGCAGGCTGATCGCCGCCAGGCCCGACCTGGCACCCAAGACGGCGGCCGAGCTGAGGCAAGATCCGGACGAGGACGTGCGGATGCGGGCGCGCCTGCAGCCGTTCATCCGTACCTGGGCCGAGTTCGAGGTGGTCGGATGGGTGCCTGGGCACGGTCCCGACTGCACCTGCCCGATCACCAAGCCGGTCGCGGAGCCGATGCCCGCCTGGTACGCCACCTGCGCGGCGTCCGAGGAACCGGTGCTGCGCCGGGTAGCGGCGAGCTGGCCCGGCCTGCCCGCACTGCTGGTCGCGGCACTGGCGCTGGACGGTGACGAGGAGGTACGGATCCGGCTGGCCTGCCACCACCCGCCGGCCCCGTCGCACCTCCTCGTGGACGTCTTCGTCACCCGCCCCGCCCACCGTCCCCACCTGCTGACCCTGCCCGCGTTCCCCCGTTCCGGCCTCGCTCACCTCATCGACCACGCCGACCCTCAGGTACGCGCCCTGGCCGCAGCGGACCCTGCCCTGCCCGACCCCCCGCTGCAAGACCCCGACCCTGCCGTACGCCAGGCAGCCGCCACCAACCCCACCCTGACCCCGCGGATCCTGGAAACCCTCCTCACCGACCCCCGCACCGCACAAGGCGCCGCAGCGAATTCCTCGCTTCCGGTCCCGCGCATGCACACGCTCCTCGACGAGAGCCTCCACCACACCACCGCGCCACCAGCATCAGCCCGACGCTGAGGACCCCTCACGGGATGCCGATCGAGGCCCGCTGGCCACGTGGATCAGGCCGAGGGAGTCGACCTGATGTGCCTGACCGACCCGGAAGGTCGGCGCCCACCTGCTCGCATTCCTGGCGGTCCTTTTGTCCCGTGCCCGCTCGTCTCGGATCAGGACCTGGCACAGGCGAGTGCAGAGAAGACGTTTGCGCGGGCGCGATCGGTGCACACGAGGAGCTGACACATTCTTTATACGACGAAGCGGAGGACACCATGGGCATCATCGCGTGGATCCTGATCGGCCTGCTCGCCGGCGCCATCGCCAAGGCTCTGATGCCGGGCAAGGACCCGGGCGGCATCATCATCACCATGCTCATCGGCATCGCCGGTGGCCTGCTCGGCGGCTGGCTCGGCAAGGTCATCTTCGGCGTCGATTCCATCGACGGGTTCTTCGACCTCTCCACCTGGATCGCCGCGATCGTCGGCTCCTTCATCCTGCTCGCCCTCTACCGCCTCGTCACCGGCAACCGACGCTCGCACCGCCACGCATAACCCACTGAAGGCATAACGCCACCACCCACACTGAACGGCTCCCCTCCCTGCTCACAGGACGGGAGCCGTCAGCGTGTGCGGGGCCGGGCCCACCCGGTGATCCGCTCGCCGGATGCCGCCGCCGAGAGCACACCGCGTCTACCACCGCGGGCTGCTGCGGAGCACGTACCTCTCAGCGATGGCCAGCATCACCACATGCCCCGCTCGAAGGCGTACTGCCGGCCAAGCCGGCCAGTGCCCACGGGGACTCTGACGGCACTGGCGTTACCGTTCGGACTCTTCGCACTCGTCGACGGCCTGCCGGACATCGCCGCGCCCGCATGAGGATCCTCGTTGGAGCGTGGGCTGTGACCACCGGCATCACCGAACTTTGGTCGGCCGGGCAATCGCGTCACGAAGCGGTGCCGCTCCCGGCATCACTGCTTCCCCGATCCGCTCGGTCATCACCGGGGTCCTGCTCCTGGCCCGCCCGGACCCTACAGCAATTGCGACGGGCCAGGTCACAGGCGCTTACGCACTCATCCTCGGGGCTATGGCGGCCTTCACCGCCTGCCCGAAGTCCCACGTCCCTGGCCCGTGTCCGGCCCTCGCCCCGACGTGGGCCGGTGCTGAATGGCCGCGCACGGCTCCTGAGTTGAGCTCTCACCCAGTCATGCACGTTTATGTCGTTTCGCATGCCGTGCCTCGGATACTCGCAAAATGCGCCAATCGGTACATAAGCACACGAGCGTGGTAAGGCCCCGCACCGAGCCGAGAAACGACGGCCAAGTGGGGCAACGATTCTCCGGCCCGGTCTTTCATCGAAGCCTGGAGACTGTCCACGCCCGGGGAAGGTAAGGGCCATGAGTACTGACTCCACCGACAGCAGGGCCGGGCGTGTACAAGCGGCCGGACAGACCGCGAAGGAGCAGGCATCGGCCACAGCCGGCCAGGCGGGCAAAGCCGCCGGAGAGGTGGCCGGCACCGCGCTTGACCAGGCCAAGACTGTAGCCGGGGAGGCGCGCCGGCATGCCGGAAGCGCCGTGGGTGACATTCGAGGCCGGGTGACCGAGGAAGTGGAGGGGCAGACGCGGCGCGCGGCCGGGACGGTGCGCCAGTGGGCAGATGATCTGGCGGAGCTGGCAGGCAACGCGTCCGACGACTCCCCCGCCCGGAGCCTGGTGTCCCAGGTGGCCGATGGCGGCCATCGGGCGGCGGACTACCTCGACGACCACGGTGTGCAGGGCATGACCGAAGACCTGAAGGGGTTCGCGCGGCGGCGACCGGGGGCGTTCTTGGCGTCGGCGGCGCTGGCCGGGCTCGCGGTCGGCCGGATGGCCAAGGCCGGCAGCAAGGCGCAGTCCGGACAAGGGTCGCAGCAGGATCGGGTTCCGGACTGGCGTGATCGGTCGCCACGGGTGCCCGAGGGGACCGTACGGCCGGATCCGCAGTTCTACCCGCAGGGTGCCGTACAGCCGGAACCGGGGCCTTACCCGCAGGGTGCCGTACAGCCGGAGCCTCGGCCCTACCCGGAGGTGTGAGATGTCATCGATGGCACCGGAGCCGCGCGGGCAGGACTCCTCGGTCGGAGAGCTGCTGTCGGGGATGGCATCCGACGTCCAGACGCTCCTCCGGCAGGAGGTGGAGCTGGCCAAGGCCGAGATCCGCGAGGAGGCCGGCAAGGCGGGCAAGGCCGCCGGAATGTACGGCGGAGCGGGGTTCGGCGGCTACATGGTCGCGCTGTTCGCCTCGCTCGCGGCGATGTTCGCCCTGGCCAATGTGATGGACACCGGGTGGGCGGCTCTGATCGTCACCGCGGTGTGGGCGGCTATCGCGGCGATTCTGTTCGTGATGGGCCGCTCCAAGATGCGGGAGGTGTCCCCGAAGCCGGAACAGACCGTGGAGACGCTGAAGGAGGACGCGCAATGGGCACGTCACCCGACCAAGTGAGAACCGAGATCGAGGCGACCCGCGAGCGCCTGTCGAAGAAGGCCGACCGGCTGGCCGACCGCACCAGTCCGGGGCGGATCGTGCGCCGCCGCACCGATCGAGTCCGCGGCGCGGTCTCGGGCGTGCGCGAGCGCGTCATGGGCACCGCTTTCACGGGTACGGAGAGCGCCAAGGGCCGTACTCAGCAGGCCGCAGCGTCCGTCCAGGACGGCGTCGGCCAGGCCGCGGACACGATGCGGCAGACGGCCGGCCAGGTCGGCGAGGCGGTCAGCAGCGCGCCGGAGCAGGCGGTGAGGCAGACGCAGGGCAATCCGCTGGCGGCCGGACTGATCGCCTTCGGCGCCGGGCTGCTGGCCGCCTCGCTGCTGCCCACCTCGCAGGCCGAGGAGCAAGCGGCCTCCCAGCTCTCCGAGAAGGCCGGTGAAGCGATCGAGCCCGTGAAGCAGGCGGCGATGGAGTCCGCGCAGCGCGTGAAGGAGGACGCCACCGAGACGGCCAAGCAGGCCGCACAGGAGGTCAAGGACAGCGCTGCGGAAGCGGCTCGTACCACCAAGGAAGAGGCTAGCGACCAGGCCGGGCAGGTCACAGAGCAGGCCCGCCAGTCCGGCCAGCAGGTAGCCGACGAGGCCCGGCAGCAGCCCCCCGGCGCCATGTGAACCGTCAGTGCCGTTGGACCCCAGCGGTGCACCAGGGGTGGAACCGCACCCCGCGGTATGGGCGGGCCCACCCCCCCCCCCCCCCACATCACCACCATACCAGCCCC
>NZ_JBSFVD010000059.1:0-11206 GCF_053592135.1 Streptomyces sp. NPDC002784 | reverse complement strand
GCCGCCGTCCCGGTAGGAACGCCGTACCGCGTCGGCGGCCGTGTCGGTCTTGGCGTCGTACTTGTTGCCGGTCCGCTCGTCGACCATGCGCTCGGCGCCCGAGACGCCCTTGTCGGCCTGGTCGGGGTGGCCCTTGGCCAGCTGCTTGGCCTTGTTCATCATGTCGCCCAGCTTGCCCATGGGAAGTACCTCCGGCGGGGGTGGCATGTGCGTCGTACCCCGCCGCAGGTACCCCTCTGAACCGGGGCGAATCACCCCCGGTCGCCCACCCGGGCGGCCATGTTCCCCGCCGGATGGCGGTTGTCGTGGATGAGCTGGTGGGCGAGGCCGATCTCCTCGAAATCGAAGGTCCGGGACAGACACGGGTCGATGACGCCCTGGTCGATCAGCCGGGTGATCTCCCGTGCCTCGCGGGCGGTGGCGACGTGCGAGCCCTGCAAGCGCTTCTGCCGCATCCACATGAAGCGCAGGTCGACGTCGCCGTTGTAGCCGGTGGTGCCGCCGCACAGGACGACCATGCCGCCGTTGTCACACAGGTACAGGGACGTGGGGATGGTGTCGGCGCCGGAGTGCTCCAGCACGATGCGCGGGCTGCGGCGCTCGCCGAGCACCTCCCAGAAGGCCCGTCCGAAGGCGCGGGCCCCCGACAGCCAGCGGCCCATCGCCTCGTCGTCGGAGGTGTCCGGCAGCCGCCCCCAGTGGTCGAACCGCCGCCGGTCGATCCAGCCCTCGGCGCCCAGCTTGAGGCAGAACTCGCCGCGCTCCTCGCTGGAGACGACCGCGACGGGGATGCCGCCGACGTGCCGCACGAGCTGGATGGCGATGCAGCCGAGGCCGCCTGCGCCGCCCCAGATCAGCACCGGGTCGCCAGGGCGCACGGTGTGCGGGGGCCAGCCGAACAGCTGGCGGTAGGCGGTGGCGGCGGTCGCCATGTAGCAGGCGGCCTGCGCCCAGGACAGCCGGGCGGGCTTGGGGTGGAGCATGTAGTCGTCGACGACGGCGAACTGGGCGAAGGAGCCGTAGTTCTCCTCGTAGCCCCACACCCGCTGGCTGGTGGACCAGGTGGGGTCGCCGCCGAGGCGGATGTCCTCGGCCCTCTCGTCCCAGCGGTTGGCGAGGACGACGACCTCGTCGCCGAGCTTCACCCCGCGGACGTCCTCGCCGACCGCCCAGACGATCCCGGACAGGTCGGAGCCGCCGATGTGGAAGTCCTCGGTGGCGCCCGCCTTCTGCCGGGCGGCGATCACGTCGAGCGGCTCGCCCAGCGCCGCCCAGACGTTGTTGTAGTTGATGCCGGCGGCCATCACCTTCACCAGGACCTGGCCGCGGCCCACGGGCGGGACGTCGACCACCTCGGTACGGAAGGCGTCGACGGGTTGTCCGTAGCGCTCACGGCGGATGAGCGAGGCGTGCATCTTCGTCGGGACGGTGCCGATCTCGGGCGCGTCCCCGAGTTCGTAGAGGTCCTGGGTCGCTCTCACGCTGGTTCTCCTCAACACTCAACACGGGTTCACGGGGAAGGGGGTGTGGCGGTCCGGTCGCCGGGGCCGCGCAGGGCCTTGGCGACCGCCGCACCGATGCGGGCGATCGGTTCGGGTTCGGTCATCTCGTAGTGGCCGCAGGGCACGTGGTGGTCGTGGAGGGTGCCGTCGACGTAGGGCCGCCAGCTGTCGGCCTTGCCGGGCAGCACCGCCAGGTCCGCCGGGAAGTCGGTGGGCTGCTCCTCGGCGGCGCTGAAGAACAGCACGTCACCGCGGTAGACGCCGGGGGCGAACTGGGGCGCGATGCGCAGGTTGTTGCGCATGACGTCGGCGATCGCGGCGGCCTCGGCGCGGGTGACGGGCACGCTCGCCGGGTCGGCAAGGACGCGGGCGTCGATCCGCTCCAGGACGCTCTCCACGGCTGCCGCCGCGTCGACGGGGAGACCGGCCACCCGAGACAGCAGGGCCGCCACCTGGCGTTCGGCCGCGTCGGGGTCGTGGGCGGTGCCGTGCGGCTGGGGGGCGTCGAGCAGGGCGAGGAGTTCGACGCGCTCTCCGTCGCGCTGGAGGGCGCAGGCCATGGCGTGGGCGACGAATCCGCCGTAGGACCAGCCCAGCAGCCGGTACGGACCGTGCGGCTGCACCTGGCGCACCAGGTCGAGGTAGTGGGCGACCATGGCGGCGGCGTCCGGCGCGGGCGGCCGGGTGCCGTCGAGGCCGGCCGCCTGGATGCCGTAGACGGGCTGGTCGCCGCCGAGGTGGGGCAGCAGGCCGGTGTAGCGCCAGGAGACGCCGGCGCCGGGGTGGACGCAGAACAGGGGCGTGGCGGTGCCCTCGGCGCGCAGCGGCAGCAGCGGTCCGAGCGCGGTGGGGGCGGTCCGCTGCGCCTCCCCGTCCTGCTCGTCGGCGGCGGCGAGGACTCCGGCCACGGTGGGCGCGGCCAGCAGGGCCGCCGCCGGGACGTCGAGGACGCCGGCCTGGCGCAGCCGGCCTGCGAGCAGCACGGCGCGCATCGAGTCGCCGCCGAGGTCGAAGAAGTTGTCGTGCAGGCCGATGCCGTCGATGCCGAGGGTGTCCTCCCAGAGCCGGGTGACCTCCCGTTCGCGTGCGGTGCGGGGCGGTACGTGCTCCGTGGCCAGCCGGGGCCGCGGGGCGAGGCCGGAGGCGGTCTCTTCCGCGTCCGGAGTGTCGTCGGGGGCGGTGCGGGTGCCGGGGGCGTCGATCCAGTGGCGCCGGCGGTCGAAGGCGTAGGGGGGCAGCGGGGCCCGCCGGGGCGTGCCCGGCACCGCGGGCAGGGCGCTGTCCACGCCCACGCTCCACAGCCGTCCCAGTGCCTCGGCGAGGACGAAACCGTCGGACGCCTCGGCCTTGGCGTGCCGCATGGTGGTCACCGTCACCGGTGCCGCGTCGGCGAGCCGGCCGGTGGCGAGCTTGGTGAGGGTGTCGCCCGGCCCGATCTCCACGAGGACGGGGTGCAGGCGGTCCCACAGGGCGGCGATGCCGTCGGCGAACCGCACGGTGTGGCGGGTGTGGTCGAGCCAGTGGCGTACGGAGGTGGCCTGGGCGTCGGTGACCCAGGTGCCGGTGACGTTGGTGACGTACGGGATGCGTGGCGGGCGCAGGGTGACCTGGCGCAGGTGGGTCTCGTAGGCGGGCAGGAGCGGGTCCAGGACGTGGGAGTGGGCGGCGACGGGGATGCGCAGGCGGCGGAACGGGACGTCCCGGCGGGTCAGTTCGGCCTCGAAGCGTTCGACGGCGTCGAGGTGTCCGGCGACGGTGCAGGCGCCGGGTGCGTTGACGGCGGCCAGGGACAGGCCGTCGTCGAGCAGCGGGCGGATCTCCTCGGCCGGGGCGGCGACGCCGACGGTGGCGCCGCCGGCCGTGCTGATGAGGCGGATGCGTTCGGTGACCAGGGGCAGCATGTCCGTCAGGTCGATGACCCCGGCCAGGCAGGCGGCCGTGTACTCGCCGAGCGAGTGGCCGATCAGCGCGTCGGGGCGGACGCCCGACTCGATGAGTGTGCGGGCCAGGGCGTACTCGGTGACCACGAGCCCGAGGAACGCGGCGGTGTCGTCGGGCCGCCGCTCCTCGAAGAGGGCGGTGCGCACGTCGGCGCCGAGGACGGGCCGCAGGATGCGGGCGCACTCGTCGACGGTGTCGCGGTAGACGGTGTGGTCGCGGTACAGCTCCGCGCCCATGCCCGGGTACTGGGTGCCGCCGCCCGGCAGCAGGAACGCCACGCGGGCCGGGTCGTCGGAGAGCGGCGGGGTGGCGGGGGCCGCGGAGCGCAGCGCGTCGAGGGCCTCGTCGCGGGAGGCCGCGGTGACGGTGAGGCGGTGGCGCAGCGCGGGCCGGTCGGTGCGCAGGGAGTGCGCCACGTCGTCCAGGCGCAGGTCCGGGCGGCGTTCGAGGTGCCGGGCGAGTGCCTGGGCCTGGCCGCGCAGGGCGCTCGCGGTGCGCGCGGACAGCGGCAGCACCAGGCGGCGGCCGTCCTCGGGCGGGCGGGGGGTGCCGGGGGCGGTGGGCGGGGCCTCCTCCAGGATCACGTGGGCGTTGGTGCCGCCGATGCCGAAGGCGCTGACGGCGGCTCGGCGGGGGTGGTCGCCCTCGGGCCAGTCCTCCAGTGCGGTGGGCACGCGGAACGGGCTCGCGTCGAAGTCGATGAGCGGGTTGGGGCGGCCGAAGTGCAGGCTCGGCGGGATCTGCCGGTGTTCCAGGGCCAGGACGGCCTTGATGAGTCCGGCGATGCCCGCGGCGGCGCCGAGGTGGCCGATGTTGGTCTTCACCGAGCCGAGGGCGCAGAAGCCGGTCCGCCGGGTGCTGTGCCGGAACGCCTCGGTGAGCGCGGACACCTCGATCGGGTCGCCGAGCTTGGTGGCGGTGCCGTGCGCCTCGATCAGGCCGATGGTGCCGGCGTCGACCTCCGCCTGGGCCTGCGCGGCGAGGATCACCTCGGTCTGTCCGGCGGCGCTGGGCGCGCTGAAGCCGACCTTGCGGCGGCCGTCGTTGTTGACGGCGCTGCCGCGGATGACGGCGCGGATGCGGTCGCCGTCGGCGAGGGCGTCCTCCAGCCGCTTGAGCACGACGGCCCCGACGCCGTCGCCGGAGGAGGTTCCGGCGGCGTCGGCGGCGAAGGCGCGGCAGTGGCCGTCGGGCGAGAACGGTCCATCGGGCACGTGGCGGTAGCCGAGCGCGGCCGAGGGGTTGAGGGAGACGGCTGCGGCGAGCGCGGTGTCGCAACGGTGGTCCAGCAGGTCCTGGCAGGCGGTGTGCACGGCGACCAGCGCGGTGGAGCAGGCCGTCTGGAGGGACACGCTCGGTCCGGTGAGGCCGAGTTCGTAGGAGACGCGGGTGGCGAGGGTGCCGAGGGAGTTGGCGGTGGCCGCGTGGACCAGCTCCACCGAGCCGGGCTGCCCGGCGAAGCGCGGGTGCACGTGGGCCGGGTAGTAGCGGCTGTCGCCCGCGCCCGCGTAGACGCCGAACGCCTCGGCCGTACGGTCGCCGCCGAGGCAGCCCGCGTCCTCCAGTGCGTGGTAGGCCGTCTCCAGCAGCAGCCGCTGCTGCGGGTCGACGACGGCGGCCTCGGCGGGGCTGTAGCCGAAGAAGCCGGAGTCGAAGCGGTCGATGCCCTCGACGGCCGACACCATCCGGATCAGCGTGGGGTCGCCCAGGCCGCGCGGGTCGCCGCCGGCGGCGAGGTACTCCTCGTCGGTGACGGGCCGGATCGCCTCCCGCCCGGCCGCGAGGTTCTCCCAGAAGGCCTCGAGGTCGTCGGCGCCGGGGAAGCGGCCCGCCATGCCGATGACGGCGACGGCGGGGAACTCGGGGAACTCCTCGTCGTGGGGTGCGCTGGTGTCGTGCACGGCCTGTGCCTCGTCCTCTCCGGGCTCGGTGGTGTGCGGGGTGGGCTTCGCCCGGTCGTCTCGGGGCTCGGCGGGGTGCGGCGTGGGCTGCGCCCGGTCCTCTCGGGGCTCGGCGGGGTGCGCGGTGGGTTTCGCCCGGTCGTCGTACGGCTGGGTGGGGTGCCGCGTGCCGCTCGCCCTGTCAGGCACGGCCCCGGTCCTTGCCCTGCCGTGCGGTGCGGCGCGCGCGGGCGGCGCGCTGCCGCTGTGCCTGCTCCCTGGCGCGGTCCAGGCCGTCGGCCTCCTGCCGTGGCGGCTGTTCGGCGACCGCCGGGGCACCGGCCCCCGCGGCCGACAGGTGGCGGGCCAGGTCCCGGACCGTGGGGTGGGCGAACAGGTCGACCACCGACAGGTCGGTGCCGAAGGCGCGGTTGACGGCGGTCTGGGCGGTGACGAGGAGCAGCGAGTTGCCGCCCAGGTCGAAGAAGTTCTCGTCCCGGCCCACCCGGTCGCGGCCCAGCACGCCGCACCACACCTCGGCGAGCCGGTTCTCCAGCCGCCGCAGCTCCTCCCCCGCCTCCGCCTCGTCCGGGCGTGCGGTGGTGCCCGCCGAGCGCAGCGTCCACGTGTCGTCCGACAGCTCCGCCGCGCGGGCGCCGTCGGCCGCCGCGCGGTACAGGGCGCCCAGGTCGGTGCCGTCCTCCAGGCCGACGCGGGCGGCCAGGCGCCGCGTCTGGCGCACGGGGGCGACGACGTGGCTGCGGACCCAGGGGGCGGTGCGGTCGGCGCCGATGAGCAGGTGCGGTTCGTCCAGGGTGCGGGCCAGGTCGAACGAGCGCAACGCGGCGGGCGCGTCGAGCAGCCGGTAGCCGCGGGCCTCGGTGAGGGCCGTGAGCCCGTAGCCCCGGCTCATGCCGCGCTCGCGCCACATGCTCCACGCCAGCGACTGCGCGGGCAGGCCGAGGCTCCGGCGGTACCGGGCGAGGGCGTCCAGGTAGGCGTTGGCGGCGGCGTAGGCGGCGTTCATAGCGCCGCCGAAGAAGCCGTTCACCGAGGAGAAGGTGACGAAGGAGGTGACCGGGTGGTCGGCGGTGAGCCGGTGCAGCGTCCACGCGCCGCTCGTCTTCGCCGCGAGGGCCCGGCGCCAGGTGGCGGCGTCCAGTTCGCCCACGGGGCGTTCGACGAGCGCCCCCGCCAGGTGCAGCACGGACGCCAGCGGCGCGCCCCACGCCTCGGCGGCGGCCTCCACCGCGGCCCGTACCTGGTGTTCGTCGGTGACGTCGGCGCGGGCGTAGCGGACCTCGCCCAGCTCGCGCAGGCGGGAAAGGCCCTCGGCCTCGGATTCCGGTGTGCGGCCCGTGATCAGGAGCCGGGTGCCGGGGGTGCGCAGCAGATGGGCGGCGATCTCGGCGCCGACGCCGCCCAGGCCGCCGGTGAGCAGGGCGAAACCGTCGTGGGTGGGCGGCTCGGCGCGGGACGGGGTGCCGGGCAGGGCGGCGAGGCGGCGTGCGTACCGGTGTCCGTCGCGGTACGCCACCTCCGCGCCGTCCGCGGTGACGGTCGCCTCGGCCGTCAGCAGGGCCAGCGGGTCCGTGCCGTCGTCCGGCGGGAGGTCGAGGTGCGTGCCGCGCAGCCAGCCGAACTCCTCGGCCAGCGACTTGAGCAGCGCGCCCGCCATGGCGTGGGCCGGGGACGGGCGGTCGCCGGGGCGTACGGCCTGGGCGCCCGCCGTCACGTACACGAGGTCGACGGGGCGCTGCCGGCCGGGCCGGGCGGCGAGGGCGCGGGCGAAGGCGAGCAGTTCCTGCGCACCGGTCGTGTCCCACGGCGCCGTCCGCGGCGCACGGGGGCCGCGCAGCCCGTCGAGGTGGAGGACGGCGTCGACCGGCCGCCGGTCGTCGTCCAGCCGCCGCAGCAGCTCGGCGTAGTCGGCTTCCTCGGCGGGCCGCAGGCGGTGGTGTGCGGCGTCGAGCCGGGCGTACGACGTCCCTTCACCGACCACCGTGCACAGGCCCCCGCCGGACCGCAGTACGTCGGCGAGCCGTTCCGCGAGCCGCTGGACCCGGGGGTCGCCGCCGGTGAGGACGAGGGTGTGCCGGCCGGGCGGCGTCGTCCGGGCCCCGGGGCGTTCCGTGCGCTGCCACACCGGCCGCAGGAACCAGTCGGGGAGGGTCGCGGCGGTGCCCAGCAGCAGCTGGGTCCGGCGGACCTCGTCGTCGAAGGCGCCCGCCTCGAAGCTCTTGCGGAGCCTGGTGCGCTGGATCTTGCCGATCTCGGTCTTGGGGATCCCCTCCCGTCCGACCGGGATGAGGAAGGCCGGGCTGACGCCGATCTCCCGGGTCACCTTCCCGGCGATCTCACGCAGGGCACCGGGGGTGACCTCCTCGGTGAGGTGGAAGAAGAGCGCTAGTTCGTCGGTGGGCGACGACGGATCGGAGCGCACCGCGACGGCGGCGGTGAAGCTGCGCTCCACGTACGGCAGTTCCTCGACGCACGCCTCTATCTCGTGGCTGTAGTGGTTGACGCCGTTGACGATGATGACGTCCTTGGCGCGGCCGGTGATGTACAGCTCACCGTCGCGCAGGTACGCCAGGTCGCCGGTGTCGAACCAGCCGTCCTCGGTGAACGCCTCCGCGTTGGCGCCCGGGTTGTCGTGGTAGCCGCCGGTCACGGAGGTGCCGCGGACCTGGAACCGGCCCGCCTCGCCCTCCGTGAGGAGCGTGCCCTGCTCGTCGACGATCCGCATGGCGAACCCGGGGTAGGGCAGGCCGCAGCTCACGAACGTCCCCTCGCCGGGGACGGGTTCGGCGGGCAGGACGGCGTCGGTGACCACGGAGCAGGTCTCGGACATGCCCCAGCCGGGGTGCATCACGTCCTGCGGCAGGCCGAACGGTTTCAGCGTGTGCAGGAACCGGCGGGCGGCCGGGGCCACGATGACCTCGCCGGCGTTCATCACCAGCCGCATCGGCGACAGGTCCCAGGTGCGGCCGGCGAAGCGGTGGGAGTGCTCGGCGAGGAGCCCGAAGGCGAAGTTGGGCGCCCAGGTGACGGTGACCCGGTGCCGGTCGGCGAGGTCCATCCAGCGCGGCGGGTCCTGGAGGATGTAGGAGGTGGGGGCGTGGATCTGGCGGCAGCCCAGGTACACGTCGCGCAGGTGGAACATCACCACGCCGGTGACGTGGTCGAGGGGGATCCAGTTGAGGGAGACGTCGTCCGCGCCGAGGCCGTTCAGCTGCTCGGTGGCGGCGGAGCGGGTCAGGACGTTGCGGTGGGTGAGGCGCACCGCCTTGGGCAGGCCGGTGCTGCCGGACGTCATCAGCATCAGCATCAGGTCGTCCGGTGCGGCGGGGTGCCAGTCGTGGTCCTCGGGCGCCTCGCGCAGCGCGTCGGCCGTGGTGAGCCGCGGGCCGGGCCAGTCCTGGCGGGCGGCGACCGCGCGCAGCCCGGCCTCGCGGCCGGCGGAGCACACGATCCAGGGCCGACCTAGCATCCGCCAGATGCCCTCCAGCTTGGCCAGGGCCGCCGACGGGGTGTCGTAGGTGGCGGGGACGGTCAGCGGGACGGCGACGAAGCCGCCGAGGACGCACCCCCACAGCACGGCGAGGAAGTCCTCCGTGGCGTCGCACTGGAGGATGACCTGGTCGCCGGGGCGCAGGCCCGCCCGGCGCAGACCGGCGAGCACGCGGGAGGCCTCGGGGATCAGGGAGGCGTAGGTGCGCCGGTGTTCGCTGCCGTCGGCGTGGACGTGGACGATGTCGCCCCGGTCCTGTGCGGCGGCGCGGCGCAGGGCCTCCGCCCAGCCCGGCACGGACGGCTCGGTGAGGGCGGGGCCCTCGCTGAGGGCCGGTACGGCGGAGGCGGCCTGGGTGCGGGCGGCGGGGGCGGGGTTCGTGGTGCGGTCGGGCAGGCCGGTGTGGCGGCGTTCCAGTTCCTCGGGGGTGTTCTCCACCGTCACGTCGGCCGTGGTGACGCCCGGGATCTGTGCCAGCCGCTCCCGCCAGGTGCCGGCGGCGAGGCGGTCGACGGCCGGCAGGGCGTGCAGCGCCGCGGTGTCGACGGTGCCGTCCTCGGCGCGGGGCAGCGCGTTGACCGCCGTGACCCGGACGGTGCCGTGGCCCGCGCGGTCCAGGAGTTCCTCGACGCGTTCGGCGGCGTCCGCCCTCCCGGGCACCACGTACAGGCGCGGCGGGGCGCCGTCGGTGCCGGGCAGGGCGCGGGCGTCGCGGATGCCGGGCACGGACAGGGCCGCGTCCTGCAGTTCCGCGGGGTCGGCCGCCGCCGGGGCGGGGGTGCGCCCGGGGAGCGCGGGCAGCTCGCCGACGCGGGTGCCGGGCTCGGCGCTCACGGTGCCAAGGACGTCGTGCAGGGCGCGGGCGAACGCCTCGGCGGTGCCGGGGTCGTACAGGTCGGTGGCGTACTCGATGTGCAGGGTCAGGCCGTCGGGGGTGCCGTCGGGGGTGTGGCGTTCCAGGACGTCCACGAAGAGGTCGAACTTGGCGGTGCCGGTGGCGGTGGGCCGCAGCTCGGCGCGTGTCCCGTCGAGTTCGAGGACGGCGGGTTCGTTGTTCTGCAGGGCCAGCATCACCTGGAACAGGGGGTGGCGGCCGGGTGTGCGGGGCGGGTTGAGGTCGTCGACCAGCCGGTCGAAGGGCAGGTCCTGGTGGTCCAGGGCGGCCAGGTCGGCGGTGCGCAGCCGGGCGATCAGGTCCCGGAAGGCGGGGTCGCCGGAGGTGTCGGCGCGCAGCACCAGGGTGTTGGTGATGAGGCCGATCAGGGGGTCGAGGGCGGGTTCGGTGCGGCCCGCGACGGGGGTGCCGAGGACGATGTCCTCGCCGGCGCCGCTGCGGGTGAGCAGGGCGCTGACGGCGGCGTGCAGCACCATGAAGAGGCTGGCGCCCTCGCGGTCGGCGAGGCTCAGCAGGCTGCGGTGCAGGTCGGCGCCGACGGTCGTCTCGACGTGCGCGCCGCCGCCGCGCGGTGCGGTGGGGCGGGGCCGGTCGCCGGGCAGGGTGCACTCCTCGGGCAGGCCGTCCAGCGCGGTGCGCCAGTGGGCGGTGAGCCGCTCCAGCCGCCCGGGGCCGTCCGGTCCGGGGGCGAGCAGGGCGCGCTGCCACAGCGCGTAGTCGGCGTACTGTGCGGGCAGCGGTGTCCAGTCGGGTGCCCGCCCGGCGCGGCGGGCCGCGTAGGCGGTGCTCAGGTCCTCGGCGAAGGGCCGCAGCGACCAGCCGTCGGCGGCGCTGTGGTGCAGGACGAACAGCAGGGTGGAGCCCAGCAGCCAGACGGCGAGGGGGCTTTCGGCGGTGAGGTCGAAGCGGTACCGCAGCGCGGCGGTGACGTGGGCGGCCGTCTCCGCGGCGGGGCAGTCGACGTGCCGCAGGACGGGGCGCAGTTCCCCCGGCGGCAGGATGCGCTGGTGGGGGACGCCATCGTTGTCGGCGATCACCGTCCGCAGGATCTCGTGCCGGTCGCAGAGGTCGCCGAGGGCCGCCCGGAGCGCGTCGGTGTCGACAGCGGCGTCGAGCGGGACGAGGAGCGGGATGTTGTAGGTGGCCGCTCCGTCGTCGAGCCGGTTCAGGAACCACATGCGTTCCTGGGCGTACGACAGCGGCACCCGCGCCGGGCGTTCGGCGGTGCCGAGGGCCGGGCGGGGCAGGGCGCCGTCCGCCGGTACGTCGAGCCGCCGGGCGAGGGCGGCGGGGGTCGGTGTCCCGAACAGGACGGTGATGGGGATCTCGACGCCGGTCTCGTGCCGCAGGCGGGCCAGCAGACGGGTGGCGAGCAGGGAGTCGCCGCCGAGGTCGAAGAAGTTCACGTCGGTGCCCACGGTGTCCCGGGGCAGCTTCAGCACCTCCTCGAACAGGCGGCAGACCAGGGCCTGCCGCG
>NZ_JBSFVD010000058.1:0-11210 GCF_053592135.1 Streptomyces sp. NPDC002784 | reverse complement strand
GCCGGCAGTTCATCTCTGCCAGGCCTTGCTGTCTCTCTGAGCTACGAGAGAAACCATAACCAGACGGCAGGCCAATGTCTACTCCCGTCACGATAGATTTCTGAGCGTTCGACAGGAAGGTAATCCACCTCGAACAGTGACGAGGGCGGCGCCTGCTGTCACACCCGCCACGGCCGGTCGACGTAAGCGCGGTCTTCCCTCAACTGGCCCTGCCGGCACGCACGGCGACCCGTTTGCATCCCCGGCGGCGCACCCTCACCGCAGACACTGCGACGTCCCGCACACGGAAGCGTCCGACTTGCTGGCGGAGGTACGTCTGCGACGGTGACACCAGGCGAGGGTGGCGATCCGGCGCCGATGTGCTCCAGGTGCTGTGGGGCCTCTTCGACCACCCTACGGAGAGCTACATGCCCAGGACCGCGTTGTTCCGGCGGTCCGCGGCCGACATCACCGACATACTCACTCCGTCTCCCCCGGCTGGAAGGTCTGTCCCCCGGCTCTGTCCCGCCTGCGACACCGAAATGGACCCGGACCCGCTGCTCACCATCGCCACGTTCGAATGGGACAGCAGCACCCGCGACTGGATCCCGTACGAAGACCAAGCCGCCGCGTCCTCCCCTGACCACCGCTACCCCACCCTCAGGCAACCGACCGCCGTCCAGATCGGCAGCAGCCACAAACCGCAGCTCTACATCTGCCCGGCGGCCCCGCACCATCCCCACACCGAGCTGATGCAGTAGCCAGCCGGATTTGCCCAGGTAGGGCCGCGGCAGCGCTCCGGGGCGTGTTCTGAGCCCGCTGTCGTTTCCGTACAAGACAGCCCGCGCGGCCGCGCACTAGCTTGAACCCAGCAGCTCGCCCGATCTTGAGGAGAAGCACCATGCGTGACCTGGTCTACACCGGCTTCATGTCGCTCGACGGCGTCGTGGACTCGCCCGGCGGGACGGAGGAGGGCCACCGCAGCGGCGGCTGGGTGGTCAACGACCTGGAGTTCGTCCCCGAAGCCTGGTCGCTGAAGGGCGAGGAGCTGGCTGACACGACGGCGCTGATGTTCGGCCGCCGCAGCTACGAGGCGTTCGCGCAGGTCTGGCCCGACTCGGAGGACCACGCCGCCTACAAGGAGCTGCCCAAGTACGTGGTGTCGTCCACGCTGTCCGACGACGCCCTCGTCGACGGGTGGGGGCCGATCACCATCCTGCGCTCGACGGAGGACATTGCCGCACTCAAGAAGAGCGAGGGCGGCGCGATCTTCATTCACGGCAGCGCCGAGCTGGCCCGGCGGCTGTCGGACGCGGGCCTGATCGACCAGTACAACCTGCTCGTCTTTCCCGTGCTGCTCGGTGCCGGGAAGAGCGTGTTCGGCCGGGCCGACCGTGCCAAGCAGATGCTGACGCTGCGGGAGTCGGAGAGCTACTCGAACGGGATCTTGAAGCTGGTCTACGACGTCAAGCGCTGATCCGTATCGAGGGCGATCGCGCCACCGGCGCCCTCGCGCAACTGTCTGGCGGTGCGCCCTACGTAGGAGCGCAGTGCTCGGGCCAGGTGCGGCTCGTCGAAGTAGTCCAACTTGGTGACGACGTCGGCGGCCGGGGCGCCGGCCGCCAGCAACTCGGCGGCGGTGCGGGCGCGTTCGATCTGCCGGACGGCCCCCCGCGTCAGCCCGGTCGCGGCACGGAACCGGCGTTCGACGGTGCGCTCCGAGACGGCGGGGTGGTGGCCTCGCAGCACCTCGGCGATGAGCGGGTCGCGGACCACGATCCCGGCCCGGACGAGACGCTCGACCAGGGCCTCGGCGTCGTCGGGGCCGGGCGTCTCCCAGCGCGTGCCGTCCAGGCGGAACGCCCGGCGCGTGGTGTCGGGGAGCTCTACGCCGCCGTCGACCAGCGTTGCCATGGGCACGGCCCGCAGCGAGGTGCCCACGGCGAACTCGATGCCCGTGAACTTCGCGCCCCGGGGCACCGGTGCCGTGCCGGTCCGCGTCTCGGGGCCGGTGATGGCCGCGTACGCCTGGCCTTCCTGCTCCCAGAACACCAGGCCCCAGCGCACCCCCGCCACCGACGTCATCGCCGTGACCCGCTCGCTCGTGCAGGTCCACACGGTGTCGACCCACGGCGAGTCGGATTGGCGTGTCTCGAAGCGCAGCTTCACGGGCGAAGGATATGTCGCGTCGTCGGATCCGAGGGCCCATCGAGCAGTTTGCGACGCTCCTTGGCAAGGGTTCTCAAGGGCTGGCAGGCGGCACAGCGCCCGACCAGCCCGGCTGCAGGCAGACCGACCGCCTTAAGCCTTCTCCGTTCACCAACCGCGGCGACACGACAGGACAAACGCCTGTACGGGCAGGCTCTAGCATGGCGCCCATCGGGTGGCGGGCCATCCTGCGGTGCGCGTGGTCGTGCCTTACGGGCGGCTCCCGTCCGGCTGTGACTCACAGCAGTGACTACGGGGGAGCTTCAATGTTCGGAATCATCAGGCCATGCCGTCATCGCCTGGGCGAGGGCATGCGTACTGAGTGGATGGCGCATCTGTGCGGGCTCTGCCTGGCGCTGCGCGGCGAGTACGGACAGTTCGCACGGGTGGCCACCAACTACGACGGACTGATCGTCTCGGTGCTGACCGAGGCGCAGTCGGAGCGCACCGGCGACTGGCGGCGAGGCGCCGGCCCGTGCCCACTGCGCAGGATGCGGTCGGCGGACGTGGCACAGGGTGAGGGCGCCCGGCAGGCTGCGACGGTGTCGCTGGTGCTGGCCGCGGCGAAAGTACGTGACCATGTGGCCGACGGCGACGGCCTGTTGGGCCGCCGCCCGGTGACGCTGGCGGCGCGCCGGATCGCCCAGGGCTGGGACCATGCGGGTGCCGCGGGCGGCGAACGGCTCGGCTTCGACACCGCGGTCCTCATCGCCGCGGTCGAACGGCAGTCGGAGATAGAGCGGCTGACCGGCTCGGGCGACTCGCTCCTGACGGTCACGGAACCGACGGAGACGGCAACCGCCGCCGCCTTCGCGCACACCGCGGTACTCGCCGGCCGCCCTGGAAACATTGAGCCGCTCGCGGAGGCCGGCCGTCTGTTCGGTCGGTTGGCGCATCTGCTCGACGCGGTGGAGGACCTGGCCGCGGACGAGTCGACCGGGGCGTGGAACCCGATCGCCGCGACCGGAGCGGACCGCACGGAGGTGCGTCGGCTCTGCGACGACGCCGTCCATGGGATCCGACTCGCCTTGTCCGACGCCGAGTTCGTCGACGGGCGGCTGGCGCGGGCGCTGCTGGGTGGCGAGCTGGATCGTGCCGTCGAGCGCGTCTTCGACTCGCGGCATCGTCACCACCAGCACCGCCACGAGGCGCGGGGCCCGCGTGTGCTTCCCTGGCTGGGCCGCCGTACCGCGACGCAGCCGCCCGCGGAGGCTGACACGGGCGCGGCCTGCGGCGTCGGGGCGCTGACCGGCGCGGGGCCGGAGGGCGCCGGGATGGCGTCGGGCCGGCCCCCGGAGGGGCAGTGTCGGCGGTGCGGCCAGTGGCGCCAGTTGTGCCGCGATTGCGGCTTGTGCCAAAGCTGCTGCACCTGCGATCTGGAGGATGCCCAAGAGGAGGCCGCGGAGGCCTGGCAGTTCGAAGGCAAGGGGAACTCTCGTCGGGACGACTCCGGGGGCGACGGCTGGTCCGGCGGACGGGGCGGCGGCAACTCCGGGGGATCCACAGGTGGTTCGGGTGGGGGCGGTCGGGGATCCGGTGGTTCCGGTGGCAACTCGGGAGACGGCTGCTGCGGTGGCGGGGGCTGCTGCGACTGCTGCTGCTGAATGAGAGCTGACCCGGGAAGTGCAACCGGGCTCCAGCCTTCCAGAGTGCTGACAACTACTTCGACGTAGCCGTCATGGCGCTTCCGGCTTCGGGGTGAGGCGTGTGTGTCACACCCCTTAGCTCGGCTTCTGACGTTGACCGTCGGCGGGCGGGAACACGGCCAGAAGGGCGGCGAGTGCCGCCGTGAGTGCCACCAGAGGGAGAAGCCCTCGCATGGTATGGCCAATCGCGCCGAAGAAGCGCATGGCTGTCATCGCTTGGAGGGAGAGGCCGATGCCGCTCACCATGATCAGCCAGCGCCCGGCCGTGTTCCGCACCAGCAGCAGGAGCACACCCATGGCGAGCATGGCCGCCAGGACGCCGAACAACGTCATCTGGACCGTGCGGGAGGCGTTCGCCAACGCACCTGCCTGGACCATCTGTTCGGTCGCCAGGGGAATGACCGGAACCGTCAGAAGGCACACCGACGCCGTCGCAATGGTCGCGGTTCTGGCACGGGATCCCAGCGAAGGGGTACCGAGGTGGACGCCCGAGCCCGGCAGTTCAGCGAGCCGGCACCAGCGGCCTGTGGACGGACGTAGCACCATGACCACCGCAGCGAATGCCGGAGCAGCCGTCAGCGGACCAATGACGTAGGCCATCACCGCGACCTCCGAGGGCCCTCCCACCAGCAGGTATTAAACGCTGACGCTCAGACCGTGCAGAGCCGTCACGCCACCGGTCGCGGCGAGCATCCGGCGTCCGGCCATCTTGCGCTGGGACAGCAACAAGGCGCCCAGGGCGAGCACAACCACCTCGACGGTCCCCACCACCACGTCCACCGCGAGCAACTGGAGGGGATGCCCGGGTGGACCGAGCTGGGGGCGGGGGGTTCCTGGGTGAGGTGTGCCGAGAGGTAGCCCACGGTGTCGGGAGCCTGGAACGGCAGTCGGCACGTGATCAGTTCGAACAGCAGGCAGCCCAGGGCGTACAGGTCGCTGCGCGGTTCGGGGAATCCGCGTGCCTGTTCGGGGGCCATGTACGGGGGTGTGCCCACGATGAAGCCGGTCTGGGTGAGGCGGTTCGCGGTCGCGTAGGGGTCAATGGCACGCGCGATGCCGAAGTCCAGGACCTTCGCGATGCCGGACGGCGTGATGATGATGTTGGAGGGCTTGATGTCACGGTGCATGATTCCGACGTCGTGGGCCTCCGCCAGCGCGTCGCTGATCTGCGCACCCCAGAGCCGCGTCCCGCAGGGCGATGGGGCCTCGACGCAGCTTCGCGTCCAGGCTCTCGCCCCGGACCAGCTCCATCACCAGGAACGGGACCCTGCCATGGGCGGTAGCCGACTCACCGACGTCGTGGATGGTCACGATGTTGGGATGCTGAAGGCGCGCGGTGATCTGTGCCTCGCGGAGGAACCGGGCGCGTGCCTCGGTGCCCTGGCTCCCGCCGCCGGCGAGCTGTGAGATCACCTTGACCGCGACGCGTCGGCCCAGCGTTTCGTCCTGGGCCTCCCACACCTGCCCCATGCCGCCCTCGGCGAGCAGCCGCACCAACTGGTAGCGCTCTCCCAGGAGTTCATTCCGCATCGCCGCGCCTCCCCCGCTTCGGTCACCTGTGCGTCCCGCCGGCGAACCGGTACAGCAGGATCATGGCGCAACGGCCGTGGCGGTTTACCCCATATGCGAAAACGTGCGTGGGAGTGCCGAACCGCCCCCACGAAGCGTTCGTCCTCGGCCCACCTTCATGCACCCCGCTTGTGAGCGCTCTCACGCGTCCGTCGGCTGTCGATATCCTGACCGCGCCGCTTCGCCGCAGACCGAACGTGCCCCAGACAAGGGAGTGCCCGCCTTGCCCGAGCCGATCATGGGGTCCCGCCCCACTCTGGAAGCCGTCGCAGCCCGCGCGGGCGTCTCCCGGGCTACCGCGTCCCGGGTGGTCAACGGGGGTGCGGGGGTGCGGGCCCCATTGGTCGACAAGGTGCGCCAGGCGGTCGAGGAGCTCGGCTACGTACCGAATCACGCGGCCCGCACCCTCGTCACGCGGCGCAACGGCGCGGTGGCCGTGATCATCGCGGAGCCGGAATTCCGGATCTTCTCCGACCCGTTCTTCGAGCAGCAGGTGCGCGGCATCAGCCGCGAACTCACGGCGCACGACACGCAGCTCGTCCTGCTGTGGGTCGAGGGCCGTGGTGATCATGACCGGATCGCCCGCTACCTCGGCGGCGGCCATGTCGACGGGGCGCTCGCCTTCTCCGTGCACAACGACGACGCGTTGCCGGCACTGATCGACAAGTCCCGCATTCCCACCGTGTTCGGCGGCCGGTCGGTCGTGGACCGAAGTCTTGCGGTGCCCTACGTCGACTGCGACAACCGCGGCGGGGCCCGTCAGGCGGTCCAGCACCTCGTCTCCCTGGGGCGGCGCAACATCGCGCACATCGCCGGCCCGCCCGATCTGACGGCGGCCCTGGACCGGGTCGCCGGCTATCACGACGTCCTCGTCGACGCCGACCCGGCGCTGATGTGCCAGGGTGACTTCACGGAGAAGGGCGGCGCCCTCGCCATGGCCCAGCTGCTGGAGCGGCGCCCTGATGTCGACGGGGTGTTCGTCTCCAGCGACCTGATGGCGTTGGGGGCGCTGCGCACGCTGCGGGAGCGGGGGGTGCGGGTCCCCGATGACGTGGCCGTGGTGGGGTTCGACGACATGGCGTCGGTGGTGGAGCTGTCCGAGCCGGCGCTCACCACCGTCCACCAGGACATCGAGGGCATGGGCCGGCTGATGGTGAAGCTGCTGATGCGGATGCTCGACGAGACCGGGAGTCCTGCGCCTTCCTGCGTCATCACGCCGACGTCGCTGGTGCGGCGGGCGTCGGCCTGACGCCAGGCACGCGCATGAGCGCGGTGGCCACCGGCTCGGTTGCCGGTGCCCACCGCGCTCTTTGTGAGGGGTGAAGCGGGTCAGCTGAAGGGGATCACCAGCACGGAGTTGTCCGTGCCGGTCTGGAGCTTGGCCGGGCCGTTGCCGATGGCGCTCCACACCTCCAGGCGGACCGTGCCGTTCGCCAGGTTGCCCAGGCTTCCGGTGGCCGACTTCAGGCCGCGTGTCTGGGCGTACTGCTCCCATCCGGCCACCGGGTCGGTGGCGAAGTAGTTGTACGTCTCCGTGCGGTCGAAGGAGCCGTTGCCGGTGAGGTCGTAGCTGATCCTTACCTGCTGGCCGAGGCCCACCGTGGTGCCCGCGTCGACCTGGAACCGGAATGCGGTGCTCGCGCCCGCGGTGAGGGTGCCGTTGACGCCGCGGGCCTCGTAGACGAGCGGCTGGTACGGAGTGCCGTCGTGGTTGGTGCCCCCGGCGGAGGCGATGGTGTCGCTGCCTGCCGTGCCGCCGGTGGCCGTGGTGAGCGTACCGCCGGAGCGCAGCTGGAAGGTGTTGCCCGTCGGCGGATCGGGGTCCGGGGCGGGGCCACCGCCGGTTCCGGTGCCGGTCGCGGTCGAACGGGCCGGCACGGACAGGGACTTGCCGTCCGAGAAGGTCACCGTGCGTGCGCTGGAGCCGTAGTTGTGGGCGACGTAGGTACGGTTCGTGCCGTTGGCGAACACGGCCGAGGTGGGCAGGTCACCGGTCACGGTGGGGTCGGGGGCGCCGAGGGTGTGCAGGGTCTGGATCCAGTGGTAGGTGTGGGCCTTGGACTCGCCGGCCTCCGGGGTGTACGAGGCGTGGCCCGCGTCCCACTTGGCCTTCGCCGCCGCCGGGTCCGCGAAGGACTGGAACTCCCAGAGGATGTCGCGCCATTCGACGGCGGGGCCGCCGTTCTCGCGTTCCATCTCCGCCACGTTCCGCCGGATGGCCGCCTTTTCGCCGCCGAGGTGCAGGGAACCGCCGGTCACGGGCAGGACGTTGATGCCGTGGATCTCCTCGGGGTTGGCCGTCCACCAGGTGGCGTAGGCCGCGCCGCTGCCCCACACCATGCCGGCGGTGTCGTGGCCGAAGGAGGAGGGGAAGACCTGCTCGTCGGCGTCGAACCAGTACTGGGCGATGGCCTCCGCCTCGGTGGTGAGCAGGTAGCTGCCGAGGTCGCGCAGGGCCGAGTCACCGGTGGCGGAACCCCACAGCACCAGTGCCGCACTGAGATTGGTCGACTCGGAGGAGGATTCCTGGTTGTTGCCGGCGGCGAAGCCCTGGTGACCCGAGGCCCAGCTGTGGCCGGCGTAGACGTCGAAGCCACGCAGGAACGGGTAGGCGCTGTCGGTGCGGCTGGGGTTGGCGGTGTCGCGGATCAGGGTCTTCACCATGCCGCCCCAGGCGGAGTCGGCGGCCCAGGCGGGGTCGTACTGGGCCACGATCGCGGCCGCGTAGACGTAGTAGCTGTAGTGGAAGTGGTGGTCGTTGAGCTCACTGTCGCTGCCGTAGGAGGCGGGGTAGCCGGTGAGCGTCTTCCATGCCTGGTCGTAGGAGAACTCGTTGGCTCCGCCCGCGGTGAACCACGCCTGCATACGGCCCTTGATGAGACCGAGGAGCTTGTCGCGGATCGCGGTCTCGCCGATCTGGTCGGCCAGCGGCACCAGTTGGGCGAGCTTGCCGAGTGCCTTGCCGGTCCAGTAGGTGTCCACGGCGCCCGAGAACGGGTCGGAGGCGTTCGCTACGTCATTGAGGTAGCCGCGCAGCCGGGCGGCATCCACGCCGCTCGTCCTGGGCAGGCCGGGCAGGACCGGGGATGCCTTCTGCGAGGTGGTGAACGAGGCGGACTCGCGCACCTTCATGGTGCCGCGCGGGGAGACGTAGGTGTACGGGGTCAGCGCGTCCGTGGTGTTGAGCCACTGGTGCCGGTAGAGGGCCTGCAGCGTGCCGCGTTCGGTGCCTTCCTTGGCCTCGGTGGTCAGGGTGTACGTGGCGCGTACGGTCCCGCCGCTGTAGTTCCAGGAGACGGTGGAGCCGGTGACGAAGCTGAAGGCGTACTTGCGGAACGTGGCGAGCGCGTCGGTGGAGGGCAGGACGGCGACGGAGAAGTAGTCCTTGCCGCCCAGGCCCGCGGTGACGGCCGAGCCGGAGACGTTCCAGTCGCTGCCGGTGGGCGCGAAGAGGGCGTAGTGGTGTCCGGCGACCGTGATGCCGAGGACGTTGCCCTGGTCGGCGAAGACGGTGGGCGTGGAGGCCGTGGTGATCTGGGCGTTGCCGCCGGTGCCCTTGGCGTAGACGAAGGGCATGCCGTGGCCGATGGTGGTGCGCAGGGTGCGGGTGCCGTCGGACCAGTAGGGCGTGACGGTCCAGTCGCTCCACGCATCGGCTTTGGTGTCGGGCGAGTTGAGCCCGGTGAGGCCGAGGGTCAGGTCGGCCTTGTGGGCGTACTCGTACTGGCGCCCTTCGCCGACGATCGTGGGGGTGGTGGGGTAGCCGATCTGCAGGCCTCCGGAGACGGCCTGGTAGGTCAGGGGGTGGCCGTACATCGGGGTCGAGTGGGGGTTGTCGCCGTACCGCTGGAAGGCCAGTGAGGACCACCAGTCGTTGGTGGGCACGGGCTTGCCCTGCGCGGCGGACGTCACCTTGGGGGTGACCGGCGTGCCGGTGTTGGTCGTGGGGCCGACCGTACCGGCGGGGTGGGTGTCGGAGTAGCTGCCGGCGCCGACGGGGATCGTGGCGGCGGCAGCCGGGGTAGCCGCCGGACCGAGTCCGGTGGCGGCGAGGGCAGCGGCCAGGACCAGCACTGCGGCTGGTCTGTTGCGGGGGGATGGCATGGAGGGGCACCTCGTGTCGTCACGACGGGATAGGGGGTCTCACGGGGGTGTCCAGAACATTTCGAGAGCGCTCTCAGTTGGCCGGAAACGTAAGACTGTTGAAACCTCGACGTCAATAGATGCGACACAGAAGGCAGTTGGAAGGTGGTTGGGGACGAGTCGCAGCCGCTCTGCGTTCGAGTCTTGACGGATCACCTGCGGGACGGGCACGCTTCCCGTGCGGATTGAGAGCGCTCTCATCATTAGGCGGGCAGAGGAGCCGCTGGACGGTCATCCCGGGTTGGTGGGCGTACGCGCACGCCCAGCGCCGAACTCGCAGTCGTCGCAGCCGAGGCGGGTCTCTCCCGACGCCTTGCCGCCCCCCGCCGTCCCTGAGGACAGCACACTGCCCCACGCGTCCCTCGCACCGTAGACAGCCCACCCCGAATAGACCGGCCTATCAGTGCGACATGCGCGAGGAGTGCAACATATTTCAATCTTCAAAAGGGTAGCTGGCCTGCCATTTGGTGCGCTCGATGAGATCATGGCTGAAAAGCCTTGCAGAAACTTGCATGAGTATCCGTGCGTCCTGAGACTTCGGGACATGGCACATCACATGACACGCATACCGCGTCCCGTCGCTCTCGCCACCATGACCGCGGCGGGCCTGTTGATGACCCTCACCGCCGTTCCATCCGCTGTGGCGGCCACTGGATCGCCGGCTCCGGAGTGCGTGGAGCACTTCCAGAGCTGGCGTTACACCGACGTCCATAACGGCTGCGGCGACACCGTCTCCGTCACGGTCGAGTACACGAACGGCCAGTGGGCTCCCTGCCGTGTCATCGAGCCCGGCGGCTGGGCGACCTTCTCCGGTTACGGGCCGAGCGGCAATTACGTCACGGCGCTGCGGACGTGCGACCCCGCCCTCGTCACCGCCGACGGCGCCTGAGCCTCGTAGATCAGAGGCCAACGCTCACCCAAGCCAGCGTCACGCCATCAACGGCCGTGCGCACGCCCGCCGCCAGCCTTGCTGAGACGCAGCACGGGCCGAGCCGGCGGGCCGTCCGGAAGCCGTCGGGGCAGGCCGAGCGCGCGTGGCCAGCGCACCGTGCCTTGGTGGGAGCCGGGCCGGTCTGGGCTTGAGCATGTCGTACGCCGTGGGCGCCTGCTCGAGCGAGAGGGTGTGCGTCGCCAGGTGAGCCGTGTAGATGTCACCCGCGGCGAGCCGGTCGAGCAGCATGGGCGTGTCCTGACCGTCCTGAGCCGCATCAGCGCCTGTGACAGCTGCACAGGTACCCGCGTGTCGTGCTGGCGCGGGGTGGCGTCAGGCGCCGAGTTTGTTTACCGCGTCCTGCAACGAGGCCGACAGCCGTGTGACGTCCTCCTGGGCGGGTTCCGGGGTGCCCATCCGCTCCACCAGCTCCGCGCGGGAGATCAGCACGGCCGCCCCGCGGTACTGCTCGCTGCCGAGGGCAGCCTGTTCGACCACCTGAGCACGGCCCTCCAGCAGCACCAGGACGGCGTCGTCCGACGGAGCGTTCAGAAGCTCCCTGACCAGTGACTCGTCGATCCTCATGCGTTCTCCCCTCGGTGCCGTCCGCGGAATGCCGTGGCCGGGGGCGGGCGATGGGCCCGGCCCCCGGGCCGGCGGGGAGGGGGCTGCGTTGCCCAGTACTGGGGCGCGGCGGCCGTGGTGGGGTGCATGAGGGGCGCGGGGGGGGCCGG
>NZ_JBSFVD010000057.1:0-12133 GCF_053592135.1 Streptomyces sp. NPDC002784 | reverse complement strand
TGCACCATGAGCCCCAAGCGTTCCCTGATCCGCCGCGCCACCGCCGTGGCCGCGGCTGCCTCCGCCGCCCTGGTACTCGCCGCCTGCGGCGGCAACGACAGCGGCTCGGCCCACAACGGGCACAACGCCGCCTCCCCGTCCGCCTCCGCCCCAGCGCAGCAGGGCGACCACAACACCGCCGACACCGCGTTCGCCAAGGGGATGATCCCCCACCACCGTCAAGCCATCGAGATGGCCGACCTCGCCGCGACGCGCGCCGAGTCGGCTGACGTGAAGAAGCTGGCCGAAGAGATCAAGAAGGCCCAGGACCCGGAGATCAAGACCCTCTCCGGCTGGCTGTCCTCCTGGGGCGAGCAGGTCCCGGCCGAGGACGAAGGCCACGAGGGGCACGACATGTCCGGGATGATGACGCCCGAAGAAATGAAGCAACTGGAATCGGCCTCGGGCAAGGCGTTCGACACCGCCTTTCTGACGATGATGGTCAAGCACCACGAAGGCGCCGTGGCCATGGCCAAGACCGAGCAGGCCAAGGGCACCTACCAGCCCGCCAAGGACATGGCCGGTCAGATCATCACCTCGCAGAGCGCGGAGATCGCCCGGATGAACACCCTCCTCGGCAAGAGCTGAGCCGCAGCACCACACCCCCGGGGACGGGCAGCGGCTGCCCGCCCCCGGGCCAGCCAGCCCTCCTTCCCCTCCAAACCGTTCTGGACCAATACATGACCATCCGCTTCCGCATAGCCGCGTGCGCGGCCGCCGTGACGACCGGCGCCATGCTGTTGACGCCTACTCGAGTCCCGAAACAGTGTCGGCGCAGGGCAGGGCCGGTGCGACGAGCGACGCTGCCCCGGGGACCCGGGCACCTGCACGGTCTCGGCGTCGATCCGGCCGACGGCACTGTGTACGCCGCCGGGCACCTCGGCGCCTTCCGCCTCACCCCCACCGACGCTGTACGGATCGCCGGCCGCTACCAGGACGTTGGGCTTCACCGTCACCGGCCCGCGGACCTTCCTAGCAGCGGTCACCCCTCACCGACCGACCCCGCCGCGACCTCACCGCATCTGGGCCTGATCCGCAGCACCGACGCCGGACAGACCTCGACCAACGTCTCCGCCGCAGGCGAAGCCGACTTCCACTCCCTCCAGCAGGCCGACCCGATCCTTTGCGGCCTCGACAGCCAGACCTCGCAGGTCTGAGCCAGCAAGGACGCCGGTGCCACGCGTCCCGCGCAACGCGCTCTGCCAGCACCACACCGACCTCAAGAACGAGTTCTACGACAAGGTCCGCCCCCCGCGGCGATACCCCAGCGAGCAGCGGCTGCGCAAGCAGGTACGCGAGCTCACGGAACTTCGGGGAGCCGCGACCGAGAACGAGCTCCTGCGCCAGCGGCTGGCGGAGGGCACCTCTGTGGTCCGTGCACTGCGTGCAGCTCCGGCGTCCCATGGCATATACGCAGCCCGGTCACCGGGGTGGCGGAGATGAGTGGAAGCGATCAGCGGCTGCGGGGCGCATACATGATCACAGCCATGCCGGCGAGGCAGACCAGCGCGCCGATGACATCAAAGCGGTCGGGGCGGTAGGCGTCGGCGACCATCCCCCAAGCAATCGACCCGGCAACGAAGATGCCGCCGTACGCGGCGAGGATCCGTCCGAAGTTGTCGTCGCTCTGGAAGGTGGCGACGACACCGTAGAACCCAAGGGCGATTACTCCGGCACCGATCCAGATCCAGCCTTTGTGCTCGCGGATGCCCTGCCACACCAGCCAGGCTCCGCCGATCTCGAACAGCGCGGCGACAACGAACAGGGCAACGGAACGTGCGACGGTCATGCTGGCTGACCCTACCGACGGACCGTGTCGGTGATCTTCAGCGGGTCCTTGGCGGTCTCGCAGCCGCATCCACCCTCACCTGCGGTGTTCGGTCCGCAGGAGCACGGGCGGCGGCGCTGGCCCCACCACCAGGCTCCGGCGGCGAGCAGGGCCAGGACGACGGCGAGGGCAGGCGGCCAGCCCACCATCGCCCCGGCGCCGGCCCCGACGACACCCGCTGTGATCAGGATCGGCAGCGCGCAGCACGCCACGCAGGCCAGGGCTGCCAGGCCCCCGAGCGTCTTCGGGGCCCTGTGGGAGCGGGGGTCAGCAGCAGGGTCCGGCATGGCGGCTCTCCTCGGCGAGGTCGGTGAAGGGGATGGGACAGCAAGCGCTGGACGCGCACACGGTCAGGTCGTCGCAGCCCGCGTCGACGGCGACGACCAAGGCGGTACGGATGATGGTGAGGTCTTCGATCTTCGCGTCGACTTCAGCGAGCTTCGCGGCCGCGCGCTGCTGAAGCCCGGGGACCGGGCGGCCGTGGCGGTGGCGGCCCGTTTCCAGCAGCTCGGCCACCTCATCCAGAGTGAAGCCCAGGCGCTGGGCGGCCTTGATCACCAGCAGCGCGGTCACCGCCTCACTCCCGTACAGACGGTGACCGCCCGGGGTGCGCTGGGGTTCCTCCAGCAGGCCACGCCGCTCGTAATAGCGCAGGGTCTGAATGTTCACCCCTGCCGCCTCGGCGACCTGCCCGCTGCGCAGCAGGTCGCCGCTCACCGCGGCGCTCCCTCACCGGCAGCGCCCGCCCGCGCAGCCAGCGCATCCAGGACCGGCGCGTGCACCTCCTCCACCGAGATGTCCAGCAGCAAGGTCCCGGTGTCAGCGGTGACGGTGAAGGCGAAGAACGAGCAGCAGCCGCTCTCCTTCTCCACCAGCTCACGGACCCGCCCGTCGGCGCTGTTGTCACTGCCCAGGTCCAGGAGCAGTCGCAACGGCCCGGGCCGGGAGAGCTCCTTCAGCCGCTCGGCGAACAGCCCGTCCCATTCCGCCACCCGCAACGGCCGCTCTTCGGTAGGCAGGGTGCAGGACCGCGGCGGAACCCAGTCCATGTCAGTCATCGCGCTCTCCCGTCATTACGTCCTCCAGCTGAAGACACCTCGACGGTAAACCTGTACCTGGGTACAGAATGCAAGGGCTCTCGGTGTCCCCGCGTGCCTGCCATCAGGCTGCCCTGCCCGACAACGGTGAGGACGGAGCCGCCGTCCTGTCCTGATCCCGCCACGTCAGGGGGCGAACAGCAGGCCAAAGATGCGGGCCGCGATCTGTTCGGCCCGCACCTGGTCGACCACATGGCCGTGAACACCTGGGTGGTCGTTGGCCCATTGCCGACCGGCTGGGCCAAGCGGCGGCCTCGAGCCACTCCCCTTTGACGGTGGGGAAGAACGACTCGGCAAGCACGTTGTCCCAGCACCGACCGATGGGCCCGAGGGATCACGGGCACCCAACTGCGCTCCCAGTAAAGCGAATTGCTCACAGATGCTCGGCGGACTACGGAGAAGGCAACCGTTCGCAGTGGCGGTGGTGGGCGTTGGTCGAAGGCGCCGTCGACCGCTGCGTGTTGCGCGAGAGCCAGCCCAGCAGCCGCGCGTGCGGGCAGCGGCCGCCAGGCCCGAAAAGGCGCCGCCGGTCGTTCCGGGCAGGTCCGCGAGCGACCACGGGTCTTGTGGGCGGTGGGCGCCCTCCCCGATCGTCTTTCCATGGGGATACTGACGACCTGCCTGGTCTCGCTGGCGGCCTGAACGTCGCGATGTGGCTGATACGGCTGTGGCGGCGCTCGGTCGAGGCCCGAGGGATCCTGCAGGTGCGGGCCTGGCCGGGGCTCGATATCTACCACGCGGAGCTGCTGAGCGCCGGCGAACGGTTGTGCTCCACCGACCACCAGCCCCGCGACCTGGAACGCAACTCCTATCGCGCGGCCGAGGTGGCCGTCCGCCTGCTGCGACAGGACGGCCTGATCGACGACTCCACCATGAAGGTGGTCCGGGACGCTGCCGAACCAGCCCACCCGGTCACAGCGGCCGCATTCCGTTACATCGACCGGTCCTGGAACATCCCCCGTGAGACGCGCACCGGAGACGTGGGCCGTGACCCCACCTTCCAGGCCGCCGTCCGCGCACACCTCAAGGAGCTCTTCGTCTGCCAGCGCTCCCGCGCACGCCGACCAAACTGCTTCACATCCACACTCCCCACCTTCTGCGGCAGCGCACAACCATTCATCGCAACACCCAGCCGGCCGACACCCCCTGCACCTCCCGCAGAACACCCGCAAGCAGTTCGACACCGGCCCATGCCCCCCGCCGAGGACCAAACCGCACTTTCGAAGGATCTGGAGCGCCCTGACGTCTCCGCATCAACGGTGATACCCGCGATACGCCTTTCTCCCCCAGGCCACCACCGGCCCACGCGGCAGCCCACCCCACCAGCAGCCGTGTGGCTATAGGTCGCGGATCGGCTGATCCGCATTCAGTTCTCCCCCATCCGCGCATGACGCCGCACACGCGCACTTCCTCGACCTCACCAAGGCCGTGTGGCGTGGCTTGCCCCACGGTGAGAGCGCCGATTGAGCTGTCGCACGGGAAAGGAGTACCGGTGCGCGGGTGCAACCGAGTCGCCCCACGGGCCAGCGCCGCCAGTCGATCCACGGCCGGCCATTAACAGCGGAACAGCTTCCATGCCGGTACGTCGGACGACGGCTACCGCCGTCTTGACTGGAACCTGTCAACGTATCAACAATTGCTCGTACCTCCCCACCCCTTGGAGGACCGTTGACCCACGGCCCGTCTCGCCGCACGGCGCTGCTGGCGGCAGCCGCCGGTGCGTTCGCGCTGCCCGCCATATGTTCCGGACCCGCGCGTGCCGACACCCCTCTCCCGCCAGGACGCCGTGAACTCCCCATCGTCACGCACCCCCGCCACCCCGGCGCCGTCCACGGCCCCGAAGCCGCGCGCGGCGCCCACGCCGAACCCCTGAACGCCGCCGTCAACTGCGCCCTGGACCGGGGAGGGCGGAGCTGATGGCCACGTTCGTCACCCGCTCTCAATGGGGCGCCAGGGCGCCCAGGAGCGTCAGCAGCGACATCACCCCAGCGCAAGGCGGTGTGGTCGTCCACCACGTCGACGCCGTGAAGGTGGCCAAGGCCAACCACGCCGACTGCGCCGCCCAGGTACGGGGCATCCAGAACTTCCACATGGACGACAACGGCTGGTCGGACATCGCCTACAGCCACCTCGCCTGCGTCCACGGCTACGTCTTCCAAGGCCGCGGCGAGTACGTCCGCACCGCCGCCCAGGGCACCACGCAGGGCAACGACGACTGGTACGCGGTCTGCGCGCTGACCGGCGGCACCAGCAGCAACTACGACACCATCACCGCCGGGCTCATCGACGCCGTCCGCCACGGCATCAACCGCCTGCGGGTGTCGGGCGGCGCCGCGCGGGCCATCACCGGCCACCGGGACCACCACGCGACCGCCTGCCCGGGCAACCTGTACGCCAGGGTGCTCAGCGGCGACGTCAACCCCGGCGGCGGCCCCCTGCCCTACCCCGGCGTCAGTTTCCGCCAGCCGCCGACCTTCGTGCACGCCAGCGTGGCGACCTGGCAGTACCGGATGAACAGCGCGCACGGCTACTCCCTCACCGTGGACGGCCAGTACGGCCCGGGATCCGACTCCGCCTGCCGCAACTTCCAGTCGCGCAGGGGACTGAGCGTGGACGGCGTCGTCGGACCGGCCACCTGGGGAGCCACGTTCGGCTAGAGCCGGCCAGGCCCCACCGCCTTCGCACGACGTACGCCCGCAGCCGACGACCTTTACGGGGGGACACCTCGACATGCGTTTGCCTCGCGTACTCACGACCCTGGCGGCGGGCCTCGGCCTGCTCCTCGGCGCACTCACCGCGTCGCCCGCCCACGCCCGCGCCGACGACGGCGCGGCGGCACCGGCCCAGTGGCGCAGCTACTGGGTGGACGCGTTCAACCCGGGCATCTACACACCCGCGCAGGTCACGGCCCTGGTCGAGGACGCGTTGGACGTCAACGCCAACGTCCTGATCGTGCAGACGGCCCGGCGGTACGACTGCTTCTGCAACAACGCCCTGTACCCGCGCACCGACGCCGCGATCGCCCCGGAGCCCTACGACCCGCTGGCGGAAGTGATCCGACAGGGACACGCGGCCGGACTGCAGGTGCACGCCTGGGTCAACGTCAACACCATGTGGAACAGCAGCACCCCGCCCCGCTCCCCGGATCACGTCTTCAACCAGCACGGCCCAAACGCCACCGGAGCCGACCGCTGGCTCAACAAGAAGGCCAACGGCCAGGAACTGGTGGGTGCCAACGCCTATGTAGACCCCGGCCATCCGGCGGCGGTCGACTACATCGTCCGCGGCATCCAGAGCATCGTGCGCAACTACGACGTGGACGGCGTCAACCTCGACTACGTCCGCTACCCGGACGGCAGTTCCACCACCACCCACAGCGACTGGGGCTACAACGCCGTGTCCCTTGCCCGCTTCCAGCAGGCGACGGGCCGGACGGACGTACCCCTCCCGTCCGACACCGCCTGGAGCGACTGGCGGCGCAGCCAGGTCACCCAGCTGGTGCGCAGGATCTATCTCGGAGTCTGGGAGGTCGACCCGCGGGCCCGCCTGTCGATGGACGCCATCACCTACGGACACGGGCCGCAGGCGGTCGGCGGCTGGCGGGCCACACGCACGTACGCCGAGGTCCTTCAGGACTGGGCGGGATGGCTGGACGAGGGGATCATGGACACCGCCGTGACCATGAACTACAAGCGCAACTGGAATCCGGACCAGGCGCGGATGTTCTCCGAGTGGTCCGAGTTCCTGGCCGACCACCAGGGCGAGCGGCAGGCGGTCAACGGACCCGCGCTGTACCTGAACGGCGTCGCGGACTCGCTCAGCCAGGTCAGGGAGGCGCTGAGGCCCAGCGCGGCAGGCAACACCGCGGCCGGCTGGAGCGGCTACTCCTACGCCGCCCCCAGCAAGGACGTGGCGGCCAACGGCCTGGCGGCCGAGCGGGCCAAGCTGGAACTGGCGCTGACGCAGGGCGAGGACGCGCCGTTCAGGGACGAGGCGGCGGTGCCCGGCATGCCGTGGAAGACGGCACCCCAGGACGGGCACGTGACCGGCAGGCTCCTGCTCCGCAGCGGCGGCCCGCTGGACCAGGTACCGGTGACGCTCGTCCCGCTCACCGGTGACGGCCAGGAGACCACGCGGCTCAGCGACGGCTCGGGCTGGTTCGGCTTCGCCCATGTGGAACCAGGTCTGTATCTCCTCACCCTCTCCCTGCCGGAGGGGGTGATCGGCGCTCCGAAGACCGTGGTGAGGGTGACGAAGGGCAGCATCGCGAAAGCGGCGTTCCCGCCGTTCCTTGCCAGGCCATGACGCCCGCCTTCCTCGGAGACGACCTCACCCGAGGCGTACCGCGTGCGCGTTCCGCGACCGCCGGGCTCTTACGGTCGTCAGCGCGCACTGACTCGGCACACACACGTCCCATACGGCGAAGCCGCTGCGCACCCGGACGCGGATCCGCACTCTGGGGAAACAGTTCGTCAGAGCGCGGTGGTGTAAGCGGTGTTGCCGCCGAGCAGCCGTTCGCGCCGGTTCGGCTGCGGATGCAGCGCGTGTGCCGTGAAGGCGACGAACAAGTCGACCGCAACAGGAGGCGCTTGTCTGGAGCGAAGGACTGACCTCCGGCTGTCGCCGGAGGCCAGTGTGTTGGGGGATCTTAGGCCGGACCGGTGCGGTTCAGTTCACGCCGATGCTGTTCAACATCGCGAATTCGACGTGTTCGGCGGCGTTCTTGTGACCGAGGGCGTTGGGGTGCACGAAAGTCACCTGGTCAGGGAGGAGGAGCAAGCCTTCCACCCATTTGTCGGCGTCGCAGACGCTGTGGTTCTGGGAGGAGTCGTAGAGGTCGACGAAGCTGGCGGCTTCCTGTGCGTCGGCTGACTTCTCGATGGTCCTGTTGAGGGGCTCCAGGAGGTCCCGGCGCAGCCAGTCCAGGTCGCCCTGGGTGATCGTGGCGAACTGCTCCAGGTCGTTGTAACGGCACTTGGAGGTGTCCTTGGGGACGATGGTGGGGTAGCCGACGGCCAGGATCTTGGCACGCGGGGCCCGCTCGTGGAGCGCGTCGAGCATGTCGTCGTAGTCCTGGCTGACCTTGCTCAGGCGGCTGGTGATGTCGTCGGCGAGGGCGTCCTTGCACGGGGTGCCCTCGCCTCCACTGCCCGCCCCCAGTTCCAGGCAGGTCCGGAGGATGTCGCCGAAGCCGAGGGAGTTTCCGCCTGCGCCGACGGTGATCACGTCGGTGCCGGGACCTACTGCTTCGGACTGGGGAGGCACCGGGGGAAACGGGTAGTCCGGATCCTCGGAGAAGGGCGGCAGGTGACGGCCGATCGGCTCCTGGGGCTTGAAGGTGATGTCTTCGATGGTGGCGGCGCCGCAGCTGACGTTGGTGAGGTCGAAGAGTGAGCCGAGGTCGCGGTCGATGACCTGCGGATACGACCGGTCGGTGCGCTCGCAGCCGTCGCGCGGGAATTCGAAGGTGTCGCCGGCGGCCGGGATGACCCCGGCGGTGTAGGAGTCGCCCAGGGCAACCCACTCGTAGGCCGCCGCGGCGGCGGGTTGCGCCCCGGCCAACTGCACGGGGACGACGGCGCCGGCGGTGAGAGCTGCGGCCGACCCGAGCAGGGCCAGACGAGTCCGGAAGCGTGCCACGAATCCTCCAAGGAGACGGTGTTAGCGACGCTTTGACCATAAAGAGAACATCACTCAATGCACTAGATCCAATACGGACGGTCGCGAACGGACTGCGGGGTGCGTCTCTGTGGGTGACCGAAGATCGGCGTGTCGACTGCTCCCACCTCTTACGTGACCGCTCTGGGCCGGGAGTTGCACGACGCGGGAAAGCTTCTTGATCGACCGCGCGTCCCGGCTACAGGCACGTCCTCCCGCCAGCTGTCTCGTTCTCGAACTCAGGTGGAAGAGTGCAGGGATCGAATACCGTCTCTTCACTACCTGCAGCTCGTCAAGGACTACTCGCAGCTGCTCACTCACCGGCGTGGCGTCCCTGCCGCAGATCGCCGCCCGGTTCATCGGCGCCAACCAAATCGGCGTCCGGATCATGACCCGGGCGCCCGCCCGCCGCCTCACGGTCCCCGGCCCGGCCGTCACCACCATCGGCATGCTCCTGCTGACCCGGCTCACCGTCGACAGCTCCTACTGGGCACTGATCATGCCCGCCACCGTCCTCCTCGGCATCGCGACGAGCACCGCGTTCCTGCCCGCCATGACCTTGGCCATCCAGGGCATCCGGCCCCAGGACGCCGGCGTCGCCTCCGCAATGACCAGCACCTCGCAGCAGGTCAGCGGCTCCATCGGTAAGGCCCTGCTCAACACCATCACGGCCAGCGTCACCGCCAGCCGGGCCGCCACCCACACGGCCATCACGCATAGCGCGGCCGTCCAAGGCTGCGTCGCCGCCTTCTGGTGGGCCGCCGCCATCATGGCGCCGGCCGCACTCCGCGTCGCCGTCCTTCCCCACTCGACATAGGGCTCGCGCCCATCAGTGACCGGCGTGGACATACCCGGCCCACAGTGACGGGCTGGCCGGATACCGGTCACGCAGGGCGCGTACGGCCCGGTGCAGCGCCTGGGCCGACAGTTCGGTGCGGGGTGGGGCGCTGCCGCCGTGGGCGAGGCCGACGTAGGTCGCGCGGGTGATCTCCACCGAGGTGGTGTCGTTGACCGGCCAGAGGGTGCCGATGACACGTCGGTATCCGGCGAGTTGGAAGGCCCCGGTGATGTGAAGTGGCTCGTCGGCGTTGTCCGGGTGCGTGTTGGAGGTGCTGCAGGCGGACAGGAAGGCGAGGTCTGCGTAGGGCAGTTCCATGGCGGAAAGGTGTTCCACGGTCAGCGGTCGGACGAGGTGGTCGTGGAGCAGCAGCATGCCGGCGCCGGGATTGTCCCAGGAGGTGAGGCCGTGGCAGGAGAAATGGGCGACGGGGCAGGCGGGCAGCGCGCGGACGACGTTCTCGTACGTGGCCTGCGCGCCGGACAGGACCAGGGCGTTGGGCAGCAGTTCCGTGAGGGCAGCGGCCTCTGCCGCCGCGCCCGGCAGCGAGGGGGCGTTCTCGGCGTCGGGCACCGCCACGACCAGCGTGTGCGGGGCCGTACCGGCCGCCGGGAAACTGATCCGGTCGGCCAGGGCGCGCACGGTGGCTGTGTAGGAGGAGACGGCCCGGTCCATCACCGTCGCCTTCCCGCCGCTGTCGTGATGGCCGGCGGCATGGAGCGGGAAGTACGCCATCAGGCCGACGGGGCACCACCAGATGCGGGGCAGAGGCTGCGCATTGGAGGACGGGGCGGTGAGGCTCAGCGCGTCGAGCACGGGTGCGGTGACGCGGTCCCACAGCCAGCGCAGGATCTCGTCCAGGTCCCGCTGGGCGTCCCGACGGGCAAGCAGCGACGGGTCGTTCGGGGCAACGTAGACGGCACGAGCCAGGCGCAGGAGGTGAGCGATGACGTCGGCCTGGGTCAGGCTGGTCAACGGGACCGCCAGGACGGGCTGTTCGGCGTCCGCCCGCAGGATGAGTGCGTCGCAGCGGCGCTCGGCGATGTTCACGATCACTACAGGGCCCTGCTCGGCGTGGTGGCGCAGCGCCTCAGCGGAGGGCGCCCGCAGGAAGCCTTCCAGGCCGTCGAGGCTCCTGATCCGGCTCATCAGGTCGTCCCAGTTCCCGTCGTTCCCTTCGCGGGCACGGGCGTTGAGGGCGGTGCGCAGCCGCAGGAACTCGGCATGGAGCTGGGGTGACCGGTGCCGCAGCAACCTGATGTCACGGGCCTCCAGCGTCCGGCCGTGCAGAAGCCCCCGCGACAACTCCAGGATTTCCAAAGCCCGTTCCGGCCTGCCGAGCTCCAACGCGGCGGCAGCGGCACCGTTCGGCAGTCCCTCGATCTGTCGGAGCCCGATGACGTTGCCCCTGTAGGACAGCCAGTCGGGGGTGAGCTGTGGCAGCAGGGCAACTGCCGCTTCGTAGGCGGCGAGTGCGGCGTGCGGGTCACCGAGAGCGGCCTCCATGGCACCCAGGTGCTGGAAGCTTCTGATCCGTACGCTGGGCGGTCCGGCGGCGGACGCGGCCTCGGCGAAGACATGCCGTGCCTGACGCCGCCACGCGGCGCTGTCGCCGTCGCCGTGCCTGGCCAGGTCGCGCAGGGTGACGCCCAGATACCACAGCCGATCGCCACGTTCCCGGTGGTTGGGCGGTGTGGCGGCCGCCACGTGCTGTAACAGCCCCAGCGCCTCATGCAGTGCTACGGCGTCCGTGCCGCGCGCGTCCACGCTGGAGCGGTACAACAGGATCGCTGCCAGGGAGAATTGTGCCTCTGTGCGCCAAGGGCCGGGTTCGGGGGCGGCAGCCACGGCCGTGCGGGCGGTTAGTTCCGCCTCCCTGAGCGCGAGTTGATCGTTGGTCATGGCATACAGGGAAGCCAGCGACTGAATGAGGTCGATGAGAGTGTCGGCATGCTCGTCGGCGGCCGAGGGTGTTTCGATCGTCGCCCGCATCAGGTCGATGGCCCGGCGCATCAGGTCGGGGTCCCTGCGGTCCTGGGCAAGCAGCCTGACGGCGGATGCGAGCCGTGTCCGACGCGTGTTGAACTCGGGATCGCTCCTCGGTGTGGCCGCGAGGCACTGTTCGCTCAACTCGACCGCCTCGACCAGCAGTCGCGTGTCCGTCGTCGCGTCGTGCAGTGCCCTCAGAGCGCGTACGAGATCGAACTGTGCCCCGGCACGCTCGGAGGCACTGCTGGCCTCGGACAGCGCCTCGCGCGCGAGGCCGACGGCTTCCTGAAGCGGTTCGACGTGTGCGGTGGCGCCCGCGAGATGCCGCAGCGAGGTGATCAGGGCCGTCCGGAACACGGGGCGGAGCTCGTCGCCGGGCGGGACGGTGGCGTAGCCCTCGCGTGCCACCTGGACGGCCTCGACGGGCGCGTCCCGGTCCCCGCTCCGCTCGAAGTGCTCACCGAGCTGGACCGCCAAAAAGAACTGGTTCACTTGACGCATGCTGTCGCCATGCGGCGTCGATGCCACGGCCTCGCGGAAGGCGAGCACTGACTCGGCCACGGGCTCGGGGGAATCCGTGCTCTGTGCGATCGTGAACAACCGCTGCCCCAGGCTGTTGAAGACCCGGCCGCGGTCGTGGTGGCCCGGCGGCACCAGCGGAACGCAGCGATGCAGCAGGGCGAT
>NZ_JBSFVD010000056.1:0-13059 GCF_053592135.1 Streptomyces sp. NPDC002784 | reverse complement strand
AACTCCGGCGGGTAGTTCTTCATGACCACGAGATGTCCGTTCTCAGATCCTCAGGATCCAGTGTCTCGTGTGTTCAACATCAGGGGTCAACGCCCATCCTGGACGGACAAAGACCCACCCCCCGACCTCCAGGCCCTGATCGACGCGGTCACCACCGGACACGGTATTGATCTCTACCTCCGGATTTAACGAACTACCGCTACTGAGGTTGAACTCGTGATGTCGCTGGGTTGGAATCACTGCGTGCGGCCTCGGCCGGATCGCGCCCGGACGAACCGGGACCTCGTCGCCGTGCCCGGTGATCCCCTGCGCGACATCGACCCCATGGGCCAAGTCGACTTCGTCCATGCAGGACGGCACTGTCCGACGGTATCCCGGGCGGGCCGAGGCAACGTAGGAACCGGTCGATGACGGCCGAAGGCGTGAGTGCCCGTTCCGCCGGTGCGGTACCCGGTGCGGTCCTCATCGCCCGAGGCGAGCCGCGCCGCCACGCGTTTACGGTGGTTCACCAGATACCAGGGATCAAGCGCGACGTGTGCGCGGCGTAATGGCGGTAGTCGGATCCCAGGTGTCGACAGAGAACCTCGTCCTCCACGCGAATGCGGTACAGGGCTCCAGTGAATACGGCACCGACCACGACGATCCAGGCTGCGAGGTGATTGAAGATCAGGGCCATCGCCATGACGGTCATGAGTCCACCGGCGTATGAGGGGTGCCGGATATACCGGTAGGGGCCACTGCGGACGACGTCGTGGTCTCGCTGCACGGTGACCTTGGCGCGGAAGAAGTCTCCCAGCGTGTGCACCGACCACTGCCGCAGGGCGAGTCCGGTCCACGCCAGCGGCATCGCCGCAATCATCAAGGTACTCCAGTCGTCTGCGATCTGCAGAGATGGGAAGAACCACATCAATCCGAAAGCACCCATTTGTGCGGCCCCGTACGAGATGACGAGTGCAAAAAAGGACCGGCTTTCCTTGATGACGACTCGGTCGCTGGTAGCGCGTTGCCTGATCACCCATTTCGCCTCACTCCAGAACCACAGCACGGCGGTGAGACCGACAAGGGAACGGGCAATGTCTTCGCGAGTCATAAGGTTCTCACTTCTCTTCGCTCGGGCCGCTGCGACCTCGCGGCATGTGATGGGGAAGGCGCTACGGAGGTCAAGGGTTCAGCTGTATGGGGCCGAAAACGGCCGGGTCATCAGGGCAGGCAGCTGAGCGCGGACCGCTGGGAAGGATGGCCGTGTGCCGAGTAGTGACAAGGCCGGCGCGGGCCCGGAGGCCGGTGGCATGAACGTCTGTGAGTTGAAGGTAGGGGATGGGCACGGGTGGCACCAGAGCTGTGGACGTGGCCACTTTCATGAGGCCGAACACGCGACCGCTGAGTGAAGCCGCGTGAAAGTGCACCTGGCCAGAGAGGGTGATCCGACGAGCGGTGGTGCACGAGCCGGGCTGTCCAGCGGCACGCGGGTAATGGATGTGCACGCCGTTCAAAACTACTTTTAGGGCCCGGCAATCTCCGTCGCCCAATAGCAGAAGCCCGCACTTCAGCCCAGTAACGGTGACGTCCTCGGCCTGGAGTGCCACGCTGCCGGGAGACGTGATCTCGGGCACGGTGCCACTCAGGCACTTGGTGATGGCTTGGACGGTGTCCGTTAACTCGGCCCCTGCGGGTCGGGCTCGTGGAAAGATTTCCGACGCGCAGGACGTCGATGAGCCGGGGACGGAAAGGGATGCCGGTGTGGGATGCGGCGAAGGGGTTGCACCGGCGTGGTCCGGAGAAAGTGCGAATGTGCATAGGAGAGGGAGGAGAAGTACAGAAAACGCTGCGCGGCGGGGCGACCACATCCGCTCAGTCACGAGCGGGCACCGACACGGCCTTCTCGTCGACCGGCTGCCAAGCGAGAGCCAGCGCCCCTCCGAGCAGCGCGAGCAGCATGCCGAACAAGAAGCCGCCCAGATTGGCCAGCGGATAGGACAAGAGGCCGAGGAAGATTGCCGCCGTGCCGTTCAGGGCGGCGTTTGCTGGGCGCATCCACAACAGAACGGAGCATCCGAGAAGAGCGGCCGCTACAAGGACCGCGCTAGCTCCGCTGAATCCCTGCATGCCCAGAAGGCTGGGGCGCGCGAGGGGGAACGAGCCGATTTCGACACCGGCGAGAGCGATGACGAGACAGGCGGCCCACGGACGTGGGTGAGCAGTCAGGAGCACGTCTGCTCACCCCGCTGCACAGACATGTCGGACCCGGTCAGCGAGAACATTCCCGCGGTCAGGGACCAGGCTTGCAAGCGAGCATTCTCGACCGTGAGCGAGCGGGCTTGTTGTCCGTAGGTTCCCGGTGTGCCGACAATTCCGGAGCTGTCCAAGGTGGCGGCATCGCGGCCCATCTCCACGGAATGGAATGTCATGTCTCCGGTGAGGCGGGTGATGTCCAGTGCTACGTTCCGGGCAGTCACAGGTGCGTCCCCGTTTGAGCGGATGATGAGAGTCACTGCGCCCAAGGGGGTGCGGGCTACCGCGGATTGGCACAGTCCTTCGATACTTGCGCTACGGATCCCGACCACTGTCACAGGATGGCTGGAGCCCTTCGCGTCCTCGCGGAAGGAAGCGAACTGGGTGGCTCCGGTGGCCTCTAGGTGTTCGGCGGTGACAGTGAACGGATTCCCTGCGACGGCGAAGGAGACCGGAATTTCGGCTGCTGTGGTTGTGGCGACGGTCCCGGTGGCCAGGAGCGTGGCGGCCAGAGAGGCAAGTCCGAACCGCCGCCAGTTTGTGCGGCCTCCCCGTCGCCTGGCTCGCCCGCCAGGCCGTTCCGGCCCTGCAGCGAGGTTTGTCAGCCTCAAGGTGTCACGTCCCTTTTTGCCCATGGGCAGTCGTCCATGCATTCTGGCTTGCCCATCCCAACGCCGGTCAGCACAACGCGGTCACCGGTGTTCACACGATTGGCTGTCCAGGCAGCCAGGCGCGGACAGCCGGAGCCTCGCTCATGCGACGCCAGCCGTCGGCAGCGCTGTGCTTCGTCGTGGTGACGGAGACATACGTTTCCTGGTATGTCGTGGCTCCGCTCGGTCGATGGAGCGGCCGGTATCGTTCGGCGCGGCCAGGGGCAGCCCGATGGCACCATCGCGCGCCGCCGAGAGGGCCGCCGGCCGCTGCGCCGCCCGCAATGTTCGTTGCCCACGGGGGCTCGGGCGGGCGGTCTGGGTGCAACTGCCATCCGGCAGGCACGAGGTGGCCGACGGGCGGTTTCGTTGCTGCTATACCCGTCAGGTCGGAGCATAGGCTCCGGTCGTCGGATCGCCTCGCGCCGATCGGCGCACGCTTACTAAGGGCGCTGTGAGCCGCGCTGAAGGGCCCGGTTCCCTGAGGGTATGGATTGTGATGTCTCATCCCACTGAAAAACGCAACGCGGCATGCTCGCAACGTCTGGGCGACGACGGCGTGCCACGGTCGCCCGCCGCCCAGGATGTGCCGAGGTCGCCATCCGACCTTCGGGCCGCTGACAAGGTCAGTCAGGTATTCCATCGTCTGGGCGGACCGGATGAGTTGACCATCGGCTGGACCGCGCGTTTCGCCGGTCGCCCGCCCACGGTGGAAGCCTTGCGTTCTTACGTTCAGTCGCGGCTGAGCTCGCTGCCCGGGCTCACACACCGCCTCACTCCGAACTCGAAAGCGCCCTGCTGGGAACCACTTTCCCATGTTGACATGCGTCGGCATGTACGTGTTCTGGACGTGGTGGGTGAGGCTGACTGGGAAAGCGCCTTCCGGCGCGTACAACTCATTCCTCTGCCGTCTGAGTGCCACCCCCGCTGGGATCTTTGGCTGATTCATGACGCCGCAACCACTGGGCAGTTCGTGTTGCTGTTCCGTATCCACCATGCGGTGTCGGACGGCGTCGGCCTCAGCTATGTAGCTAAAATCCTCTGCTCCTTGCCACAGCCGCCGTATCCGGAAAAGCAGGCAACGGTGGGAGCAGGCGATGACCGCATGTCCGCCAAGGCCGTGTTCGGGATCGTCCGAGAGGTTACGGCAGGTATGTGGCCTTGCCGCGTCCCGCCCATGTTCCGTAACGCAACAACACGGAAGCGTTCATATGCCGTAGGCGCCGTACCGACAGAACGGTTGCGAGAGATCGGAAGGCGGTTGGACGCTGGAATCGATGAGGTCTTTCTCGCAGCCGTGGCGGGAGCGATGCGCGCTGTCGCATTGGCGGAAGGGCGAAGGCCACGACCAGTGAGGATTTTGTGGCCTCTTTCCACCCGACGCATCTCAGAGCAGGGACTACCGGGCAACTTCGTCACCATGGCGCGTATTCTCTTGCCGTGTGACGATCCGGATCCGTTGCGCCGCCACCAGCTCATCGGTCGGCAGTTGACTGCGCAAAGCTCGGAGAGGCGTATTCAGAGCTCTCGCTGGCTTCTGCGTTTGACGCCCGCCCCGTTGACTCGGCTGGTGCTTCGCCGGCTCTTCGAAGGCCGCCGATTTCCGCTAGCTGTCACCTACTTTCCCCTGGCCCTTCGGCGGCCTGCGATTGACGGAGCCGTTATGACCGGTGTCGTCGGCTGGGGCGCTCCGGCGCCCGGCCAGCTGTGTCATCTCACGCTTCTCCGGTATCAGGCGACATGTGAGCTCTCCGTCGTGTACGACGACGCCATGCCCTGCGGAGCGGGCATTCCCCGGATGTGGAAGGACGCCCTTGACGAACTCCACGCACTCGCATGCGCACCATGACGTGAGGCGTGGCGGAGCGCGAGCTCCTTTCCGAAGCCGACGCGAAGTTCGTGCGGCTGGCAGGCCGGCCAGCTCCGCTCCAAAGGGGCCAGTCGGTGCCCACAACCTTTCGCAGCGCGAGCCATGAGCTAGGCATCCGCGGCGGAGCCATCCTCCACACAGGTGATGTTCGGGGCGGGAAGAGCTGGTCGGCCGTGACTGTCACAGCCGCTGTTGGTGCTGGTCAGTAGCTCTGCCGAGCACTTCAGGGAGCCACATGTGCGTCGAAGGGCTGCGGTTCCACGGGCGTGTCGGGGACGTGCCCCGTGGCAGCATCGCCGCTGCTCTTGCCCGACGGTTCTGCAACCGCAGACCTGTAGTTGGAGGCCATCCCAGTGAACACCCGCCTCGGCCCGGTACGGGCTCAGCAGATCGCCATCGTCGGTGTCGCCTGCCGGCTCCCCGGCGGCATCGTCGATCTTCACGGGCTGTGGCGGGCCCTGCGGCAGGAACGGAACCTGATTAGTGAAGCGCCTGCGGACCGATTCGACCGCGACCGCTTCATCGATGTCCACATGCCACGGCCGGGTAAGAGCTACACCGCGGCGGGCGGGTTCCTGGACGATGTGGCGTCCTTCGACGCCGACTATTTCGGCATCGCGCCGAAAGAGGCGGCTCGGATGGATCCGCAACACCGGATGCTGCTGGAACTGGCGGTAGAGGCCCTGGACGACGCGGGGCTTCCCGCTCGGTCGCTGGCCGGTTCGGACACCGCGGTATATGTCGGCGTCTCCGATGCCTCCTACGCCGCGCTGCAGATGATGCAACACCGATCGGTCAACGCCTACACCATGGCCGGCGGCGCATCCAGCTTGGCGGCGAACCGCCTCTCGCACTTTCTGGACCTGCGTGGGCCCAGCATGGCGATCGACACGGCCTGCTCCTCCTCGCTGGTCGCCCTGGACCGCGCTTGCCGTACGTTGCACGAGGGCACGAGCCGCACGGTACTCGCCGCGGGCGTCAACGTACTGCTCAGCCCTTACCACTATGTGGGCTTCTCCCAAGCATCCATGCTGTCGCGGCAGGGGCGGTGCGCGGCGTTCTCGGCGAACGCGGACGGATTCGTACGAGCCGAGGGCGGCGGGCTGGTAGTGCTCAAGCTGCTGGAAGACGCGTTGGCCGACGGTGACCGGGTCCACGGGGTGATCGTCGGCAGCGGATCCAACAACGATGGCCGCACCCCTGGCGTGTCCCTGCCCAATCCCGATGCCCAGGAGGATCTGCTGCGACAGGTCTACGCCCAAGCCGCGGTGGAGCCGCAGGAGTTGGTGTATCTCGAGGCCCACGGCACAGGCACGCCGGTGGGGGACCCGGCTGAGTGCAGGGCGATCGGGCGGGCTCTAGGGGCCCGGCGCAGCACGGTGTTGCCCATCGGCTCGGTGAAGTCCAACCTCGGTCACCTGGAGCCGGCCTCCGGGATGGCCGGGCTCTTCAAGGCGCTGCTCGTGCTGCGGCACGGGATCATTCCCGCCACGTTGCACTCCCTGCCGGCCAATCCGGATATCGACTTCGCCGGGCTCAACGTGGCTCCGGTCGCGCAGGCCACGCCACTGGAGCCGGTCGACCGGCCCATGGTGGGCGTGAACTCGTTCGGGTTCGGCGGCTCCAATGCTCATGTCATCGTGGCAGCCGCTCCCGTGTCGCCGCCCCGAGACTCTCAGCCGGCTGACGCTGAGGCCGCGCTGCGGCCGGTCACCGTGTCGGCGAGCTCGTCGCAGGCTCTGCGGGAGGCGGCCATGCGTATGTGCGCGCGTCTGAAGGAAGCCGACCCCGGACACTTCTACGACGTGGCCTACAGCGCGAGCAGACGCCGAGGGCTGCACCGGCACCGGGCGGTCGTTCTGGCGCGGACGGCCCAAGAGGCAACGCGGAGCATGGAGCAACTCCTCGCGCCGCAGGAAGAATCGAAGGGGGAGCCCTCCCAGTCGTCGTCCCCTGCCGTAGACGCGACCTCCGGAGCGGTGAGTGAGGCGGTCGCACGCGGGCGAGTGGCGTTCGTGTTCTCCGGCAACGGTTCGCAATGGGCCGGCATGGGAGCCGACCTCCTCGCAGAGGATGCCGCCTTCCGTGCCGCGGTGTATGAGGTGGACGCTGCCTTGCGTCCCTGTCTGGGCTGGTCCGTGGCGGATCGGCTCGGTACGGTTACCGCCGAGGACATGACGGCCACCGAAGTGGCCCAGCCGCTGCTGTTCGTCGTGCAGATCGGTGTGGCAGCCGTGCTGCGCGCGCGGGGTATCGCCCCGGCCGCGGTGCTCGGACACAGCGTGGGCGAAGTGGCCGCGGCATACGTCTCGGGGGCATTGAGCCTGGAGCAGGCGGCCCGAGTGATCGCGGAGCGCAGTCGGGCTCAGGCATTGACGGCCGGCAGCGGGCGGATGGCGGCTCTCCATCTGCCCCCGGACCAGGCCATGGAACTCCTCTCCGGATACGCCGGGTTGGAACTGGCAGCGGTCAACTCAGAGCACGATGTGACGGTGGCCGGCCCGGAGAGCCAAGTGCTTCGCCTCGCGGCGGACATGGCTCGCGGCGACACTGCCTGTACCGTTCTGGAGCTGGACTACGCCTTCCACAGCGCCGCCATGAACCCGCTGCGTGAGCCCCTGCGCGCAGCACTAGACGGACTCATCCCCTCCTCCACGCACATCCCGCTCTTCTCCACCGTTACGGGCAAGCGGGCCGAGGGCTCCGAGCTGGACGCCACCTATTGGTGGCACAACGTGCGTGCCACCGTCCAGTTCGCGCCCGCGCTCGAAGCGGCCCTCACCCACGGCGCGGATGTGCTGGTGGAGATCGGCCCACATCCGGTGCTTCGCTCCTACCTGCGGCGAGGCGGCGCGTGGGAGCGCACTGCGGTGGCGGTGGTTCCTACACTTCGTCGCGGGGCCTGCGGGAGGACGGCACTGCTGCACACAGAGGCAGCGGTGATGGCGGCCGGGGCCGACCTCGACTGGACCAGGCACTTCCCGCGGCCGGGGCGGATGGTCGATCTGCCGGCATATCCCTGGCAGCGCAAACGCCACTGGCAAGGATCAGCTGAGGACTGGGTGCGCACCAGTGGCACCGGCATCCTCGATCATCCACTGCTGGGGGAGCGGATGCCCGGCCCACACCCCTCGTGGCACGGGGCGATCGAGCCGGCCCTGGTTCCGTGGCTGGTCGACCACAAGATCGTCGGATCGGTCGTCATGCCCGCCACCGGGTACGTGGAGATGGCCTTGGCCGCTGGACAGCGCGCCCTGGGCGTACCGGTGGAAGTGGACCACATGCAGATCACCGCTCCCTTGGCGGTGCCGTGGGCAGACGCCTCCAGCGTCCACACGCAGGTGGCACTCAATCCTGATGATGGACTCCTCACCATCGCCAGCACCGATCAACACAGCCGCCAGGGACGCCCGCATGTGCGTGCCCGCGTGCGCGCTCGCCTGGGCTCCGCCCCCCAGCCCGTCGATGTGGCCAGCCTGCGCCAGCGCTGCCCACAGCACGTGTCAGCTGCCGAACACTACGTGTGGACGGAACGGCAGGGGCTCGGGTACGGGCCGGCCTTCCAGGTGCTGACCCAGTTGTGGGTGGGCGAGGGAGAAGTGCTGGCCGGCTATGAGCACCATTCGGACGAAACGCAGTTCATCGCGCATCCCGCGCTGCTGGACGGTGCCCTGCAAGCCGGCGTTCCGCTGCTGATGGGGGATGTCCTGGAAGGGAAAATCGGTTACCTGCCTTCCGCCGTGGGGGCGGTACGGGCCTGGCAGTCGCCTTCCGGCCGAGGGTTCATCCATGTGCGCGAGCGTTCGCGCTCGCATGGGGAGATGTGCTGGGACGTCACCGTCATGGACGAGGACGGTACGGTCACGATCGAGCTCGAGCGCTGCAGGCAGCGACGTTTCACCCACCCCGAACACGTTCCCGTGGTGCTTTATCACACGCAGATGCGTGCCGCACCACTGCCAAAGACCGTGGCCCCGGCACGTCGCCTGCCTTCCGCGACCGAAATCGCCACAGCCTGTCGGCCACGGATCAGCGAGCGGTACCGTGCCGTAGCCGATTTGCGCCTCGGCGCCCCCTCCGGTGTGGCGAAGCGAATTTACACGCAGCGGCTCGCCGAAGTGACGGCGGCAATGCTGCCGGACCCTGCCGAGCCTTTCACCATCGAACATCTGATCGGTGCAGGTCTGCAGAGGTCACATGTCGCCGAGTACGAGCATGCGTTCACCACGGACGAGTGGCGCGAGGTCGCTGAGCCGGCCGGGGCCGGAACATGGCGGCTGACCACGGGTCCTTGGCGGGAGCGCGCCCTGTTTGGCGAACTGGTACGTGACCACCCTGCGTTCAGTGCCGAAATCCTGCTGCAGGCACGTAACCACGTCCACGGCGCGAGCATCCGGCGCGGCCACACCGGCGCTTTGGACATGCTGACGGGAGGCGGAGCGGCGACCGCTTTGGAGAACTTTTACGACATCGCACCTGCCTGTCGTGCTTACAACCGGATCGCTCAGGCCCTCGTACACGAGTTGGTGCGGCAGTGGCCCACCGACCGTCCCCTGCGGATTGTAGAAGTCGGTGCCGGAACCGGGGGCATGACCAGTGCACTGCTGCCTCTACTCCCAGCCGACCGCACCACTTACCTGTTCACAGACGCCTCCGCACACTTCCTCCCGCGCGCCCAGCAGCGTTTCGCCCGTTACGACTTCGTGCAGTACGGGACGTACGACCTGGACGAGGAGGCGGCCGGCCAAGGGCTGGCCGAAGGCACGTTCGACCTGGTGGTGGCCGCGAACGTGTTGCACGCCAGCAAGGACGTCACCGCCGCGGTACGCGGCATCGCCGCACTCCTGTCCCCCGGCGGGCACTTGCTCGCCTTCGAAGCACATTCGACCGGGATGCTGGTTCCGTACTTCGGCCTTCTCGACAGTTTCTGGCATCGCCGGACCGACCATTCGCTGCGAGCGGTGTCCCCCCTGCTGCCCAGTCACGCATGGCGCGAGCTCCTTGAACAGTGCGGCTTCACCGACATCCTGCAGAGCTCGGAAGCGGCTCAAGGCCGAGATGACGACTTCTCCGTCATCATGGCGACCACCACGGACAAGCCGCGTCCCCATCCTGCGGCGCCGACAGGGCAGCGACGCCAAGCGCCGTGCACCGTGGTCCTGGCCACGGAAACGCCGGACGAGGAGCCGCTGGCTGCCGCCGTGCAAGCGGAGCTGGCGGACAGCGGAAACTACCGGGTCCAGTGCATGCGCGCCAGTGAGGAAGCTGCCGACTGGGAGCGCGGCCACAACACTTCAGCGGGGGAGGTACACCTGGTCCTGCTGCTGGCAGACTTGGCTTCCGACTCCGAGGCCCTTGTGGCCGGCACAGCACGGAGAGCCGCGCTCCTGCGGGCCATGGCGCATGCCTGCCGGCAGATGGCCTCGACAACCAGCAGCTGGCTGTGGCTGGTCACACGACCCAGCGGCGCCCTGCCGGCGCCCGAACCACCTTCCACCGTGGTCGACGCGGCCGTCTGGGGCGCCGCACGCACTCTGGCCAACGAGTTTCCGGACGTCCGGGTGCGCCGCATCAGTCTGGAACGCACGACTGAGCAGGACAGTGACGCCCGTCGGCTGACCGATGAGCTGCGCGCGTGCACGGAGGAGGATGAGGTGGCCCTCACGTCGGGTGGCCGGTTCGTACCCCGTGTCCTTCCGCTGCCGACCACCTCCCCCCACCCCCCGAAGAGCTATGCCCTCAGCGTGCGCAAGCCAGGGCTGAGCTACGAACTTGCCTGGCAGGCGACAACTCCTGCGGCAGCGGGACCGGAAGAGGTGACGGTGAGCGTCCGCGCCGCCGCGCTGAACTACCGGGACATCATGACGGTGACCGGGCTGCTGCCTCCCGAGGCCCAGGAACGCACCCTTTCCACCGTGCCCGGCCTGGAATGTGCTGGTGTGGTCACCGCTGTGGGGGAGCGCGTGAGCGGGCTGCGCGTGGGTGACCGGGTCTATGGAATGGCCGCCGGCTCGCTCGCGTCGCACACCACCACTCCGGCACATGCACTGCGCCGGATGCCGCAGGGCATGACCTTCGAGGCTGCTGCCACGCTCCCCGTGGCCTTCTCCACTGTTCACTACAGCCTGGAGCACCTGGCGCGACTGCGTGCGGGAGAGACGGTTTTGGTGCACGGCGGAGCGGGCGGCGTTGGGCTCGCGGTGCTGCAGTTCGCCGCGCAACGTGGTGCCCGCGTCATTGCGACTGCTGGCAGCGAATCCAAGCGTGACTTGCTGCGTGTCCTCGGTGTTCAGCACGTCCTCGACTCGCGCAATCTCGACTTTGCCCACCAGATCACCCACCTCACGAACGGCCGCGGCGTCGATGTCGTGGTCAACTCCCTGGCTGGAGAGGCGCTCAGCCGCAGTCTGGAACTGCTGGCTCCTGGCGGGCGGTTCATCGAACTGGGAAAGCGCGACATCCTGGAGAACAATCCGCTCTCCCTCCGGCCGTTCAACGACAACCTGGCGTTCTTCGGTGTCGACCTCACCACCTTGACCCAGCAGCCAGAGGTAGGGCGCCTGCTCACGCAGCAGGTGGACGAGCATGTGCAGACCGGCAACTACTGCCCCCTGCTGCACAGCGTCTACCCGGCCGCACGGGTGGACGATGCGTTCGAGCTGATGCAGCATTCGCGACACATCGGGAAGGTCGTCGTCGCGTTCGACCCCCTGGACGAACCGCCCGCGGTGGAACCTGTCCCTCAACAGCTGCAGCTGGATCCAGAGGGCACCTACCTTGTCACCGGTGGTCTGAGTGGCTTCGGCGCGGCAACCGCCCGATGGCTGGCCGACCGCGGCGCCCGTCACCTGGCTCTTGTCAGCAGGCGTGGTCGTCAGGCACCCGAGGCGCCCGCGCTGCTGGACGAACTGGCCGACCGCGGGGTGCAGGCACGCGCGTATGCCTGTGACGTCACCGACGAAGGTGCTGTGCGCGACCTTATCGACAGCATCGACGCGGGTGAGCATCGGCTGCGGGGTGTGGTGCACTGTGCCATGCACCTCGATGACGCGTCACTGGACGAGCTGAGCGATGCTCGTTTTGCGGCGGTGCTCGCTCCCAAGGCCCGGGGGGCCGACATTTTGGACCGGCTGACCCGCACCAGAGATCTCGATCTGTTCTTGATGATCTCGTCTGCGGCCGCCGGTATCGGCAATATCCACCAAGCTCCGTATGCTGCAGGGAACCTCTATCTCGAAGCCCTGGTCCGCCAGCGACGCCAAGCCGGACTGCCCGCCCAGGCCATCGCCTGGGGAGCGCTCGGTGAGACCGGATACGTCGTCCGCAATAACCTCACTCCCCATCTCGCTGTGCTGGGCATGGAACTACTCGGGCTGAAGGACGCCTTCGCTGCCGCCGACGACGTGCTCACCCGCGGCTTTCCTGTGACCGGCATCGGCCGTGAGAACTGGAGCCGACTACGGAGCCTGTTGCCCAGTCTCACCGCTCCCCGGCACAGCCTGATCATTCCGTCCAACGAGGAGATGGGCGGTCAATCCCAGCAAGATTTCCTCACCTCCCTGGCCGCGATGTCCCCCGAGGAATCCCGGGCTGCTCTGCAGAAAGCCATCTCCCACAACATCGCCAAGGCCATGCAGATGGAACCGGATGCACTAGACCCTCACCGTCGGCTCGACGAGTACGGCCTCGACTCCCTCATGGCCACCGAGCTCCTGGTCTTGGTGCGTCAGCAGTTCAGTATCGACATCCCTCCGATGGAATTCCTGCGTAACGGCACCACCCTCCACGACCTCAGCGCCCTGCTGCATCTGCGGCTCGGGCTCAGCGCTCCGACCACACCACCCCCCTCCCCCGTCGCCGATAGCCTGCAGACGCGGGTCCCGTCACAATCGACCGCAGACAAGTCCCAGCAGACCCTGTCCACTGACATGCCGAAGCGGCCGTGACTGGGCTTCCGGCGCGCTGGCCGCCCACTTCGCGTCTGAGTGCCGGTGGCCGCTTCTCAGTGGACGTTAAGTCCGTTTCTGGTAGCGACCTCGTCCGGGTTGGGTGAGGAAGCCTTGTCGGACGAGGCGTCCCAGGCGGCTGCGGGTGACGTTGACGGTCGCGTCGTCGGTGGGCATGCCGAGGAGTTCGTGCAGTTCGCGGGCTCGGAATGCCCGGCCGGGGTGCTGGTTGAAGGCGTTCACGATGGCCTGGTAGGCGGTGTTCGTCTCGGGCGGATCGGGCTCGGTCCCGGGTGGGATGCGTTCGGCGATGATCTTCCGGGTGGTGGCCAGGTCTGCGCGTCGTGCTTCGGTCTCGGCC
>NZ_JBSFVD010000055.1:0-13693 GCF_053592135.1 Streptomyces sp. NPDC002784 | reverse complement strand
GACGGCTACGCCAACTTCGCCATCGCCGAGCCCCCGCTGAAGCTCGTCCTGATCCAGGGCACGCCGGGGGAGGACACGCGCATGGATCACCTCGGCGTCGAAGTCGAATCCTCCGAAGCCGTCCACGCCGCGGCCGCCCGCCTCGCGGAGCAGGGCCTGGCGACGGACGTGGAGAACGACACCGCCTGCTGCTACGCCCTGCAGGACAAGGTGTGGGTGCACGGGCCCGGCCAGGAACCGTGGGAGGTGTACGTCGTCAAGGCCGACGCCGACACCCTGGCCAAGCGGAAGGACAAGCGGAAGGACAGCACCTGCTGCGCCACCGAGGCCCAGCCGGCCGCGGCCGGTAGCTGCTGCTGACCGCGCAATGGCCAACGTGCACCCCGGCAGGGCCGCGACCGGTGCGGGGGACCGGTCGCGGCCTCGCGCCGCCCTGCCCGCCCTGTGCGCCACCCAGATCACCAGCTGGGGCATCGTCTACTACGCCTTCCCGGTGCTCAACCCGCAGATCAACGCGGCCACCGGCTGGCCGGTCGGGGCGACCACGGCAGCCTTCTCCACCGCCCTGCTCGTCTCCGCGTTCACCGGTATACGGGTCGGCAGGATCATCGACCGCAGCGGCCCACGCGCCGTGATGACCGCCGGTTCCGTCCTCGGCGTACTCAGCATCCTCATCGTGGCGGCCGCGCCGAACCTGGCCGTCTTCACCGTGGGCTGGCTGCTCGCCGGGATGTCGATGGCAGCCACCTTCTACCAACCCGCCTTCGCCGCGCTGACCCGCTGGTGGGCCCCCGACCCCATCCGCGCGCTCACCCTCGTCACATTGGCCGGCGGCCTCGCCTCCACCGTCTTCGCGCCCCTCACCGCGGCGCTCGCCGACCACATGTCCTGGCGGGCGACGTACGCCGTCCTGGCCGTCGTCCTCGCCGCTGTGACCATCCCGGCCCACCTGCTCGCACTGAACGCCCCCTGGCCCCCAGCGCCGCAAGCGTCCGCTCACGTCACCGGCGGCGCGGACTCGGTGGCCCGCAGCAGGCCGTTCTGGCTGCTGGCGGCCGCACTGACCCTCTCCGCCTTCAGTATCTCCGCCGTCGTCGTCGCCCTGGTCCCGCTCCTCCTCGAACGCGGCTTCACCACCAGCGAGGCCGCCTGGGCCCTGGGCCTCGGAGGCGCCGGCCAGACCCTCGGCCGCACCCTGTACGCCGCCCTGGCGCGCCGTACCCGGCCCACTGCGCGCACGGTCACGCTCATCGGCCTGGGCGGTCTCACCACAGCGGCCCTGGCCCTCGCCCCGGGCCCCTACGCCCTGCTGGCCGCGTTGTCGGTCGCGGCCGGCATGGTCCGCGGCAACATCACCCTCCTCCACGCCACCGCGATCACCGACCGCTGGGGAACCGCCCACTACGGCCGTCTGTCCGGGCTCCTCGCGGCACCCGCGACCGCGGCTTCCGCCCTCGCTCCGTTCGCTGGGGCCGCCCTGTCCGCACCGCTGGGGGGATACCCCCAACTCTTCGGACTGTTGGCCGGCCTTTCCCTGCTGGCCTCACTGATCGGTCTCGGCACGGCCGTGCGGCGTGAGGGTGACCCCAGCTTGCGCGGTGCGCCCACGCGGGCGCTGTAGGACGACGACCTCAACAAGGCTGACGTCGACCGTTCCGCGATGCAGCCAACCACCTCACGCAGCCGCGGACTTCCCTGGACCGGGGACGCTGCGGAAGCGGAAGGGCTCCGGTTCGCGGTCCGGCTGGATGAACCAGCACTCGCCCGTCCCGTCGCCGGTGACGATCCGCAGCACCGTGTCCGCCACGACCTCCGCCGGGATGACGGGCAGGCCTTGCGCGCTCAACATGTCGCGCAGCCGGTCGATGATCCGCGACTCGGCGAACCCCGGGCAGACCGCGTTGAAGCGCACGTTGTCCGGCGCGAGAGCGGGCCCCAGCGAGCGTGCGAGCCCGACGACCGCGTGCTTGTTCGCCGCATACAGCGGGTCCAGCGGTACGGCCGTCAGTCCCGCGAGGGAGGCGGTCGCCACGATCGCTCCTCCGCCGCGGGCCCGCAGCGCCGGGAGTACCGCATGGGTGCCGTAGACCACGCCGTCGAGGTTGGCGCCCATCGCCCGGCGGTAGCGTGCGGGGTCGAAGTCGTCGCCGACGCCGCATCCGGTCGCCACGCCCGCGTTGAGCAGCGCGATGTCCACACCGCCGTACCGCTCCTGGGCGAAGTCCACGAGCGCGCGGTTGGCGTCGAGGTCGGAGACGTCACAGGCGCGGAAGGCCCCGCCGACCAGGTCGGCCACCTCCTGCCCGGCCCCCGCGTCCAGGTCCGCGACGACCACCCGGGCCCCGGCCTTGCCCAGCGCGAGCGCCATGGCGCGGCCGAGTCCACTGGCACCGCCGGTGACGATCGCCACCTTGTCCGCGAGCGCGGCGCTGTCCGGCTGCCCCTCCCGGGGGCTCTGGGAGGCGGTCACGCCAGCTCCAGCACGAGCTTGCCGACGTTCTCGCCGCGGAAGAGCATCTGCAGCGTCTGAGGGAAGTCGTCGACGGTGCCCCGCACCACGTGTTCCTTGACCTTGACCCGGCCGTCCGCGATCCAGGCGGAGATGTCCTGCGCGGCCTTGGCGTACTGCTTGGCGTAGTCGAAGACGACGAAGCCCTCCATGCGGGCCCGACGCACCAGCAGCGTCAGGTAGTTGGAGGGGCCCTTGACGGGGGTGGCGTTGTTGTACTGGCTGATCGCGCCGCAGACCACGACGCGCGCGTGCATCGCCAGCCGGGTCAGGGCGGCATCCAGGATGTCCCCTCCGACGTTGTCGAAGTAGACGTCGATGCCGTCGGGGGCTTCCCGGCGCAGTGCCTTGCGCACATCCTCGGCGCGGTAGTCGATCGCCGCGTCGAAGCCCAGTTCGCCGGTGAGCAGTTGGCACTTCTCCGGTCCTCCGGCGATGCCCACGACCCGACTGCCCTTGGCCTTGGCGATCTGTCCCACCATGGTGCCGACCGCGCCTGCCGCCCCGGAGACCACGACGGTCTCGCCGTCCTTGAGCGCGCCGACGTCGAGGAGCCCGAAGTAGGCCGTCATGCCGGGCATTCCGAGCGCACCGAGGTAGGTGGAGGGCGGCGCGAGGGACGTGTCGATCTTCAGGGCGCCCTTGCCGTCGGAGACCACGTGCTCCTGGACGCCGAACGTGCCGACCACGTGATCACCCGGCTGGTAGTCCGGGTGGTTCGAGGCGGTGACCTCGACGACCGACCCGGCGCGCATCACTTCCCCGATGCCGACCGGCGGGAGGTAGGAGGGACGGTCGTCCAGCCAGCCCCGCATGGCCGGATCGAGGGATATGACGCGTGTCCGGCCCGCGAACTGGCCCGGACCGGGTTCCTGGACGGGCTCGGAACTGTGCTCCCAGTCCTCGGACTTCACGTCACCGAGGGGACGGGCTGCCAGGCGGATCTGGCGGTTGGTCGCAGACATCACGGCTCCTGTCGTTCGTGGTCTAGAGTGAGGGTACCGACCGGTAGGTATGCAAGGGATGGTGACTTGCGTCACCGATGGCGTGATGGACCCCGCCGGTGGCCTGATTCAGCGAGAACAACCGGCCCACCGACCAGCCGGACGGATTGGCCGACGAGGGACTGTTGGCCGTTGCACGGATCCTCCTACGCTGCAACCGTCAACCAGTCAATCAGCGGTGGCCACCCGCGACTCCTGACACCATCGAAGCAGTGGGGATACACGTGAAGATCCGCACAAAACTTGCAGGGGGAGCAGTCGCAGCGGCGTTCCTGGTGGGCACGACGCTCGCCGGACCTGCGGCCGCTGGAGAGACCACCGTACTGGCGACACGGAACTGCCCACCCGCGCCGACCTGTTCGTTCCAGGTCACCGGATTCCCCGGTGGCACCATCTCGATCGACCTCGACGAGTACGGCAGCGGCACGGCCGGTCACCGCTGGGACCTCATCAACGGTGCCGGCAACTACCAGTGTTACGGAACCTACCGTGCGATCGACCCGCCCAGGTCCTGGACCTGTAGCGGGGTCGTCGGGGGCACGGTCACGGTAGTCGCCCAGATGAACGGCGGCGGCTACATCGGCATTCGCTGATCTCCGGGTCCGCCGGGGGTACCTCGTCGGGGTACCCCCGGCGGTCAGCGAAGGAATCTGTGTCTGTGCACCGGCCCGCACCAGACCGGGACGAGGTTCGACTCCTGGCTGCTGGGACGGCGAGCGAAGATGCCCAACCGCTTGCGCGGCGTCGTCAACAAGCCTGAACGCGCTCGCCTCGTCCCACGCGCCCCGGACGCGGACGGGTCAGCGGTCCTGGGACAGTTCCAGCAGCTCGGCGAACGTTCCGCCGCCGTGGACGAGGTCGTCGTAGCTGCCCTGTTCCGTGATGCGGCCGTGTTCCATCACGATGATGTGGTCCGCGATCTTGGTGTTCTCCAGGCGGTGGGTGACCACGATGGTGATGCGGTCGGCGGCGATGGCCTTGATCTGTTCGAAGATGCCGTGTTCCCCGCGCGGGTCCATCTGTGAGGTGGGCTCGTCGAGGATCAGCAGCTCGGGCTTGCGGTACAGGGCCCGGGAACAGGCGACGCGCTGCCACAGGCCGCCGGAGAGTTCCGATCCGCCGAAGACATCGCGGGCCAGCAGTGTGTCCAGTCCGGCGGGCAGGTCGTCGATGGCCTCACGCAGGCCGACGGCGTCGACGGCCTCCCACACCGGGCCGTCGTCGTGGGTGCGGGGCTGGCCGAGGGTGATGTTCTCCCTGACGCGCAGGGGCCACTGCGCGAAGATCTGCGGCACCAGGCCGGTGTTCGCCCACACCGTGGCGGGGTCGACGGTGGCGAGGTCCGTGCCGTTCCACGTCACCTTGCCCTTGTCCGGGAGGTAGATCCCGGTGAGCAGCCGGGTGAGGGTGGACTTGCCGGAGCCGTTCGCTCCGACGATCGCGAGGATCTCGCCGCGCCGCAGCGTCAGTGACACTCCGGCCACCGCGGGCTTGTCCTTGCCCGGGTACTGGTAGACGGCTTCGTGGAGCGCGATGTCCTCGACCGGGGCGGCCACGGACTCGGGACCGCGCTTGGGTGCGCGGGCCGCGGCATCGTCGAGGAAGGACTGCATGTCGCCGAGGTAGAGGCTGGTGTGGAAAACGGCGGCTCCGTTGATGACGACCTGGGACAGGGCGGCGAGCGTGGTCTGTACGGCCACGACAGCGGTGGCGGCGACCGCGAGGTCGATCCGTCCGCTCACGGCGAGCCAGGCCAGCGCTCCCCAGACGGCGACGAGGAAGAAGCCGCCGACCAACGAGGACAGCAGGGAGATCCGCAAGGTGCGCGGCGCGGCGGCGAGGGTCCGGCGGTCGCAGCGGTCGGACAGGGCGCGGTACCAGTAGATCAAGTAGTCCGTCATCGAGTTGGCGCGGACCTCGTCGCCGTACCTCGATGTGGTGGCCCACCAGCGCATCATGCCGCGTACGTTGCGGTCGGCCACGTTGGCGTAGTGGGTCTCGTAATCCACCCGGGCGGTGAGCACGGCACCGACGCCGGCCGGGAGCACGGCGAGCAACAGCAGCGGGAGCATCAGCACGTTCAATACCGACAGGACGCTGCCGGCGGTGATCATGCGGATCAGTGCCGACATGAAGTGCTGGGCGTCGCTGACCATCACCAGCGTACGGATCGTCCCCATCTCGGCGGCCTCCTGCCGATCCGAGAAGCCGTCCACGGCATACGCGGCGGCCTCGACCCGGCACACCGCCTCGACCAGGGCGCTGTCCGTCTCCGTGGCCAGCCGGGGAGTGATCCGCCGCTCGGCGTACATGGCCACCGAGCCGACGGCCCGGCCGAGCGCGGCCGCCAAGGCCACGACCAGGAGTGCGGGCAGGGCACTGCGCAGCCGGTCGGCGACGGCGTCGTCGGAGAGGATCGGCTGCATGGCCTCGGCGGTCGCGGTCAGCAGGACGGCGGCCGAGACGCCGGTGAGCAGCTGACAGCCCAACAGCAGCTGCACTGCCCGCCGGTCGGTCCGCCATGACAGCCGGGCGATCCTGCGCAGCACCTGGGGGATCTGCGCGCACATCCGCCGGAAGGACACCTCGGCCAGCGGGTTGACGGAGTACTGCCCGCTGTAGGTGATCTCCGCCGGCGGAGGAAACGGTGGTGGGGTGTCCTGCTGCTTGCGGGTCTCGGCCGAGCTCAACGTGATTCCCCCTTCGTCGCGGCTGGTTCACGAGGCTCAACGACTCCGCCAAGTTTTCGAACACCTGTGTTTCGGACGGACCGTGAACCTTGCGGTAGAGCGCGCGGCGGAGCTTGTGCGATGCACCGGCCCTTGCCGCACATGGAGCAAGCCTCTGCGCCGTGGTGGCCAAAACGCCGAGTGCCGACGTTCATCGAACTTTCGAACATCATTCGGAAAATCGGTGCGGTCTCGATGTCGAGTGCGCGGGGCAACAGCGGTCCGATGTGCCCGCGATCCCGGGTTGAGGCGCTGGGCCTGTCACCCATGTGACCTGTACTGCTGCGGGTTTGGCTGCCTCGCAATATTTCGACCGCCACCGCGACTCTTGCGAGAGGTCTTGACGCCGTTCATCCGCTCCCTAATATCAGTTGCTCGATACCCCGACAGTTGTTCGGCATTGCGAACATTCCAGAATTGCCGCGCGCGTATGTCATGCACCGGACATCACGCCATCGACAGTCCGGACCGACCGGAACCGCCTACTCGAGATTGGGAAGTCCCTATGCGCAGAGGAAGTTTCAGCGGCAGGCACCCAGGCGGGGTGCTCGCTGCCGCGGTTGTGGTCCTCGCCGCGCTGGCGGCGATGCTCGTCGCCACCCCGGCGCAGGCGGCCGGCAGTGGCCCCTTACGCGGTGTCGGCTCGAACCGGTGTCTCGACGTGCAGGGCGCCGGCCAGGTCAACGGCACGTCCCTGCAGATCTACGACTGCTGGAACGGGTCCAACCAGCAATGGACGTCGACGGACAGCAACCAGCTCACCGTGTACGGCACCATGTGCCTGGACGTTCCGGGTCATGCCACCACGCCCGGTACCCGGGTGCAGATCTGGACCTGTTCCGGCGGCGCGAACCAGCAGTGGCGGGTCAGCTCCGACGGCACGGTCGTCGGAGTCCAGTCCGGGTTGTGCCTGGAAGCGGCGGGCGCCGGGACGGCCAACGGCACGGCGGTGCAGATCGGGACGTGCAACGGCGGCAGCAACCAGAAGTGGACCGGCCTGACCGGCACGCCGCCGGACGGCGCGTGTGCTCTTCCGTCGACCTACCGGTGGACGTCGACGGGTGTGCTGGCGCAGCCCGCGCACGGGTGGGCCGCGGTCAAGGACTTCACCACCGTGACGCACAACGGCAGGCACCTGGTCTACGCGTCCAACTTCTCGGGATCGTCGTACGGCTCGATGATGTTCAGTCCCTTCACCAACTGGTCGGACATGGCATCGGCCGGTCAGACCGGGATGAGCCAGGCCGCCGTGGCGCCCACGCTGTTCTACTTCGCACCGAAGAACATCTGGGTGCTGGCCTACCAGTGGGGTGCGTGGCCCTTCATCTACCGCACGTCGAGCGACCCCACCAACCCCAACGGCTGGTCCGCGCCGCAGCCGCTGTTCACCGGGAGCATCTCCGGCTCCGACACCGGCCCGATCGACCAGACCTTGATCGCCGACGGCCAGAACATGTACCTGTTCTTCGCCGGTGACAACGGCAAGATCTACCGCGCGAGCATGCCCATCGGGAACTTCCCGGGCAACTTCGGCTCGTCGTACACGACGATCATGAGCGACACGAAGGCCAACCTGTTCGAGGGCGTCCAGGTCTACAAGGTGCAGGGCCAGAACCAGTACCTGATGATCGTCGAGGCGATGGGTGCGAACGGACGCTACTTCCGATCGTTCACCGCCTCCAGCCTGAGCGGTTCCTGGACCCCGCAGGCCGCGAGCGAGAGCAACCCCTTCGCGGGCAAGGCCAACAGCGGTGCCACCTGGACCAACGACATCAGCCACGGTGACCTGGTCCGCAACAACCCCGACCAGACCATGACCGTCGACCCCTGCAATCTGCAGTTCCTCTACCAGGGCAAGTCCCCGACGGCGGGCGGCGACTACAACCGGCTGCCGTGGCGGCCGGGTGTCCTCACTCTGCGGCGCTGACCTTCCCGCTGCTCCGAGGAGCCCCGGCCGTGCGGCGGCCGGGGCTCCTCCCGTCTGCGGCGGCGGTCGGTCAGGCGGGTCCGGGAAGGGGGCGCCGGGCGACCTCGTGGGCGTCGTCCGGGGGGACGCCGAGCATGCGCAGGACCATCTCGGCCAGGTTCACCGCGGCCTCGTCGCCGTCCAGGTCGGGGCGGGTGAAGCGCAGTTCCACCAGGGACAGCAGGGTTCCGCCCAGTGCGGACAGGGCGACCGCCGGGTCGGCGACGGTGAAGCGGCCGGAGGCCGTGCCGACCTCGATGTCCCGCCGCGCACGCCGGGCCAGGCCGTTGTCCGAGTGGATGTGGCCGAGACCGCGGCGGCGCAGGACCTGCATCAGCTCGGGGTGGGAGTCGGCCATGCGGGCGCTGAGCCGGAAGCCCGCGGCGACGAGTTCCGCCGGGTCGTCGATGCCTTTCAGGCGCTCGTCGAAGCTCTGGCCGAACTCCTCCAGGGCGTCCACCACGGCCGCCTCGAACAACTCGGTCTTCGATGCGAAGTGGTTGTAGAAGGAGCCGAAGCCGACATCGGCGCGCTCGGCGATGGCCTGGATGCTGGCGCCGGTGTCCCCGGTCTCGGCGAGGATCTGCCGGGCGGCACGAAGGAGCGCGCCACGGGTCTCGGCGCGGCGCCGCTCGAACCGGTTGGTGGGCGGGGCTGACGAAGGCATGCGCACAGTCTAGCCGCGACGACGATGCAAACAGCAGTTCTGATGAATCCATCATTTCCTGACGGTAACGCCTTGACGACGTAACTGTCAGAGTTGATGCTTTCATCATTACGGCGATGTTGCCCGGAGGGCGCCATGTCTGAAACCCGCGTCCAGGGGGCCGGTGTCACAACGGCCCACCAGGACCTGCACAGCGAACGTGGAGCCCGGCGCGGCGAGCATCCCGGCCGCGCCCGGAACCCCGTGATCAAGGTGGCGGACCTGGCCTGGCTGGAGTTCGAGAAGCCGGATCTGGAGCGGGCCGAGGTCTTCGCCCGGGACTTCGGCTTCCAGGTCGCCGCCCGCACCGACGGCGACCTGTGGCTGCGCGGCACCTTCGCCGGCTCGCCGTGCATGGTGATCCGGCGCGGGCGCACGTCCCGTTTCATCGGCCCGGCGTTCCGCGCGGCGGAGCGTGCCGACCTGGAGCGGCTTGCGCGAGCCACCGGGTCCGTTGTGCGGGAGGCGGACCTGCCCGGCGGCGGCGAGGCGGTCGACCTGCTCGATCCGTCCGGTTTCCCGGTGCGGGTGGTGCACTGCGGCGAGCAGCTTCCGGCGCTGCCCGAGCAGCGGCCACTGCGGCTCAACTTCGGCACGGATCACCGCCGTACGAACGCCCCGCAGCGCCCGCCCCGTGAGCCGTCCCGGATCCAGCGGCTGGGCCATGTCGTCCTGGAGACCCGGGTGTTCGGCCGGGCCCTGGACTGGTACCTGGACACGCTGGGGATGATCGTGTCCGACTTCCTGTTCCTGGACGGGCAGCGCGACCGCGGCCCGACGATGGCGTTCATCCGCTGCGACCTCGGTGGTGTGCCGGCCGACCATCACACGCTGGCGATGCACCTGGGACCGGGGACCGGCTACGTCCACTCCGCCTACCAGGTCACCGACCTGGACTCGATCGCCGCCGGCGGCGAATACCTCAAGGAGCGCGGCTACCGGCGCAGTTGGGGCATCGGCCGGCACATCCAGGGCAGCCAGCTCTTCGACTACTGGCGTGACCCCGACCGCTTCATGCTGGAGCACTTCGCCGACGGCGACCTGTTCTCCTGCGACGTCGAGCCCGGCTGGGCGCCCATGTCCACCAGCGGCCTGGCCCAGTGGGGTCCGCCGGCCACCCGCGACTTCCTCGGCGCGAGCCCCTCCCCGCAGCGGGTCCGCGACGTCATCCAGGCCCTGCGCGGCGACAACGAGCTGGACCCGGCACGCCTGCTGGGCCTGCTCAAAGCCGTCAGGTCCTGAACCCTCAACCCCCTCACGAAGGCACTGACATGAGCACCAACGTCCTGCGCACGACCGCCGGATGGTGGGTCGTCCGCGACGGCAGGGCCATCCCCGTCGACACCAAGGCCGCCACCACCGCCGAGCTGATCGCCGACCGCCAGGCCGTACGGGAGGCGGCACTCTCGCCCGACACGGGCACGCCCGTCACCGACCTCGTCGCCCTCTCGCCGGTCACCGCCCCCTGCCGCGTGGTCGCCCAGATGGTCAACTACCGCAGCCACGCCCGCGACTCGGGCTTCACCGGCGACATCCCGCCCACCTTCTTCCGTAAGGCGTCCGGCTCGGTCAGCGGCCCCGGCGACGCCGTCGTACGGCCCTCCCACGTGAAGTTCCTCGACTACGAGATCGAACTCGGGCTCGTCATGGGCGCCACGCTGCCGATCGGCACCACGGTCGAGGAGCGGGACCTGCCCTCGTACGTCGCCGGACTCGTCGTCACCAACGACGTCAGCGCGCGCGACGTCCAGCTGACCAAGACGCAGTTCTACGAGAGCAAGTCCTACCCCACCTTCACACCGACCGGCCCCTACCTCGCCCTGCTGGAGCCGGAGGACTTCGCCCATCTGCTGGACCTCAGGCTGCAGTTGTCCGTCAACGGCGAGCTGCGCCAGGACCGCACCCTCGCCGACATGATCGTCCGCCCGGCCCAGGCCCTGACCCTGCTCGCCCGCTTCCAGACCCTGGACCCCGGCGACCTGCTGCTGACCGGCACCCCCGGCGGGACGGCTCTCAAGGCCCCGCCGAAGCCGGTCGAGAAGATCGGGGCGCTGCTGCCGCCCGCCATGAAATGGAAGGCGTTCTTCAAATCCCAGGCGAGGAACCCGCATTACCTGCACGCGGGAGACGTGATCACCGCGACCATCGCGACCCCGGACGGCCGCATCGATCTCGGCGAGCAGAACACCCCCGTCACGGACGCGAAGTAGGGACCCGAGGTGAGCCGCACCCCACCGCACGTGCCCGTGGTGATCATCGGCGCCGGACCCGTGGGCGTGACCGCCGCCCTCCTCCTCGCCCGGCGCGGAATCCGCACCGTCCTCCTGGAACGCCACCGGGACGTCTACCCGCTTCCGCGCGCCGTCGCCACCGACGACGAAGTCCGCAGGATCCTCCAAGCGGCGGGCGTGGGGGAGGAGTTCGCCGCGATGGTCCGCCCCGCGAACGGACTGCGGCTGCTGGACGCCCGGCACCGGGTGATGGCCGAGTTCCGCCGCACCGGGGACGGCCGTCACGGCTACCCGCAGACCAGCATGTTCGACCAGCCCGAGCTGGAACGACTGCTGCGCGACGCCCTCGCCCGGAACCCGGAGTGCGAACTGCGCGGCGGCGCGGAGGTCACCTGCGTCACCCCGGACGCTGCCGGCCCCGTCCGCGTCACCTACCGCGACGCCGACGGAGAACACCACCTGTGGGCCGAAGCGGTCCTGGGCTGCGACGGGGCCAACAGCCTCACCCGCGACGCCATCGGCGCCGTATGGGAGGACCTGCGCTTCGAGGAGCGCTGGACCGTCGTCGACGTCCGCACGAGCGCCGACGTCCGCTGCTGGGAGGGCGTCGACCAGGTCTGCGACCCGCACCGCCCGGCAACCTTCATGCGCGTCGGGGAGGACCGCTACCGCTGGGAATTCCGTCTCACGGACGGCGAGGTGCCGGTCGGCGAGCTGGTCGCCCCCTGGCTGCCGCCCTTCTACGACGGGGACTTCGAGATCGTCCGCGAGTCCCAGTACACCTTCAAGGCACGCATAGCCGACCGCTGGCGCAGCGGACGCGTCTTCCTCCTCGGCGACGCCGCCCATCTCACCCCGCCGTTCATCGGACAGGGGCTGTGCTCGGGCCTGCACGACGCCTGCAACCTCACCTGGAAGCTCGCCCACGTCCTGCGCCGGGGCGGCGACGAGCAGTTGCTGGACACCTACGAGAGCGAACGCAAACCGCACGCCCGTCACGTGATACGCCTCGCGGTCGCCATGGGCTGGACCATGACCGGCGGCCAGGACGGCGCCGCCCCCCTGCGCCGCAGACTCCTGGCCGCGGGATGCCGCATACCCCGCCTGGCGGAGCTGGCCGGCCGCGACCTCAGCCCGCCCCTGACCGCCGGCCCCCTCGTCCGACGCGGTCGCCGCAGGGGCCTGGCGGGTACCCACTGCCCGCAACCGTGGATCACCACCGCCGGACGGCGAGTCCGCCTCGACGAGCTGCTCGGCGACTCCTTCACCATCCTGACCGCCACCCAGCCCTGGCCCTCACTGAACGCCCTCGCCCACGCGCTCGGCGTCCGGGCGATCCCCGTGACCGACCTCGCCGACGACGGCACGCTCCCCGCCTGGCTGCGCGGTGGCCGGGCGCAGGCCGTCCTGCTGCGCCCCGACCGCGTCGTCATGGACGTCGTCCCGGCCGGCGACCGCGACTTCACCGACACCGCCACCTGGGCGGCCCTGCTGCACACCACCCGCAGCCCTCTCCCACCCCAACCCACCGTCGGGCAAAGCCTGCTGAGGAGCACCACACGATGACCAGGCCCCCCTTCATAACCCCCGCCCCGTAGGTCGTCGCGGTCGGCAGCACCATGGAGTTGGCCCGCAGCACCGGCCAGGACGGCACCGATTACGCGGCCCCTGCACCGCTGGTCGGTCACCGACCTGGAAGGCTTCTGGGGCGCGGTAAGGGAGTACTTCGACATCGACGCGGACACCCCGTACGAGCACGTGCTTGCCGATGAACGGATGCCGGGCGCATGGTGGTTCACCGGAGCCACCCTCAACTACACCCACCACGCCCTGCGCAACCTCGCCGACGACGACGTGGCGATCATCGCCCTGGACGAGACCGGCTCCGCATACGAGGTCACCGGTGGTCGGCTGCGCGCCCAAGTCGCCTCCGTCGCGGCCACCTTGCGCGAACTGGGCGTCGGCCAGGGCGACCGGGTCGTCGGCTACCTGCCCAACACCCCGCACGCGATCATCGCGTTCCTCGCCGCCGCAAGCCTCGGCGCCGTGTGGTCGGTGTGCGGGCCGGACTACGCCCCCCAGGACGCCGCCGACCGCTTCGCACAGCTCGAACCCACGGTCCTGATCGCTGCCGACGGCTACCTGTTCAACGGCACCACCCACGACCGCCGCGAAGCGGCCCGCGAACTCGCCAAGTCCCTGCCTGCGTTGAAGGCAACGCTGCTGGTGGACCCCGTAGGTCTGCCCTGGCCATCGCGCGCATTCCCGTCGCCGGTGGTGTCGTGGGAGGACGCCGCCACCCGCACCGAGGAAATCACCTGCACACCAGTCACGTTCGACCATCCCCTGTGAGTCGTGTTCTCCTCCGGCACCACCGGACTGCCCAAGGGAATAGTCCACGGCCACGGCGGTGTCCTGCTGGAGCACCTGAAGACCCTCGGCCTGCAGTCCGACCTAGTACTGCAACGGTGCTTGCCGTGACTGCTGGCCAGCTCGGTCGTTGATGTGGTCATGGGTGGGGACCTTGCTGATGTCAGGTTGTGGGCTG
>NZ_JBSFVD010000054.1:0-15006 GCF_053592135.1 Streptomyces sp. NPDC002784 | reverse complement strand
CATCGCCCGCCTGCACAACCTCACCCTCGCCGGATGACAAAGCAAACAGCCAGGTCAGCAGGCATACCCGAAGCCATTTACGGGACAACGCTTAGAAGCGATCACCTCGGACAGCGAACGAATTCTTCAACAGCCCATCGCTGCAAGGTCAGGCCGTAGGTCGTCATGGTGCCGCTGCATTCGGATGGACAGGTGTCCTGGCGTTTCCTTCGCGTCAGCAGTCTTACGTCGGACCGAGTAGGCCTCGGGTGTAGAGGGGGACGTGCATGCCTGCGGCGGACGGCACCAGCTCGGTCAGGTGCGTGAAGTGGTCGGTGAGCGTGCGGGTGACGGCCCGGTGGCGGGTCGCGTACGTGTGCTGCATCCGGCGGATGTGCCGGGCGAGCAGTCCGTCGTCGACGAAGCGGGCGAGCGCCGCCTGGATGGGGACCGAAGAAGCCGACGCGCAGGGACGGCATCATCACCTTGGAGAACGACCCGACAAAGATGACGTATCCGTCCCGGTCCAGGCTCTGCAGCGTCTCGACCGGCCGCCCGCCGAACCTGAACTCGGTGGGTAGCCGGGTTCTTCTACGGCCGCCCGGCGTGGTCGGCCGGATCGCCGTACCCGACCGCCCCGGTCCCCGAAAGGCGCACTTCCCGCGCTATCAGGGGCCGCCACACCTCGTACGGGAAGAGGCGGGCATCCGGACGCCTACGCCACTTCGGCCAGACGGTCGAGGCGCTCGCGGTGCACCGGGGTCATCTCGAGACGCTCCGCAGCAAGGTTCTCCTCCAGGTGATCGATCCGAGCGGTGCCGGGGATGGGAAGGATCACGGGGGAGTGGCCGAGGAGCCAGGCGAGCGCGACCTGCGTAGGGGTGGCGTCGAGTTCGGCTGCTACGGAGGCGACCTCGGCCTGCGCCCCCGAATTGCCCCAGGCGACGGGCCGCCACGGCAGGAACGCGATGCCTGCCGCTTCGCAAGCCGCGAGTACGGGCTCGTGCTCGCGGTCGAGCAGATTGTACCGGTTCTGCACGCTCGCGATGTCGACGATGGCCCGTGCCTGGTCGAGTTCGTCGACGGTGACCTCGGACAGCCCGATCCGGCCGATCTTGCCCTCAGCCTGCAAGTCCCGCAGCGTACCGACCTGGTCGGCGAGCGGCGTGTCGGGGTCGACGCGATGCAGCTGAAGAAGCTCGATCCGCTCGACCCGCAGTCGGCGGAGTGCCTGCTCGACCTGCTCCCGCAGCACAGCGGGCCGCCCGTCGAGCTTCCACTCACCTGAGGGGCCTGAAAAAGCAACGCCGACCTTGGTGGTGATCAGCAGCCCGCCCGGGTAGGGATGCAGGGCCTCGGCCAGGAGTTCCTCGTTGGCTCCTCTTCCGTACATGTACGCGGTGTCGATCAGCGTGACACCCAGTTCGACGGCCCGCCGCGCGACCGCGAGAGACGCCTCGCGGTCCGGGCCCGGGTCGGTCGGCAAGTGCATGGCCCCGAACCCCAGCCGCCGTACTTTCAGATCCCCGCCGATACAAAACGCTGTCGGTGTCACGTGTTGACTTCCCCCTCGCTCAAGGAGCAACGCTAACAGTGCAGTTGATCCCCAGCAGCAGATATCCGCGTGGTCTTCTCACACCTGGGAGGTATCCGGTTCGCAGAAGACCGCGACGAGGCGGTTGCTGAAGAGCCGGCGGCGCCGCCAGCCGTGGCCTCGGCACGGTACGTCCGGATCGCCGGATCGCCGGATCGCCGGATCGCCGGATCGCCGGGTCGGCGAGGGTGAGAGTCAGTACCGGGCAGTCCGCGACGTCATTGGTGTGCTCGCCCTTCCCCCGCGGTGTCGGACGTGGCCCCTTGTCCACCCCGCACTTCGAGAGTTGGGCCGTACCGCCGCCGGGGGAGCGGGCTGTCCGCCAACGGCCTTGCGGGGGCGGAACGTTCCGCGGATGCGCGCTGGTCGGACATGGTGGAGGAGTACGTCAGTACCAGCAGGCCGACGACAAGCACGGCGAGGATCAACCAGGAACGCAGGGAGAGGCGGAACACTCAGCCCCGCCCTCTCGCTGGGCCGACCGCTTGGGCACCGCCTGCAGGCGAGAGTGTCACTGCTCCGATCATGGCAAAGGGTGCGGGTCAGTCGGCCCACAAGTTGGTGCTGTGGGCCGCGATGAGAGCGCTGATGTGAGTGAGTACGTCACTGATCGGCTGTGGGTCGAGTCGGCGTCCGTTACGCAAGCGCAGTGCGACGTGATCGTCAGCGGCCTCTTTGGCGCCGATGACGGCTTGGTAGGGAACCAGGCGGGTCTCTCGGATACGGGCGCCCAGACTGCCGCGGTCCGGTCCTGCGATCTGGGCACGCAGTCCAAGACGAGTGCAGCGCTCAGCGAGGGCTGCGGCGTTCGGCAGTTCGGTGTCGGAGATCGGGAGGATGACCAGCTGAGTGGGAGCGAGCCAGGCGGGGAAGGCACCGCCGTGCTGTTCGATGAGATGGGCGACAGCACGTTCCACACTGCCGATGATGCTGCGATGAACCATGACCGGACGGTGTTTGGCGCCGCCCGCGCCGATGTAGTACAGGCCGAACTGCTCGGGCTGGTGAAAGTCGACCTGGACGGTGGACAGGGTGGCCTCCCGGCCGGCGCCGTCGGTGACCTGGACGTCGATCTTGGGGCCGTAGAACGCGGCCTCTCCCTCGACTGCCTCGTAGGACAGGCCGGAGCGGTCGAGGACGTCGGTCAGCAGGACGGTGGACCGCTGCCACTTCTCGGGTGCGGCAACGTACTTGCCACCGGGGCCCGGGAGGGAGAGCCGGTATCGGGTCGGGGTGATGCCGAGCGCCGCGTACGCCTCGCCGATCATCTCCAGCGCGGCCCGCGCCTCCTCGGCGACCTGGTCCAGGGTGCAGAAGATGGGTGCGTCATTGAGCTGGATGGCCCGCACTCGGGTCAGTCCGCCGAGCACGCCGGAGAGCTCGGAGCGGTACATGCCGCCCAGTTCGGCCATGCGCAGCGGCAGTTCGCGGTAGCTGTGGGCGCGGGAGCGGTAGAGCACCGCGTGATGAGGGCACAGGCTCGGTCGCAGGACGACCTGCTCCCCGCCGAGGTCCATCGGCGGGAACATGTCGTCGCTGTAGTGCGCCCAGTGCCCCGACATCTCGTACAACTCCTGCTTGCCGAGCACCGGCGAGTACACATGCTGGTAGCCCGCCCGCCGCTCGGCGGCCCGGATGTACTCCTCCAGGGTGTGCCGCACGGTCGCGCCGTCGGGCAGCCAGTACGGCAGGCCCGCGCCGATCAGCGGATCGGTGTCGAACAGGCCCAGTTCCCGCCCCAGTTTGCGGTGGTCGTGTACGACGGTCATTGCGGTCTCCTTGCTGGTCGCGGAGCAAGTGACCGGGCCTACGACGAAGCCCCGGGGCACTCGCCCCGGGGCTTCGCATCAGGTCATCTGTCAGCGCGCCGGGACACTCTCCGGCGTCGTCGTCATGGCAGCGCGCTTCATGGCGCAGACGCTAGCAGGACGCGTCGATGTCCACACGGGAATTCCTTGGCAGGGGTGCCCGGGGCGCGCAGGGGCGCAGCTGCCGGGCAGGCCCAGGAACTGGGAAGACTATTGGCCGAGCATGTTGGTGTGGGGCCATGCAAACGGTGCGCATCGCGGCGGGCGCAGCACCGGCCCGCCTGTTGGCTGGACAGAACGATGGTTTACCGCTCTCGTACCAATGCGCCGTAGGTGTCGCTCTGCCGCAGCACCGTGGCCTCCTGGGGAGGTGCCGCCCAGACGGGGAGTTCTTCGTCCAGGTCGTCCATCAGGCCGCGAACCGTCAGTTCACCGGACGCGGAGTGCGCGGAGATCTCCACGATCTCCTGCCAGTACTGCACCGGGACCAGACCGGCTTCCCTCGCGGCCTCGTCGCTCATCTCGCCGTCCTCCATTGGCCCGGGGCTGCATGATCCACATGAGAGGCGTCCCCTTGAGGCGTGCCATCGCCTCGGCACGGTCGCACTCGATGGGCCGGGTTGGGTGGGGTCTGCGTCAAACATGTTGCCCGTCATGGGCATCACGCGTCCCCGCATGCCGGAGCGTCGGGTGGCCGTTCGTCGAGCAGCGCGCCGACCGGGGGAGGCCCGGAGGACGGAGCGCTGCGGGGTTCGCGGAGGTAGGGCGGCGAGCCCGAGTGGGCGCTTCTACGGGCCTGTCTGCTGAGCTTGCGGAGGTCACGGCGGGTTTGGTTCAGGCTTCGGGAGAGGGTCTCGATGACCGAGGAGGCCTCGGCGAATGCGTCCGTTCCGGAGGAGGCGGGCGTCCATGACCCGTTTGGGGCGTGCTGGGCGGCCATGGAAGCGCAGACCGTCAGCAGGTCGGTGATGACTCTGCGGAGTTGGAGGGCATCGGCATTGGCTTCGGTGGAGGTGGAGGTGGAGGTGGCTCCCGACTGTGTCGTCACTTGTCTCCTGTGGTGAGATCAGCACCCGGTGCGGGGCCTCGGTCAGCTCTCGGCCGGGTGCGCAAAGGCGAACGCGTGATGCGCCCGACGCCTGCCATGTGGTCGGGGATGAGCGGGAGCCGGCCCGAGGCGGTTGGGATGAGGGCCGGCTCCCGCCCTGTGCTCCCGGCACTGTCCCCGACGGGGGATCAGGGAGCGGCCGGAAGTGCTGGGAAGGGTCCTCGCCGACAGCGCAGGTGGCAGCGAGCACGGCCGTACCTGCAGATCGTCGCTGGGCGTGCATGGGCGAGTCTCCCGGAGAGTTGCCTTCACGAGGCGTGGGCCATCACGGGCAGCGATCGCGCCCGAACTCGGGCGGTGCGACTCCGTGTTCGGTGATATTGCTGCATGCAAAACACAGCTGTCAACGATGGTTTTCGGATGGGAAACGATCGTTTATTCCGCGTCCGCTTCGGGCGTTTTCGCCGCGCCGGTAGGCAGTGCCGGGTCTGCCCCTGTCCGGGAGGAACGCCGGGAAGATAACGATCGCTTGCCGTGAATAAACGATCGTTGAAAATCCTGGGGAGTTGCACGTACGCTGCCGCGTAGCGTCGAGCGAGCCGCCCACCGGCTTTCCAGGGAGTCATCGTTGGAGCAACACACCGCACTGCACGAGACGCTTCAGCGCCTGGACGAGCTCATCGACGAGCGGGGCTTGAATCGATCGGACATCCTCGACCCGCGGACGCTGGCCGCCAGGACGGCGCTGTCAGAAAGCACCGTCCGTCGCCTGCTCCAGGGCGCCGCGGCACCGGCCGACACGGTCAACGAGCGAGTGTGTGCGCGTATCAAGGCGCTCAGCGACGCCCATCTCGCCCGCAGCGGCAAGCGCATGTCGGATCTCGCCGCTGCCGTCGCCGCGCATCTGGAGATCTCCGACGTATGGGCGCGCTCGGTCTGTGACGGCAAGAAGATTCCCAACGTCGCGCATCTGCACCGCCTGGTGCAGTTCTTCGATGTCGAGGGCGGCGAGTCGTTCTTCACGGCGCCCGCTGATGATGCACTCAACCGCGTGCTGCTGCCCGCGCTGCAGCGACTTGAGCACCCGGAGCAGGACCCCGTGGCGGCCCTGCTGGACCGATATGGAGTGAAGGGCGCGGACCTGCGGGCTCACGGCTCCGTCTCCCGCGTCCAGCTGGAGCGGATCCTCGAAGGAGTCCTGCGGTCGGTGGCGCCTGAGGAGGAGGACCCCCAGCGATGAGCACCAAAGCGATGAAGTTACTCCTGGCCGCGCTCGGTGAAGAAGCATCGACATCACTGCAGCGGCCGGCCGAACCAAGAGACGTCATGCAGGAGTTCTGCCGGGCCATGAGCGTGCGGAAGGGCCGCAGCATCACGCTCGAGTTCCGTGCCCTCCCACCCGACATTGCGGTATCGGGCATACGCCTTGACTTGGGAGACCGCTCCATCATCGTCGTGGAAGCGTGCACTGCCCCTGAGGCCCAGCTGGTGATCCTCGGCCACGAACTGTGGCACGAAGAGGAAGACGACCGCGGGCACCACATCCCCGGGCTGCAGGCAGCGGCCCGCGCGCTGAGCGCCGCCCAGACACCTGATGCCGTCCGAGAAGCCGTGGAACGGATCCTTGACGAGCATGAAGTGCCGCGTGAAGCCATTCTCACGGTGGCCGCCCGATCGGAATCCGTCTCCGAACACGAGGTGGATGCCGAGACGTTCGGACTGCTCTTCGGCCGTGAGGTGCGCTCCTGGATGAAGGGACGCTACGCGGAAGGACCCGTGAGCGCCGCGACCGTCGAGGGACGAATCAACCTGTCCCTGCTCAACCGCAGCGGCCGCATCCTGTGAACCACCCCTCCCGCGCCGTGACTTCGCGCCGCCCCGCGCCTCATGACGGACTGCCGGCCCGCACGCGGCCCCCGCAGCGACACGCCTGCCTGGCGAATGCCACGGCTCACCGGTCTCGCCCCCACGCTGGTGCTCTGTTGGAAACACCCCCGGCCGCCTCCTCCCAGGCCGCACTCTCGGGCGCCACCGCAGCAGACTCACTCTCTGGTACCGGCGCTACCGCGTCAGGCGCATCCGCGGCTGCGACCCGGGAGTTACGGCGATGAGCCTGACCAGCTTCCACATCCCGTACATCCTGCCGATCGTGCTTCTGATCCTGGCACTGAGCCTGAAAACGCCCACCTTCGTCCGGGCCTGGAAGGATCCGGACGTCCGGGCGACCACCCTGTTACTGGTGCTGGCCTCCGCGGTGTTCGTGTCCGCGGCGCCGGCCAGCATCCACCGGATCAACACGATCACCGGGGTGCCGAATATCGCCGCACCCTGGGTGTACTCACTCCTGACCGCCTTCTGCGCCTCCTGCCTGACCATGGTCATCACCTGGCGGGATGAGCCGTCTCCTCGGCGCAGCACCCGGATCCGCCGCATCTGGCTGATCTACCTCGGCATCATCGGCGCCCTCTGGGTCACGTTCTTCCTCGCCGACGCCCCCACCGAGCGCATCTACGACCTGGACACCTACTACGCCAGCCGGCCGTGGATGCGCGAGCACATCCTTCTCTACCTGGGCGCGCACATGGTCTCCGCGCTCGTCGCCGCGTACATGATCTGGAAGTGGATCCCGAAGGTGAGCGGCGGCTGGCTCAAGGCCGGACTCGTCTTCCTCCAAGTCGGCTACGCCTTCGGATTCGTTTACGACGTAGCCAAGCTGACAGCCATCGGCGCGCGGTGGACCGGAGGGAACCTGGACTGGCTCTCCACCAAGGTGGCGCCGCCCTTCGCGATCCTCGACGCCAGTCTCGTCGGCATCGGATTCATCCTCCCTCAGGGCGGCCCGTTCCTGCAGAAGTGGATCCGTGACCAACGCACCTACCAGCGGCTGCGACCGCTCGCGCGGGCGCTGCGACCTGTCGCCCCGCCCGCCGCGCGTGCCCGCGTCGGCAGATTCGCACCCCTCGACCTGCGCGTGCTGCAACGCCAACAGCGCATCCACGACGCCCTGCTGCGGCTGACCCCCTTCCTCGACACCGGTCTGCACCAGCGGGCCTATGAGGAGGCCCGCGATGCCGGCCACCGCGCTGAACACGCCCACGGCATCGCGGGAGCCGTCGCCATCCGTGCTGCCCTTGCCGCCTCGACCGCCCCGCCCTCACCGGGCGGCCACCCCGGCAGCGGCGCACCCGCCGCCCGCACCCGCACCGGCCTCGACGACCTCGAAGCGATCGCCCGAGCCTTCCATCGACCCCGCACCGTCGAGGCCATCTGGCAGCGAGCGGCCTGCAGAGAAAGCGACACATCCCATGTCTGACCCACGCCGCCCCACCGCCGTCATCATCGGAGCCAGTGCGACCGGCTTGTTCGCTGCCGCCGCGCTGGCCGATTTCGCCGAGGTCACCATCGTCGAGCGCGACCACCTGCCGGACGGCCCCACATCCCGCCGCGGCGTCCCGCAGTCCCGGCACGCCCATCTCGTATGGAGCGGAGGGGTGAAGGCCTTGGACGAGCTGCTGCCCGGGGTGGTCGACGAGGTCGTCACCCGCGGCGGCCGCCTCGTCCACATCATGGGCGACATGGTCTCCCGGGCCCCCAACGAGGTCTGGTTCCGCCGCTTCCTGGCAACGCACCACCGCAACCTGGTCTGCTCGCGCAACCTGCTGGACGCCGTCCTGCGCGAGCGCGTACTCGCCGACGAGCGCCTCACCCTGCTCCAGAACACCACCGCACTGGAACTGGAAGGCGACGCCCACCACGTCACCGGAGTCCGCGTCGACAGCGACGCCGAGATAGCCACGCTCGCCGCGGACCTGGTCATCGACGCCTCCGGCCGCGGTTCCCACACCCCCCAGTGGCTCGGCGACCTCGGACTCGCCGGCATCGCCGAACGCAAGGTCGATGCCGGCGTCGCCTACGCAACCCGCCTCTTCCGCGCCCCCCACAGCGCCGCCGACCACGGGTTCCCGCTCATCAACGTCCAGGCCAACCCCGCCAAGGCACCCGGCCAGGGCGGCATCATCCTGCCCATCGAAGACGGCCAGTGGATCGTCACACTCTCCGGAAGCCGGGGCGGTGAGCCCACCAGCGACCCCGACGCCTTCATCGACTTCGCCCTCGGTCTCGGCGACCCCATCATCGGCGAACTCCTCAAGAACGCCGAACCCCTCGGCGACGTCGCCACCACCCGCTCCACCGCCAACCACCGCCGCTACTACGAAAAGGCCAAGCACTGGCCCGACGGCCTCCTCGTCCTGGGCGACGCCATCGCCGGTTTCAACCCGGTCTACGGCCATGGCCTCACCGTCGCCGCCCAGTGCGCCCTCGCCGTCCGCGACGTCGCGCGCACCACGCCCCTCACTGCCCCGGGCACCGCCCGACGCCTGCAGCGAGCCGCAGCCCGTCCCGTCGGCGCCGCCTGGGACCTGGCCGTGGGACAGGACGCCTTCTACCCCGGCGCCACCGACACGCCACCCCATGCCGTGGAGCGGTTCCTGGCCCGTTTCGTGGACCGCGCCGTCGAGACCGGCGCCGCCAACCCCCGTGCTCTCGGCGCCCTGCTGGACGTGATGAGCCTGGAAAAGCCGGCAGCCCGGCTGTTCTCCACCGACATGCTCATCCCCATGTTCCTCGGCCCGAAGAGGCCGCGACTGCAGGGCCCGCCGCTGAGTGAAGCCGAACGGAAGACCGCCACCTCCTGAAGGGCCCTTCTTGCCGGCCCCACCCCATGCCAGGCCGGAGAGGGACGGCGCAAGAGTGTGTTCCGGCAACCCAGTTGGCGACGTACGGTTCAAAACCAACAACTCCAGACTCCCCACCCCACCCATCGATCCCAGGAGCACCTGTGGAGCCCGAACTGCACGAGACGCTTGAGCGCCTGCACAGGCGCATCGAGGAACAGTGTCTCGGCAGTTCCAACCCGCTGAACCCCACCGCCCTGGCGAGGAAGACCGCCTTGCCCCAGGCAACGGTCGAAGCTCTCCTCAGGGGAGAAACGCCTGGCCCTGAGCAGGTCGGCCGCCGTGTCAGGGACCGGCTGCGGGCCCTCACGCAGACCCACCTCGAGGACACCGGCCAGACGTTGCCCGATCTCGTTTGCCAGGTCCACGACCAACTGGGCGTCTCCCGCCGACGCGCCCGCGGCTTCCTCAACGGTGAGAAGGCACCACGCCCTGCTCATCTGCCCCAGCTGGCCGAGATCCTCGGAGTCGAAGGCGGAGCGGAATCCTTCACAGCGCCGCCGACGCAGGTCCTCAACCGAGTCCTCCAGGCCGAGCTCAGCGAACGCCGGCGCCCGGCCACGATCGAAGACGTCATGAGAAAGCACGGAGTGCTCCACACCGACCTGCGGCTGCACGGGACCATGGCAGCCGATCAGTTCGAGCAGTTCATCGCCAAAATCGTCGAATCCCTCAACCCCCCAACAGGTGACAAGCAGTGAGTGCCAAGGAGATGAAGGCCCTACTCTCGGAGCTCGGCGCGGCGGCAGCGCAGCGGATCACCCGACCAGCTGAACCGCGCCCGCTGATGCACGCCTTCTGCGACGCCATGAGCGAGCGCCGCAACCGCCCCATCCGGCTGATCTTCAGCGTCTTTCCCTCAGACCTCGAAGTGTCGGGCGCCCGGCTGGACTGCGGCGACCACTCGGTCATCGTGGTCGAAGAACGCGCCATACCCACAGCACAACTGGTCATCCTGGGCCACGAACTGTGGCACGAGGAGAAAGGCGACTGTGGCCAGCACCTCACCGGGCGCGTCCCGCCGGCCGCCCGCAGCCACGGCGCAGACCACCCCACACACAGCCTGCAACACGCCATGGCACGCATCCTCACCGAGCACCACGTGCCCCGCGACGCACTCCTGCTGATTGCCGCCCGCGCCCAGTCCCACGACGAGAGCGAGGAGGCAGCAGAGACTTTCGGCCTGCTCTTCGGCCGAGCGGCCCGTTCCTGGATGACGGGCCCGCACACGCAAGGCCCCGTCAACGAATCGACCGTCGAAGGCCGCATCAACCTGTCGATGACCAGCCACCACCGGCGGGGCCTGTGAGTATCACCGACTCCCACCTGCTGTATCTCCCGCCCACCGCTCTCCTGATCGCCGGCCTCGCCCTCAAATCCCCGGCGATCATCCGCTCATGGAAGGACCCCAACACCCGGGCCACCTGGTTCGTCCTGCTGTTCGCCGCGGCCGTCTTCGTCTCGGTGACACCAGCGAACATCCACCGCATCAACACCCTCACCGGCGTACCGAACATCGCAGCACCCTGGACGTACTCCCTCATCAACGCGTTCTGCGGCGCCTGCCTCACCATGATCATCACCTGGCGGGAAAAGCCCTCCCCTCGCCGTCGCCGCAGAATCGCCTGGACCTGGGCCATCTACGCAAGCGTCATCGTCGCCCTGTGGATCACGTTCCTGCTGGCCGACGTGCCTCGCGAACGGATCTACGACCTCGACACCTACTACGCCACCACACCGTGGATGCGCGAACACATCGTCCTCTACCTGGTCGGCTACCTCACTTCGACCGTCGTCTCGGCCTGGATGATCTGGACATGGATCTCTCACGTCCGCGGTCGCTGGCTGAAGGCAGGCCTGGTCTGCCTGCAAAGCGGCTACGCCATGGGCATCGCCTTCGTCACAGCCAAAGCCTCCGCGATCGCGGCCCGATGGACCGGAGCGGACTGGGACGTGCTCAACACCAAGGTCGCGCCCCCCTTCGCACTCCTCGGAGGCACCCTGGTCGCCGCAGGATTCATCCTCCCCGTAGCCGGACCGTTCCTCCAGAAGTGGGTACAAGAACAGGCCCTCTACTGGAGCCTCCTGCCGTTGGCCCGAGCCATCCGGCGCGTGGCACCTTCCTCCGCCAGAGCCAACGTGGGCCGTCTCGCACCCCTGGATCTCCGCCTCATGCAGCGCCAGCAGCACATCTACGACGGACTCCTGCGCCTCGCCCCGTACTACGACGACAACCTGTACCAGCGGGCATACGAAGCAACCGTCGGCCGGCACGGTGACAAGACCTCCCGCAGCCTTGCCGGAGCAGTCGCCCTCCGCGCAGCACTCGACGCCTACGGCCGACAACAGGCCCGCCACTCTGAAGGGCAGCCCGCACAGATTGCACCGGAAGTCGCCGACCACCTGGCCCTGATCTCCCGCGCGCTGATCCACCCCCGTAGAGTCGAAGCCCTCCTCATCCGCCTGATGACCCACCCGCATGCCGCGACCACGCGCCTGTGACGGCCGCAGACAGCCGTCCGGCCAGATGCCCACACGGCAATTCCTCGGCGGGGTGCCTGGGGTGCCGAGGTGTCGCAGGTCGCCGGGCAGGCCAGACAGCTGGAGAGCAGTTGGACAGAAACTCAACCGAACCGGCCTATATGTAGGGCCGAATCCCCACCGTGACATCCATGTCGAAGGCGTTCGCCCCCGCCGCGGACGGCAGGCCCAGCGCCCGGTCGATCGCGCGGCTCAGGGGGCCGCAGCCGCTGGTGCCCGGGGCGGCGAACTCGACGTCCTGGGCGCCGAAGGCGACGATCAAGGGGTCCTTGGATATCACCCGGGTGGGATCGGTGTCCTTGAGCACCAGGTGGACCGCGTCCTGATCGCTGCCCACCGAGCAGTCCGACGCCGGTAGGGCATGCGGCCCGCGCGCCGGGCCTATGGCGAACTTGATGTCGAACTCGCCGCGCCGGGTGTCGTCGGACAGGAAGTCCGCATAGCCGCCGTACTGCGGAGTCAGGGCCAACGGGGTGCGCCCCACCCGGATGGGCGCAGCGGCCATCGTTCCGAAGACCTGACGGAATTCACCGTCCACCCGGCCTTCCGCAAAGGTGATCTTCATAGGTTCGGTGAGCGGCTCGTCGACGGCGCCCATGCGCAGATGTCCCGTGGCGTGCATGACCTCGCAGCGCCAGGTCCCGGGGTCCGCGCCCGCGGGCAGCTCATCGACGGTCGGGCAGGCGGAGAAGTCGAACTCGGGAAGTTCCGCTGCCCCTTCAGCTCCATGCGTGGGCGCGGCGCCCAGGGTCAGGCCGACAAGGAGCGCCGCCGCAGCAGCACCTGGGAAGCGACGGACTGTGGGTTTCCAGCTCACTCGGTTCGGCGTCATACGCCACAGCATTGCAGAGATTTCTCTGCAAAGGAAGGTCTGCAGAGAAATCGCTGTGATCGGATAGACTGTCCGCCATGACAGAGGAGCCATCAGCGCAGGCCGCAGAGCGGCGTACGGTCGACAGTCCCGAGGTCCTCAAGGCGCTCGCGCACCCGCTGCGCCTGCGCATCCTGCGTCACCTCGGCGCGGCGGGCCCCGCCACCTCGACCACACTGGCCGCCGCCCTCGGCGAGAACACCGGGACGCTCAGCTACCACCTGCGCATGCTGGAGCGCAGCGGCCTCATCGAAGACATCCCCGAGCGCTCCACCGGGCGGGAGCGCTGGTGGCGCGGGGTCCGCGGCCTCGACATCCGCAGACCGCCGCAGAGTGAGCTGACGGAGGCCGAGCGCGCCATGTCGGCCGAGTTGGACCGCATGAGGATGGAGGAGGACGTCGAGCTCGCCCGGCAGTTCACCGCCGGACAGGCCGAGTCCGAAGGCTGGATGCGCGGTTCACGCAGCCTCATCCACCTCACCAAGGGTGAGCTGGACGCGTTCCATGACGACTACCTGGCCCTGCTCGCGCGCTACGCCCGCGGCCCCGAGGACGCCCCCGACGACGCACGCCCCGTACTCCTGCGCTGGTTCGGCCTGCCCGCTGACTGACCGGCAGCCGACCGACGAACCGGCTGATCGACCGCATGGGCTTCCCCGCCGACCGGTCCGGTGCGGCGTGTACACGCTCACCGAACAGCACGGCATCCGCTCGCTCGGTTGACCCACCAGGGGGAACCCCGCGGCTCGCGGGTGTGAGCGGTGGCTGGAAAGCGCCCCTCGTGAACAGACTGAGAACCATGTCTGTGCTCGTCGCCTGAAACGGGGTACCCCAGCGGCGCGAGTCCCCCTCGTCATCAGGAGGCACCCCCCATGACGTTCAATCCCCTCGAACAGCGGGGAATCCCGCTGGACCGCCAGCTACGGAGCTGGCGAGAGCTGAACGTGGACCCGATCGACCCGGACCACTGCGACCCGTACACCCGCTGCCGGATCATCGCGATGAACGGGATCGAGGTGGAGGCGATCCTCTTCAGCCACCAGCTCGCCCGCAACACCGTCGATCCCGAGGTCAAGCGGCAGCTGGCACGCGTGCGCTACATCGAGGCGCAGCAGCAGAAGGTCGTGAACTGGCTGCTCCCGGGGGTCTCCTCGGTGCTGGAGACGACCATCGCCTACGAGCAGGTCGCGGTGGACCTGACGGCGTGGGTGGCCCGGATGGAGCCGGACCCGTATCTGAAGCAGGCGTACCAGTTCGGCGTGCTGGAGGACTTCGACCACCTGTACCGGTACGCGAACCTGTACGAGATGATCGAGCACCGCAAGGCCGAGTCGATCGTCGACAACCTGACCGAGATCATGCCCGGCCGGCCCACCCGCTTCCACCACCGCGACCCGGTCGACAACGTCCGCGACCCGTACGCCAAGGACGAGACGAACCCGCTGTCGAAGCTGCACGCGCTGACGATCATGTCGGCGGAGCAGCAGACCATGAACTTCTACATGAACACCGGCCCCACCTACATGGAGCCGATCGCCCGTCAGCTCTACCAGGAGATCGGCCTGATCGAGGAGGAGCACGTCACCCACTACGAGTCCCTGGTGGACCCGGGTGAGACGTGGTGGGAGCAGCTCGTCAACCACGAGTACAACGAGTGCTACCTGTACTACTCCTTCATGGAGCAGGAGACCGACCCCAAGGTCAAGGCGATCTGGGAGCTGCACCTGAACATGGAGCTGGAGCACCTGCACGCCGCCTGCGACCTGATGCGCCAGCACGACGGCCGCGACCCCGCCTCCGTGCTGGCCCCCGAGCTGCCCAACGTCCTGACCTTCGAGCCCAACAAGGCCTACGTGCGTGAGCTGCTCGACACGCAGATGGACCTGACCACGCTCGGCGCCGGGTACGTCCGCGAGGCGCACGAGCGGTTCGAGAAGATGCAGGAGCAGATCCACGGCGGCGAGGCACCGCCGAGCGACCGGGTCATGACCCAGCACGACGAGATGTTCGGCCGCGAGTACCGCGTCCAGACCGAGGGCGAGCACCCCGACCCCGCGCAGCGCGAGAAGTAGGGAGGGGCTGAAATGACCGAGCTGCACACCCCGCAAGCCGGGGACGACCAGGCCAAGGACGACGACGTGGTGGCGCTGTTGATGCGCCAGCACGGTGACATCCGCAATCTCTTCGACGAGGTCGAGGCGGCCACGGGTGAGGAGCGCCGGGACGCCTTCCGTCGCCTGGTGCGCCTGCTGGCCGTGCACGAGACCGCCGAGGAAGAGGTCGTCCACCCCTTCGCCCGGAAGAATCTCCCCGGCGGCGAGCAGGTGGTGAAGGACCGTCTCGCCGAGGAGAGGGCCCCCTGGCCGCGGCGGGTCTTTCCGCGCAGCACAGCCACCCCTCCCCTCGCCGCGTTTCCCCTATGACGCCGG
>NZ_JBSFVD010000053.1:0-16332 GCF_053592135.1 Streptomyces sp. NPDC002784 | reverse complement strand
GCCCACAGCACCGGCTGGACCATGTCCACCCGTTCCATCCAGGCGTCGTCGTCTCCCTTGAGCACCTCGCTCAACGACCAGTCCACATACGGCCCAAGCGCCGCCTCGCACTCAGCAATCCGTGCCGCGAACACCGGCGAGGAATCGAGCAACCCCCGTCCCATCCCCAGCCACTGCGACCCCTGCCCCGGAAACACGAACACCGGCGCACCCGACGCCACAGCCGTACCCGACACCGTGTTACCCGCGACAGCACCCGCGGCCAACGCCTCCAGCCCAGCCGTCAGTTCGGCTCGCTCCCGCCCCCACACCACCGCCCGATGCTCCAGCGCCGACCGCGAAGCCCACAGACTCCACCCCACATCCACCGGCTCACCCGACACCCCCGCCAACCGCCCCGCCTGCGCACTCAACGCCCCAGCGGTCCGCCCCGACACCAACCATGGCACCACCGCCGACCCCGACAACCCCTCCGGCCCCGAAGCCACCACCGGCCCCGGCTCGGCCTCGGCCGGCGCCTCCTCCAGGATCACGTGCGCGTTCGTCCCGGAGACGCCGAAGGACGACACCGCGCCCCGGCGGGCCCGGTCGCCCTGGGCGACCCACTCGCGGGGCTCGGTGAGCAGGCGTACGTCGCCGGAGGTCCAGTCGACGTGCGGGGTGGGCTCGTCGACGTGGAGGGTGCGTGGGAGGACGCCCTCGCGGAGGGCCATCACCATCTTGATGACGCCGGCCACACCCGCGCAGGCGCCGGAGTGGCCGATGTTCGACTTGATCGACCCGAGCCACAGCGGCCGGTCGGCGTCCCGGCCCTGGCCGTAGGTGGCGAGCAGGGCCTGCGCCTCGATCGGGTCGCCCAGTGTCGTTCCGGTGCCGTGGGCCTCCACCGCGTCCACGTCGCGCGGGGTGAGGCGGGCGCTCTCCAGGGCCTGCTGGATGACGCGGCGTTGGGCCAGTTCGCTGGGGGCGCTGAGGCCGTTGCTGGCGCCGTCCTGGTTGGTGGCGGAGCCGCGGATGACGGCGAGGACGCGATGGCCGTTGCGGCGGGCGTCGGAGAGGCGTTCCAGGAGGAGGACGCCGACGCCCTCGGACCAGATGGTGCCGTCGGCGTCGGCCGCGAAGGCCTTGCAGCGGCCGTCGCGGGCGAGGCCGCGCTGGCGGCTGAAGCCGATGAAGCCCGACGGGGTGGGCATGACGGTGACGCCGCCGGCGAGGGCGTAGTCGCACTCGCCGTTGCGCAGGGCCTGGACGCCGAGGTGGGTGGCGACGAGGGAGGAGGAGCAGGCGGTGTCGACGGTGACGGCGGGGCCTTCCAGGCCGAGGACGTAGGAGACGCGGCCGGAGACGACGGCGGTCATGTTGCCGGTGACGAGGAAACCCTCGATCTCCTCGGGGACGGAGTCGAGGCGTGCGGCGTAGTCGGAGGCGACGGCTCCGGCGAAGACGCCGGTGCGGGTGCCGCGCAGGGCGGCGGGGACGATACCGGCCCGTTCGATGGCTTCCCAGGAGGCTTCGAGGAGGAGCCGCTGCTGCGGGTCCATGGCCAGCGCCTCGCGCGGTGAGATGCCGAAGAACTCGGGGTCGAAGTCGGCGGCGTCGTGCAGGAAGCCGCCCTCGACGACGTAACTCTTGCCGTAGGCGTCGGGGTCGGGGTCGTACAGGTCCTCGTCCCAGCCCCGGTCGGTGGGGAAGGGGGTGATGCCGTCGACGCCGTCGGAGACCATGCGCCACAGTTCCTCGGGCGATGCGGCGCCGCCGGGGAAGCGGCAGGCCATGCCGACGATCGCGATGGGGTCCTGGTCCTTGGCCTCGAGTTCGCGCAGCCGCTGCCGGACCTGGGAGTAGTCGGCGGTGACGCGCTTGAGGTATTCGCGGAGCTTGTCTTCGTTGGTCGGCATCTCGGTTACTCCTAGGCTCCAAGCTCGCGGTCGATCAGGTCGAACATCTCGTCGTCGGTGACGGAGTCGAGGGCGGTGTCGTCGATGACGCCCTCGCCGGGGCTGTCGCCCGTGGGTGTGGTGTTGCCGGTCCATCGCCAGAGCACGGACTGGAGCCGCTTGACGACGCGGGCGCGGGCGGCGTGGTCGGTGAGGTCGGTCTCGACGGCCGCGAGGGCGGTGTCGAGCCGTTCGATCTCGGCCAGGACGCGGTCGGTGCGGTCGGTGGCGGGGCCGCTGTCGGCCAGGCGCAGCCGTTCGTCGAGGTGGGCGGCGAGGGTGGCGGGGGCGGGGTAGGTGAAGACGAGGGTGGCCGGGAAGTCCAGGCCGGTCTCGGCGCCGAGGCGGTTGCGGAGCTGGACGGACATCATCGAGTCGAAGCCGACTTCCTTGAACTGCCGTTGGGCGTCGACGGCGTCCGGGGAGTCGTGGCCGAGGACGGCGGCGGCTTCCCGGCGTACCAGGTCGGTGAGGTGGCGGAGGCGTTCGTCGGCGGTGAGGCCGGCGAGCCTGGTGAGGAGGGCGTCGCCGCCGTCCGGGTCGGTGCCCTGGGCCGCGCCCGCGGCGCCGCGGCGGCGGGTCGGGCCGGCGGGTACGAGTTCCCGCAGTTCCGGGGGGAGGGTTCCGGCGGCGGCGTGGCGGCGCAGGTCCGTCGGGTCGAGCCGGGTGGTGACGAGCGGCGGCAGGCTGAGGTGGAGGGCGGCGGCGAGGACGCGGGCGCCGGACGGGGGCACGGCTTGGGGAGCGGGGTCCGGTTCGGGTGCCGCGGGTGCCTTCGTACGGCGGTCCCAGGGGGCGCTGGTGACGAGGGCGACGGGGAGTCCGGCGGCGTGGCGGTGGTGGGCCAGGGCGGTGAGGCGGGCGTCGGGTGCGGCGGCGAGTACGGCGAAGGCCTGGAGGGCGCGGTCCGCGGTCAGTTCGTGCAGGTGGAGGGTGGTCGTGGGGTCGGCCGCGGTGTCGACGACGGCGGTGAGCGGTTGCTCGGCGGGCAGGGTGTCGAGCAGTCCGGCGAGCCAACCGCGGTCGGTGGGGTCGCCGGTGGCCCGTCGCAGGGTCACCCCGTGGCTGCGGAGCAGGTCGCCGTCGAGGGCGGTGGTCAGTTCGGTGAGGGGGTCGGTGGCGGGGGCGGCGACGAGCAGGGTACGGACGGCGCGTTCGGTCACCAGGTGGTGGGCGAGGGCCGCGGCGGGGGCGCCGTCGCCTGCGGCGGTGAGCAGCACGGTGCCGTTCAGGGGCGGGTGTTGCTCGGTGGTGGGCAGGGGCAGGCGGCGGGCGCGCGGTACGAGGAGTGTGCCGTCGCGCAGGGCGAGGGCCGGTTCCGCGGCGGCGTGGGCGGTGCGCAGGGCGTGCGGCAGGTCCGGGTCCGGGGCGGCGTCCAGGTCGAGGTGGACGACGCGGCCGGGGTGTTCGGCCTGGGTGCGGCGGACGAGGTGGTGGACGGCGGCGCCCGCCGGGTCGGTCGCGGCGGTTCCGGAACCCTGGGTGGCGACGCCTCCGCGGGTCACGACGGCCAGCCGGATGTCGGTCAGTCGTTCGTCGGCGAGCCAGCGGTCCAGGAGGGCCGCGGCACGGTCCTCCTCGGCGTGGATCGCGGGGGCGGGGGCGGCCGGGTCGCGGGTGGCGGCGGGGAGCAGGACCCACTCCGGTGCGGGTACGCCCGCGTCGAGGACGGCGAGGAGGCCGTCGAGGTCCGGGTGGTCGCTGACGGGGTGGCCGCCGTCCTGGAGGGTGGCGGCGAGGTCGAGCGGGTCGTCCCCGAGGACGGCCCAGGTGGCGAACTCGTCGCCGGGCAGGGTCGTTTCCGGCTCGGTCAGCGGGGTCCACTCGATGTGGAGGAGGGCGTCGTCGGTGGTGGCCGCGGCGGCGAGCTGCTTGGCATCGACGGTGCGCTGGACCAGTGCGGCGACCTCGGCGACGGTACGGCCCGCCGGGTCCGCGAGCAGGATCCGGGTGCTGTCGGGGCCCGCGGGGGTGAGGCGGACGCGGAGTTCGGTGGCACCGGTGGCGTGCAGGCGTACGTCGGTCCAGGCGAAGGGCTGCCGCAGGGCGGTGGTGCCGGGGGCCGGGGCCGGGGCGATGGTGCCGGACGCCGGGGCCGTGACCCCGGAGGCCGAGGCCGCAGCGGTGACGCCGGACGCCGGGGCCGTGGCGGTGGGCTCGGTGGGTTGCGTCAGGCCGCCCGCGTGGAGGGCGGCGTCGAAGAGGACGGGGTGGAGGCCATAGCGCTGGGCCTCGGAGCGGAGTGCGTCGGGGAGGGCTACGTCGGCGTAGATCTCCTCGCCGAGCCGCCAGGCCGCGCGCAGGCCGCGGAAGGCGGGGCCGTAGCCGTATCCGGCGGCCTCGGCGGAGTCGTAGAAGCCGGTGGCGTCGAGGGGTTCGGCGCCGAGCGGCGGCCAGGCGGTGAGGCCCGCCGGTTCCGGTTCGGTGCCGGTCTCGGGGCGTACGACTCCTTCCGCGTGGCAGGTCCAGGGCTCGTCGTCGGGGCCGCTCTCGGGGCGGGAGTGGATCGCGACGGTGCGTTCGCCGTCGGCGCCCGGGGCACCGACGGTGACCTGGAGCCGTACGCCGCCCCGCTCGGGCAGCACCAGCGGGCTGCGCAGGACGAGTTCGCGCAGGTGGCCGCAGCCCGCTTCGTCCCCGGCGCGGACGGCGAGCTCGGTCAGGGCCGAGCCGGGGAGCAGCGCGGTGTCGAGCACCCGGTGCTGGCCGAGCCAGGGGTGGCCGTGGGCGGCGAGCCGGCCGGTGAGCAGCAGGGTGTCGTCGTCGGCGGGGTGGACGACGGCGCCGAGCAGGGGGTGGCCGGTGTCGGTGAGGCCCAGGCCCGAGGGATCGCCCGTGGCGCCGGCGAGGGCGGTGAGCCAGTAGCGGCGTCGCTGGAAGGGGTAGGTGGGCAGGTCGACGCGGCGTGGGGCGCGGCCGGTGTGCAGGGTGGTCCAGTCGATGTCGGCTCCGGCGGCCCAGAGGGTGGCGGCGGCGGTCGCGAACCGGTCGGGTCCGCCTTCGTTGCGGCGGAGGGTGCCGGTGATGGCGGCGGACCGGTCGGCGGCGGCGACGGTTTCCTCGATGGCGGCGGTGAACAAGGGGTGCGGGCTGACCTCGATGAAGGTGGTGTGGCCGAGGTCGAGCGCGGTCTCGACGGCGGTACGGAAGGCGACCTGCTCGCTCTGGTTGCGGTACCAGTAGGCGGCGTCCAGGGCGGTGGGGTCGTAAGGGCCGCCGGTGACGGTGGAGAGGAAGGCGGCGCGGGCGGGCCGGAGTTGGAGGGTGCCGATGGCGGCGAGCAGGTCCTCCTTCATCTCCTCCATGTGGGGTGAGTGGGAGGCGTAGGAGTGGGCGACGCGGCGGCACCAGACGCCGTCCGTCTCCAGCTCGGCGATGAGGCCGGCCAGCGCCTCGTGGGTGCCGGCGACGACGGTGGAGGAGGGTCCGTTGACGGCGGCGACGAAGAGCGTGCCGTGCCGGGCGGCCAGCCGCGCGGTGATTCCCTCGGCGCCCTCGGCGACGGACACCAGTCCGCCGCGTTCCTGGAACGGCACGACGAGCGCCGCGCGGGCGGTGCTGATGCGGGCGCCGTCCTCCAGGCTCAGCGCCCCGGCGACGACGGCGGCGGCCAGTTCGCCCTGGGAGTGGCCGATGACGGCGGAGGGCGTGACGCCGAGGGCCTCCCAGACGGCGGCCAGTGAGATCATGACCGCCCAGAGCACGGGCTGGATGATCTCGACGTGCTCGGTCCACTCCGCCCAACGGGAGCCCGGCGCGGGGCCGTTGAGCAGGTCGGTGAGCCGCCATTCGACGTACGGCGCCAGGGCCGCCTCGCATTCGGCGACGCGGGCGGCGAAGACGGGGCTGGTGGCGAGGAGTTCACGGCCCATGCCGAGCCACTGCGAGCCCTGTCCGGGGAAGACGAACGTGACACCGCCGGCGGAGGTGGCACGCCCGGCGACGACGAGACCGGCGGCGTCGGTGTCCGCCGAGGTGCCGCGCGTCTGGGCTTGCGTATCCGCCGCGAGGGCGCGGGCGGCGCCCAGGAGGGCGGTGCGGTCCCGGCCGAGGAGGACGGCGCGGTGTTCGAGTGCGGCGCGCTGGGTCAGCAGGGCGTAGGAGACGTCCGCCGGGTCGTCGTCACCGGAGGCCAAGTGGTCGGCCAGCCGGGCGGCTTGGGCGCGCAGCGCGTCGGCGTCGCGTGCGGACAGGGTCCACGGCGGGGGCCCGTCCCGCCAGACCGGCTCGCCGGAGCGGGGCGGCCGTACGGCACCGGCCGCGTCCTGCGGTTCCGGCGCCTCCAGGATGACGTGCGCGTTGGTGCCGCTGATCCCGAAGGAGGAGACGCCCGCGCGGCGGACCCGGCCCGTCTCCGGCCACGGCGTCGGCTCGGTGAGCAGGGCGACGTCACCGGCGGTCCAGTCGACGTGCGGGGTGGGCTCCGCGACGTGCAGGGTGCGCGGCAGGACGCCCTCGCGCATGGCCAGCACCATCTTGATGATGCCGGTGGCCCCGGCGGCGGCCTGCGTGTGGCCGAGGTTGGACTTGACCGAGCCGAGCCACAGCGGCCGGTCCGCGTCCCGGCCCTGACCGTAGGTGGCGAGCAGCGCCTGTGCCTCGATGGGGTCGCCGAGGGTGGTGCCGGTGCCGTGCGCCTCGACGGCGTCGACGTCGGCGGGGGTGAGTCCGGCGCCGTCGAGGGCGGCCCGGATGACGCGCTGCTGGGAGGGGCCGTTGGGGGCGGTGAGGCCGTTGGAGGCGCCGTCCTGGTTGATCGCGCTGCCCTTGACGACGGCGAGGACGCGGTGGCCGTTGCGGCGGGCGTCGGAGAGCCGTTCCAGGAGCAGCATGCCGACGCCCTCGGCGGGGGCGAAACCGTTGGCGTCGGAGGAGAAGGCGCGGCACCGGCCGTCGGCGGACAGCCCGCGCTGCCTGCTGAACTCCAGGAAGATGGAGGGCGAGGGCAGGACGGTGACACCGCCGGCGAGCGCGAGCGAGCACTCGCCGCTGCGGAGGGCCTGCGCGGCGAGGTGCAGCGCGACCAGCGAGGAGGAGCAGGCCGTGTCGACGGTGAGCGCCTGGCCTTCGAGACCGAGCGTGTAGGCGACCCGGCCGGAGGCCACGCTCGCGGAGTTGCCGATGCCGAGGAAGCCCTCCAGGTCCTCCTGTCCGGGGCCGTAGGCGCCGGCGTAGTCGAAGGCGACGAGGCCGACGAAGACACCGGTCCTGCTGCCGCGCAGGCTGTGCGGGTCGATCCCGGCCCCTTCGATGGTCTCCCAGCTCGATTCGAGCAGGAGCCGCTGCTGGGGGTCCATGGCGAGGGCTTCGCGCGGCGAGATCCCGAAGAACCCGGCGTCGAAGGTGTCCGCGCCGGTCATGAAGCCGCCCGCGCGGCCGTAGGTGCTGCCGGGCCGCTCGGGGTCGGGGTCGTAGTAGTCCTCGATGTCCCAGCCGCGGTCGTCGGGGCAGGGCGTGATGGCGTCGCGGCCCTCGGCCAGCAGTTCCCACAGCGCTTCGGGCGAGTCGACCCCGCCGGGGAGCCGGCAGCCCATGCCGATGATGACGACCGGGTCGTCGTCGAGGTCGCCGCCCGGCCCCGTGGCCGTTGTCGCGCTGCCGCTCTCCTCCGTCTCCGGCAGGAGGTGGGTGAGGAGGTGGCGGCTGAGGGCGGTGGTGGTGGGGTAGTCGAAGACGAGGGTGGTGGGCAGCCGCAGCCCGGTGTGGGCGATGAGCCGGTTGCGCAGGTCCACGGCGGTCAGCGAGTCGAAGCCCAGCTCCTTGAACGGCCGTTCGGGGTCGACGCGTTGGGCGGAGGCGTGCCCGAGTGCCCCGGCCACATGGCCGCGTACGACGTCCACCACGGCCCGTTCCCGGTCGCGGGCGGGCAGCGTGGCGAGCCGGGCGGCGAGGTCGTCGGCGTCGGCCGTACGGTCCCCGCCGGCGGCCCGGTCGGCGAGGGCCCGGCGCGCGTCGGGGAGGTCGGCGAGCAGCGGGCTGGGGCGGTTGCCGGTGAAGGCGGTGGCGAAGCGGTCCCACTCCACGTCCAGTACGGCGACGGCGCCGGCGGGATCGGTGCCGCCGAGCACGGCCCGGCGCAGCGCGGCCACGGCGCGCGCGGGGTCCAGCGGCACCAGGCCGGCGCGCCGCACCCCGCTCTCCACGACCTGCTCCCCCGCCATGCCCGCTCCGGCCCAGGGCCCCCAGGCGACGGAGGTGGCGGGAAGCCCGGCGGCGCGGCGGCGCGCGGCCAACGCGTCCAGGGAGGCGTTGGCGGCGGCGTAGGCGGCCTGGCCGAGGGTGCCGACGGTGCCGGAGACGGAGGAGAACAGGACGAAGGCCGACAGCTGGTGATGTGCCGTCAGTTCGTGGAGGTGGTGGGCGGCGGCCGTCTTCGGGCGCAGGACCCGGCGCAGTGCGTCCTCGGTGAGGGAGGCCGCCACGCCGTCCTCGACGATTCCGGCGGTGTGGACGACGGCGGTGAGCGGCAGTTCCTGCGGGATGCCGGCCAGGACCTCGGCGAGCCGGTCCCGGTCGGCGGCGTCGCATGCGGTGACCGTCACCTGGGTGCCCGCGGCGCGCAGTTCGGCGGCGAGGGCGTCGGCGCCGGGCGCCTCGGGCCCCCGCCGGCTGAGCAGCAGCAGATGGTCGGCGCCCGCATCGGCGAGGGACCGGGCGATGTGGGCGCCCAGCGCGCCGGTACCACCCGTGATCAGGACGGTGCCACGCGGCGGCCACTCCCCCGCCTCCCGAGTGCCACCGGTCGCCCGCACGAGCCGCCGGGCCAGCAACCCGGAGGAGCGCACGGCGAGTTGGTCCTCGCCGTCGGCGCCGCGCAGGGCGGAGGCGAGCAACCGGCCGGTCCGCTCGTCCAAGGTCGCGGGCAGGTCGACGAGACCGCCCCACAGATCGGGCAGCTCCAGCCCTACGACCCGGCCCAGCCCCCAGAGCGAGGCGCCGCCCGCGTCGGGCGCGGCGTCGGAGGGCGCGGCACTGACGGCACCCCGGGTCGCGCACCACAGGGGCGCGTCGGCCCCGGCGGCGGTGAGGGCGTGCAGCAGGGCGACGGTGGCGGTGACGGCGGGCGCGAGCCCGTCGGCGTCGGGGGTGAGGGCGGCGGGGTCGCAGCCCAGGAGGGAGAGCACACCGGTGTACGGGGCGTCCTGGGCGGGCCGTTCGGCCCAGTCCGTGCCGGTGAGCGGAACGGTCAGGGTGACCGGCTCGATCCCGGCCGCGGTGAGGGCGGCCAGGACGGCGGCCTGGAACGCCGGATCGGCGGGGGCCTCGGGAACGGCGACGAGCCAGCGCCCGGCGGCCGTAACCTCCGTACCGGTCACGGGCTTCCACGTCACCGTGTAGCGGAGTCCGTCGACCGCACTCCGTTCCCGCCGACGCCGACGCCAGGCGGCGAGCGCGGGCAGCGCCTCGCGCAGAGCGGCATCCGTACCGTCGTGACCGGCGTCCACCGCCTCCGCGACCGCGACGGCGTCCTCCCGCTCCACGGCCTCCCAGAACCGGATCTCCTCGGGGTCCTCGGGTTCCGTTGCGGGGGTGCCGGTTGACTCCAGCCAGTAGCGCTCGCGTTGGAAGGCGTAGGTGGGCAGGTCGACGCGGTGCGGGTTGCGGTCCGCGAAGAGGGCGGCCCAGTCGACATCGACGCCGCTCGCCCACAGCCGGGACACGCCCTGCGTGAACGTCTCCACCTCGTCATGGCCGCGGCGCGTGGCCGGGACGAACAGCCCGTCGACGCTCTCGGCACCCATCGCGGTGAGCGTGGCGTCGGGGCCCAGCTCCAGGAACTTGTTCACCCCTACGCCGGCCAGCCACGCCATCCCGTCCGCGAAGCGCACGGTCTGACGGACGTGCCCTACCCAGTACTCGGGGGTGCGGATCTCCTCGCCCGCCATCCGGCCGGAGAGGTTCGACACGACCGGGATGCGGGGCTCGGCGTAGTCGACGCTCGCGGCCACCTCGGAGAAGTCGGCCAGCAACGGCTCCATCAGGGAGGAGTGGAAGGCGTGCGAGACCGCCAGCCGCCGCGTCTTGACTCCGGCCGCCGTCAGTCGCTCCCGCACCTCCTCGATGTCCGCCTCGGCTCCCGAAACCACCACCGACGTGGGCCCGTTGACAGCAGCGACGTCAACCCGGTCCGCAACAACGTCCTCGACACCGGCCTGCACCGCGAGCATCGCCCCACCCTCGGGCAGCGCCTGCATCAACGAACCCCGAGCCGCGACCAGACGACAGGCGTCCTCCAGCGAGAACACCCCCGCCACATACGCGGCAACCAACTCACCGATGGAATGCCCCATGACGAAGTCCGGGCGCACACCCCACGATTCGGCAAGCCGATAGAGGGCCACCTCCACCGCGAACAGCCCGGCCTGCGTGAACACGGTCTGGTCCAGCAGGTCGGTGTCGGTCGTCAGCACGTCCGCCAGCGACCCGGGCAGCAGCCCCTCGAACCCGGCGCAGACCTCGTCCAACGCCCGCGCGAAAACCGGGAACTCAGCCGCCAGCTGCGCCCCCATCCGCGCCCGCTGCGACCCCTGCCCCGTGAACAGCACCGCCAGGCGGCCGTCCACCGTCCCACCGGAGGACTCCACCGAGCCCAGCCCCGCCGTCAACTCCGCACGGTCCCGCCCCCACACCACCGCCCGATGCGCCAACCCGGCCCGCCCGGTCGCCAGCGACCACCCCACATCCACCGGATCCAGCCCGGCGACCACCCCCGACAACCGCCCGGCCTGCGCCACCAGCGCCTGCGCCGAACCGGCCGACAACACCCACGGCAACACGCCACCCACCCGAGGCGCAGACTCAACCGCCTCCGCAACCTCCGGCGCCTGCTCCAGCACGACATGGGCGTTCGTTCCGCTGATCCCGAAGGCCGACACGGCAGACCGGCGTGGACGGCCCGTCTCGGGCCAGTCGATGCCTTCGGTGAGGAGTTCGACGGCGCCCGCCGTCCAGTCGACGTGCGAGGTCGGCTCGTCGACGTGCAGGGTGCGCGGCAGCACCCCCGCCCGCATCGCCATCACCATCTTGATGACACCCGCGACACCGGCCGCGTACTGCGTGTGCCCGATGTTCGACTTGACCGACCCCAGCCACAACGGCCGCTCCGGCTCGCGGCCTTGGCCGTACGTCTCCAGCAGCGCGTGGGCCTCGATCGGGTCGCCCAAGGTGGTCCCGGTGCCGTGTGCCTCGACGGCGTCGACGTCCACGGCGGTCAGCCCGGCGTTGTCGAGCGCGGCTCGGATCACGCGCTGCTGCGACGGCCCGTTGGGCGCCGTGAGGCCGTTGGACGCGCCGTCCTGGTTGATCGCCGTACCCCGCACCACCGCCAGCACCTGGTGGCCGTTGCGCTGCGCGTCCGACAACCGCTCCAGCAGCAGCACGCCCGCGCCCTCGCCCCAGCCCGTGCCGTCCGCGGACGCAGCGAAGGACTTGCAGCGGCCGTCGGCGGCCAGCCCGCGCTGACGGCTGAACTCGACGAAGGTGAACGGGGTGGGCATGACGGCGGAGCCGCCCGCGAGGGCCATGTCGCACTCACCGTTGCGCAGCGCCTGGACGGCCATGTGCAGGGCGACCAGGGAGGAGGAGCAGGCCGTGTCGACGGTGACGGCGGGGCCCTCGAAGCCGAAGGTGTAGGCGACGCGGCCGGACATGACGCTGGAGGTGCTGCCGGTCAGCGCGTATCCCTCCGCGCCCTCGGGGAGGCGGGCGCCTCCGATGCCGTAGCCGGAGTGGCCGCCGCCGACGAAGGTGCCCACCGGTCGGCCGCGCAGTCGGGCCGGGTCGATGCCGGCCCGTTCGAGGAGTTCCCACGACGTCTCCAGCAGCAGCCGCTGCTGCGGGTCCATGGCCAGCGCCTCGCGCGGGGAGATACCGAAGAGGTCGGCGTCGAAGTCGGCGGCGTCGTGGAGGAAGCCGCCTTCGCGGACGTAGGAGGTGCCCGGGCGGTCCGGGTCGGGGTCGTAGAGGGTGTCGAGGTCCCAGCCGCGGTCGGCGGGGAAGGCGGACATGGCGTCCGTGCCCGTCTCCACGAGGCGCCACAGGTCCTCGGGCGAGCGGACGTCGCCGGGGTAGCGGCAGGCCATGGCGACGATCGCGATGGGCTCCCGGGCGGCCGCCAGGAGCTGCCGGTTCTGCTTGCGCAGCCGTTCCGCCTCGGTCAGCGAGGCGCGCAGGGCGGCAACGACCTTGTCGTTCTTGTCATTTCCGTGCGCGGTGGTCATGTCGCCTCCGTCTTCTCGGGTCTGTCGTCTCAGGAGTCGGAGCCGGCATCCCCGAGGGCCATCCGGACGAGGTCGTCGACCTCCATGTCCGCGATGGCTTCGGTGGTTCCGTCGTCGTCGCTGGGGGTGTTCGGTGCGGTTTCGACCCGGGCGAGCCGCAGCAGCGTCTCGGCGAGGCCCGCCTCGCGGAGGCGGTGGAGCGGGATGGCGGCGAGCGCGCGGCCGAGTTCGGCGTCCCCGGTCTCCTGGTCCGGGACGGCGGGTCCGGCGGTGGTGTCGGTGTCCGGCGCGACCTTGGCGAGGAGGTGCCGGCTGAGGGCGAGCGGGGTGGGCTGGTCGAAGACCACGGTGGTGGCGAGGCGGACGCCGGTGGCGGCGCCGAGCCGGTTGCGCAGTTCGACCGCGGTCAGGGAGTCGAAGCCGAGGTCCTTGAAGGGCCGGTTGACCTCGACGGCCCGGGTGCCGGTGTGGCCGAGGACCGCGCTCGCGTGGGTGCGGACCAGGTCCAGCAGGTGGTGCTCGCGTTCGGGGGCGCTGAGTCCGGCGAGGGCGGCGGTGAGGGCGGCGGCGCCGTCCGCGGCCGAGCGGGTGTCGGCGGCCCGGCTCCGCCCGCTGACCTTGACCAGGGCGCGGAACAGGGGGCGGACGTCGGCGGTGGTGCGGGCGCGGGCCCGCATCAGGGGCAGGTCGAGCCGGACGGGGAGGACCAGGGTCTCGTCCAGCCGGCGGGCGGCGTCGAAGAGGGCGAGGCCGGTGTCGCTGTCCATCGGCTTGACCAGTCCGTTCTGGCGGGCCCGGTCGGCGGCGGTGCGGTCGAGGTGGCCGGTCATGGCGCTGGCCTGCTCCCACAGGCCCCAGACGAGGGAGAGGGCGGGCAGTCCCTGGGCGCGCCGCTGGTGGGCGAGGGCGTCCAGGAAGGTGTTGGCGGCGGCGTAGTTGGCCTGTCCGGCGCCGCCGGCGATCCCGGCCGCGGAGGAGTAGAGCGCGAACAGGGCGAGGTCGCGGTCGCGGGTCAGCTCGTGCAGATGCATGACGGCCTCCGCCTTGGGACGCCACACCTGGGCCAGGGTCTCGGGCCCGTGCGCGGCGAGCACACCGTCGGCCAGGACCCCGGCGGCGTGGACGACGCCGGTGAGCGGATGCGCGGCGGGTACGGCGGCGAGGGCGCGGGCCAGTTGCTCGCGGTCGGCCGTGTCGCAGGCGACGATCTCCGCGGTGGCGCCCAGCTCGGCCAGTTCGGCCCGGAGGTCACCGGCGCCGGGGGCGTCCGGTCCCTGCCGGCTGGTGAGCAACAGGTTCCGTACGCCGTGCCGGGCGACCAGGTGGCGGGCGAGGAGGGAGCCGAGGGTGCCCGTGCCGCCGGTGATCAGGACGCTGCCGTCGGGGTCGAGGACCGGCGGCATGGTCAGGACGACCTTGCCGGTGTGCCGGGCCTGGCTGATGTGCCGGAACGCCGCCGGGGCCCTGCGGACGTCCCACGTGGTCACGGGCAGCGGCCGGAGCGCTCCGGTGGCGAAGAGCCGCAGGATGTCGGTGAGCATGTCGCCGATGCGGTCGGCCCCGGCGTCGGCGAGGTCGTAGGCCGCGTAGGAGACACCGGGGTGGTCCTCGGCGACGCGGGCGGGGTCGCGCCGGTCGGTCTTGCCCAGCTCCAGGAACCGGCCGCCGCGCGGCAGCAGGTCGAGGGAGGCGTCGACGTACTCGCGGGCCAGGGAGTTCAGGACGATGTCGGCGCCGGAGCCTCCGGTGGCCGACTTGAACGTGTCGCGGAAGTCGAGGTCGCGGGAGGAGGCGATCCGTTCGTCCGGCAGCCCGAGCCCGCGCAGCGCCTCCCACTTGGCGGGGTGGGCGGTGGCCAGGGCGGTGGCGCCGAAGTGCTGGGCGAGCTGGATCGCGGCCATTCCGACGCCGCCCGCGCCCGCGTGCACCAGGACGGTGTCGCCCTCCTTCAGGGAGCCGAGGTCGACCAGGCCGTAGTACGCGGTCAGGAACGCCACCGGCACGGACGCCGCCTGCTCGAACGACCATCCTTCGGGTACGGGGGCCAGGACCCGCTGGTCGGTGACGGCGAGCGGGCCGAGGGCGCCGCCCATGAGGCCGAGGACCCGGTCGCCGGGGGCGAACCGGGTGACGCCGGGCCCGATGTCGGTGACGACTCCGGCGCCCTCGCTGCCCATGACGGTCTGGCCGGGGACCATGCCGAGACCGATCAGGACGTCGCGGAAGTTGACGCCCGCGGCACGGACGCGGACCCGGACCTCTCCGGCGGCGAGCGGCGCGGTGGCCTCCGGATACGGCAGGAGGGTCAGCCCGTCCAGGGTGCCGGAGGCGGCCGTGTCCAGCCGCCAGGCGGCGCCCGGGGGCGGGACCAGGGCGTCCGATCCTCCGGGGCGCACCAGCCGGGACACCAGCGGGGTGCCCTCGCGCACGGCGACCTGGGTCTCGTCGGCCGCCAGGGCGGCGGCGAGCGCCGCTGCGACGGCGGCGCCGTCGGGTTCCTCCGCCGGGTCCAGGTCGAGCAGGAGGAAGCGGCCCGGGTTCTCCGACTGGGCGGAGCGGATCAGGCCCCAGGAGGGCGCGGCGGCGAGGTCGGTGAGGTCGGCGTCCCGGCCGGTGGAGACGGCGCCCCGGGTCACGACGGCGAGCCGGGAGTCCGCCAGCCGCTCGTCCGCCAGCCACTCCTGGGCGAGGGCGAGGACGTCCGCGGTGACCTGCCGAGCCGAGTCGGCCGGGAAACCGGCACCTGGGGCGGGCGGCGACCAGAGAACCGCCTCGGGGGCCGGCGCGCCCGCCTCGACGGCCGCCAGCAGCGCCGCCAGATCGTGGTGCGCGACCGCGCCGGAGGGCAGCGGCACCGTGTCGCCGAGCACCGCCCAGCGGTCCGCGCGTATGCCGTCCGGCACCGGCACCGGGATCCAGTCGACGACGAAGAGGGAGTCGGCCTCCGGCGCCTCGGAGGCGGCGAGTTGGTCGGCGGTGACGGTCCGCAGCACCAGTGAGTCCACGGCGGCCACGGGAGCGCCGGTCACGTCGGCGACCTGAACGCTCAGGGAGTCCTCCCCGGCCGCGGCGATCCGCACCCGCAGCCGCTCGGCACCGCCCGCGAACAGCGAGACACCGGTCCAGGCGAACGGCAGCCGCAGCGCGGCCGGTTCGCCGCCGAAGGAGCCGAAGCCGATGGCGTGCAGGGCGGAGTCGAGCAGCGCGGGGTGAACGCCGAAGCGGGCCGCCGCCGCATGCTCCTCCTCCGGCAGGGCGACCTCGGCGAAGACCTCCTCGCCCCGCCGCCAGACGGCCCGCAGGCCCTGGAAGGCGGGCCCGTAGCCGTATCCCGCGGCAGCGGCCGTCGGATAGAAGGCCGACACGTCCACCGCCTCGGCGCCGGGCGGCGGCCAGGCGGTGAGGTCGATCGCGGCAGCCGGATCGACCGGCTCCTCACTCACCAGCCCTTCCGCGTGCCGGAGCCACGGATGGTCGTGCTCGGCCCCCTCGGGCCGGGAGTAGACCGCCAGTTCGCGAAGGCCGCCCTCGTCCGGCGCTCCGACGACCACCTGGACCTGCACTCCCGAGTCCGCGGGGACGACCAGGGGCGCGTGCAGGGTGAGTTCGCCGAGGTGCCCGCAGCCGACCTCGTCCCCGGCGCGGATCGCCAGCTCCACGAACCCGGTACCGGGCAGCAGGACCGTCCCGGCGACGGCGTGGTCGGCGAGCCAGGGGTGGGTACGGGTGGAGAGCCGCCCGGTGAGCACGACCCCGCCGTCCGCGGCGAGGCTGACGGCGGCACCCAGCAGCGGGTGATCGGTGGCGGCCAGCCCGGCGCCGCTGACATCGGCGGTGGTTGCGCTGGACTCCAGCCAGTAACGCTGGTGCTGGAAGGCGTACGGGGGCAGGTCGACGCGGTTGACGGGGCGCCCGGCGTAGATGGCGGACCAGTCGATGTCGGTGCCGTGGACCCAGAGTTCGGCGGCGCTCGCGAGGAAGCGGGCGTTCTCGTCCTCCTCGCGGCGCAGGGTGCCGACGACGGTGACCGGCTGTTCCGCGGCCTCGGCGATGGCCTGCACGCCCATGGTCAGCACGGGGTGGGCGCTGACCTCGATGAGGGTGGTGCTGCCTTGTTCGAGGGCTACTTGGACGGCCTCGGTGAAGCGCACCGGCTGACGCAGGCCCTCGTACCA
>NZ_JBSFVD010000052.1:0-16649 GCF_053592135.1 Streptomyces sp. NPDC002784 | reverse complement strand
GTGCGGAGGGCCTTGGGCCTCCGCACGACCGCCCCCGGATCAGCGCTGCGATGGTCAGGCGAAGGTCAGCTTGAAGCCTGAGATGTAGCCGGTGTCGTAGGTGGCCCGGTCCTGGACGCGCAGGCTCCAGGAGCCGTTGGCGACCTCTGCCGAGGCGTTGACGGTGTAGGTGGTCCGGACGTTGTCGGCGGAGTCGGAGGAGGAGAACGGCTTCAGGTTGTAGACCGTGCCGTCGGGCGCGACGAGGTCCACGACGAGGTCGCCGCGATAGGTGTGGACGATGTCCACGCCGACGGCGAGGTTGCTGGGTGCGTTGCCCGGGATGCCGGTGACGTTGACGGACGAGGTCACCGCGGCGCCGTTGTCCGGGACGGACACGTCGGAGGTGTTCTCGAAGACCGTGCCCGGAGGGGTCGTCGTGCCGGACGACAGGCTCCAGACGGCGTGGGCGATGGCGTCGCTGTTGCGGTTCAGGGCCGTGTCGTTGATGTTGGCGGTCGTGTCGCACGACGAGTGGTAGCAGCGGTCGAAGGCGGTGGCGGTGCCGCCCCACTTCTGCACCTGCGCGGAGGTCTTGGTACGGCTGGCCCCGGTGAACAGCCCGCCGACGGGTATGCCCACGTTCTTGAACGAGGCGTGGTCGGAGCGGCCGTCGCCCTCGGTCTCGATCTCGGTGGGGACACCGATGCCGGTGAAGTAGTCCTTGAAGGTCTTCTCGATCGCCGGGTCGTCGTCGTAGACGAAGTAGCCCGGGTTGGGTGAGCCGATCATGTCGAAGTTCAGGTAGCCGCTGATCTTCGCGCGGTCGGTGGACGGCAGGTTGTTGACGTAGTACTTCGAGCCGACGAGTCCGAGTTCCTCGGCGCCCCACCAGGCGAACCGGAGGTGCTTGGAGGGCTGGTATCCGGACCGTGCGACGGCCAGTGCGGTCTCCAGGATCGCCGCCGAGCCCGAGCCGTTGTCGTTGATGCCGGGGCCGGAGGCCACCGAGTCGAGGTGCGAGCCGGCCATGACGACCTGGTTCGCGTCGCCGCCCGGCCAGTCGGCGATCAGGTTGTAGCCGGTGGCGCCGTTCGAGGTGAACTGCTGGATTCTCGTGGTGTATCCGGCGGCGTCCAGTTTCGCCTTCACGAAGTCGATCGACGCCTTGTAGCCGGCCCGGCCGTGGGCGCGGTTGCCTCCGTTGGCCGTGGCGATCGACTGGAGGTCCGCGAGGTGCTGCTTGACGTTGGCGATCGGGATGTCGGGCGCGGCGGCGTCCTCTTGGGCGGTGGCTGCCGGGACGGCTCCGGCGAGCAGCCCGGTGAGGGCGATACCGGCCACTGCGAGGGCACGCTGACGAGCGGAGAGGTTCATGTGGGGGCTCCGTGATTCCGAACTGAGGATGGGTTGCGGAACGTGCGAAACGTCCCGCCGCATTGGTGTCGCGGGACGCTGGAGCTGTGTGATGCCTGTGCCTGGTGCGGCGATGCGAATTGAATGTTGGGTGACCGCTGACTCAGCGTCAAGGGCCTTGCGCGGTTGTCCTGTTGTCGCCCCTCGTCGTCAGCGTGGTGTGACCGCCACCGTCACCTCGGCGTCCGGGCGGGCGTGGACGCGGGCGGTGGCCGAGCGGTCGGCCGCCAGGACGGGGGTGGGCGTGGCCGCGGCCCCGGTGACGGAGACGCGCCAGCCGCCGGGGCGGGCCGGTACGCGGATCTCGGTGACGCCGTGGCCGGCGCGGTAGCGGAGGCGGTACGCGCCGGTCTCGGGGGTGTGGCTCTCGGCGGTGACCGTGCCGGCGACAGCGGCGGCGTAGGGTGCGGCGGTCAGGTCCTTGTTGGGCCGCAGTGCGCCCGCGGCGTCCAGGGCGCAGTAGCCGCCGCCGTAGCACCACACGTAGCCCGCCCAGCCGGAGGTGTAGCGGCCCAGGGAGACGAGCGCGTCGCGGTAGAAGCGGCCCATGCGGGGCAGCCCGTTGTTCAGCGGGCCCCACTCCCCCACGACCACGGGCACGCGGTACTGCCGGGGGTAGACGGTGACGGCCGCCTCGTAGTCCTCGATCCAGCCCGCCGCCGGGTCATAGTCGGCGCCTGCCTCCATCGCGGTGTTGTAGAAGTGCGGGGCGTACACCGCCTTCGGGTCGTCGATGCGGCCGAGCGCGGTCGGGACACCCTCCCCCACGATCGGGGTGGGCTCGAAGAAGATCCAGGAGTCCTGGTCGACGGAGCGGATCGCCTCGGCGAGGCGGTGGTACATGGGGGTGATCTGCTCGGACTCGATCCGGGCGGCCGCGGTCAACAGGTCCTCGTCCGGGCGTAGTTCGCCCATGGGCTCGTTGATCAGGTCGTAGCCGAGTACGGCCGGGTGGTGGGCGAACCGCCCGGCCAGGACGCGCCACATGCCGGCCTGCGCGCGCCGCAGGTCGGCGTCCTCGTAGAGGTGTGTGAACGCCCGCTGCACGGCAGGCTCGAAGTACTCGGAGAACCAGTCCTCGGGGTGCGGGGTGAACGGCAGCCCGTCCGTCCTGGTCGCCCAGGCGGGGATGCCGCGGTGGCCGAAGGCAGGCCCGAACACGTCCTGGTGGGCGTCGATCAGCACCTGTATCCGGTACTTGTGCGCCCAGTCCAGAACGCGTTCGATCCGGCGCAGGTAGTCCCTGCTGTACCTGCCGGGCTCGGGCTCCAGGTCGTCCCAGAACACCAGCAGGCGGGCGAAGTTGAAGCCGTTGCGGTGCAGGTCCCTGAAGTGGCGCTCGGTGATCGCGGAGAGGGCCTGCTCGCCGCGGTGCGTCTTGTCCTCGACGTTCCAGCCGCGCAGGGTCAGTACTCGGCCGCGGTCGTCGGCGATCCGGGGGATGTCCACGGTCTCGACGGCACGGGCCGAGGGGTGCGCCTGGGCGGCGGTCCCGGCGCCGAGCAGGGCACAGCAGACGAGTGCGGCGAACAGACGTCGGTACACAGGCGGACCTCCGGCGGAGTCGGATCGTCTGGTGCCGGAGATCTCATCACCAGAACTGACGGCCCATCAAGAGCGCGGTTGCCCTTACTCCTTGCGCACCTGTCCGTACCGCCCGAGGAACTTGAAGGCGCCGTCGCGGACTTCGTAGAGGAAGCTGGTGTTGTCCATGTCGAGGAGACGGGTTCTCGGGTCGAAGCTGATCGTTTTCGCTACGCCCTTGTAGCGCTGGCGGAACAGCGCGGCGGCGAGGGCGCCGCGGCCCACGGTGCCTTCGCCGAGCAGCCCGGTGAGGGTGTGGGCGGTCAGTCCCACGGCGTCGTACGCCTCGGCCGCCCAGGGGGCCGGCTGCGCGTCCCAGCGTTCGCGGTGGGCGGCGGCGAACCGGGCGGCCGGTCCGGAGGTCGCCGCGGTCGTGGCCGTACGGGCGGAGCCGAAGGCCCAGCCCTCGGCGGCCTCCTTCGCCTCCCGCAGGAACGCCGGGTCCATGACCTGCTCGACGGTGGCCTTGGCGCCCTCGAAGCGGGCCTCGGCCAGGTGCCGGGCCACCTGGGCGGCGCGCAGGGGCGAGGTGCCGGCGTAGACCACTCCCCCGGGGCTTGTGGCCAGCGCGGCGGCGACCGGGGCCGTGACATCGTCCTGACCTGCGGCCAGGGTGTGCACCGTGGTCGTTCCCTCGGAGGGCGGTGCCTCCACCAGATCTCTGGCCAGGCCCTCGGAGACCGTACCGCCGGCGAGATCCCGGACCACGGCGACCCGGCTCACCGAGCGGACCCTGGTCAGGTAGTGGAGCACCGGGAGCGTCTGCATCGCCTGGGTCGCCCGGGTCACGCACAGGGTGGGTTTGACCAGCGGTGACAGGGCGCCGCCGTCGCAGGACACGAGCACCATCGCCGTCCCGGCCGCCGTATAGACCGGTTCGGCGGCGGTCAGCGTCGCCTCGGACATGGGGCCGATCACCGCGGCGACCGGGGACGAGCCGGACAGCAGCCCTTGTGCGACGGTCCTCGCCCGGCTCGCGCTGCCGCGGTCGTCGACGGTGCGCAGGGCGAGCCGGAACGGGGCGTCGGGACGGGCGTTGTGCGCCTCTACGGCGAGCAGGGCGCCCCGGCAGGTCGCCTCGCCGGTCGCTTTGCCGGGGCCCGTCATATCGGCGTGCAGGCCCAGGGTGTACAGGGGGCGGGTGTCCGGCTCGGCCGGCGAGCGGCGGTCGAGGAACACGGCGGCGGCCGTGCCCGACACCGCGAGCAGGGTGGCGCCCGCGCTGCCGGCCAGCAGGAGCTTGCGGCGTGAGGTGGTGGGGCGGGCGGCGGGTTCGGCGGGCAGGGTGACGGAGGGGCCGGGTGCCGTGGGTGCCGTCGCCCGCGTGGCGCGTGGCGGTGGGTCGAGGGCGCGCGCGGAGCGGTCGGCGATCAGTCGTAGCACTGCGGGCGGGAGCCAGTCGGAAGACCCCTCAGCCGCCGGTGTCGAGTCCGCCGGTATCCCCCAGGTCCGCAGCCGGCGTGGGTCGGGCGTGGGGCGTACCGCCGACAGCGCCGCCGCGACCTCGCCGGCGGTGGGGCGGTTCGCGGCGTCGCGCGACAGGCAGCGCGTGATCATGTCCCGTGCGGGCGGCGGCAGTTGGCGCAGTCCGTCGAGGTCGGGTTCCTCGTGCACCGTGCGGTACAGGACCGCGAGGGCGTCGCCCGCGCCGAAGGGCGGGCGGCCGGACGTGGCGTAGGCCAGCACGCAGCCGAGGGAGAACACGTCGCTCGGCGGGCCGACCTGGTCGCCGTACTGCCGGGTCTGTTCCGGTGAGAGGTAGCCCGGCGTGCCGACGATGGTGTCGGCCGAGGTGAGAGCGGTCGCTCCGGCGCCCCGCGCGATGCCGAAGTCGATCAGTCGCGGGCCGTCCCGCGTCAGCAGCAGGTTGCCCGGCTTCACGTCCCGGTGGACCAGGCCCGTCGCGTGCACCTCGGCGAGGGCCTCGGCGAGGCGCGCGCCGAGGGTGAGCGCCGACGCCGGGGGCAGCGGCCCGCACAGGGTCACCGCCTCCGCGAGCGCCGGGCCCGCCACGAAGTCGGTGGTCAGCCAGGGTTCCCTGGCCTCGGCGTCGGCCGCCCGCACGGGCACGGTCCAGCGGCCGGTGAGCTGTCCGGCGAGGGCGGCCTCCCGGCGGAACCGGGCCCGGAAGGCGGGGTCGGCGGCGTGTTCCGCGCGAATGACCTTCAGGGCGACCAGTTCACCGGTGCCGGTGCGGGCCAGGTACACGATCCCCATGCCGCCCGCGCCGAGGCGGGCCAGCAGCGTGTGACCGCCGATCTCGACGGGGTCGTCGGTCCGTAGCGCCTGCATGTCGGGGCCTCAGACTCCCTGGACCGTGAGCGGCTCGGTGTACCGGAAGCGGCCGTCGCGCACGCGGTAGAGGTAGACGTTCTCGGCGTTGAGCCAGCGGCGCTCGTTGAAGGAGTAGGTTCCGGCGATGCCTTGGTACCGCGCCTTGCCCAGGGCGTCGGTGAGGTCGTCCCGGGAGGGGCGCCGGGCGCCGGTTCCGGCGAGCGCGGTGAGCCGGTCGATGACGAGCCGGACGGCGTCGTACGTCTCCACCGCCCAGGGGCCCGGACGGTCCTGGTAGCGGCGCTGGTAGGCGGCGGCGAAGGTACGGCCTGCGGGGGCGGCCGGATCGGAGCAGGACAGCACCGCCTGCCAGCCCTCCGCCGCGTCGCCCGCCGCCGCGAGGAACGCCTCGCCCGCTGAACAGGGGTCCAGGAAGCGCGGTCCGGTGAAGCGCCGGGCGCGCAGGAGCTTGGCGACCTCGGCGGCCCGTTCCGGGGTTCCCGAGTAGTAGACGCTGTCGGCGCCACGGGCGAGCAGGTCGCGGACGACCCGTGTGCCGTCGGCGATCGAGGCGGGGACCACGCGGTGGGTGACACGCAGTTCGGCGATGCCCGCGGGTTGGTGCATCATCTGGGCCGGTTCCCAGCCGCTGATCCGGCCCGCCCGGTCGATGACCATGCCCAGGTGACCGGCCCGCTGGCGCACCAGGGCCAGCACCACGCCGAACGCGGTGTAGCTGTTGAGGGGCGCGGCCCTGAAGTAGTGCTGGGGGGTGCGCATGAGCGCTGTCGACATGGCGCCGATGGACAGTTCGGACACGGCCAGCAGCGGTAGTCCGGCGCTCTCGTAGAGGTCCACCACGGGTGCCGTGGGCGCGCCGGTCGGGCCGAACACGGCCAGCATGTCCCGGTCTCCGGACAGCCGTCGCGCCGCGGCGCGGGCCCGCTTCAGGTTGCCGCCGTCGTCCTCGACCCGCAGGGCCAGCTCGAACGGCTTGTCCTCGCGGGCGTTGTGCTCGGCCACCGCCAGCCGGGCCGCCCGCTCCTGCTCGCGTCCCGTCGTCCGCGCCGGACCCGAGAGATCGGCCTGGATGCCGAGCAGCCACTGCCGTTTCGCTGTCAGCCGTCCCGTGGCCGAGGTGTCGTCGCCCAGGAGTGCCCATGCGCCCGCACCTGCGCCCGCCGCTAGCAGAGCGCCGCCGGCGGCCAGGGACAGCACCCGTCGGCGGCCGGGCGGGGAGGGCATGGCCGTGGTGGCCGCGTGGGGGGTGTGGGCCATGGTGGCCGCGTGGGGGGTGTCGGCCATGGTGGCCTGTACTCCCGGCAGTGCCAGCAGGGCGGCGGCACGGTCGGCGATCATGCGGACGACGGCGTCCGGCAGCCAGTGGATGTCGGAGCCCACCGCGCCGGGGGCGAGCGCGGCGTCGGCCTGGGCGGCCGAGGGCCGGACGGTGGGGTCCTTGGCCAGGCAGCTCTCCAGGAAGGCGCGCAGCGGTTCGTCGGCGATGCCGTGGAGGTCGGGGGCGTAGTGGACGGCCCGGTAGAGCAGGGCGCCGCTGTCGCCCAGGCCGAACGGCGGGCGTCCGGTGGCGGCGTAGGCCAGGACGCAGCCGAGGGAGAAGACGTCGCTCGCGGGAGTGATCAGCTGTCCGCGCGCCTGCTCGGGCGAGAGGAAGCCCGGGGAGCCGACGATCAGGCCGGTCGCGGTCAGCGCGGTCTGCTCGTCCAGGGCCCGTGCGATGCCGAAGTCGATCAGGCGCGGGCCGTCCAGGGCGAGCAGGACGTTGCCGGGTTTGACGTCCCGGTGCACCAGGCCGGCGCTGTGCACGGCGTGCAGTGCCCGGGCCAGTACGGCGCCCAGGATCCGCACCGCGTCCGGGGGCAGCGCGCCGCAGGTGGCCACCGCTTCGGCGAGCGAGGGTCCGGGGACGAAGGCCGAGGCCAGCCACGGTGCGGGGGCGTCCGGATCGGCGGCGAGGACCCGGGCCACCCAGGGGCCCGCAACGCCCCGGGCGGCTGCCACCTCGCGCGCGAACCGGGCGCGGAACTCGGGCTGTTCGGCGTACTCCGGCTGGATCACCTTCAGCGCGGCCAGCTCTCCGGCCGGCGTGCGGGCCAGGTACACCACGCCCATCCCGCCCGCTCCCAGCCGTCCGAGCAGCCGGTTTCCGCCCAGGTGGGAGGGGTCCGAGGGCAGCAGTCGCTCCATCACATGCCCTCCGTCGCGGCAGCGGTTCCCGGGACGGTGTGCGCGGCCGGATCGGCTTTCGAGCCCGTCCCGTCGACGGGCCGTCCGATCTTCGCCTCCGCCCGCAACAGCATCCGCGGCACCGGGCCGTTCACCTCCTGAAGGAGCTCCCGGGCGTCCCAGCCCTTGCCCGCGCAGGCCGACATCGACACCACGACCGGCCCGAAGGTGGCCTGCTGGTACTGGTAGGGGTAGGGCCCGCCGTCGGTGGGGCTGGAGCAACTGCCCATCTCGAAGAGGGAGTCCTCGGCGTAGTTGTTGCCCGCCTCGCCCCACACGGAGGCGTTGGAGATCAGACCGGTCAGCTTCCTGCCTTCGCTGAGGGTCTGTTCGGTGCAGCTCAGTGCCTCCTCCAGCATTCCGGCCTGCTCCCATGCCGCGTCAGCGGTCTTCGGGTGCACGGTGACGGTCACCGACATGCGCACCGGGCCCCTGCTCTGATCGGCGGGACGGACGAAGTGCCGGGTGAGGGTGGCCAGTACGCCGTCGGGCAGCGGCTCGCGCCGCCAGACGCAGTCGCCGTCGAGCACCGACCAGGTGGCCGGATCGCTCTCGTAGGGCGAGTCGCGTCGCGTCTCGGTGCTGAACAGTTCGGGACCGGCGATCAGCTCGCGGATCAGCTTCCCGGCCGCTTCCTCGGTACGCGGGATCCTGGCCGGATCGGCCTCCACCGTCGGCGCCGGAGCAGGCGCCGGGTCGTCCTCGCCTGCGCTTTGCCGGGTGGCGGTGGGATTCCCGGATGCCCCGCCGTCGGGATCCCCGGCGGTCTTCTCCCCCGTGCAGCCCGATGTCAGCACGACGGCCGACACCGCGGCCCCCACCGCGCACCGAAGTCTTCTCGACGCATGCCTCATCCGTGCGGCCCCCCGCGATTCCCGATTCCCGTCCCCCTGCATGGCCGGCCTGGCCGCCGGCAGCATGCGACTGCGCCCCCAGCATGCCCGGTGGTCGCACGCCCGTGTCACCGGGTCACGCAAACTTGGCGTCCCGGCCGTCTTGGCGTCCGCGGAACTTCGGATGGCCGTTTCGCCAGAACTATGCGGTTCACGAGCATCTGTGCTCAGGAATGTGCGCAGGAGTTGGCCGAAAATGTTCGCTCACTGGGCACCGACCGGAATGCTCCGTACGACAAAGCGGTCATCGGACGATCGGCCCAGGCCCTTCCTCCCGCCGAACCACGTGAGAAACACGCGGCACGCCTCTATCACACGCCCCCGGCCCGGTGATCCTTTCCCGACGAACTGAACAGGCGGGCGGGCAGGGATCATTGGCCGTACTTCAGCACCCCACGCGGTGGCTAGCATGAGCAACGTGCTTGATCCGTACGGGTGATGCCTCGCGCCACCACCACGGATCGCCGACCGCCACCCGTACGTCGTCACAGCTGCTGTTCACAAGGACCGAGGGACCACGGAATGTCAGTGCCTGCTCGCCCCCGCCAGCGCCGAAGCGCTCAAGGGGCGCGGTCCTCGCCGGCCGTACTCCCCGCCGCGCTCCTCGTCACTGCCGCGGGTGCGGTGGCCGCTGCCGTCCTGGCCCCGGCCGACGCCCGCGGCTGGGTGACCGGCACCGCGGCGGCCGGCTGGGTCTGTGTCGCGGCCCTCTGCGTCATCACCCGCTCCCTGCTGCGCGGCGTCCGCAAGGAGGCCGAGGCGCGGGGCGGGGAGCTGGAGGCGACCAGGAACAACTGGCGGCAGCAGAGCGCCGAGACCTCCCAGCTGGTCAACGTCGCCCTGCCGGGCATCATCCAGCAGGTCAAGGGCGGTGCGCGGGCCGAGGAGGCGCTGTCCCGGATCGCGCCGCCGTCGGACCCGCACCTGCGCCAGGTGCTGGAGGTCTTCGCGGCCGAGCTGGCCGGATCGGTGCGGCGTGCCGCCCAGGCGGAGTCCGAACTCCAGGCCGTACGGGGCAACCTCGCCCAGGGCTCGGCGGAGCTGAGGCGGCTGACCGGGGACATCCTGCCCTCCGCCGTCGCCCTGCTGCGGCAGGGCAGTTCGGCCGACACCGTCCTCACCAAGTTCGACTGGCCCGAGAACGCGCTGCTGCGCGACCCCGCCGAATGGTTCGTGCGCGAACTCGCCTACAGCGAGCGCCGCTCCGCCGCGGCCCAGGCCGCCTCCGCCAAGGCGCTCAGCCGGGTGCAGGCCAAGACCGTCAGCATGCTCGCCGACCTGCGGGACATGCAGGACCGGCACGGCGAGGCCGTCTTCGGTGACCTCCTGCGCCTGGACCACAGCACCTCGCAGCTGGGCCTGATGACCGACCGGCTGGCCCTGCTCATGGGCGGCCGCTCCAGCCGCGTCTGGAACAAGCCGATCGTCATGGAGAGCATCCTGCGCGGAGCCGTCGGCCGTATCGCCGCCTACCGGCGCGTGCGGCTGCACAACTCCAGCCGGGCCGCGATCTCCGGCTACGCCGCCGAAGGCGTGATGCACCTGCTGGCCGAACTCATGGACAACGCCGCGAACTTCTCGCCGCCGATCGACGAGGTCCACGTGTACGTGGAAGAGCGCAGCGCCGGACTCGTCGTCACCATCGAGGACAGCGGCCTGAAGATGTCCGACGCGGCCATGCGGCGGGCGGAGGAGGCCGTGTCGGGCAAGGTCTCCGACCTGGCCTCGCTGCAGGGCACCCGGCTGGGTCTGGCCGTCGTGGGCCGGCTCGCCGTCAAGTACGGCATGAGCGTCAACTACCGGCCCTCCTCCCGGGGCGGTACCGGCGTCGTCGTCCTGCTTCCGCCCCAGATCGTGGCCCAGCAGCGGGAACCCGTCGTCCCCGAACGCCCCCGGCGCACCGAGGCGGTGACCGCCGGGTCCGCCGCAACCGCCACGGAGACGCTGCCGGTCCGTACCCGCCAGGCCACCGAGGACGCGGCGCCGGCACCCCGTCCGGCCACCCCCCGCGAGCGCGGCGCGGCCACGCCGGGCGGACTGCCCGTCCGGGCCCCCGGCCGCACCATGGCGCAAGCGGAGCGCGACCGGAAACGTCCGGCCGCCCCGACGCCGCCGGAGCCCGGCCAGGACCAGGGCCCCGCACGGGACGCCGGCAGCCGCTTCGGCGCCTTCCACCGCGGCCGGCGAAGCGCCGGCGCCGCCGGCGGCGAAACGCCGCACCAGGACACCTCCGAGGACTGACAACCCCGGACTCCCCCGGCGGCGGGCCGCAACCCCGCCGCTCACCGCACCGATCGCCCCACCTCGTTGGAATGGAGGTACGGGTCGGGTGACCCTGCACGGTCGCCTCGCCCCACCCCGTATGGAGACCACTGACACGAGCCTCACCTGGCTCCTGACGAACCTCCTTGAGCGCACCCCCGGCACGCGCCACGCCCTCGTCCTGTCGCGGGACGGGCTGAAGCTGTGCTGGACCGAGCACCTGACGCTCGACCAGGCCGACCAGCTGGCCGCCATCTGCTCCGGCATCCAGGCCCTGTCCCAGGGCGCCTCGGTCGAGTTCGGCGACGGGTCGGGCGGCGTACGGCACTCCATGACCGAATTCCACGGGGGGCTGCTGTTCATCGTGGAGGCGGGCGAGGGCGCGCATCTCGCGGTCATCGCGCAGGAGAGCGCCGACCCGGGCGTCGTCGGACTGCAGATGACCGAACTGGTCGAGCAGATCGGCGACCATCTGCGGGCCGAGCCGCGCGCTCCCCTCGGCCGGGGTGCCTCCGCGTGATCCGCAAACCCGTGGACATCGGTGATCCGGACCGCCTGTACATGGTCACGGGTGGGCGCAGCGAGGCCGACGACGCCTTCGACCTGGTGACGCTGATCGTCAGCGAGAGCGAGCCCGCCGCCGGGATGCAGTCGGAGCACGTCCGGATCCTCGAACTGTGCCGCCACCCCACGGCCCTGGTGGAGGTCTCGGCCGAGCTGAAGCTCCCCGTCACCGTCGTACGCATCCTCCTGGGGGACCTGCACGCCATGGGCAAGATCAGCGCCCGTCACCCCCGCGCGGCGGCGTCCGTCGCGGGCCTTCCCGAAACCGATCTGCTCCAGGAGGTGCTCCATGGGCTCCGTAACCTCTGAGCTGCCCTCCCAGCGCACGCCGCTGGCCGACGCCGCCGAAACCGGCCTGAAGATCGTCGTCGTCGGCGGGTTCGGTGTCGGCAAGACCACGCTGGTCCGCTCGGTCAGCGAGATCCGGCCGCTCAACACCGAAGAGGTGATGACCCAGGCCGGTCAGGGAGTCGACGAGACGGACGGGGTCGAGCAGAAGTCCACGACGACCGTCGCCTTCGACTTCGGGCGGATCAGCCTCAACCAGCGCATGGTGCTCTACCTGTTCGGCGCACCAGGCCAGGAGCGCTTCTGGTTCCTGTGGGACCGCCTCTTCTCCGGCACCCTCGGCGCCGTGGTCCTCGTGGACACCCGTCGCATGGAGGACTCCTGGTACGCCATCGACCGTCTCGAGCACCACAACACGCCGTTCGTCGTGGCCGTCAACCGCTTCGACGGCGACGACCACCAGTTCTCGCTCGACGAGATACGTCAGGCACTCGCCCTGGGCGACCACATCCCCATGATCGACTGCGACGCGCGGCTGAGGTCGTCGGGCAAGGAGGTCCTCATCGCGCTCGTGGACCACCTGTACGCATTGGCACTGTCCAAGGAGAGGACACCGTGAGCGACACCACCGGCTCGCCGTCCGCGGCCACCCCGCCCCCGGCCTGTCCCGCGCACTCCTCCGCCGTACTCCTGGGCGGCCTGGAGTACCAGCAGACGCCCTCGCAGCTGTACCGCTCCCTGCGCCGGGAGCACGGCGCGGTGGCGCCGGTGCTGCTCGACAACGACATCCCGGCCTGGCTGGTCCTCGGCTATCCCGAGGTGTCCTTCGTGACCAGCCACGACGAGCTGTTCGCCCGGGACTCGCGGCGGTGGAACCAGTGGCCGAACATCCCGGCCGACTGGCCGCTGCTGCCCTTCGTCGGCTACCAGCCCTCGGTGCTGTTCACCGAGGGCGAGGAACACCAGCGGCGCGCTGGCGTGATCACGCAGGCGCTGGAGGGCGTCGACCAGTTCGAACTGGCCCGCGAGTGCGAGCTGATCGCCGAGCAGCTGATCGCCGCCTTCTCCGGCAGCGGTCAGGCGGAGCTGATGAGCGCCTACGCCCACGCCCTGCCGGCCCGTGCCGTGCTGTGGATGTGCGGCATGGCGCAGGGCAGCGCCGACACCGAGCAGCTCGTCGACGACCTGCGCATCTCGCTCGACGCCGGTGAGGGCGACGACCCGGTGGCGGCGTACGGCCGTGTCGGCGCGCGCATTCTGCAGCTGGTGAAGGAGAAGCGGGAGCAGCCCGGGCCCGATGTCACCTCGCGGATGCTGCAGGATCCGGCCGGGCTCACCGACGAGGAGATCGTCCAGGACCTCATCTCCGTCATCGCCGCCGCGCAGCAGCCGACCGCCAACTGGATCTGCAACACCCTGCGTCTGCTGCTGACCGACGAGCGCTTCGCGGTCAACGTCTCCGGTGGCCGGGTCAGTGTCGGCGACGCGCTCAACGAGGTGCTGTGGCTGGACACCCCGACCCAGAACTTCATCGGCCGGTGGGCGGTGCGCGACACCCAGCTCGGCGGGCGCCTCATCCGCGAGGGCGACTGCCTGGTGCTCGGCCTCGCGGCCGCCAACACCGACCCGCAGATCTGGCCCGAGTCACACGTCGGCGCCGAGAACTCCGCCCACCTGTCCTTCAGCAACGGTGAACACCGCTGCCCCTACCCGGCCCCGCTGCTCGCCGACGTGATGGCGCGTACGGCGGTGGAGACGCTCCTGGAGTACCTGCCGGACCTGGTCCTCAGCGTCGAGCCGGAGGAGCTGACCTGGCGTCCGTCGATCTGGATGCGCGGACTGACGTCACTGCCGGTGCAGTTCACCCCGGCATCACGCTGATCCCCTCCTTCGCGGGCCGGCGGGCCCGGGTGCGCCCGGTACTCGGGCCCGCGAAGGAAGCGGATCGGCCGGATCAGGGTTTCTCAGCCGCCGACCGGGGTGAAGCGGACCGGCAACGACTGCGGGCCCCGGGTGAACACCCCCTGCTCGACCGGGTCGAAGCCGTCCGCCAGGCGCAGGTCGGGCATGGCGTCCAGCAGCTGGTTGATCCCCACCTCCACCTCGGCCTTGGCCAGCAGCGCGCCGACGCAGAAGTGCCGGCCGAGCGCGAAGGCCAGATGGTCGGCGGCGGCGGAGAACGCGGACGTGGTGTTGAGGTCGTCGCGGAAGATGTCGAACCGGTCGGGTTCGGCGTAGCGCCGCTCGTCCCGGTTCGCGGAACCGATCAGGCAGGTCACCGTCGCTCCGGCCGGAATCACCCCGCCGCTGACCTCCACCTCGGTCGCCGACTGCCGCATGATCATGTGGACCGGCGGGGTGTACCGCAGGGTCTCGGCGAAGGCGGCCGGTATCAGGCTCCGGTCGGCCCGGACCGCCTCCAACTGCTCGGGGTGGAGCAGCAGATTGGCCAGGATGCTGGCGATCGCCTTGTCGGTGGTCTCCCCGCCGGCGGCGAGCAGCAGGCTGCAGAAGGCTTTGATGTCCTCGTCGCTCATCCGCACTCCGTCGACCTCGGCGGCGCACAGCCTCGACAGCAGGTCGTCGCCCGGCTTCTCGCGGCGCTCCTGGATGATCGGGATCATGTACTCGGCGAACTCGACGCGGGTCCGCTCGCCCGCGGCGGCCACGTCGGGGTCGCCGGAGAGGTTGCCGAGGAAGGCGATGACCGCGGTGTACCAGCCGTGGAAGCGGGCGTGGTCGGCCTTGTCCAGACCCAGCATGTCGGCGATGACATTGACCGGAAAGCGGGTTGCGTAATCGCCGACGATGTCCGCGGAGCCGGTGCTCCGGAAGGCGTCGATGAGCTCACGCGAGTTGCGCTCGATGACCGGGAGGAAGTTCTCCTCAAGGTCGCTGCCGCGGAAAGCGGGCGCCACGAGAGCCCGGCGTACCGCGTGTTCACGTCCGCTGAGCTGGAGGATCGTCTTGCCGTGCACCGGCTCCAGCTGCCAGTTGTAGTTGTCGGTGGTGAATTCGGACTTCTTGTCCTTGAAGACGCGTTCGACATCCTCGTAGCGGGACAGGATGTAACTCTGCATGGCCTCGTGCCAGATCAGAGGCTCGTTCGCCCGCATCGCCGCGTAGACCGGGTAGGGGTCTGCGGCGAACTCGGGCGACAGGATGTCGGGGAGCTGCGGAGCAGCGGACACGGCACTCCTCGGGGTAGGTGCTTGTGCTCGGGAGCAAGGTTAATGATCTTTCCTTGGCTCAAAAAGGCCAGTCCTGGCCGAACTTGGGCCGCGCGTACTCGGCCAGGACTGTCGAGGGCTCCGGAGGCCCGCTCCCTGACGTGTCAGCCCTGGAGCCACCAGGGGCTGCTGTAGGCCACGCCCCAGTCGTTGCACGGGTGACCGGCCGGGCCCGGCGAGGCGTTGGCCTGGGTGGGGTCGGAGATGCGCAGGACGACCCAGGTGCCGTCGGCGGAGTTCATCGGGACCGTGAACTCGGTGACCCGGCCGGCGGTGGTGGGGATGACGTCGACGACGGTGGGGGCGCTGGTGCCGGGGCGCAGCACCTGGATGTTCAGGGTCTTGCCGATCCATTCGGCGCCGCGGTCGAGGTCGACGGCGAACGTGACGTCCCCGGCGGTGAGGGGCACGTCGCCGCCCATCCGTACGCCGTTCGCGGTGGCGTCCAGGCGCAGGCCGGAGACGCGGGTGGCGAAGAACCGCCGTGCGCGCATCGCGGCCAGGACGCCGGCCCGGGTGTTCTCGGTGACCCACAGCCCGCTGCGGCCCTTGCCCTCGGGGAAGCCCCAGTCGGTGCCGTGCTCGTCGGTGACACCGGTCAGGCCGGTGCGCCAGCCGGCGTTCAGGCAGGCGACGAGCGGGGAGGACGCGCCCGAGGACCAGCCCTCGAAGAGGTAGTCGTCACCCCGGTTGAACATCTCCAGGCTGACCATGCGCTCCCGCACGGCGGAGTTGTAGGCGAAGTTGTTGAAGCGGCCGCTCTCCCGGCCGGGGTGGTTGAAGCCGGCTATCGCGTCCTTGTCGTCGAGCCAGTTGAAGTACGCGCCCATGCTCGGCGCGAGTGACATGTCGACATAGCTGTCGGAGAACCACACGTTGGAGTGGCCGAGGATCGCGTGGGTCCATTCGAAGCCGCGGATGGCGGTGTAGACGCCGGGCACGTTGGCGGCGTTGGCCAGTTCGCCGGTGCGCCGCCATTCCGAGGAGCTGAGGCCGCCGATGGTGAAGACGCCGCTGTGGTCGGTGAGCGCGGCGACGTCGAGACCGGCGCTGCGCATCGAGGCGAACGCCAGGGCGGGGTCGCCGTCGCCGTCCGACATGGTGGTGTGGTTGTGCAGGTCGGCGTGGACCAGTGTGGTCCCCGAGGTGATCAGCGAGGTGCGCGAGGCGCCTCCGGCCGCGCGGGCGGCGACGCCGTTCGCCGCCGCGGTGCCGGTGGTGGCGGCTTGCGCGGTGCCGGGGGCGGCAGCCATGAACAGCATGCCGCCGGCCGCGGCGCCGAGCAGCGAGCGCCGGCTGGGGCCGCTCTCGGGGACGGCGTAACCGCTGCCCTGCGGGCGGTCGTGGTGCTGTCCGTGGTGGGGGTCATGACGGTGGTCGTGGTGGTGCCTGTGGTCGCCCATGCGGACATCTCACTGCTTTGGCAGGAACATGGCTACACGGTGCGCACACCGACAAGTGAACGTTCGACGGGGTGTGGGCATCGGTGGGCGGGGCAGTCGAGGTGGGAGCCACAAGGCCCCAACTGCCACCGACACTAGGAGACTGAGATGGTCATAGGCATCGTCATCGCCGCCTGCGCAGTCCTGGCCGTGCTGGCCTTCCTGCTGCCCCGCCTGTCGCGTCACCCCCAGAACGGCGCCCAGCGCGGCCTCGGAGCCGGTTCACGCGCCGGCTCGAAGGCTCCCGGCCCCCTCGGCCGCCTCCTGAGCAAGCCGTTCAGCTCCGGCTCGCGAGCGATGGGCCGCAGCGGTGGCGCCGGGCGGCGTGCGCGTGGCCGCATGCCGTTCTGACCCGGGGCTCCACGCAGCCGACTGCGGCGGCCGTGGGGGCGGGTGGTCGAGGTGGGGGGGACGGCACACGGGGCACCGCGGCGGCCGCGGGGCGGGGGGGGGGGGTGAGGGCGACCGCG